>WYBX01000131.1 GCA_011525695.1 Verrucomicrobiia bacterium
GCCGGAGGCAATAGCAGCTGTTGCCCGTAGTCGGCGGTAAGAATCTGGCGCATATCACACACGACGCACCCCATCGAAAAAGGATCCGCTACGTTGCGAGACAGGTTCCGGAGGTCGTCCCTCCATGTACGAGTTTCGTATTGGAGGGCCGTGCTCCGTCACGGCCATTAAGATCGATTCGCTGCGCAGGATGAATGTCACATTGGGTTGTGGACGACACGGAGGTCGTCCCTCCAGGACGGATATTGGAATCCCGGAATCAGAACCGGATTTATGGAGGGCCGTGCTCCGTCACGGCCACAACGTTCCGAAGGCGTCAGATCTCAGCGCCTTTCAGGACCTTCGCCTGTTCATGGAAGTCGTGCGGCGTGTAGGTGGGCGTGACATACCCCGCGCGGATCACGAAGTCGCCGAAATGTTCGTCGGGCAGCCGTTCCGCGGCATAGCGCCGGAAGATTGGCCCGAGGATCGGCGCGAGTTCGGCCGTGGGCACGGATGGCTTGTAGAGGACATTGAACCGTGAGCCATTGAAGGCGGCGCCCAGGTAGAGGTTGTACTTTCCGGGCGAACGGCCGACGAGGCCGATCTCGGCCAGCGACGGCCGGCCGCAGCCATTCGGGCAGCCCGTAATCCGCAGCGAGATGGCATCGTCGCGCAGTCCCGCCGCCTCGATTTCCGTTTCCAGGAGCCGGACGAGATCCGGCAGGTAGCGTTCGCTTTCGGCGAGGGCGAGTCCGCAGGTCGGCAGCGCCACGCAGGACATCGAATTGAGCTTCAGCCCGGTGGCGCGATTGGCGGTGTCGAGCTGGTGTTCGCGCAACAGCGCCTCGATCCGCGGCCGTTCCGCCGGGGAGACGTTGGCAATGATCAGGTTTTGGTTGGCGGAGAGCCGGAAGTCGCCGCGGTGCACGCGGGCGATCTCACGCAACGCCGTCTTCAGCTTGTAATCAGCCGTGTCTTTGACGCGGCCGCTCTGGATGAACAGGGTGAAGTGGGCGTGGCCGTTTTCGCCCTCGGTCCAGCCGTAGCGGTCGCTGCTGTGCGTGAACTCGAAGCGGCGCGGTGCGGGCAGTTGATAGCCCAGCCGGCGCTCGAGTTCCTGGCGAAACCAGCTGAGCCCGCGATTCGCAATCGTGTACTTGAAGCGGGCGAACTTCCGGTCGACGCGGTCGCCATAATCGCGCTGTACGGTGACCACCTTCTCTGCGACATCCACCACCTGGTCGGGGGTGCAGAAGCCGAGGACGTCCGCCAGCCGCGGGAAGGTCTCGATCTGGTTGTGCGACATGCCGAGGCCGCCGCCGACGGTCACATTGAATCCGAGCAGGTTCTGTCCGCTTGCATCCGCGATCGCAATGAACCCGAGATCGTGGCCGTAGACGTCGACGTCGTTGCTCGGCGGCACGGCGAACACGATCTTGAATTTGCGGGGCAGGTAACTGCGCCCGTAGATCGGCTCATCCTCGGGTTCGCCGCCATCGACGAGCGTGTCGTCCACCCAGAGTTCGTGGTAGGTGCGTGTCCGCGGCAGCAGGTGATCGCTGACCGCTTTCATGATCGGCCAGACCTGGCGGTGCAGGGCGGATTGATCCGGGTTGGGATTGCACATCACGCCGCGGTTGATGTCGCCGCAGGCGCCGCGGGTGTTGAGCTGGGCGGCGACGTTCACCTGCCGGATCAGCGGCCGGAGATCGCCCTTCACGACGCCATGGAACTGGAACGACTGGCGGGTGGTGAGCTTGAGGGTGCCGTTGGCATGCGAGTCGGCGAGCTGGTCGAGTTCGAGCCATTGCGCGGGCTGGACCACGCCGCCGGGCGTGCGAACCCGGGCCATGAAGATGAAGGCCTTTTCGCGACCCTCTTTGCGCCGCTGGTTCCGGACGTCGCGGTCATCCTGCTGGTACACGCCGTGAAACTTCATCAGCTGCGTGCTCTCCTCGGTGACCGCACCCGTGGAGCCATCGGCCAGATCGCGGAGGATGTCTCCCCGGAGGAAATTGCTTCCGGCCTTCAGCTGCTCGTTCTTGTGCAGCGGCCTTTCGGGAATGGGCGTCGTGATCGTTTCAGGCGTGGAGCTCATGGACAAGCGTGGGAAATGCGGCCAGTGCGTCGCAGAGCGAGGCCGACAAGGTTTCGGCCACCAGGGGGTGCGTGCCGATTAGTTTCGTGAAATGGCTGCGCAACCCGGCCGAGCCGAGCCGGTCTTCGGCGGCGCGGGCGATCTGGGCGAGATCGCCCCGGGTGCCGGCGTGCCGGCCCGGGGCGAGAAAGAGGGGCGCAATGACGACATCGCCGCTGCTGAAGCCGGAGCGCGTGAGCTGCTCCTCCAGGAGCGGGTGATTGTGCGGATAATCCGCGCCCTCGAGCGACGCCGCCGCGAGCGGGCCTATGGCCGGGCCGAGCGCCGACCGTACCCGGATTGCGACCTGATCCCGGAGGAGTGCGGAAGCCGCGGCCGGCCCGCCGTGATCGACCACGATGACGGCTGGCCGGATCAATTGCCGCGCGTCGATGACCTCGCGGATCCCATCAGCCACGATTTGCGGCAGGACACCCCGCACAGCCAGCCCATCGGCAAAGTTGAACCGAAACCCGCCGAGTTCGACCTTGAGTTCCTCGAGTTCCCTCCGCAGCGCGGAACCAATCGCGCCCTGCGCGCTGATGAAGTAGGGCACGAACAGAAAATCGCGCTCGCCACGATGGAACTCGGCGCGGAGCCATGGCCGGATCGTCAGGCCCGGCGAGCCGTCGAGCGAGTCGGCCGCCAACCGATCCGAATGCTTCCAGGAAACCGCGTGGACGGTCGTGCCGGTCCGGACCGAAAGGGTCGAGGCGAGCGTGCGCAGGTTGCGATGCGCCGCGGGCTCCAGCGATCCATTGTCGACGAGCGCGATGGTCATGAGGGGAGCCCGGCGGGCAATGCTCCGCACGCCGCGAGCGGAGCGGCGGCGGCCTCGGTGAACCAGGCCAGTCTTTCGGAAAGTGCGGCGACGGGGCCAATCACCACGATCGCCGGAGCGCCAAAACCGGCATGTTCGGATTCGAGGGCAATCTGGCTGACGGTCGAGACGAGTTGCCGATGCTGGTCGGTCGTGGCGGCCTGGATCACCGCAGCCGGCGTATCGGCGTCCATCCCGCCGGCCTGAAGCCGGCGGGTGATGGTTTCGAGATTCTTCATCCCCATGTAGAGGCAGATCGTGGCTCCGAGCCGGCCATACGATTCCCAGTGGATCGCTGCGTCGGGCTTCGCCGGATCCTCATGCCCGGTCAGAAAGACGACGGCTGAGCTATGGGATCGATGGGTGAGGGGAATTCCCGCATAGGCTGCGGCCGCGAGCGCGGAAGTGACGCCGGGCACGATCTCGAAGGGAATGCCAGCAGCCACGAGCGCCTCGGCTTCCTCTCCCCCGCGGCCGAAGACGAAAGGATCGCCGCCTTTGAGCCGCACCACCTGTTTGCCTGCACGGGCCAGCCGGATCAGGACGGCTTCGATTTCGCGTTGGGGGCAGCAGAAGCCGCCTCCTTTCTTGCCGACAAATATCCGTTCCGCATCGGGCCGACCCAGGGCAAGGATATCGGGACCGACGAGATAATCGTGGACAATGGCATCTGCCTCGGTGATCAGCCGGTGGGCCCTGCGCGTCAGCAGTTCCGGGTCACCCGGACCTGCACCGACGAGGTGCACTGTGCCGGAGACGCTCATGGCTGGGGCTGCCCCTGCGATGTGCGGAAGAAGGCTGAAATGCTTCCAAACTGTTGGCGTTTGGAGGTGTTTTGGTTAAACATGACTTCTTTAGTCAATATGACGTCTTTTAGACTTTACCCTTTGGCAAGCAGGCGCAAGCATTCTCGGTGTCATGTTTGTAGATTCATCAAAATCCTTGGTGTTGAACGACGTGGTCCGTGTCGGTCGCCTGGTTTTCGTGGCGCTGATGAGCAGGACTGGGGCCGGTTTTCCCACGGATTTGTCGCCGATTGCTTCCTGAAATGACTCCTGCCGATATCGCCCGGTGGAACGCTGAACTCCGCTCCGCCTCACCGCTCGACATTGTCCGCTGGGCGATTGCCCGGTCCCACGGACGGGCGATTGTTTCAACGAACTTCCGCCCCTACGAGGCCGCGATCCTCCACCTGGTGGTGCAGGTCCAGCCCGAGGTCCCGGTCCTCTGGGTCGACCACGGTTACAACCGGCCGGCAACCTATCACCACGCGGAGCAGCTGCGCGCCCGGCTCTCGCTGAACCTGAAGCCCTATCTCCCCAAAATCACGGCGGCGCATCGCGACGCGGTTCACGGGCCGATCCCGACCACCGAGGATGAGGCGGCGCTGAAAAAGTTCAGCGCGCTGATGAAGCTCGAACCGTTTCAACGCGGGATGCGGGAGCTGGCGCCGACGGTATGGCTCACCGCGCTCCGGAAGGTTCAGAACCCGAACCGTGCCGGGCTCGACATCGTTTCACGCGACGAGAATTTCGGCGCCCTGAAGGTCAGCCCGTTCTTCTATCATTCGGACGCCGGGATGGAGGCTTATCTGGAGCAGCATCAGTTGCCGAACGAATGGGATTACTTCGATCCGGCGAAGGCCGACGAGAAACGTGAATGCGGGCTGCATGCCGCCTGGGGCGGAGCGGCAGTCGGAACTGCCGGCGGCTCAGGTTCAGAGAGAATAGCGGGATGAAACGCACGACCTGTCCGGTTTCGGAAACTTGCGTGAACCCAGAGCAGTTCTTGATCGAACTGCGTCGAGCTCGCCGCATCGCCATCCGATGTGCCCTCATCGATTCGTCCTTCACGCCGCGTCGCGGCGAAATGAGGAATTTGTCGGGGTGGACATCCGGCCGAGCGCATTGACTTCCGGAGTCCACTGTTGACCGGCACCACGCCCGACAAAGTCCTCATGACCAGCTACCATCTCGATCATCTTCAGCACCTCGAAACCGAGGCGATTCACATCATGCGGGAGGTCGCAGGTGAATTCGAGCGGCCGGCGCTCCTGTTCTCCGGCGGCAAGGATTCCATCTGCCTTCTGCGGCTGGCGGAAAAGGCCTTCCGGCCGTCGGACCTCCCGATGCCGCTGCTCAACGTCGACACGGGCCACCATTTCCCGGAGCTGAACGAATTTCGCGATCGGCGCGCCCGCGAACTCGGCGCCAAGCTCATCGTCCGCCGGGTCGAGGATGCGATTGCCAGCGGGGTTGCCATCCCCGCGCCGGGTGAAATCAGCCGCAACCGGCTCCAGATTCCCACGCTGCTGGCCGCCATCGAGGAATACCGGTTCGACTGCTGCATCGGCGGCGCCCGGCGCGACGAGGAGAAGTCCCGCGCCAAGGAGCGTTTTTTCAGTTTTCGCGACAGCTTTGGCCAGTGGGATCCCAAGACGCAGCGGCCGGAGATCTGGAATCTCTACAACGGCCGGTTGAATCCCGGCGAGAACATGCGCGTGTTCCCGCTCAGCAACTGGACCGAGATGGATGTCTGGGAGTACATCCAGCGGGAAAGGCTGGAGGTTCCGACCATCTATTTCAGCCACCGGCGCAATTGCGTGCGGCGTGGCGGCCAGTGGCTGCCGGTCACCGATTTGCTCCCACCGAAACCGGGCGAGGAAGTTCGCGAACTCGTCGTGCGCGTCCGGACGATTGGGGACATCATCAGCACGGGGCTGGTGGTCTCGCCCGCGGCGAACGTGAGTGACATCATCACGGAAATCGCGGCGGCCCGCGTGACCGAGCGCGGCTCGCGGGCCGACGACAAGGCTTCCGAGGCCGCGATGGAGGACCGCAAGAAGGCCGGCTATTTCTAGCCCGCCGCGTCGCCACCCGCCATGTTTACCGAAGAACTCATGCCACCGACCGCACCCGTGAACGTCCCTGTCGACATTCTCCGCTTCAACACCTGTGGCAGCGTCGATGACGGCAAGTCCACCCTGATCGGCCGGCTGCTCTACGATTCGAAGTCGCTGATGGAGGATCAACTCGAGGCGCTGGAACGCTCGGCCGACATCACCGGCGGCGGCCAGATCAACCTCGCCAATCTCACGGATGGGCTTCGGGCCGAGCGGGAGCAGGGGATCACGATCGACGTGGCCTACCGGTACTTCGCCACGCCGCGCCGCAAGTTCATCATCGCGGACACTCCGGGCCACGTCCAGTACACCCGGAACATGGTGACGGGCGCCTCGACGGCGAACCTCTCGATCGTGCTCGTGGACGCCCGGGCCGGCGTGATTGAGCAAAGCCGGCGGCACACGGCGATCGCGTCGCTGCTCCGGATTCCGCACCTCGTCGTGGCGGTGAACAAGATGGATCTGGTCGGCTGGAGCGAGCAGCGGTTCCTGGAGATTCGCGCCCAGTTCGAGGAATTCCTGCCGCGGCTCGACATCAAGGACGTCAAGTTCGTCCCGCTGAGCGCGCTGCATGGCGACAACGTCGTCGATCCGTCGCCGCACACGCCCTGGTATTCGGGGCCGACGCTGCTCGGGCACCTCGAGTCGGTGCACATCGCGAGCGACTGGAACCTGCAGGGATTCCGGCTGCCGGTGCAGTGGGTCAACCGGCCGAACAACCCGACCGATCCGAAGCTGCATGATTTTCGCGGATTCAGCGGCCAAATCGCAGGCGGGATTGTCCGGACCGGGCAGAAGGTCCTGGTGCTGCCGGCCGGCGTGGTCACGACGGTCAGGGAAATCTGGACCTATGACGGCGCGGTGGAGGAGGCGTTTTGCCCGCAGTCGGTCACGCTCCTGCTCGAGCACGATATCGACGTGAGCCGCGGCAGCATGCTGGTGGGCGCGGACCACCTGCCGGGATCGAGTTGCGAGTTGCAGGCCGAGATGTGCTGGATGCACCCGCGGCCGCTGCAGCGGGGAAGGAAATACCTGCTCAAGCACACCACCCATACGGTCCAGGCCGTGGTGACGGGGATTGCGCACAAGCTCAACATGGGCACGCTCGAGGCCGAGCCGGAGCCGGCAGAACTGGGCGTGAATGACATTGGCCAGATCCGGCTGCGCACCGCGAAGCCACTGGTCTTTGATGGCTATGCGGTCAACCGGCTGACCGGCTCTTTCATCCTGATCGAGCCGGGGACCAATGCCACGGTGGCGGCCGGCATGCTGTTGCCGCCGCGCGAGCTGGTGCGTTCCGAGAACGGCGATTACGCCATCTGAGCGCGCGCGTTTCGAATTCTCTCGTGATACCGAAAACGATGCCGGAAGATCCCAGCGCTGCGGAACCAACGAGCCCCTGATCGATTGAAAATCTCCGTCCAGGTCGACTACGCGTGCCGCGTGATGGCGGAACTCGCCCGACTGCACGGACGCGGTGAACTGGCGCAGCTCGAGCAGCTCGCGCGGGCGGAATCGGTGCCGAGGAATTTCCTCGCCCAGATCTTGATCAAGCTTCGCGACTACGGGCTGATCACGAGTCGCCGGGGAAAGCAGGGCGGCTATGTGCTCGCCCGGCCGCCGGAGGAGATCTCGCTCCACGACGTCCTGATGGCGGTGGAGGGGCAGTGCCTGCACCTCAGCGGAAACTTCGAGGGCCGGAGTGGCCGCCGGCTCAAGCAGGTCTGGGGCGAGATCAGCGCGGAGCTGGTCGCAAAGACCAGGAGTTACACCCTGGATCGGCTGGCGAGCGGCAAGACGGAGGAGATGTACTACATATAGCGCGACGATGGCCGTCAGCCCGCCCCCGCTTCCGCCTCCGTTCGCCGCTCATGCCAGCGTGCTCGACTTCTGGGCGATCTATTCCGACGCGCCTAACGCGCTGTACAAGGACTTCGCCGACGAAGCATTCGCGCGGCTGGCAGCGCGCAAGGCGGCTGTCGACCGGCTCGAGTCCCGCGCGGACTGGGCCCGCCACCAGCAGGAGGCGCGCCGGCAGATCGTGGAGGTGGTGGGGCCATTTCCCGAGCGCACGCCGCATGGAGGGCCGTGCTCCGTCACGGCCAATGAAATCGACGGGCTGCGCAGGATGAAGGTCGCAATGGGTTTGTGGACGCCACGGAGGGCGTCCCTCGTGCGCCTGTGAGGGCGTCCACACAGCGGGGTGCAAGTCCCCGTCAGGCGGAACGTTCACCCGCCTGCAACCGAAGGCTACTGCGTCGTGGCAAC
>WYBX01000132.1 GCA_011525695.1 Verrucomicrobiia bacterium
CGTAAATCTCACCGTTACGATCGGTGGCTCTGCGTGGGTGTCACTGTTACGCCTTCCCGGCAACGCGTAGCTCTCACTGTTACGACCCGGTCAAGCCCTCACTGGGGGCACTCCGGTGGACGCTTACCTTCCAAGTGAGCCATTGGTCAGCGTTCAGTTCGTCGTCCGTACTCAATCGGCGTGGCTTCATTCGCGGGCATTGGCGTTTATTCGCGGTTGAAATGAATTGGTCCGTCTCAGCCGCGGACGGCGCGGTCCAGTTCTTCAATGACAGTAGCCAGGATCAGACCGATGACCGTCTGAACTTCGGGTCTCGGTCTCATGTTCTTGGGTACGCGGGGAAGATTGCCTGTGCAGTTCCCCATCACGTAAAGCGTCAGTGCAGGCTGGCGCCGATTCTGTATCAGCCAGTCAGGAACCTTCTCCAGGTCAGCGGTGGAGGTCATCAACCCGAGATCGCGCCTGAGGGCCTTCCTGAGAGTCTCCCGTGGCAGCAGCGGAGCCCGCGATCCTGCAGGCACCAGAACAAACCAGATCGAGATCAGAAACGGCACGAGAAAGTGAAAATCATGCTCCTCAATCAGCCCGTCGGTGACTTGAAGGAGATCGTCGACGATCGTGCTGCCCGAGGCGGAAATGGTCTCGAGGGCATCGCCGGCCCGTTCAAATCCGGCGATGGCCGCCTGAACGCGCGCCTCGGCTTCATCCGCCGTCAGCGGCCGGTCGCGCGGGAGCGGGGGCAGCACCGGTCCGGTGACAGGTCGCGCCCTGGAGGAGGCGTTGGAAATTTCATCCTCGTCATCTTCTCCCGAATCACGCTCGTGATCCCGTGGCGATGAAGTGCGGCGCGGCGGCGGAGGGAAATCGATCTCGTGCAAACCCAGTTCGCGGAGAAGGGGATTGATGTCGGAATGCCCCCCCTTTTGAAGGTTCTCTTCGTCGACGCCGCGAACATGGCTCTTCATGAGTTGAATCAGTCGTGGGCGGAGGGCGGGGTTGCTCGCGGCTTCGCGCGGCGTGTGGCCGTCGAGCGCAGGGACCGGCTCGTCGGGGAAAGTCTTCCATTCGTTGCCGCGCACAAGCTCCGACAATGCCGCGGGGCTGGCTGAAGGGGAGATCGGCATCTTTGAAATGGAGAAAGCCGGTGCGTGGACGTGTTCCAGCAGTCGGGGTACAATGATGTCCGGGTCGGAGGTTGCGGGAACGTTTTCGGCGAGCCGGGTCCCCAGATCATCGCGGCGTTCGCGGGAAAACTGCACCCGGTTGCCCAGCCGTTGTTCGAAGAGCTTCCGAAGCTGGTCCAGCCGCGAGCCGCTCGAAGCCTGGATCTTCCATGAGCCGGGCCGGAGCAGCACGGTCCCCAACAGTGGTCGTCCTTGGTTCAACGCAATGGCGCGGGCCTCGGGACTATCGTCGAACCACGTTCGAGCTTCCGTGAATTTCTCGGCACGTTCGGATTCCTCCAGCAGCGCAGGCTCGACGGCCGGCTCCCGGTCGAGGGCAGCCCGGCATTCCGCGAACGGAGCGTGTAAGTCGTAGATGGCATGGCCCCACGATGCATCAATCATGGCGTACATCCGGCGCAGCCGTTCGTTGGCAGTGGCGGTGATCGCCCTTTCGACGCGGACGAAGTTCTCCGCGAGCCAGAGGCGGTCCTCTTCGGGCGATCCCGGTCCCCCGAGATGGCGGATCGTTTCCGCCAGGATTTCAGCGGGAGAAAATGGCCCCATGTCCGTCAGCGACACGACGGACCCCGAAAGTCGCCAGAAATGCGGCATTGGAAACGCCCAGCTGAGGAGGGTGCTGAAGCGTGCCGCCCGGGCGGCCATTGAGCGGTCCACCAGGATCATGGGAGTGCTGTCCGCCGCGAGCCGATCGATCGCCTCGAGCCGCTCGTGATCGAGGACGCGTTGCACCTCAATGAGCATGATGCGTGTCTGCATCTTGGCGCGAAAAAGATTGCGCTCGTCATTGTTCAACCCGGGAAAACCCGCCTGTTCCCAGCGCTGTGCACAGGTACTACCGGAGGAATCCTTCAGGAAGAAGAGATGCCATGCGAAGGTGGCGTGTATGCCATGCCCGGACGACTCGGCCCTCGCCCGGTCGACCCGGTCAACCAGCTTCGGGTTGCGCGCCGGATCCTCGCGGCCGATCCATCGAGCAGCCTTTGCGTCCAGCCCGTCCTCGATGGCAAGGAGTTGGCCATAATTTTGGATCCCCAGGGGATTGTAGCCGCAGTCCGGCGGGCATTTGTACCGACTGTTGCGCCCCGCCCCGCATTCCGCGGAGAGAATATTGCCGCTGATTGCCGGGCACGGACGTTGCTTGGAAGCCTTGGCCATTCGCCAATGCGAACGGTCCGATTCCATGGAGTCGAGGCTCCGGGAAAGATTTTTCCCAAGGCTTCAGCAAGGGACAAACGCGCATTCGCGAGCATTGGCGTTTATTCGTTCCGGCTGAGTGTTTCGGGTTGGGAGGTTCGATGATGGAGTTTCATGGGCGAGACTCGCTACCTCGTGACACCGCAGTTCCGCCCGCGATGGTGCCGAAGCCCTTGGCAAACCGGCGGGGTTCTGTATCCTGATTTCATGTTTGTTGACGAATGCACCGTGAAGTTGGCGGCCGGCGACGGCGGGCGCGGCTGCATCAGCTTCCGCCGGGAGAAATACGAGCCCTGGGGCGGGCCCAATGGCGGCGACGGCGGCCGTGGGGGCGACATCATCCTCCTCGGCGACGTCAACACCAACAACCTGGTGGACTACAAGTTCCAGCCGCACTGGCACGGGGAGCGCGGCGAGCACGGGCTCGGGGCGGACTGCCATGGCCGGGACGGGAAGCCGCGGATCCTCAAGCTGCCGCTCGGCACCGTCGTGATCGACCTGGCCAGCGAGAAGCCGGTGGCCGAGATCATCGAGGACGGCCAGCGAATCGTCCTGTGCAAGGGAGGAAACGGCGGATGGGGAAACACGCATTTCAAGACCTCCACCAACCGGGCGCCGAAGCGGGCCAACCCCGGCCAGCCAGGTGAGCAGGGCGCCTACCGGCTCGTGCTGAAGAGCATCGCCGACGTGGGACTCGTCGGCTTTCCCAACGCCGGAAAGTCCTCGCTCATGAACCGGATCACGAAGGCGCGGCCGAAGACTGCGGCGTATCCCTTCACGACCCTGCATCCGCAAATCGGCGTGATCGAGTACCCCGATGCGATCAAGGGCTCCCGGCGGCTGCTGCTCGCCGACGTGCCCGGGCTGGTCGAGGGTGCGCATGAAAACCGCGGGCTGGGCCACCGGTTCCTGCGCCATATCGAACGCTGCGCGCTTTTGGTCTTCATGATCGACATGGCGGCCACGGACGCCCGCGACCCACGCGACGACTACAAGCACCTCCTGAAGGAACTGAAACTGTACGACCCGTCACTGCTGGAAAAGCCGCAGCTCATCTTGGCGAACAAGATGGACCTGCCCGCGGCCGCGGCCCAGCTCGCCAAGTTCAGGCGGCGTTACCGGGATGCCGACGTGCTCGAGGCCTCGTGCCTCACCGGTGACGGGCTCGAACGGCTGAAAAAAGAACTGTTAAAACGGGTGGCCCGGCTGCGGACCGCGGAAAAAGCGTCGCGTGTCCGCGCCGCGTGAGTCACCTTATTCCTCCCCAACCCATGTCGAAGGAACACCGTCCGCTGCTGATGCGCGCCAACCGGCTGCTTGGCGCCGCCCTCGTCGAGCACAACCTCGTGAAGATCGAGGATCTCGAGGCGGCCAACGAGAAGTTGATCGAACTGGTCGCCACCGATCAGCCGCGGCAGAGCACGATCCTGGGCATCCTCGCCTATGACATGAAGGTCCTGAAGGAGGACGACGTGCTGCACCACATCGTGGAGACGGATGGCGTGGGCCTGGTGGATCTGCGCGATTACGAGTTGCCGGACGATGCCAAAAAGCTCATCGATGTCGACGCCTGCTGGGCAACGTGGTCGCTCCCCTTCGACCATGAGGAGGAGTTCACCTTTGTTGCGACCGCGTATTACCTGAGCCCGGCCGTCCGGGCGTTCTGGGAAAAGCAGATCGGCGGACCCATCCTGTGGTTTGGGACGACACTCGAGGCGATTGCCGATTATCTCGAAAAACTCTCCGCTGCCAACCAGCCGCCGGCAGCGGCAGCCGTCCCGGCAGCTCCGGCCGCCGCGGCCTCCTGAACTCTCGGGCCTTAACCCATGCCGCTCGGAAAAATCCAGCTTCAGATCGTTTCCAAACTTGTCGAGATGGGCCGGCTCGATGAGGAGCAGCGCAACACCCTCATCGGCCGCCCCGACGACCTCAGCGGTGAGGCGCTCGACAAGCTGCTGCAGGAGGACTTCAAGATCACCGCGTTCCAATGCCTGGTCGCGAAGGCGCGGGCGCTGAACCTCTCGCCCTACAACGTTTCCCGATACCGGCTCTCTGCCCAGACCTTCGAGCGGATCCCGCAGGAATTCTGCCAGGAAAACCTGGTCCTGCCCGTGGGACAGGTGGGTGACATGCTGCTCGTCGCCTTTGCCAACCCGTTCGAGGTCACGCTGCCGACCAAGATCCAGGAAATGACGGGCAAGCCCGTGGTGAGGCTGCTCGCCCGGGAGAAGGACATCCGGGAGAAATTCGCCAAGGGACAGGAGAAATCCGCCGGTTTCGACGATGTCGTCCAGCAGATTGGCGTGGAGTTCGGCCATGAGAGCGACGGGGAGCTGAAGGACGAGGACGTCACCGAGGAGTCGGGTCCGATCATCCAGCTCTCGAACCGGATCATCGAGGACGCCTACTTTGCCGGCACGAGCGACATTCACGTCGAGCCGCAGGAGAAGGAAGTGATTGTCCGGTATCGGATCGACGGTGTCTGCATGGAAAAGCTGCGGCTGCCGAAGAAGGTGGGGCCCGCGCTCGTGGCGCGGCTGAAGATCATGTGCAACCTCGACATTGCGGAACGGCGGCTGCCGCAGGACGGGCGCATCATCTTCAAACAGTACACGAAGAAGAACCTCGACCTCGACCTGCGCGTCTCGACTGCGCCGCTGAACCATGGCGAGGGCGTGGTCATGCGTATCCTCGACAAGCAAAAGACGACGCTGCCGCTACCGGCGCTTGGATTCTCACAGGAGAACCTGACCAAGTACCGCGAGTGCATCCGGCAACCGTATGGGATGATCCTGCATTGCGGGCCGACGGGCTCCGGCAAGTCGATGACGCTGTATTCGGCGCTGAACGAGGTGAACACGCCCGACGTCGTCATCCGGACGGCGGAGGATCCTATCGAGTACACCTTGCCCGGGCTGAACCAGATGCAGATGCACCGGCAGATTGGGCTGACCTTTGCGACCGCGCTCCGCGCCTTCCTCCGGCAGGATCCCGACATCATCCTCGTGGGCGAAATCCGGGACAAGGAGACCGCCGGCATCGCCGTGGAGGCCGCGTTGACCGGTCACCTGTTGATCTCGACCCTGCACACCAACGATGCGCCGACGACCATTGGCCGGCTCACCGACATGGGAATCGAGTCGTTCATGATCTCGTCCTCGCTGCTCTGCGTTTGCGCCCAGCGGCTGATGCGCCGGGTTTGCAAGACCTGCCGCCAGCAAATCGAGCCGATGGGCCGCGAGAAGGAGATCCTGGAAAAGGCGATTGGCTGGAGCGGGCCGATTTTCAAGGCCAACCCCAAGGGCTGCCCGAAGTGCGGTGGCAGCGGATACAAGGGCCGGGTGGGTATCCATGAGCTGATGGTGACGAACGACGAACTCGTGGATGGTATCAACAAGCAGCTGGAGGCGGCCGAGTTGAAGAAGATCGCGATGCGCGGCGGCATGAAGACGCTGCACCAGGACAGCCTGCTGAAGGTCAAGGATGGGCTGACGACGCTGGAAGAGGCGATCGCCACGGTGCCGCCCGACATGTAAGGCGGATCGCACGGGGCATTCGACATCGACCGTCGGCACCGATCCCCGCGCCGGGCAGTAATCGTGCCTCCTTTCATGCCAATCGCAAAGGATCTCGATTCCCGGTCCGGATGACCTTCATGGAGGGACGACCTCCGGAACCTGTCTCGCAACGTAGCGGATCCTTTTTCGATGGGGTGCGTCGTGTGTGATATGCGCCAGATTCTTACCGCCGACTACGGGCAACAGCTGCTATTGCCTCCGGC
>WYBX01000133.1 GCA_011525695.1 Verrucomicrobiia bacterium
ACCAGGGGCGCGGGTTGGATTCCGGGCTCGCAGACATCTTCATCCTCGTCGGCGACCGGTCGTCCGCCGGTGATCGGTGCGTCGCATGCAACGCCGGCGGCTGTCCGGTGCGCAGCGAGTATGCGCGAGGGCCGTGCAATCCAGCGGCGCATTTGCGTGCAATTTCCGTGCAAAATGATCATTCGCTGTCGTTGAAGATCAGGCCGTAACGGCCGCCACGACCCCGGATGGCCGCTGCCAGGTCCTGCATCCCTGCAAGGCTCAGACGCTGGCGGAGGCGACGGATGGTGCTTCGAATCGTGTCGGGCGAGCGCAGGCCATCATCCCAAACGTCCCGGAGAAGCTGGTCGGTCGAAACGTACTGGTTGGGACGACGCGAGATTCGGTCCGCGAGCCGAAAGAGGATGGTGTAACCCAGATGACAGGATCTGCCGGCCCAGAAAACCGACAGCGTCGAGTGATCGACGATCGGACGCTCTCCCACGGCGATAGACGGGCCATTGTTCGAGCGCCCCCGGCGCGCCGGGCAGTCGTCGTCGGTTTCCACCCGGATGATGGCGCGCAGCTCTTCTGCACAGATCGCGGCAGTCATGAGGGTCTCGGCAAGTTGATTGGCCAGGTGCGCGAGTCGATGGGCCTTTTCGGATGTCATCGCGGTCTCCAGGAGATTGGCCGCAGATGACAGAACCAGCATGCCTGAACTGGCCCGGCGGGTTCAGGTGCATCACAAAGCGCGGGGTCCGCTCCGCTCGGCCTGCGTGCCGGGGGCCAGAAGTCCGTTGGAACCCGAAGGCTGCACCTGTGGCGAGCGGTTGGACGCCGAGAGCGGTTGCATGTCGTTCGTAAATCATAGTTTACAGACTCGGCCCCAGGCGACCGTTACGGTCGCAACATGCTGGGAGACGAGCTCAAGAGGGCCCGGCTCAAGGCCGGTATGACGCAGGAGCAGGTGGCTGCCCGGGCTCGGATTTCCCGCGAATACGTCAGCCAACTCGAACGGAATCGGCAATCACCGACCGTGGACATGCTGCTGAGGGTGTGTCGAATAATCGGCACGTCGGCTTCGACGATCATCGCAAGGGTCGAGAAGACTCATCCGGGCGAATAGTCGCGGGAGGATGGGCGTGGGCGCAGCCGGTCCGTGAGCGAGATTTCGAGACCGCGAGTGCAAATCCTTGGAGAGGCTGATGTTCCCGGGCTCGGCGAAGTCTCAGCGCGTTCCACTCGTCGCGCCTGCCCCAAGACGGCTGGAGGAAAGTCTCAAACCCCAGAGGTTCCGCGACTGGCGCGGGTATCTTCCCAATATCGCCGAGGATTCTCTGCCGAAAGCAGTCTCACGAGCGCATGCTCGTGAGACTCTGCAGTGGGTTTGCTGAAGTCGCGCTCTCCCGGCTAACATGTCGGCCCGACGCGACCAAGTTCGCTGAACGCTGCTAACGTTCGAACCGGTTACGTTCGGGGAGATTTTCGAGCCGCCGAGAATTCCGGCGGCTTTTTTGTTGACGGCTCGGCCCGAAATCGTCGCCGCCGGCGCTCGTCGTAAACCCGCCAACCACGCGACGTTGGCGCCCGCCGGCCAAGCGGCCGCGCTCTCCGTTTGCACCGTTGTTTCTGTCCGACCGCCTGCAACCCCGACGGTTGCACCCGCTGCCCCGCCAAAAACTCTCAAACTCTCGGCCTCTCGCGGTTGACACCCCGATTCGGTTGACGCGGGGTTGCGTTCGCGGCTTGGACCGAACACGAACCACTTGAGTCCGGGCCCAGAGCGGGATAATCTCAGGTCGGCTCGCGCGGGCGCCATCGAACTGACCACGACCGTGCCGCAAGGAAGCTGCCTCCGGTCCACGTGAGGACAGCAATGAAGTTCAAGGAGATCGCCAGCAGGCTTACCGGCTTCAGCATTCCGGTGTTTGGGGTGTCGTGGAACCCTCCCGAACCGGAGGTCGCGGTTGCGAGGCGCGTTTTGACGTTCCTCGAAGACCGCCGAGTGCTCTTCAACCCGTATCATCTCGAGGTCGCGGATCAGTGCGTCCAATCGGTGGTCGAAATCCGCCGGTTTCTCACGAACGAAATCGCGGCGCTCCCTGACGACTCGAAGGTGGCCGAGCACCTTCGGGGCGTCCGTGCGGCATGCCGGAAGTTCCTCGACGGCGTGCACACTGGTTCGCGTAGAATACTCAGGCCCTACACGCCGGGGCCCTTTGAATCCGAATTCTTCACTGAGCTTGGCGAATTGAGAGCATCTATCGGGATTCGCATCGCGGCGATAGCACTCATGCACGGCCTCGACGTGGAGGGCGAACTCGCCCGTACGTTGCCCAACGCCGACGTGGACCACAGTTGAGGCGAAAAGTGGCCGCCTCGCCCAGCAGTGTGTATCGCATGCTGAAGCAGGCCGGCCTGCTGCGGCGCTGGAACGGCAAGCCGTCAAAGAAGGGCGCCGGCTTCGTGCAGCCGCTCGCGCCGCACGAGCACTGGCAGGTGGACGTGTCGTACATCAATGTTTGCGGCACTTTTTACTACCTGTGCAGCCTGTTGGACGGATGCAGCCGGTTCATCGTGGATTGGGAGCTGCGTGAGCGGATGACCGAGCGCGAGATTGAGATCCTGATTCAGCGGGCGCGCGAGGCGTATCCCGGCGCCGCGCCGCGGATCATCAGCGACAACGGACCGCAGTTCATCGCGCGGGACTTCAAGGAGTTCGTCCGCATCTGCGGTATGACGCATGTGCGAACCAGCCCGTACTACCCGCAGAGCAACGGAAAACTGGAAAGGTGGCACAAGTCGCTCAAGAGTGAGTGCATCCGGCCCGGCACACGGCTGAGCCTGGACGATGCGCGGCGACTCGTGGTGCGCTACGTCGAGCATTACAACGCGGTGCGGCTGCACAGTGCGATCGGCTACGTCACGCCGAAAGACCGATTGGAAGGCCGCCACGACGCGATCTGGGCCCAGCGCGACCGCAAGCTGGAAGCCGCTCGTGAAAGGAGGCGACAGGCGCGTCGGCGGAGCCGCGCGGGCGACGTTGCATTGGCGTCTGCCAGGAACACGACGCCGACGACGCCGGTGCCGATCACCGACGTGACGCCGGCCACACCGGTGTCGTTTAGCGGCGCGACGCCGGCACCAGCACGACACCATCCGGCAGCCGATCCGCTGGTACAATTGAGCACGACCTGGGCGGAGGATAAGGCAACGCTGGGAAGCGACCCGAGCGCCGACCCAGGGGCCAGAGCGGATGACCCGGGCGGTCGAACGGCCACCCGGCATCCGGTCATCCGTTTTGGCACGAATGCGCTAAATCCGCGCCGCCAAGTCGAGAAACCACTCGACGCGCGGCGCGAGCCGATGTGCATAGGTCGACGAGGGCAACACTCCATTTCCGGGTGAACCATTACAGGAGGATTCGCACATGCCGAACGGGGACAGCATCGGCAACGGCCCAGGGTGGGCGGGCATGCTACTCCTGGTCCTGTTGCTACCTCTTATCTTGGCATTGCTCGCGGCGCTAGCGGTACCGGCAGGTATTGTGTACGGCAGCGTCAGGCTCCTGCGCATACTGAGGCCCCGACCCGATGACCCACGCCGAATCCGATAATACACGTCGACTTCTTACGGGTGACCGCAGAACCGGCGAGCACATGCCAAAGGACACGTGCGTCATGGGACCGATGGGACGACCTCCAGGGGTACTATTTTTCTACTTGGGACAGATCAACAGAGCGTTCCTGATTCTCCTGCGCCGGATTGGCAGAGTGCTACCAAGTCTCCTCTGTATCGGCGCCCTGCTTCTCCTGACGCTCGTGCTCACCCTGGTTTTGGTTGCTTTCCGCTCCTATCCTGTTGGAGCGCAGCTAGCGGATATCGAACGTTATACGAATGTCCTGTCCAACCTGATGACGGTCATCGGCGTGCTTTTCGCTGCCCTTTGGACGTACTATCACTTTGCACGAGGTCGGACATTCTCAACCCGGGCCGATGTTCGCGTCGAGGCCGTCGCCGTCCCCCTTGCACCAACGCATGCCGTGATTAGCGTGGCTATTAGTGTCAAGAACATTGGGCGAGCGCGCCTGCAACCATCATCGTGTTGCCTAACGTTAAATACCATCCGACCGGGCATTGGCGGGACACTGGAGGTCAATCCTGTCACAAGGGCCAATACTGAGGATATCGTCGCCACCAGCGGCCGCCAGGGTGTGCGTTATTACCTCGACCCAGAAGAGACCCTAATACGCGAGACGGCTTTCCTTGTGCCGCTCGATGCCAATGCCGTATACCAAGTCCGGTTCGATGTCCGATCACGCGATCGGCGGTGCTGGACGAGGACAGTGACGTTCAGACTTGGTGATCGGATTCATGCGGAACAATGAGTTTTTGTACCGGACACTTGTGGCAGCTGTCCGCGAAGTATCTCGCTTACCTTCAGTTGAGGGCGTTTCAAACAAGCGCGTCCTGGCTGTGCCAGCCGTTAAGGGTCGATTCTAGAAAGCGCACAACCGCATGAAATCTTCCCTTGTCATTGCCCCCTATTTCACCAACGGGGGTTACCCGCCTCTTGGCGCGGCTTATGTAAATGCGGCCTTGAGGGACTCACGCTGTAGTGTGTCTGTGTTCGATATACAGTATGTCTTTCGCAGGGATAATCCACATCTTTATGAGTTCCTGCGTTCGACTATTAACGTTGCCCGCGAGACAAATGTCATACCATTCGTGCTGGACTTGAAGTTCCTTCTCTATTCGTTTTATCATCATCAGTTTCCTCAATTCGATTGGGAGCTCACGGCTAGAAGTGGACGTTGGTATCGGTTGAGGTGTCGTGTCCTGGAGCAGTTACTCAGGAGTTGGACACGTAGGTATGCGGCCGCAATCCTCGAAACCGACCCGCATGTGGTTCTTTTCTCCACCTACGTGTCCAACCTTCTCTTCTCCCTCCTGCTAGCAAAGGAAATCCGTGCAAAGGCCCCAGGCGTAGGGATCCTCTTTGGCGGGCCAGGTTGTGCGACCGCTGAGGTTCAGGAGCTCGTTCTGCGCTCTGGAGCAGTTGACGTGATCGCAATAGGTGACGCCGACCGGCGCGTTCGATACTTGGCTCGCTCAGTCGCATTGCAGACCTCTGCGGACTCGAATGCGCCTGACCATGTTATCCTTCGCAACGGCAGATTGCATTACATTCGTTCGCTGAGAACAGAAGATGAGGACGCACTGCTTCCAAGTTATGATGGCTTTCCGATACCGGGAGGCTCCTTGTTCGATTATCAGCGGAATTGGGGTGCGGAGTTTAGATCTCGCGTGTTTTCGCAATTTCTACTCCCTATAGATTGCTCCCGAGGCTGCGACCGCCGATGTGCGTATTGCTCGGAGTCCGGTTTGGGACGACGCCGTTACCAGCGCAGTCCAGAGCATGTCGTGCAAATCCTCGAGAAGCTGCGCACGATTGGTTGTGCTACCTGCATCTCTTTCAATGACAGCCTGTTCAATCATAATGAAGCATGGCATGATGCACTGCTTGAGCGCCTCGAAGGAAACGCAATGGACTTTGAGTGGTGGGCTTACTACCACCCAGGCGCAGGCCTGCGTGAGGACACGATTAGACGAATGCGACGAGCAGGTTGCCGGATGGTTACTCTGGGAGTGGATTCTTTCTATGCGGCGACACTACGTGCGATGCGGAGACCCATGCACATCGAAGACTGCTTGCGCAATCTGATGCAGCTAAGCAACAATGGGATCACGACGCACTTTGCGCTTCTGACCGGGTTTCCCGGGCACAATGTAGAGGAATTGGGCGTCGAGTGTGAGATGACCGGCCGCGCCTTGGAGAGCCTGCGGCGCGGCGTCGGCAGAAGCCCCCTTTTTCTCATAAAGGCTGGCTCTTTAGTGAGAGTCGAGCCGAATGCGGATCTCTGCCAGAACGCCGCAGCGTATAATGTGGAAATCAAAACTGAGCCAATCCGCTTGCCGGCCGAATTAGGGCATGTAACAGAAGCAGCGATAAACCTGAGCCTTAGCTGGCAGGACGGCGTGCCGTTTGTTGAGAAGAGGAGAGCGGCGCTACGACTGCGCCGGGTGGTCCGACGGCTCTTGCCCGGTTGCCTGACATGAGCAGCTCGTAATCTACGTCACTCATGTGTGCCGTCGGCGGGGCTGCGCGGGGCACGAAGCGAGACTTCAAGACGTCGATCACGACACCGAAATGCGCATGAGCGCGATTAAATGGCTAACGGGGCCGTCTTTGGTACGAACGGGAGAAAGAGCTGTCCATAGTCGTTCATCGTTCGCTGGAGCGTTTCCGCGCTGCTATCGGCCATTGTAACGTTCGGCCAAACCCGGCTGTTGTTCAACCATTCGGTCAAGGGCCCGCTTAGAAAACAAATGGTTCATCTCCAATCTCCGGGGTTGAATAAGACCAACGGCAGTCCTGCGTTATCTTGGTGTTGCGTAACGACACCAAGTACGCAGGAGGCTGCCGATGGCGATTTCACAGCTTATCGAGGTTCTAGGCGAATGGGAAGGTTATTCCATGGGAACGGTCGGGCGGCTGCCGAACAGCGTCAACGGCCGGGAGGATGTGTGCA
>WYBX01000134.1 GCA_011525695.1 Verrucomicrobiia bacterium
CTGCCGACTCGGATTCCAGATTCTCAGCTGACCGATTTTCAGATTTCACGATTCAAGGATAGGGCAACTTGGACGAGATCTCGACGCACCGGGCAACCAGCCAGGCCAACCGCGAATGACGCGAATTTTCGCGAATGAGGACGAAGCCATTGAACAGGAGGAAAACCGAGGCAAAGGCCGGGAAAGGCGGCTTTCTCCGGACCCTCCGATCGACCTCGGCCCTGTCCTCCGCAGGGTCGCCGAAGGAGGATCGGCTTCTGTTCAAATCCGGGCCAACTCGTTCAACCGCGAATAAACGCGAAGGCACGCGAATGATGAAACGCATTGGGGGGATCGTGGCATCGGGAAAAGGAACAAGGGGGAGGGGCTGGGGGCGCGGATGCGACGCCGAACGCTCCACCGGTAAGCGGTTGCCGGCTCGTGGCAAGCGGGACAGGTCGGTTGTCAGCTTCCATCTTTGGGCGCCCCGCCGGTTCCCGGTCCTGTCCTCCGCAGGATCGCCACGCATCGTGAAATCGGGCAGCGTGAACGCGCTCATCGTGAAATCGGGAATGCCGACCCAGATTCCATATTTTCAGAAGGTCCATTCATCACGCTTTCGGGCTATACAACCGTTGAAATCCGCCGGCCCAAATCCGCTTCCTTCCTTAACCGGCTCTCCGACTTCTCGTAGTCGCCGAGATGGGCTCGCATGAGGCTCTTCCAGAGTTTGCCGTGGTTCGGGACGGCAAAATGCAGGAGTTCGTGGACGATGACGTAGTCGCCCAGCTCCCGAGCCATTCCCAACAACTCATCGTTGAAGCTCAACGTTCCCGCCGTGGAGCAGGAGGCCCACTTACGCCGCATGGGGCGCACGTAGATTGCTGTCGCCGGCACATCGAGCTTGCCGGCCCATTCCCGGACCCGGGCATGAAATTCTTCGCGGTCGCGCCACGCTTTCATGTCTTGAACGCCCTGTTCAGGAGATTGAACAGCTCCTCCACCGTCGCCGACACCTTGTTCATGTCGTCTTCCTCGGCATAGATCGCAAACGTCACCCTTTTTCTCAACTCGCGCAACGCGTTGTCGCTCCGCTGCCAATTGGGATTTCGCGCAAAAGCCGCAGCGATGTTCTTACTGACCAGGTCGGGATGCGCGATACCCACGTCGGTCAACTTGCAAAGGACAAAATAGGTCAGGTTGTCGAGTCCTCGGGCCGCCTGTTCCTGCTTGCGCTTTTCGTTCTGGGCAACGGCCTCGATCAGCTTGTCGAGGGCTTCCTCGGTCGATACCTGCCGGTTTTCAAAACTCTCCTGCACCGCTTGGGCACGGTCGGCCAACCCGATCAGAAATGGGTCGCCGCTCTGCTCGCCAGCCGCCTTCTCGATGCTCTTGATGAGATTGATGACCTTAGTCGCCTTCCCGCTGCTCTGATTCTTGATCAGCTCAATGGTTCCGGCGTCAATCGTGACGAATCCTTCCGGACTCTCGCCTTCCATCACGGCTCCCACGTGCTTCTGCACGAGTTCGTTGGTCTTCTTCTGGAACGACCGGTCGACGTAGACCGTCTTGGAGTAGGCCTTGCGCACGACGTCGTATATGCTCGATAGCGTCGCATAGTCGTCCAAGTAAGGCCGCAAAAACGCGTCCGGGGAGAACTCAGCCACCTTCTGGATCCGGTCCTTGCCCTTGAGGAAATTTTTGAGGTTCACCGCCCGCTCGAGGATCTTGTTCAGCTCCTCGATGTCGGCCACGCCCTCGGCTTCGGCGAGCGAGAGGAACTCCTTGTCCAGTGTCTCGTGTGGGACGAGCATCTCATTCGGCGCGAGTTGGTAGTAGAGCGGCAGCGTCGTGCCGTCCTCGATGCTGTCGGCAATGGAATATTTGTGCAGGTAGCCCTTGTCGTCCTCGCAGCCGAATGTTTTGAAGGTGCCTTTGCCGTAGGCGGTCCTGTCCACCGGCGTGCCGGTGAACCCGATGAACGTCGCGTTCGGCAGGCCGGCCATGAGGAAGTTGCCGAGGTCGCCGCCGGTGGTGCGGTGCGCCTCGTCGATGAGGACGTAGATGTTCGAGCGCGTGTTGAGGTCCGCCGGCATGTCGCGGAACTTGTGGATCATCGTCACGATGATGCCCCGGTAGTCGTCGCGCAGGAGTTGATTGAGCCGGGCGATGCTGCCGGCGTGCTCAAGGTTGCCCAGACCGAGCGCGGCGAGATTCTTGAGCATCTGATCTTCCAGCTCGTTGCGGTCGATCATCAGCAGGACGGTGGGTTTGTCCGCCTCGGGCGTGCGGAAAAGCCGCTCCGCCGCCTTGATCATGGTGAACGTCTTGCCGCTGCCCTGGGTGTGCCAGACCAGTCCTCGCGTGCGCCTGGGATCGAGAGCGCGGGCGACTGTTGCCTCCACCGCCCCGGTCTGGTGCTGGCGCAGGATGTATTTGTTCAGCTCCTCGTCCTTCTCGGCAAAAACAATATAGTCCTTCAGCAGCGCGAGCACCTGTGGGATGGCGCAGAAGCTCTTCACCTTGGCCTCCAGCTTGCCGACTTCCTCGTGCTTCCAGTTGAAAATGTTTCGACGAACCGTGTTCCAGGTTACGCCGTAGGAAAAGCCGATGGCATCGGTGGCGGTGAAGATCTGCTGCGACACGAACAGCTCGGGTGTCTCCCGGTGGTAACGGCGGATCTGGTCCACCCCCAGGGCGATTGCCTCGTCCTTGCTGGCGTTCTTGCACTCGATTGCCAGCACGGGGATGCCATTGATGAGAAAGACGACATCTTCCCGCGTGCCGTAGTGGCCATTGTGAAAGGCCCACTCCTCGGTGACCTCGTACACATTGCGCGCCGGGTCGTCGTAATCGATCAGGATGAGGTCGCGCTCGCGCTTTTCCTCATGGTCGAGGAATTTGCCCCGGTTGCGCAGCAATTCCACGAACTCACGATTCCCATAAATATCCGTGTGCAGGTGCTTGAACGCTCCAAGTAAGGCACCTTCAGCATCCGCGTAGTCCGGGTTGAACTCCCGGACTTTCGCATCAAGCAAATCATCGAAGAACAACGAAGGAGGCGCCTTGTCCGAGTCTGCCACTTTGCCACGGCGAGCGTCAGCTTCTTCTCGAGACACAAAAACCCAGCCGCATTCCTGTGCATATTTCAGGATGCGCGCTTGAACCGTCTTGTGTTCGCCCGGCTTGCTCATGAAGCAATCCTTTCGAATGGGGCAAAGTCCCGGCCTGTCCCGCCGTAGTCCTTGGGCGAAGGCGGATCAAACCCGCGCCGCTGCTCGGCTTCCTCGCGAGACACAATCGTCCAGCCGATGGCCTCGGCGTATTCGAGGATCCGGGCTTGGACGGTTTTGTGTTCTCCGGGTGCGGGCATGATCTTCAGTTCTTGGGCCAGTCCGGACACCATGTCCGGGTTTCTGTCCGGATCGGCAGCTCCAAATGCCTCCGGCTCACGACAGTTTGTCGCGAGAAGTGTCGCGAGACCAAGCCCGCCCGGAACCACAATCCGCGCTCGCGACAGGATGTCGTGAGAAATGTCGCGATCATGGCTTCCTCACCTCGTATTTCGTTGCGGAGCTCGCTCCCACCTTCCGCAGCAGCCCCAGTTCGACGAATCGCTTGAGATGGCGCTGCGCCTTGCGGGAGTCGAAACCCATGTGTTCCTCATATCCCTGCCGGGTCACCTCGGTTCTCGTGGAGAGAAATTCCCAGCTACTCCGTTCGTCCTTGTTGAGGGATTTTAGAAGATCGCTTTCCAATGCCTCCACTGCAGCACCCGCGTGACGGTAAATCGTCAGGTTCAAGTAGAGCCCGTCAAACTCGTATCGCGGAACCGGCAGCCCGTGTTTGCTTGCGGCCTCGCCCAGCGTCCTCATTCCCAAACCACGTCCTTCCACCAGCTTCGAGCCTCCGAAAGCAAACTGGAGCTTGGGATTGCGGTTATACATGGGTGCCTTGAACTCCTGAAGCTGCTCGGTGGTCACCGGGGCCAGAGGCGCGCCGGGACTGCGGACCAGCACCGTGTTGGCGCTGACGACGAGATGACACGTGGCTCCCGTCAGGTCGTAGTCGCGATGGACCAGGGCGTTGTTCACCGACTCCCGAATCAACTCGAAAGGGAGCGCGGGCACCTTCGCGTGCACCATCCGATTCCGGTCGATCACATTCGGCAATTTCGGTTTCAGCCACTTTTCGATGGCATCCGGGATCAGGATCGCCGGCCCGTCAAAATCTTTCACCTCGTGGGTTCCGTCGGGATACTCGATCGTCAGATTCAGACCCGCGTGATGGATGACCTCACGGGGATTCTTGCCGAACAACACCAGCCCAAAGCCAGTCGGGCGGAGTTTCGATCCCTGTCTTCGAAGCAGGCCCTGCCGCTGCAAGCGCTCGAGGAAAGCGTCGGTTCCAACCGCTTCCCTGATCTTCGTCCGCGCGCGGTATCGGGTCAGGGCTTCCTTGGAAAAGTCGGCCACCTCGGTATCCGGCTGGACTTCATCCCACCGTGACTGGAGGACAGGTTGAGTGACTTTCTTCTCCTTCGCAGCCGCCGCTCGCTCCAACGCCTGTGCGATAAACGTTTCATTCGCATCCCGGATCTCATCCTGCAGATGGCCCTCCAAATACGATGCTCGTACATGGAGGGACGCCCTCCGTGGCGTCCACAAACCCAATGGGAAATTCATTCTGCGCAGCGGATCGCTCTTCGTGGCCGTGACGGAGCACGGCCCTCCAGGTACGAAGTTCGGAACGTTGCGGCCGGGGCGGAGCCCGGCCCGCCATGAATCCGCTTTACCGGATCTGGGCAGCGCCTTCGGGCCTCAGCGCGGCCACGAGTTCCGCCATGCCGGCCTGCATGGTGACCCGCGGCTGATAGCCGAGGTCGCGGGTGGCGGCCCGCGAATCGAACCAATGGTCCTGCGCCAGCTCGTGGGCGAGGAAGCGCGTCATCGGCGGTTCGCCACCCAGGCGCAGCACGCGCCACACCCACTCGGATCCGGTGCCGAGCACTTCCGCCGCCCGCAGCGAAATCTGCTTTGTGACCGGCGGCTCCCCCAGGGCCGTCAGCAGGCTGTTGATCCAATCCCACAGCACGACGGGTTCCTGGTTGGTGATGAAATAGGCCCGGCCGGCGGCGACGATCTGTGCACCGCTTCCCGCACTGGCGGGATGCACCCGCAACGCCTCCTCCGCCAGGAGATGGGCATCGACGGCGTTTTCCACATGCAGCAGATCCACCCGGTTGCGGCCGGTGCCGACAATTCGCAACCGGCCGGCCCGGGCGCGCGCCAGCATGCGCGGCACCAGATGCGGGTCGCCCACTCCCCAGATCAAGTGCGGCCGCAGCGCGACCGTGCGCAGCGCCGCGCAGCTGGCTGCCAAGACCTCGCGTTCGGCGATTGCCTTCGTCAGCGGGTACGGGCTCGGGCAGTCGGTGGTCAATGGCAGCGACTCGTTCGCCCCCCGGAGGTGCCAGCCGTTGTACACCACGCTCGGGGTGCTGGTGTGGACGAGTTGCGGTACGCCATGGGCCCGGCAGCCAGCGAGGACCGCCCGGGTGCCGAGCACGTTGATCCGAAAAAAGTCGTCGTAACGGCCCCAGAGCCCGACCTTGGCGGCAACGTGAAACACCGTCTGCATCCCGGCGCAGGCAGCGGCGACCGCCTCGGTGTCCTCCAAGTCCGCGCGGATAAAACGGGCGCCGCGCGCCTCGAGCTCGGGAGCCGGCTTCCGGCCCATGAAGGAAACCGTCCGGCGCTGATCGAGCAGCCTCAGCACCAGCCGGCGACCGAGGAAGCCGGTGCCGCCGGTGACGAGGACAGGGCCATCGATGGGGTAGCTCACCGTTTGGGATCCGATTCGAAACCCGTCGCCCTGGCCGCCCAGCGGGCAAGGGCCAGCCGGTGAATCTTGGCGTTGTGCCGGACGTCCACGGGAAACCGGGCTCGGAAATAGAACAGCTTGATCGCGGTGGTGTGGGGATGCTCCAGGGCCAGCGTCCGGAGTTCACGCGCCAGCGCCCGGGCCTCGCTGGAATTCCGGATCGATGTCTCGACCACCAGGGCCGGCCGCTGCTCCGGGCGGGGCCCGATGCCAACCAGCGCGCAACGGGCCGCGCGCGGATGCCGCCGGAAGACCTGCTCGCATGGCTCGGTGTGCAATGTGCCGCCGCCGCATTCGACCCGCTCGGCCTTGCGTCCGCAAAACCACAGCCTCCCCTCCGCATCGAGATAGCCACAGTCGCCCATCCGGTGCCAGGCGGCCCCGCGCCGTCCTCCTGGCGCGTTGATTTCGGCCGGGATCTTCGCGGCGGCGTCCGCGTCGGGCAGTGCGTCGTACGACTGCGTGACGACCGGGCCGCGCACGATGATTTCGCCGATTTTGCCCGGCGGGAGCGATCGAGCAGCAGCCGGATCGCTTGATGGTCCGTCAACCACCGGAATGATCCGCACGTCGATTCCGCGGACCGGCCGGCCGACACACGCGCCCTGGACCGACTCCAGATCGATCTCGCCGGAGTCGATGCTGGCAACGGGCAGCGCCTCCGTCGCGCCGTAGGGGCTGTGCAGTTTGCCGCGGCCGAGGAACTGGTGCGAATGCCGCCAAAGCCCGGCCGGCACGGCGGCCCCGGCACAGAGCACCCGGCGGAGTGTGGGAAGGGCGATCTGATGCCTGAGACAGTGATCGCCGATCTTCTGCCACAGCGTCGGCGAGCCAAACGAGTTCGTCACCTTCTCCTGCTGAATCGCCTGCACGATCCGGACGGGATCTACTTCGGCGGGATGGCTGGGATCGATTTCCGGCACAATGGTCGTCATGCCGAGCGCCGGGTTGAACAGCGCGAAAACCGGCAGCATCGGCAGGTCAATCTCGCCCGGCTCGATTCCATAGGTCGTGCGAATGAGTTCCACCTGAGCGTCGAACATCCCGTGCTCATAGCGGACGCCCTTGGCCGCGCCGGTTGATCCCGAGGTGAACAACACCGCCGCCAGATCCGTCGCCGCCGCCTGCGCCTCGCCGCGGCCGGCCTCGGCCTGGCTGAGCTCCGGCCGGCGGACCCGCGCGGTCAGCGAACTGGCGGCCATCACGCGGCTGCCGACGGAGCGGAACGCGCCGCGGAACAGCCGGCTCACGATCAGCGCGGAGGGAATCCCCACGACCGCACGGGGCCGTGAACGCGCCACGCAGGCGAGGAAGGCCCGCAACCCCATCCCCGGATCGATCACCACCGGAACGGCCCCGATCCGAAACAGGGCGAAGACCGCGGCGATGAGTGGCAGCCCCTGGCGCACCATGATCAGTGTGCGATCGCCGCGGCCGATGCCGGCTTCCCGCAGCCGCGCGCACCATCCGGCCACCTCGGTATCGAGTTCCGCGAAGGACAGCGAAAGGTAGTCAATGCCGTCCCGGCTGCGGCCGCGCGGAATCTTCAGTGCCGCGCGTTCGGGCTGCGCCGCCGCCATCCGTCCCAGGTGCCGCGCGATGTTGGCATTGGGCAAAAGTACGGAATCTGGCAGTGCGGCGGACATCCGGCGGCGCGAGTGACGCAGAGCGCCCGCCGGCCGGCAACAAAAACGCCCAGACATTTCAGGCAGGCTGGGACGGATTGTTTCTGAGATTGGCAAAACCGCTTGCGGCGGCGAGGACTGTCCCTGGTGCAAACCTGGCAAAGCCCTCACGGCCGGCCGCTCCCTCCTGTCGGCGGGCGCACGCTGATCATGGGCATCCTCAACGTGACGCCCGATTCGTTTTCGGACGGCGGCGAGCTGGTCAGCATCCCTGCGATGCTCGACCGCGCCCGGGCAATGCTGGCCGCGGGGACGGATGTGCTCGACATCGGTGGCGAATCCACGCGGCCCGGCGCGACCCCGGTCGGGCCCGACGAGGAGATGGCGCGCGTGCTGCCCGCGATCGCAGCCATCCGGCAAAACTGGCCTGACGTTCCCCTCTCGGTCGACACCTCCAAGCCGGAGGTTCTCGAGACGGCGATCCAGCAGGGAGCCGACATCCTCAACGATGTTTGGGGACTCGCGCACGCACTCACGCCGGCCGAGCGGGCCCGGGCGCGGGCCGACGTGCGCAGCGGCAATGGAACGCTGCCGGTGACGCCCCTTGCCCGGACCGCCGCAAAGCTCGGGTGTCCGGTGATCCTGATGCACAACCGGCCCGATCGCGACTACCGCGATTTCTGGGAGGATCTCTTGCTCGATCTGCAGCTCAGCGTCGCCCTCGCGCTCCGGGCCGGCATACCCCGGCACCAGCTCTGGCTGGATCCTGGGTTTGGCTTTGCCAAGGGCGTGGAGCAGAACCTCGAGGTACTGAAGCACCTCGACCGGATCGTCGCGCTGGGCTTCCCGGTGCTCGTCGGCACCTCGCGGAAATCGACCATTGGTCGGGTGCTCGGCACCGAGGTCGATGACCGGATCGAAGGCACCGGTGCCACGGTGGTCTGGTCAATCCAGCAGGGTTGCCAGATGATCCGCGTCCACGACGTTGAACCCATGGTCCGGTTCGCGCGGATGGCCGACGCGATCAGGGCCGGCCTCGGCTTCCAATCTCCCACCTCATGGACACGCTGATTTTGCGCGAACTGCATTTCTCGGCCCGCCACGGGCTCCTGCCGATCGAGGCTGAAAACGAGCAGCCGTTTTCCGCCACTGTGGAACTCGAGCTGCCGCTGGCGCAGGCGGGCAAGTCCGATCGGCTCGATCGGACCGTGGACTATCGCACCGTGCAGGCTGTGGTGCGCAACGTGATCGAGGGATCGCGCAAGCATCTCATCGAAACCCTCGCTGAGGACATTGCCGCCGGGCTGCTGCAGACCTTTCCCCAAGTGCGCGCTGTCAGCGTAGAGGTCTTCAAGCCCCGTCCGCCGGTCGATTTCCAGTTTGCCGGGGTCTCGGTTCGGATCCGGCGCGAACGGTCGGCCAGCCCGGAGCCGGGATCATGAACGGTCGGGTCCGCCAAGCCTTCGTCGGTGCCGGTGCGAATCTTGGCGACCGGGTTGCGACCCTGCGCGGCGCGATCGAGCGATTGCGGGCGAATCCGGACATCGGCGCGCTCGAGGTTTCGCCTGTCTATGAGACCAGTCCGGTGGGGGTGCTGGATCAACCCCGCTTCCTGAATCTCGTGCTGGGTCTGGAGACGACCTATGAACCGGAGGCACTGCTGCTGGCACTCCAGGATCTCGAGCTGCAATTTGGCCGGGTGCGGACCGTGCGCTGGGGACCACGCACCCTCGACCTCGACCTGCTCGCCTTCGAAGGCGAGACCTGGCGCACGTCGTTCCTGCAGCTGCCGCATCCGCGGATGCTCGAGCGGGAGTTCGTGACGGTGCCGTTGCGAGCGGTGCTCAACCAACCGCGGTTTCTTCGTCCCTGCTGGGACAATCTCCGCCGGCAGCTCGAGGCGCTGCCCACTCCCGTTCCGCCCTGGATCCCCGTTCCCGAACGCGTGGTCCCATGAGTTCCGGGTATCCCGAGGCGAAGGACTATCTGCTCGAGCTGAAGCGGCGCGGCGTTCAGCCGGGGCTCGAACGGATCCGGCGATTCCTGGTCGAGCTGGGCCATCCTGAGCGGGCGGTGCCCTGCGTGCATATCGCCGGCACCAACGGCAAGGGCTCCGTCGCCGCCATGCTCGAGGCGATCCTTCGGACCGCCGGCTGGCGGACCGGCCTGTATACGTCTCCCCATCTGGTGCGACTGGCCGAGAGGATCCAGGTCAACCGCCAGCCGATAAGTTGCGAACAGCTGGCTCGCGGGGTGAACGAGCTGCGCCCGGTCGCCGGGGCGCTCGCCGCCCGCGAGGGGGACGCAATCCATCCGAGTTATTTCGAGTTCATGACGGCCCTGGCCTTCCGCCATTTCGCCCGTGAAGGCTGCGATATTGCGATCATCGAAGCGGGGATGGGCGGCCGGGTGGACGCCACGAATGTCGTCGTCCCGGAAGTGAGCGTGATCACCTCGGTCGGGCTCGATCATTGCGAGTTCCTGGGCTCCACGCTGGAGGCGATCGCCACGGAGAAGGCCGGGATCATCAAGCCAGGCCGGCCGGTGGTGATCGGGCTGCTGCCAGCGGATGCGGAACGGGTGATCCGATCGGTGGCGAAGGATATCGGCGCACCGATAGGATCCGTGGCCGAAAGATTTGGCGCCGATGGCTCGGGTCTCCCGACGACGAACCTGACCGGGGCGCACCAGCGCGCAAATGCCGCCACGGCGACCGTCGTGGCCGAGATGCTGGGTGCCAGGTGGCGGCTGAGTCCGCCGCTCATCGCCCACACCTTGCGCCAGGTTGAATGGCCCGGCCGCTGGCAGCGAATCCGGGCAGGCGATCGGACGGTCATCCTCGATGGTGCCCATAATGCCGACGGCGCCAGCGCATTGTCGGCCAGCCTCGCGGAACTGGTCTCGCAGACGGGCCGGCCGCCGGTCGCGGTCTTTGGCGCGCTCGGGCAGACACGCGCCAAGCCGCTCCTCGAGGCGCTGTGTGCCCACGCCCGGGGCATCCACCTGGTCGTGCCCCGGCAATCCCGGGCCTGCAGCCTGCCGGAACTGGAAGCCTTGGCGCCACCGGGCTGCGCCGCGCGGCTGCATCGTGCGACGGTCGAGGCCCTGTTCCCTGCGCCGGCCTCCTGTGCGGCCGGTGTGCCCGGCGACACGGTTGTCGTCACCGGTTCGCTTTACCTGGTCGGCGAGGTGCTCGCGCGGCTCGATCCATCCCTCGGACTGTTCGAGCCGCAGCTGCAGGACTTCTGAGGGGAATGGTCCAGGCGACAAGCTCGAGGCCTCGCGAGTAGGGCAGGTCTATTTGACCTGCCCTGGTCAGGTCGGAGACCGACCTACCGTTTTGGCCGGCGGCCGGTACCCCAGATCAGCCAGCCGGCGAGCGCGACCAGGAGAATCAGCCACCAGAGGTACCGCAACTCCCGCGCGGCCGCCTCGACGAATTGAAACGTCGCCGGAAAGAGCAGCAGCAGGAGGCCCGCGACGCCCAGGAGCACGAGCAACTGCACGACGGCTCGCCGGCGCGGAGTCATCGTGAGCGGGCGGGCGCAGGCGGAGCTGGCACCTGCCGCTGGACATTTGGGCGCGGGGTGGCAGCGGGTGCCGCCCGGCGGGAGAGATCCTCGAGCGACATCATCACATTGGAACCGCCGGCACCGACAACGAGGGGCGACTTGCCGTTCCAAGTCTGCAGGATCTGAAGCTTGATGAACTCCGGGTTGGCGGCCAGGGCGGTGCCGCGCACCTCGATGGCCTCAGCCTCGCCCCGGGCGCGGATGATTGCCGTATCGGCTTCAATCTGTGCCTTGAGCTGGGTGAACTTGGCCTTCGAGGCCTCCTGTTCCTGGATCATCTTCATCTCGATCGCCTTCTCGAGTTCCGTCGAGAGGGCCAGGTTGTAGATCACCAGGTCCGCCACCACGAGGAAGTTCTCGCCGATCTTGCGGCGGGCGAGCTCGAGCGCGCGGTTTTTGATCTCCTCCCGGCGCTTCACGATCTGCTCGGCACTCTGCGTAGCCGCGACTTCCTTCAGCGCCTCCTGGACGCGCGGGGCGATCAGGTTGTCGAACGGCTCACCCGCGTATTCCTGGAAGATCTTCACCACGGAATTTTCGGGCACGCGGTAAAGGACGTGCACCTCCATCCTGACCTGCTGGAGATCCGCCGAGTAGCATTCGGCCGGCATCGGCCGGGTCTGCTGCCGGATCGAAATCGGCTGGATTTGGGTGATGAACGGCTTCTTGAGCCCAAAGCCCTCCGGCCGGAAGTCCGGCGAGACCGTGCCGAGCGTGATCGCCACGCCGCGAAACCCCGGTTGCACGATGTAGGTTGCCGAAGAGGCGAACACGACCACGGCAAAAAGGAGGATGACAATCCCGAGGAGTCGTTTCACGACCACCGGGTCGAGTTCCACGTTGGCACCATCGAATTCGGGGCGGCTCATCGTACGTCCTCCTTTTGGGTTGAAACCGACTCCACCGCCGGCGTGCCGAGCGGGAGCAGCATCTGGGCACCGGCCACACCGGGCCCGACCACGAGCGGGGTCGATCCATCCCACAATTCAATCAGCTGCAGGTCGAGCACGCTCGGGTTTTCACTCAGCGCCTGCCCCCGGAGCACGATCGACTCGGCCTCGCCCTTCGCTCGAATCACCGCGGTGTTGGCCTCGACTTCGGCCTGCTGCTGGGCAAAGCGCGCCCGGGCCGCCTCCTGCTCCTGCACCATCTTCGCCTCGATCGCGCTCTCGAGCGCCTGGGTCAGCAGGATGTCCTCCAGCACCAGATCCTCGATCACGAGGATGTCGCCCAGCTTCCGCCGCGCACTCTCGAGCGCCTTGCTCTTCACCTCCTCGCGCTTCTGGACGATGATTTCGGCGGTGCGCAGGGCCGTGACCTCGTTGAGAGCCTCGCCCACCCGGGGCTTGATCAGCGACTCAAAGGGATCGCCCGCGTAGTCGCGAAACACGGACACGACGGATGCTTCCGGCACCCGGTAAAGGACGCGCACCCGCATCTTCACCTGCTGCAGGTCCGACGAGTAGCAATCCGCCGGCATCTGCGCGGTCTGCTGCCGAATCAGCTGCGGTGCGATCACGGTGATGAAGGGCAGCTTGAAACCGAAGCCCTCATCCTTGAAGGCGGGTGAGACGCGGCCGAGCGTGATTTCCACGCCCCGGTGGCCCGGTTCCACGACGTAGGTGGCGGCGGATCCGCCAATGACCAGGATGAAGATCAACAGGGCCCCGCCGATCCATCCAGCAACAGTTCTTGGGTTCATAAGCTCATTCCTTTTCCGCAGTCCGACGCCGCCTGCGCCATGACACAAGCGAAACCGGCCTGGCCACCCGCTTTGAACTGCATTCATCGCAACGCGGGAGCCGCAGCTTATGAAGTGCGATCCGCTGCGCAGAATGAAATTTCTATCGGGTTTGTGGACGCCACGGAGGGCGTCCCTCCAGGATTCGGTTTTCGAATCCAGGGACCAGAATTGGATTCAAATGCCGCTCCCACTCGCCATCAATGCTGCGCCACTGCACCAAGGCCCGATTCGGCCACAATCTCGACGCCGCAGAGGACGGGCTGCGGCACGGCCGCGCCGGCGGCGGGCGTCAGTTTGATCGTGAGCGACCGGCCGGCCTGCACCTGGCGAAATTCCCGGACGACGCCCCGGCCCTCGGCGCCGCCGCTGGCGGCGGCAATGTCGAAGTCGTCCAGCACCTGCTGGCCCTGAATCGCCACGTCGAATACACGCTGCCCGGGCCGGGCCCCGGCGGGCTCGGCAAAGAACAGCCGGATGCGGTACGTGCGCGGCGCCGGGTTGTTGAGCCCGATGGCGAACTCGGCGAGCCCCACGGCGCCGGACGAGGTCACCCACGGCAGGTCTCCGCCGGCGGACCAGGAGGAATGGCGCCGGAAATACGACAGCCCCTCGGGGGCGGTCTGGATCGGGAGGTTGGGATAGGTCAGCCCTTCACCGGGCTTGGCCCCATATTTCGGCGCCGGGTATTCCATCCACAGGGTGCCATCCTCCGCCATCCGATCGCCGTAAGCGCCGAGGTTGATGCCGGCCCGCAGGATCGGAGCCTCGGGCGCCGGCGTCTCGACGGCGTAGCTGGTCCAGGTTTCGACCTCGGGCATGTGCACGAGGGCGAGCGAGGTCTGGTTCTGGTAGCTGCAATTGCAGGTGCGGGTGTAGTCGGGGGCGGCGAGCACGCCATCGGCCGGGATGAGGTTGGAGGTGCAGCCCGATTTGATTCCGCTGATGTTGCCGACGCCGCCGTTGGTGCCGAGATCATAGAACCCGCCGGCGCCGGATCGGAAGGTCATCAGGTGTTCGCAGGCAACCTGGGTGCCACAGCCCTTATTGCGGATCATCCGCCAGGGCACGCTCTCGCCGGTGAGCGGATGGGTCCGCATCACCACCTCGCCGGTCAGCAAATCCACGGCACCGGAGGTGGCATAGTTCTCCTCCTGCATGTAGAGCGTGCGGCCGTGAATGAGGTAGGGTCCGCGTTCGACCTTCCGGCCGAGCCGCTCGGAGTCCCACCGGATCGATCCGTCGCCGCCCGCGTAGGCGATGGTCCGGCCGGTGATTTCGCCGGAGACCATGTCGGCAGAGTCGCGCCCGCCCTGCACGAGCACGTCATGGGCTTCCGAATACCCGAGCCAGGTGCCAAAGACGTCCTGGATGGACTTCCACCGCTCCTGCCCGGTGGCGACATCGAGCGCGAGCAGCGCGTAGGTCGCGCCGGCCTCGGCCGGGTTGACGCCCCGCCGCGCCAGGAACTCCTCCTCGAGCGGCGGCAGCCGATCGATGCAAAACAGGAGCCCGTTGCCGATGACGACCGTGTTGTGATGGAAGGCATGCCGGGCGGTCCGCTGCCAGCGGACCTCGCCGCTGTGGCGATCCATGACCACGAGATTCCGGCTGCACGTGGCATTCCAGTTGTCCTCGCCGATCGGCCGTTGGTCAAAGACGAGCGGGTCGGAGGTGACGATGAGCAGGTCCTCCCAGATCTTCACCTGCGCGAAGGTCTTGCCCCCGGGAACGCGGAAGGAGCTGAGTATTGCGCCGGTGGCCGGGCAGAGCCGGAGCACCTCGTTGCCATGGGCCACGTAAACGCCATCGGCAGCGCTGGCATAGTTGGATCCGAGGTGGTTGGCCCCGGGCTCATGGCCCTCGTTGTCACGGAAAATCGGCCGCGCGACGTAGGGTTCACCCACGCCCGGCAGGATCGTCTCCCACAGCAAACGGCCGGTGTAGACATCCACCGCCCGCATCAGGTCGGGTCCTTCGATGAACAGCCGGCCGGCCACAATCTGCGGCGTCGGCCCATGGCGGTGGCGGGGCAGAATCCCCTCGTTGGACGTGCCGCCGTACCAGAGCAGCCCCAGCGGCGCCCGGACCCGTTTGTCCTTCGACACGACCGTGTTGGCCGCATCGGCATACTGATGCGACCAGTCGGCTGAATCCGGCAGCGCGCCGACGCGTTCGAGGAGCGCGAAGCCGTCCGCCCGGCGAACGTCGGCGACCTGCAGGTTGCCTGCCCGGACTCCCTGCTCGAGCAGCGATTCGCTGCCGGCACCCAGGCAGAGCTTCCCGCCGTAGGGGCGAAGGGCCTTGAAAGCGCTGGCGACGAACGCATCGCCACGATCGATTCCGGCCGCGGATGGGACTTCCGAGACCACGAGATTCGCCAGATACGGCGGCAGGCCGGCCGTGAGGATGTCACCGGTGACGATGCTCAGCCGCACCCGCGGCACGCCCATGGAATCCCAGCGGCGGCGCAACGCGTCGGCCCGGTCCGGGCTGGGATCGATGCCGATGACGTTGAGCGCGGGATTCTGGCGGGCCAGCTCTTCCATGAGCCGGCCCGTACCCACGCCGAGCACGAGGCAGTAGCCCTCCTCCTCGCCGGTCTTCTCCACGATCATCCGGGCCCGATCCGTCCATCGGTCCTCGGCGGGCCAGGCAAGCGTCTTTTCGGATGCCACCACCGGCAGCGGCACTCCGGCCTCGGTGGCGCCGTAACAGTAAAGGTAACCCTCCTCGGTCGCGACAAAGAGCTTGTCGTCGGCAGCGATCATGTTCCGGGGCACGCCGACGATGGCCGCAAGCCAGGCGATTTCGGCCTCCTTGCCCGCGTCGGTGAGCGCCGTGATGTAGCCTTTGGACCCGGCGTAGATGCGGTCACCCGCCTTGCAGAACACCTCGGTGCCCGGGCGGGCCTTGAAGCTCCACTCCGGCCCTTGGGTCAGACTGTAGGCGTGGATGACACCCGTGCCGCCCGGCTCATGGGCGTAGATGGTCGATGGGGTGAGGATCGCGCCGTCGGTGAGGTTTTCGGTTTCCTTGCCCTTCGCATCCTTCCGGAATGGCGCCGGTTTGCCATCGGCGAGATGGAACCGCTTGCTGCTGTTCTGGAAATAGTCGCCGAGCGCAGCGGCATGCGCCGTGCCGTTGCGGTTGTTCTCACCGAACCAGAAATAGCGCAGGGCGCCCGTGGGCAGATCAAACGCCGCGGCCACGGCGCGGCCGTTGGGGACGATGAGCGTGTCGCCCGCGACGGCGAGGTAACCCTGCGGGGCAATGGCGTTGAAGGCCCAGGCGCCGCTATGGGGCGAGCGCATGAAGATCGAGCCGCTGCCATCGTTGATCCATACGGGGTTTCCCGTCTCCGCATCGAGCGCATGCAGGAAGGTGCCCATGAAGGGCCAGATGCCCGCAGCAAAATAGACCGTCCCTCCGACCACCACCGGTCCGCCCCGCGCCGGCCACGCGGAGCCCAGCCGCTTGTTGCCCAGCACCCGCTGATCAGACGGACCGCCGCGAAATCGCCAGCGCAGCTTGCCCGTCGCGGCATCCAGGCAGTAAAGCCGGCCGTCGTCGGAGGTAAAATACACGCCGCCCTGCGCGACGACGGGGGCAAAGCGGATGGGGGCCTCGGCGTAGAAACGCCACCGTTCGCCACCCGTCTCCGTGTCGTAGGCCCGGAGGCTGTCGTCGTGCGAGGATCCCAGATACAGGCTCTTGCCGGCCACGACGGGGGAATACGCGAGGTCGAAGGTCATCCGCCGCTGATAGCCGTCCTCGATGTCGAGATTCTCGGCGCCCGTCACCGCCTGATCCTGGGCTGGCCAGGCCGGATCCAGCCGCGGCAGCGCAAGCACCCATTGGAGCCGGAGCTGTTCGGGCAGCGCCGCGGGAGAAGCCGCGGTCCGGCCGGCATCGTACCGCCACATCGGCCAGTCGGCAGCGGCGGCAGCCGGCGCGCATGCCCACATTGCCAACACCAGTACCATTGCGGACCTGTTGTATTTCATGACGGTTCATCCCAATTCCTGCCCGCTGGTTGAGCAGGGCATGGAACCGGCCCAAGGGCGCGATCCGCGCATCCCGACGCACCAGGAAAGCATCTGGTTGATCTGGAGGGCCCGGGGAACAGCGGGCCCGTTTCATCCCGCTTAGCAGTTCAACCGGCCCGACGGAAGAACCCATTGCTCCGGGAGACCGCGATCGGCGATTTCCGGGCAACTTATTAGCACCACCTACCGGCGACAGTAGCGGAGCGTCAGCCGGCGGCGAGACTCTTGAATTCGGCGATGACGCCCTGCAGCGAGGCCTTGGCGTCGCCGTAGAGCATCCGGGTGTTCGGCAGCAGGAAAAGCTGGTTCTCGAGTCCCGAGAAGCCGGTGCCGCGACCGCGCTTGAGGCAAATCACCGTCCGCGCCTCGTGGGCCTTGATGATCGGCATCCCGTAAATGGGTGACGCCGGATCGCGGGCCGCAGCGGGATTCACCACGTCGTTGGCGCCAATCACGATCGCGACGTCCATCGATGGCATCAGCGGGTTGATGGCATCCATCTCCACCAGCTGCTCGTAGGGCACGCTCGCTTCGGCCAGGAGCACGTTCATGTGGCCCGGCATCCGGCCGGCGACGGGATGGATGGCAAACCGCACCTCGGCGCCATTCTGCTCGAGCAGCTCCGCCAGCTCGCGCACCACATGCTGGGCCTGTGAAACGGCCATGCCGTATCCGGGAATAAAGACGACCTGTCGCGCCGCCTCCAGCACCGCGAACGTGTCGCCCGCGGAGATCGGCTTCAACTCGCCCTCCACCGCCCCCCCGGCGGCGGCCGCGGCACCCGTCTGCGCCCCGAACCCGGAGAAGAGCACGTTCAGCAGCGAGCGGTTCATCGCCCGGCACATGATGACTGACAGGATCACGCCGCTGGTGCCCACGAGGCAGCCGGCGACAATCAGCACGTTGTTGCGGATCACGAAGCCCGCGGCACAGGCCGCCAGTCCCGAGAGGCTGTTCAGCATCGAGATCACCACCGGCATGTCGCCGCCGCCGATCGGCATCACCATCGTCCAGCCCAGCACCAGCGCCAGCCCGCAGACCGCGGCAAAGGCCACCAGCGTCACCGCCGGGTCGCCCGTCATGACGAAGATCACGCCGGCAATCACGGAGCCGGCGAGCATCCCGCCATTCAGGAGGTGCTGGCCCCGGAAAAGCACCGGCCGACCGCTCAACCACTCCGCCAGCTTGCAAAAGGCGTAGACCGACCCGGTGAAGGTGATCCCCCCGATCACGACGGCGAGGGCGATTGCCGTGGCCGTGAATCCCGGCTGCAGCGGCACGACCTCGCCGATCCGAATCCGAAAGAATTCCGCGGCGCCGACGATGAGCGAGGCCAGCCCGCCAAACCCGTTCAGCAGGGCCACCATCTCCGGCATCGCGGTCATCCGCACGAGATAGGCGCAGGCGAGCCCGATCGCGGTGCCGGCGCCCAACCCGATGAGAATCCAGGTGTAGTTGATGACACTGCGATCGACGAGCGTCGCGACGATCGCGATCAGCATGCCCACGCCCGAAAGGAGATTGCCCCGGCGCGCAGTGGCCTGCCGGCCGAGCATCTTCAATCCAAAGATGAAGAGGATCGACGCGAGGATGTACGCCACGTTGATCAGGACCTCGCGGTTCATTTCCCGTCCTCCTTCTTCGCCGCGGAGGCGGGACCCTTCTGCCGGAACATGCCCAGCATCCGGTCGGTGACAAAGTAGCCGCCGATCACATTGATCATCGCGAGCGTGACCGCCGCCGTGCCCAGGACCGTCGTGATCCACGAGCCGTCATCGGCGCCGGCCGCGATGATGGCCCCGACGATGGTGACGCCGGAAATCGCGTTCGATCCGGACATCAGCGGCGTGTGCAGCTGGGATGGAACCTTGGCAATGAGTTCGAAGCCGAGGAATCCGGCCAGGGTGAAGATGAAGAAGAGGAGGATGAGTTCCATGGCGCGGCGGGTTACCTGGCAAACTGGGGATGCACCACGGCCCCGTCACGCGTGAGGAGGCAGCCGCGGAGGATTTCATCCGGCGGATCGAAGCGCCATGCCTGGCGCTTCTCGTCCCAGAAATGCGCAATCCAGGCGGCGTAATTGGCGGCGAGCACCTGGGAGGCGTGGTGCGCCACCGTGCCCTCGAAACAGCCATGGCCGAGGATGGTGATGCCGTTGGGCGTGACGACATCCCCGCCCTCACGCGCGCCTTCGACGTTGCCCCCACTCTCGAGCGCGAGATCGACCACCACGCTGCCGGCGCGCATGCCGTCGAGCATCGCCGTGGTGACGAGCTGCGGCGCCTTCCGCCCAAACACCTTCGCCGTGGTGATGACGATATCGGACTGCGCGCAAATCTTCGCCATGGCGGCCTGCTGGCGGGCGATCTGTTCCGGCGTGAGCGCCTGGGCGTACCCGCCCGCGGTCTGGCCCGTCTGGCCCAGATCGATTTTGACGAACTTGGCCCCGAGCGAGCGCACCTGCTCCTCCACCGCCGGCCGAGTGTCGAAAGCCTCGACCCGCGCGCCCAGCCGCTTCGCCGTGGCGATCGCCTGCAATCCGGCGACGCCCGCACCGATGACGAAAACCCGCGCGGGCAGGATGGTCCCTGCCGGTGTCATCATCATGGGCAGTGCGAGCCTCAGCCGCGCCGCCGCCTGAATCACCGCGGCATAACCGGCCAGGCTGGCCTGCGAACTGAGCGCATCCATCTTCTGCGCGAGCGTCGTCCGCGGAATCATCTCCATGCTTACGGCGGCCACGCCGGCGCTGGCAAAGGCGGCGAGCAGTTCGCCCTCGTTGAACGGATCCAGGAAACTCACATGCACCGCGCCCCGGGCCATCCGGCCGACGTCGGCCGCCGGCGGCTTGCGCACGCGCAGGACGAGCCCGGCCCGGCGGAGGGCATCCGCCGGATCGTCGACGAAGGTGATCCCCGCAGCGCGGTAGTCCTCGTCACGGTAAAGGCTGTCGCGGCCGAAGCCGGGAGTCGCGTGGAGTTTGAACCCGAGCTTCGTGAGACCCTCCGCGGTTGCAGGCGTCACGGGCACGCGCACTTCGTGATGGGTCGGGTCTCCGGCGATGTAGCAGAACATGGGATGCGTACGCGGATGGAAGTCGTTCGGATCCCGGGTACTGTGCAAAGCCCGACGTCGAGCACAATCGCGAATCGCCGCAATTCGTGATCGAGCCGATGCGTCCCCGCCGCGGTATTGGCCTCACGGACGGACTCCCTCCTTCGCCAAGCCTGCGGCGGACAAGTCGGAGGGCAGGCCCTCCCGGCTACAACGTTCCGAACCTCGTACATGGAGGGCCGTGCTCCGTCACGGCCATGCAGTGCGATCCGCTACGCAGAATGATTTTCCCATTGGGTTTGTGGACGCCACGGAGGGCGTCCCTCCATGAATGTCATTCTGAATGAGAAACGAGCATCAATGGATCGGAAATCGATTCATGGAGGGCCGTGCTCCGTCACGGCCACAACACGTTTGGCCCGGGCAGAACGTGAAGCCCATCCGGTTTGTGGACGACACGGAGGAATGAGAATTAATCGAATCCTGGAGGCAGAACTGGGTTCAGTCCCAATAGCCTTCATAGAACCGCCACGACGTGCCCTCAGGCTGCCACCGCGGCGGTACCCAGACGGCACCGGGGGCTGGCGGGATCTGCCACTGGCCGGAGACCCATTCGTAGCGGCTGTTACGCCAGGTCCAATAGCCAGGCACCCATGCATGGTCCCGCGAGGGACGCGGCGGCGGCACCTCCTGCTGGGCCTGCGGCGGCGCTTGCATCACCACCACGGAGCTCGCTCCCACCGGAGAGGGCGGATAGGCCACGGTCTGCCCGTTGGGCGTGACGGTGGTGGTCGCGACGGGAGTGGTGTAGACCGTTGCCGGGGCGGCGGTGGGCGGTGGGGGCGGCGGGGCGGACACGACATGCGACTCCGGATACGAAGCGCAGCCGGCCAGCAACCCGACCGCGCCGACGGTGAAGACCTGCGCGAGCGACGCGGCGCAGTTGCGGGTCGAGAGGTTCGGTTTCATACGACCAGCAGACTGCATAATGGACGGGTTGGTTCGTTGGTGGGACGGGCTGTCGCATGGGTTGTAAACCCCAGGAGGCTCCAATGTCCCTCACGATAGGGGTAGGAGTGGCGGGGTTAGCGCCACCCCTCCCTCCGAACCGGACGGGCGGATTTCCCGCATCCGGCTCTCCAGTCAGTGGTTTCTCAGCGAGACTAACCATAGGCACAGGAGCCGCGTTC
>WYBX01000135.1 GCA_011525695.1 Verrucomicrobiia bacterium
GTAGTTTGCCGACGGTTCGGTTGTATCGGGTTTTTGTTTTTCATCCCCTGCCTTGTGGCAGGTCTAACCCGTGCAGCCGAACCGCTTTTCTCCCTCCGGTTTCACAAATTTCTGTGGGACGACAGTGTACCTAGTTTGCAGTTCAAGTCGGCAAGGGCGCCGGGTGTCACACCTGGCGCCCTTACTGTTTGCTCTTGCTTCCGGTGGCGGCATGACGCTTCTTGACCCCTCACTTTGTTCGGGCTGTAGCGTAGCCTGGTAGCGCGCTTGCATGGGGTGCAAGAGGTCGTGAGTTCGAATCTCACCAGCCCGACCATTTACTCAGTCTTCCGGCAGCGGCTTGCCCTTGGTCTCGGGCGCCCAGATGAGCGTGACGATGCCGAGCAGGAAGATGAACGACAGGATGGTCGCCGCGGTCCGGAACGGCTGTTCGTTCCCGATCTGGATCAGCTGCCGGTTCATGAACATCAACAGCGGCGGAAATGCAGCCGCGAGATACCGAACCGTGTTGTAGCAGAAGCCGACGCCCGTGCCGCGCAGCCGGGTCGGGAAAAGCTCGGGGAAATAGATCGCGTACCCGCCGAAGACCGACAGCTGGGCGAAGCCCATCAGCGGCAGCATCCAGTAGGCATCCGCGCCGGTCTTGAGGCTGTTGAAGACAAAGATGGTGACGCCGAAACAGAGCAGGAAGGCGATCAGGAAGGCGGGTTTGCGACCGAAGCGCGTCGCCACCACGGTGAACGCGGCCATGCCGAGGAACGATCCGACGTCCTGCAGGGCAAGGCCGTAGCCGCGAACCGTGTCGACCACATTCTGGGGTGAGCCCTTGAGCGCGGTCGAAATCAGCTCCGGGGAGAAAAAGCCGACGCCCCACAAGCCCGCCATGCCGGCGAGTCCGAGGCCCACGCCGACGAGCACGCGGCGACGCCACATCGGGTTTCTAAACAATTCCGGGATCGAGCCAGCCTTGTGGATGCCGTCCTTCGAGCGTTGTTTGGCCAACTTCCACATCTCCGGCTCGCGCAGGATGAACATGGTTGGAACGACGAGCAGGGAGGGAAGGATTCCGATGAAGAAAAGGATCCGCCAGCCGCTCAGTCCGAACAGGAAATCGGCCTGGCCAGGCTGCACCTGCGTGCTGATGAGCGAGCCGAGGATGTTGCCGATGGCGGACAGCGCCTGGAGTGAGCCGAGCGCCACCGCGCGAATGCGCGTCGGAACACTCTCGGCCACGAGCGTGGTGGCGGCTCCGAACATGCCGCCGACGCCCAATCCGACGAGGAAGCGGTAGATCATGAACTCGCTCACGCTATGGGCGAAACCCGAAAGGCCGGTGAAGATGGAGTAGACGAGGAGCGTCGCCGCCATGGTCTTCACGCGGCCCAGCTTGTCGCTCATCGTTCCAAAGATGATGCCACCGGTGGCCCACCCGATCAGCATGATGCCAGTCGCCCAACCGACGAGATCCTTGACCACGGCATCCGCCGAACTGGCGCCGAGGATCTCGCGCATCGCGGGTTCACGGGCCAGGGCGAACAACCTTTGGTCCATGCAGTCGAAAAGCCACCCTGCCGACGCGATGATCACCACGAGCCAGTGATAGGCTGTCACCGGCTCGGGCTTGGCATTGGGTGTGAGGGAAGGCTTGTCGGGCTGGCCCGCGTTCTGGGAAGCAATCATGAAGGGATGGGGGTTGGTTCCGGTTGGAGGTTGGAATTTGCTTTGGCGCGACGCGAGAAGTCAACCGAGCGCGACGATCCGCCGGCTTTTTTGTGATTGCATGGCAACCGGGTGCGACGCGGATTCAATGCCCCGCCGGGAGGCCGTCGCCGCGCGTGTCGCTGGCTGCCTCGTAACCGCGCGACAACCGGCGGATCACATGGCCGGTGCCAAACTCGGCGCCTTGAGGCCCCGGCCTCAGCCCGACCGATTCATGGCCGCGGGCCAGCAACTCGGCCAGGACAGGCGGAGGCGTCCGTGGGTCGAAGCGGACGCCGAGCTCGCGGACGTGCCGGAACCGGGGCGCATCAATCGCGGCCTGCGCGTCCATGTCGAAGAGGATCAGGTTCAGCATTACCTGGACATGGGCCTGGGGCTGGTTGTCGCCGCCCATGATCCCGAAGCTCACCCATGGCTCGTCACGGCCGTCCGGACCGGGCCGCGTGATGAAGCCGGGAATGATCGTGTGGAAGGGACGGCGGCGGGGTGCTGCGGTGTTGGGATGGCCGGGTTCCATGGTGAAGCCGGCCCCGCGATTTTGCAGGACGAATCCGGTGCCAGGAACGGCGATGCCGGATCCAAAGAGGCCGGCGACGCTGTTGATGAAGCTGACCATGTTGCCGTGCCGATCGGCGGCGGCGAGATAGGTGGTCTCACTCATGCCGAGCGCGGGGCCGGGATCGGTTTGCCTTTGGGCGCGCTCCGGATCGAGCCGGCTTCGACGGGCCTCGATGAAGGAGTCGTCCAGAAGCCGGCTGGCGGGCAGCGGCATGGCATCGGGATCGCCGACGAACGCCCTGAGATCGGCATAGGCGAGTTTCTTGGCCTCAATCAGATGATGCAGGTAGGCCGGTGAATTTTGGCCGAGTCCACGGAGGTCAAAGGGCTCCAGGATTCGCAGCATCTCCAGCGCGGCGATGCCCTGGCCGTTGGGCGGCAATTCCCAGAGCTTGTAGTCGCCATAGCGGGCTGACATCGGCTCGACCCACTCCGCCCGGTGGCTCGCGAGGTCATCGAGGGTCAGGAACCCACCCTGACTGCGCACATACTCCGCAATCCTTGCACCGAGTTCACCACCATAGAAGGCGGCCGGGCCTTGCTTGGCCAGCAGCCGGAATGTCCGGGCCAGGTCGGGATTCGCGTACCATTCGCCGACGCGTGGGGTGCGTTTGTCGACGACTTGGAAGGCGCGCCGGGTTTCGGCATCGTTTGCCAGGTAGGGTTCGGACATCTCCCAAAATCCGGCGAGGACCGGCGAAATGGGGAAGCCTTCCTCCGCGTGCCGGATGGCAGGAGCGAGGGCTTCGGCGAGGGTGATGGTGCCGTACCGCTCGAGCAAGGCGGCCCATCCGGACAATGCGCCAGGAACGGTAACGGAGGCGGCGCCCGTGCCGGGCATTTTCGAGTGACCCGCAGCGCGCAGGGCCGCGATCGTGAGGAGTGAACCGCCGCGGCCGCTGCCGTTCAGACCGATCAGCCGCCTTTCCTTCTCGAGCCAGATCAGCGCAAACATATCGCCGCCGATGCCCGTCAACATCGGCTCCGTGACATTCATGACGGCGGCGGCGGTGACTGCGGCGTCAATCGCGTTGCCACCGCGCTTGAGAACATCGAGGCCGGCCTGGCTGGCGAGTGGATGGCTGGCGGCAACGACGCCGTTGGGTACGAATACGGCTGAGCGCTTGAGGTGCAGTGCCGGCGGCAGTTCTGCGCCGGACATTGCGGCTGGGATTGCGGCGACGGCTGAGAGGGCAAGAAGCCGCCGGGCGGCTGCGCGGACCGGGTGTCGGGGTGTCATGATCCCAGCGTGCCGGGTCGCCGGGTGGGGGCAAGGCGGGTGTGGTCGCGGCCGCAGCCCCGAGGCGGAACCCGGGTCTCCTCATGCCCGGGCAGGTGCGGATGGAAACCCGGTAATGCGATTCAGGCCTGAGCGGGATAAGGGACAGGTTAATGAGGCGCACCGCTGCAAGGGACAGGTCAAAAGCCGTAAGGGACAGGTTGTTGGGGGCAGCGTGGAATTTTATGGTCTGTGCAAAGGGATGACTGGCATGATCCAGGGAATGAACCGGCGCGGATTTCTCAAAAGCGGCGTGTCGACCATGGTTACATGCGCAGCCTCCGGGATTGGCTGGAATCGGGGACTGGTGCAGGCCGCGGTGGTGACGGACACGCAGCCGAAAGCAACGCCAAGGATGGCGCCTCCGGGATACCTTGAATCGTATGTCGACCCGGTTTTCGGGTCCAAGGTGACGCGGATCACCGGCCGCCCGGGCGAGGCTATTCCAGGCATTGAAGGCAAGGTCTGGCCGGAGGTTGCGCGGCATGGCTACTCGAAGCGTCCGGCATGGAATGCGGACGGTTCGCTGCTCGCGTTGGAATATTGTGACTGGCTGATCCTCGATGGGCGCACGTACCGGCCGCTCTTCATTCCGAAACGGCCGGGCGAGTGCCGCTGGCATCCGCTCGAACCGAATCGGATGATCTTCGTGACCAACAATGCATTGGGCGTTCTTGATGTGCGCAGCGGCGCAACCGAACAAATCGCCCACTTCCCCGGCTACACGGGTTTGAAGATTGGGCCGGGCGAGGGAAATCTCTCGGCGGATGGCAACCGGATCGCGCTGGCGGGCACCCGCGATGGCAGGCTCGTGGGCTTTGCCTACGATACCCGGGAGAAGCGGAAATACCCCGACATCGATTTCTGCCGCGTGGGACTGACGGTAAAGTCAGACGGCATTCCCGCATACATGGACTGGATCTCCATTTCCGCGGGAGGCGCTTTTGTGGTGGTCAACGGGAGAATGGATGCCCCGGTGGACAACGGCCGGAATGGGGGCGATCGCACACTCGTCTTCGATCTGGGAGGCCGGCAGATGACGGCGATGTGGACGGAGTATGGGCGCCCCAGCCATTATGACCTGACGGTCGACGATGCTGGCGAGGAGGTGGCGGTCGGAGTTTCAAAGAGCCCGCCCGACCAGGGGCGGGTCATCAAGCGGCGGCTGCGGGACGGCCTCGTGACGGTGCTCACGACCGGCGGCTACGCGAGTCACACGTCGACCCGGAATACGCAGCGTCCCGGATGGGCGTATGTGTCGTATCAGGCTGGAGGCTCGCATGGGCCGTATCGGGATGAACTGGTCGCCGTGAGACTAGACGGTAGCATGACCGTCGAGCGGCTCGCCCACTTGCACACGAAGAAGACCGATTATGTGACGGAGGCGCATGGGGTGCCTTCGCCCGATGGCCGGAAGGCACTCTGGGCGACGAATTGGGGATCGACCACCGGGCGACCGATTGGCGCCTGCGTGCTGGAAATCCCGCCGGCGCGTTGAAGCCTGTTGTCCTTTGCGCGGTCTTGGCTGCGCCGCCAGCAGTGACTGCCCTGCTCCACGCGATGTCCGGTCCGCAATCTGAGCGGAGCCAGATCGATGTCGTGATCACGACACGAAAGTGGCTCGGCGTGAACGCGGCGTTCGGATCGGGTTTCCGCGGGCGATGGCTCTTTCCGCGGCAGCGACTGAAAGTGGCGGTCCACAAGCGGCGTCGGAGACCGGGGGCTAGGTCCGCGCAGCAGCCGGAGAAGCGCGCTTTTTCTGCTCCGCGTCGCGGCCGACGAAATACGAAGCCAGTGCCGCCGTGATATAGCCAAACACGGCAAAGCCATAGGTCGAGAGCAGGAGGCAGAGGGCGCGGCCGGCGCCGGTCCTGGGCCAGTATTCGGAGCCCATAGATGTCAGGATCATCAGCGTCCACCATAGCGAGGTGCCGTAGGTTTCGAATCCGCGAGTCTGACGCGCGTCGTGTTCGAAGGCGTACATCCCGGCGGCTCCGGCGAGCGCGACGAGGGCCGTGATGCCGATCACATAGCCGAGTCCACGGCGTCTCATCGTGGCCCGGAGCGAACGCATGCCGCGGTTCACGGCACCGAGCACGCTCGCGAAACGCACCGCCCGCACGGTGCGGGTCAGACGCAGCAGCCGCACGGCGCGGGCAATTCGGAAAATCCGGAGGGCGGGAACAGCCAGGGAAACCGCGCCGAGCCAGTTGCGTCGCCAGTACATCGTCTTCTCCGGCGCAATCAGTAGGCCCATGGCGAAATCGAGCACGAAAACCGCCCAGATGGTCGTCCCGATCGCCTGCCAGAAGGAGGTCAACCCGATCGTAAGCTCGAAGATCAGCAGCGCGAGCCAGCAGAAGCCGAGGACGATCATCGGCAGTTCGAGCATCGTATCGAGCTGCCGCAGGAGCTGCCAGCGTTCACGATCTTCCGACAGGGTAGGCGAGGGCTTGCGCATGCCAGCGATGGACCAGGATGGCAGCCAACCGTTGCGGGAGCGCCGCGAGTCGCAGCGTGGACTCCAGGATGCCAGGTCAGCCGGGACCATGCAGTTCACCCGCGAATTACCGCCAATTCTCGCGAATGAAGACCGAGCTATTGGGACCATGAAACGACGAACCGAGATGGGGGATCAAGGAATCCGATGCGGCGCGAATTCGGATTGCTCCGGGCGGGGCCGGGTGACGATTTTCCCGTGTGGAACCCGAGCCATCGAAAACCCGCCGCTGGATATGGCCGATCGTCATTGCCGGGCTGATCCTGGCCGCCTCCCATCGGCCGGATGTCGCCAGCACCGGGATGGAGGGCGGCGACAAGGTGGTGCATTTTGCCATCTACGGGTTGCTGGCCACGTTGGTTTGCCGACTGGGCACAGGCTGGCGAGCCGCGGTGTGGGCATTCCTCGCCACCGCGGCCTTCGGCGCCACGGACGAGTGGCATCAGAGTTTTATACCCGGCCGCTCGACTGAGTTGGCTGACTGGCTGGCGGACGTGCTGGGCGCCGCGGTGGCTGTCGTTCTCTACACGCGCTGGCGGCAATACCGGCAGTGGCTCGAGACGCCGATCCCATTTTTTGGTAGCGGCAGGAAATCCATGCGCCATGTTGTCGATCGGCGCTCACCCTGACCACCACACGTCGATGTCACCCGCCGAGGCCCAGAAACGAATTGGCGAACTCCGCCGCGAGGTCGCGCGCCATGACGAGCTCTATTATCGGCAGGCGAAGCCCGAACTGGCCGATTTCGATTATGATCGGCTGAAGGCGGAGCTCGCTGGACTGGAAAAACTTTTCCCAGAGGCGGCACATGCGGTGGGCGATGATACGCCGACGGCGAGGGTCGGCGACGATCGCACGGAAGGCTTCGTCCGCGTGAAGCATCGCCAGGCGATGACGACGCTGGACAACACCTACGACGAGACGGAACTGCGTGAATTCCATGCGCGGCTTGCCCGGGCGCTCGGTACGGACGCCCTCGCGTACACCGTCGAACCCAAAATCGACGGCGTGGCGGTCAGTCTGACCTTCGAGCACGGCCGGCTCACGCGGGCCGTGACCCGCGGCGATGGGGAGGAGGGGGACGACGTCACGGCCAATGTCCGAACCATCAGCGGGCTGCCAGCAGCGTTGAAAGGGAAGCCGCTGCCGGAGCTCATTGAGATTCGCGGGGAGATTTTCCTCCGCGAGGAAGAATTCCGGCGGATCAACCAGCTGCAGGATGAGTCGGGCGAACCGGCCTATGCCAATCCGCGCAATCTCGCCGCGGGCACGTTGAAACAGCTCGATTCCAGACTTGTGGCCTCACGCCGGCTCGAGATTGTCCTCTATGGACTGGGATTCTGTACTCCGGCGGTGGTCGGGTCGCAGTCGGCGTTTCATGATCTGCTGGTGGCGTGGGGGCTGCCGGTGGTGAGCCCGTTCCGGCTGGTGCATGGCATCGAGGAGGTCTGGGCGGCGATCCAGGAACTGGACCGGCTGCGGCGCGGACTGCCTTATGCGACGGATGGTGCGGTGGTGAAGCTGAATGCGTTCGAACAGCAGCGTCATCCGAAAATTGGATACCGGGGAATGGCGGCGGATGGCAGCGTGGAGGCCGCCCGGAAGCTGTCGCCGCGCTGGGCCTGCGCCTACAAGTTTGCCCCGGATCGGGCGGAGAGCCGGGTCCGAGACATCACGATCCAGGTGGGTCGCACGGGTGCACTGACGCCGGTGGCCGAGCTCGAACCGGTGTTGCTGGCGGGCACCACGGTGAAGCGGGCGACGCTGCACAACGCGGAGGAGATCGCGCGCAAGGATGTCCGGATTGGGGATGCGGTGCTGGTGGAGAAGGCCGGGGAAATCATCCCGGCGGTGGTGGCGGTGCTGCTCGAGAAGCGCGCGGCCACGAGCCGCCCGTATGCCTTTCCGCGCGAGTGTCCGGTCTGCCACACGGCGGCGGTGCGCGGGGCAGGCGAGGTCGTGTGGCGCTGTCCGAATCCGCGCTGTCCCGAGAAGGTACGCCGTCGGCTGGAGCATTTTGCGGCCAAGGGGAGCCTCGACATCGACGGCCTGGGCGAGGAGATGGTGGCGCTGCTGCTCGAGCGCGGCCTGATCCAGTCGATCCCCGACATCTTCCGGCTGACGGTGGAGGATCTGCTGCCGTTGAAGAAGTCGGGCGAGGTCTGGGCGCGCAATCTGATTGCCGGGATTTCCGCCCGGCGCACGGCGGATCTCTGGCGGGTGATAAACGGGTTGGGGCTGCCGCAGGTCGGGGCGGCGGCGGCGAAGGATCTGGCGCGGACCTTTCGTTCGCTCGAGGCGCTGATGGCGGCCCGCGAGGAGGACCTGCTGCGGATCGAGGGGTTTGGGGAAAAGACGGCTGCGGCGGTGCTGGGCTGGGTGGCCGAGCCGGCAAACCGGGCCCTGGTCGACGAATTGCTTGCCGTGGGTTTGAAGCCCACGGCCCCGCAGGCGACCGGTGGACCACTGGCAGGAAAGACATTCGTGTTGACCGGCACGCTGCCGAGCCTGACCCGGGAGGAGGCGGCGGCGAAGATTGAGGCGGCGGGAGGGAAGGTCAGTGGCAGTGTGAGCAGGAAGACCCATTACGTCCTCGCCGGCGAGGAGGCGGGCTCGAAACTTGAAAAGGCGCGGGCGCTCGGCGTGCCCGTCATCGACGAAGCGGAATTCCGGCGGCTGCTCGCGTAGCGATCAGAGCCCAGCCGAGTGCGGCGTGCGACATGCAGCCCCGATCTGAACCTGTGGCCCGCCGATGGATCGGGCCTTCAGCCCTCTGGCACGTTGCTGAAAAATTCCTGGGCCGCTGGCCCAGGCTCAAATCGACCGGGCCATTGGCCCTTGGGAATACGAGCCTGTGCCCCAGTGCGCGAAAAAGCAGCATTTCGCTCTTCATTGCGCCAATGGCCGCGGGGCGAAATGCAATTGCACGCTGGTCGCTTGCCAGTGACGTGCATTTGATCCCAGTCTAAGCGCGTTCCGCCCCATGTCCCCTTGGAATGTCGTCCTTTGTCTGTCGCGTGCCGTGGGCCCATTGCTCCTTGTGGCCGGGGTGGCGCTAGCGGCTGGTCCGGGTTCCGAGGTGGAGGTGTTGCAGGAACAGAATCGACGGCTGCAGGCGCAGCTGCAGGCGCAGCAGGCGACGATCGAGGCGTTGAACGCGAAGTTTGCGGCATTGCAGGAGGCGAGCGAGCGACATGAACGCGAGCTGCGCGAGCTCCAGGAGCAGGAGAGCGCCGCAGCGCTCCCGCCGGCGGCGAGGCATCGCGGAGGGGACGTGCGGGTGGGCGCGGAGGCGGGGCTGGCATTTTTTCATACCGGCCGGGAGGGGCAGTTTCCGAAGGGGGAATTTCGCGCCGATGACCCGGTGATCACGCTGGAGGCCCCGGTGAGGAGGGATGTCTACCTGTTCGCCGAGCTGAAGCTGCTGCCGCGCGAGACCAACGAGGAGGATTTCGAACTGGGCGAAATCTACGTCGATTTCGAGGATGTATCGGATGCCTGGGGACAGCCGGGCCTGCTGAACGTGCGGGTGGGCCGGTTGAACATTCCCTTCGGGGAAGAATACCAGCATCGCGGTCCGATCGCGAATCCGCTGATTTCGCACTCGTTGAGCGACATCTGGGGCGTGGATGAGGGGATTGGCGCGTATGGCCGGGTTGGGCCGGCGCGGTATGTCGTGGCCGTGCAGAACGGGGGCGTGAGCCGGTTGCGGGACTACCACGCCGACAAGTCGGTCGCGGGCCGCGTGGGCTGGGATCCCGCGGCATGGCTCAGCGTGAGCGCCAGCGCGATGACCACGGGCCGGCTGGCGGCGGAGGACGATCAGCTGTCGGAGCTGTGGTTTGGCAACGGGTTTTTCCGGGCGATCGGACCGCTGGAGCGGACGAGCACCTTTTCGGCCAGGTTGTTCGAGTTCGATGCCATCGCGCGCTGGGAAGAGGGCCACGTATCCGTGGCGCTGGGGCGGGCCGACTATGCGGACAGCGATCCGCTGGTGGATCAGTCGCGCCGGATCCGGTATGGCATGGTGGAGCTGGTACAGAACCTCGCGGGGCGGCTCTACGGCGCGGCGCGGATTTCGGCGATTCGCGCACCGGGCGGATATCCGCTCGCGGGGTGGGGAAGCCTGGGCCGGTTCTTTTTCCGGCCCGGGGTCCTGACCGAGGAGCTGCAGCGGCTCAGCCTGGGGCTGGGTTACCGGTTTGGGCCGCCGCTAGTATTGAAGGTTGAATACAGCCGGGAGTCAGGGCGGATGACGGATGGTGCCGGCCGCGACCACCAGGATTTTATCGGCAGCCAGCTCGGAGTGAAATTTTGACATGCAGATGCGTTCAATCATCGGAGTCAGCCTGCTTCTGGTCTCGCTCGCCCCCATCGGCCGGGCGGGCGACATTGTCGGGACGGTCCGGGCGGTGCCACCGGCCGGAAAGGCCGACGCGGGTGGTGGCGGCGGCTATGAGAGCCGACGCTACAAGTTCGTGGAAACGATCGATTACGACGAGTTGCGGGATTTTGTCGTCTACCTCGATCAGGAGGTGCCCGGTCCGGCCGAGCCGCCGGATCAGCAGACGGTGACGACGACGCAGAAGGATGCGAATTTCGACCCTCACGTACTCCCCGTCGTTGTTGGCACGAAGGTGCTGTGGCCGAACCAGGATGAGATTTACCACAACGTCTTCTCGATGTCGGAGCCGGCCCAGTTTGATCTGGGATACTACAAGAAGGAGCGCGTGCCGGAGCTGACGTTCGATCAGGTGGGCCGGGTGGATGTCCACTGCGCGATCCACACGAAGATGCACTGCATTGTGCTGGTGCTGCCGAACCGGTATTTCGCCAAGGCCGATGCCCGGGGCCGCTTCGCGATCCGCGGCGTGCCGCCCGGCAGGTACCGGGTCCGGGCCTGGCACGAGCGGTTTCCCAGCAAGGTGCACGAGGTGGTGGTGCCGGCGGACGGGGAGGTGCGGGCCGACTTTGTCCTGAGCGTGGCGGACCTGCCGAAGCGGTGACCATGGGCCAGTCGTCCCCACGCCGTTTGAGCCTGGAAACGAAGGTCATGGCGGCGGTGCTCGCCGTCCTCGTGGCGGTGCCGGCGATCACGCTCTGGGTGGTGGATGGCACGCTCGAGGGGCAGCTGCAGCGGGAAGCCCGGCTGCTGGCGACCACGGCCCGCGGTTCGTTCACGCATGCGCTCGAGGTGCGCAAGCGGGAACTGGCCGCGCGCTATCGTTCGGGGGCGTACGACACGCGGTTCCAGCAGGTGGTGCGGTTGAGCGACGTGCCGACGATGCGCGTGCAGTTGCGGGAAATCCTGGAGGAGTTCCAGGACGACACGGAGGTGGCGGCATTCTTCCTGGAAACGGGCACGCCCTTTGCCAGCGCGGGGCGCGGAAGTGGAACGGTCTCCGGCGAGGTGTTCGCCGGCGCGGTGGGCCGGTTCGCGCGGGCGGCGCTGGAGGGCGGCGAGGCGGCCGGGACGACGGCGATCGGCGGCGTTCCCATCCACGTGATCGCCGTGCCGGTGCTGCTGCGGGAGCGCGGGCTGGCCGGGGCGCTGGTGTTCGGATTGCGGGTGACCGAGCAGGCGCTGCACAACCTGAAGCCGCCGGAATCGGAGATCGTCTTGTTCGCGGACGGTGCGTTCGCCACCTCAACCCTGTCGGACCTGGAGTTGCGGGAGGAGGCGGCGTCGCAGCTGCGGGGGATCGTGACGCCGGATCCCGATTTGCTGGTGCGGCTGCGCGGCGAGCGTTACCGGCCGGTCACGGGGCTGCTCGAGGCGGGGCCGGCGCAGGTACCGGTGCGCTACTTCCTGCTGCTGGGAACGGAGCGCCAGCTGCGGGCGTTCCAGCAGGCGCGGACGACGCTGCTGGCGGTGAGTGCGGCCGCCATCCTGGCCAGCGCCGGGCTGGTGTGGTTCTTCATCCGGCGGATCACCCGCCCGCTGGTGCAGCTGCGCGGGCAGGCCGAAGCCGTGGGCCGGGGGGAATTTTCCCGGAGGATCGAGCATTTTTCGAATGACGAATTCGGCGAACTGGCGCAGGCGTTCAACCGGATGACCAGCGGGCTGCAGGCATCGCGGGCGGAACTCGAGCAGGCGCTGCAGCAGGTGAAAATGACGCAGCAGCAGCTGATCCAGAGCGAGAAGCTCTCGGCGGTGGGACAGTTCGTGGCCGGGGTCGCGCATGAGTTGAACAACCCCCTCACCGCGGTGGTCGGGTTTTCCGAGCTGCTCCAGGGGATGGACGGCGACGCCAAGACCAAATCGCACCTCGATCGAATCGCGAAGAGCGCGCATCGCTGCCACAAGATCGTGCAGAGCCTGCTCAGCTTTGCGCGGCAGCATCCCCCCGAACGCAAGCTGGTCGACGTGCACCGGGCCCTCGACGAGCTGCTCGAAATCATGGCGTATGATTTTCGCACGAGCAACATCACGGTCGTCCGGAACTTCGCGCCAGCGCTCCCGCCGATTCTCGCCGACATGCACCAGCTGCAGCAGGTGTTCATGAACATCCTGAGCAACGCGCGGCAGGCCATTGAACCGTTCCAGCGTCAGGGCCGGATCGAGCTGACGACCCGCCACGAGGGGAATGTGGTGACGGTGGAGCTGGCGGATGATGGTCCCGGGATCCGACCGGAGGATCAGGCCCGGATCTTCGATCCCTTCTTCACGACCAAGCCGGTGGGCAAGGGCACCGGGCTTGGGCTGAGCCTGTGCTACGGGATCGTCCAGGAGCACGGGGGGACGATTTCGGTGCGCAGCGAGATTGGCAAGGGGGCGACCTTCTGCATCGAACTGCCGGTATCATCAGACGGCGCCGCATTGCCGCCGCTGCGACGGGGCACTTCCGCGGCGCCCTTCCCGGTGCGGCAGCCGGCGGGATCGACTGGCCGGTGGATCCTGGTGATCGACGACGAGGAATGGATTCTCGAACTGGCCAGCGAGTTGCTGCGGGCCGAGGGGCATGAGGTCGCGACCGCCGCCGGCGGGGAGGAGGCGATCGAGCTGCTGCGGCATCAACGGTTCGACGTGATCGTGTCCGACTGGAAGATGCCGGGGCTGAATGGCATCCGGCTTTATGAACACCTCAGCGCGACGGATCCGCTGGCTGCGCAGCGGGTGCTGTTCATGACGGGCGATGTGGTCAGCGACACGTTTCAGGAATTTCTCCATACCCACCGGCTCACGTGCCTGGCGAAGCCCTTTGCCACGGCAGAGTTTCGGCTGGCCGTGGCGAAGATCTTTGGCGCCAAGACCTGAATCGCCAATGGAGCGGCGATACGGTTCAACTCGACGCGGATTCCGCCCACTGGCGCAGGGAGCAGTTGACGGAGTGCCGGCGGTCAGGCCGGGCCGCTGCCCACTTGCGGCATTGCGGGTGGAGGGGCTCCGTGGCCGGCGTGAGATGGTCCGAACGTGACGTGGTCGAGTGAGAGCCTTCCGGCGCCGCTGATCATGAAGACCACGAGCAGGAGGAGCACCAGGGCGGAAAATTCCAGCGACTGCCCCATCGCGAAGAGGCCATCCTGCCGGTGAACGAAGAACACGGCGCCGAACAGCACGGGAATCTGCACGGCGGCGGCGATCCGCGTGAGAAACCCAATCGTGAGCATGAACCCGCCAACGAAGTGGGCGACCATCACGTAATGGAGGAGGATTCCCGTGCTGAGCCATGATTGGCCGGCGCGTTCGAAGAAATCGACGAAGTAGCCCGGGGAGGTGTTGGTGATGAGCAAGAGGCCGCGGGCAAAGAGTCCCAGGCCGAGATAGATTCGAATGCAATCCAGCCAGGTTTCCCGGCGTGTTTCCGCCCACGCGATGAACCGTTGCATGACAAGCTCCTGTTTGGGGTTGTGGGTTGCGAACCGCGGGGCGCGAGGCGCCCCGGCACCCGGAACGTGACGCGGATCCGTGTCCCGTCAAACGCCTGAGTAAGCAAGGGCCACGGAGTCCCGCTGCTACCACGTGTGGCGTTTGCGTCGTCCGCAACACGTCAAACGGTTTTCCGAATGCATTTCGCCGGTCAAAGACACGGCGCTACCAAGACGCCGCTGCCACTTGCCGCGGCGTCCCGCCGTCGGGAGGCTAGAAGCCCCGTTGCTGCAAGGAGCGGCTGAGCTCCTGCATGAAGGCCTGTGCGTCGCCGGGGCTCGGGCGATAGCCCGGCTGGCTGACCTCCGTGAATCCCGGCCTGCCATATTGGTCGACAATCCACTTTCCCGTGACTCCGTCGCTGAATGTGACCGAACCACTGGCGAGCGCGCCGGGCAGCAGCGTGACCTTGTCGACTTCGACGCGAACACTCCCGGAGGACGGCGGGAGGTCATCGAACTCGTCGGCGGTCTCCTCGACCATTGACGGGTCGTCATCGTCCTTGGTGAGCCCGAGTTTCTCCTTCGCCTTGTCGAGAAACCCCTTCCTTTCCGGGGCATTGCCGCGGGGGCCGCCAGCTGCGGGAGCCTGGGCCTTGCTGACATCACTGGCGTCGACCTTCGGCGCGGCGTCCTTGAGTTCGAGATCGAGGTCGTCGACCAGGAAGCGGACATCGCGATACGTGAGCGAAATCTGAAACTGTTCCGCCAGCTTTTTCTGGATGGCTGAGAGGTTGTCACCGGCAGCTACCCACGTGGTGACGGCCTGCTTTTGCTCGGGTGTGAGGGTCATGGAAAGGATTGCCAGTTAATAGGCACGAGAGGACAGACCGCAAGTGCGGCGGTGCGGAGCGGGAGACTAGGGACAAAGGACAAAGGACCAGGGACACAAGGGATGCCGGAAGGAAAACAACGGATTGGGCTTATGCGCCACCGATTCGGAGCCGCCGATGCTCCCACGCATTTGACAGGAGGAAAGCCGACGGAAGAGGGAGAGATGCCAGCTCTCCTCCGGCGGACTCTCTGAATCTCGGATCGACCGCAAATCCGCTCGAAGGTGGACGCGCAGGTTGGCGTCCGCAGGCGCAACCCCTATTTCGAAAGCTGCGTCCGGAGAAACTCGATGCTACCGCGCATCGACGCGTCCTGTTCCATCATGTTGTCGACGGCCTTGCAGGCGTGGATGACGGTGCCGTGATCGCGGCCGCCGAAGGCGTCGCCGATTTCCTGAAGCGAATGCTTGGTCAGGGTGCGGGAGAGGAACATCGCGACCTGCCGGGGAATGGCGATGTTGTTGGGCCGCCGCTTGCTGGTCATGTCGCTGTGGCGGATCTGAAAGTGGTCGGCGACTCGCTTCTGGATCGTCTCGATGGTGAGGACGTTCTGGGCCTGCTCCATCAGCACGTCGTGGAGGAGCCGCTCTGCCGTTGCGAGATCCAGCGGCTTGTTAGTCAGCGAGGAGTAGCTGGCGACCTTGAGGAGCGCGCCCTCGAGCCGGCGGATGTTCTTCGTGATGTGCTGCGCGATGAAGCTGAGAACCGGTTCCGGGAGGTTGCAGTTCAACGACTGCGCCTTGGCGCGCAGAATCGCGAAACGGGTCTCGAGGTCAGGCGCCTGGATGTCGGCTGGCAGGCCCCATTCGAAGCGGGAGACGAGTCGCGATTCGAGTTTCTGGATTTCGCTGGCCCGCCGGTCGCTGGTGAGCGCGATCTGCTTTCCGGATTCGAAGATGTCGTTGAAGGTGTGGAAGAACTCCTCCTGGATTCGTTCCTTGCCGGCAAGGAACTGGACGTCGTCGAGCAGGAGGACGTCGGCGTGGCGGTAGCGCTGGCGGAACTTGGTAAGGCTGTTTTCCTGGAGCGCCTGGATGAACTCGTTGGTGAACTTCTCGGTCGAGAGGTAGGCGACGCGGGCGTCGGGGTTGGCGCGGAGGATGGCGTGGCCGATGGCGTGCATCAGGTGCGTCTTGCCGAGGCCGGTTTCGCCGTAAAGGAAGAGGGGATTGTAGGCCTGGCCGGGCGCCTGGGCGACGGCGAGGGCGGCGGCGTGAGCCATCTGGTTGTTGGAGCCGACGACAAAGGTCTCGAACGTGTTGCGGGGATTCAGGGTGCCGGCAGCCGGTCCCCGTTCATCGTAGCGCAGTTTGCGGGTCGTGGCGGCGCGCACCCGGGTGGGTGAACTATGGGAGGCGTCGCCGTTGCGGGACGCCACGGCAGGCATGGTGCCGCCAGTACGGGCCGTCGGATCGGATTTCCGCAGGTTCACGTTGACCAGCCGGCCGGCGGTGAGCCGAAGCCGCTGGGTGATCAGGTCGAGGTAGTTGTCGTGAATCCAGATCGCGGCGAAGTCGTTCGGGACGCCGAGGGTGATGGAATCCCCGTTGGTTTCGAGGCAGACGAGCGGCTCGAACCACATCTGGAAAACATCTTCCGGGAAGAGCGATTTGAAATCGCATTTCACCGTTTCCCAGAGGCTGGGGGTGAGGGACGAAGCGGGCATGGACGGGCGGGAAATGACGGATTTATTCACACTGCGCCCTGGGACGCTCTCTCTCATGCCGATCCGGGCAGCCCAGCATCGCCGCACCGTAACGAAAATCGGGTTCAGACATCAGGGGGATGGGGACAGAGGATCAAGAATTATAAAGCGTTGATGTCCGGAGCGTACAAACAGTGTTACGGGGTGCGCCAGCAGGCAGGCTCAGGCGACATGGGAAGGAACGGACGAACGGCGTCAGGAAACTGATGGAGCGCGCAGTAACTGTGAACCAAAAAACCATTTCAAGGCCAACTTTCCCACAACTTGTTCACACGCGATCGGAGTATAAGTTTTTGCGTTTTTTTGTTGCTTCGCCGGATCGAATTCAGGCGGAAAAAACCTCACCGGCGCATCGTACTTTTCCCGATATTACATCGCCCGGAAGGCGGCTTGCGAAGCCCCCTTTCGTCCGGTCCCGGTGCCGGCCGGCGGATGGCGGCGTAGATTTCCGAATACGCCGGAAGGCAAAATGCAAGGTCAGGAAGCCGCCGGCTCCGGGTCGGTCCACTTCCCGTGCTCCTTGATCAAGGCGATCAGGCGGGCATCCGCATCCGCCTGGGGAATGTTGTACTGGACGCAATTTTTCCCGACGTAGAGGTTGATCCGGCCAGGCGCGCCGCCGACATAGCCAAAATCCGCGTCGGCCATTTCGCCGGGGCCGTTGACGATGCAGCCCATGATGGCGAGTTTCACTCCCTTGAGGTGGCCGGTTTTTTCGCGGATCCGCTGGGTGGTGGTCTGCAGATCGAAGAGCGTTCGGCCGCAGCTAGGACACGCGACAAATTCCGTCTTCGATATCCGGGCGCCGGCGCCCTGCAGGATGTTGTAGGCGAGCCGGGTCGCACGCACGACATCGGGTTCCGTCTCGACGCTCACCAGGTCGCCGAGTCCGTCGCACAGGAGTGAGCCGGTGAGGATGGACGCTTCCAGGAGGCGCGACAGGAAATCCTTTCCGGGCTGGGCGGCGGTGGCGGGCGTGTTGCGAATCCAGATTGGGGCGCGGCAACCGATCCGGCGGAGGATCTCGGCCAGTTGCCGGTACTGCCCGATCGCATGGCTGCGGCCGACGCGGGAGCCTGGCGCCTGGGCACCCGAGCAGGTGAACAACAGGGCCTCGTCACCCAATTGGCGGACCGTGTCCTGCCATCCGGCGGCATCATCGCCGGTGCCATCACAGGCAAGCAGATGGCCGGTGTCCCGGACCAGCGTGGTGAACGCGCGCAGCGTGGGACCCTCGTCGCTGGAAAAACGGCGCACGAGCATGAGCCGCGCGCGGGTGAGCGCGAGCAGCGGTCGTAGCAGGTCGGGCCGGATCTCCGGCGCCAACTCAAGCGCGAGCAGGCTGACGGGCAGCGGGGTCTTCGCGGCAATTTCGCAGAGGATGGCGAGGTCTGTCGGCGTGCCGATCGGCACGAGCAGGCCTTCCGCGGGAGTGTCCTTGAGTTGGGGCGAGCCGAGCGACCGGGCCGCATCGGGCAACTGCGCCGGCGATTCGCAGCGCACCATCACCCGCGGCGGCTCCTCGGGTCCGACTGCCAGGCCTGGTACAATGGTCCAGGCCGCGGTCTCGCGTTTGGTGAATTGATACGGATCCACTGCATCCGTTTCGCTGGGCGTGAGGGTGGGCTCAGGCACCTGGTGCCAACGGCTCATTGCTTTGTCCGCCAGTGCGCGGGCCACCGGGATCTCGTAAACACTGTCCTCGGTCAGCGAGACCCGGATGGTGTCGCCGAGGCCATCCATTAGCAGCGAACCGATTCCGATTGCGCCCTTGATCCGGCCATCCTCGCCATCGCCGGCCTCAGTCACGCCGAGGTGGAGCGGGTAGTGCATACCCTCCCGGGCCATCCGGTCGACGAGCAGGCGGTATGCCTGGATCATGACCTTCGGATTGGAGGATTTCATCGAGAGGATGATCTGCCGGTAGTCGTGCGCTTCGGCGATCCGCAGGAATTCGAGGGCGCTCTCGACCATCCCGAGCGGCGTGTCGCCGTAGCGATTCATGATTCGATCGCTGAGCGAGCCATGATTCGTGCCGATCCGCAGGGCGCGGCCCAGTTCGCGGCAGCGGATCACCAGGGGCGAGAAGGCGTCATGCAGCCGCTGCAATTCCTCCGCGTAGGCGGCGTCGGAGTATTCACGGACTGCGAATTTCTTCCGGTCGGCATAGTTGCCCGGGTTGATCCGGATTTTCTCCACATGCTCGACGGCCTCCATGGCGGCGGCCGGCAGGAAATGAATGTCCGCGACGAGTGGCACCGACCCGAATCCGGCGGCGGTGAACCGGGTGCGGATTTCCTTCAGGCACCTGGCCGCGGCGACATTCGGCGCCGTGATCCGGACAATTTCGCAACCCACCTCGGCGAGGGCGATGGACTGCTGCAGCGTCGCAGTGATGTCCTGCGTGTCGCTCGTGGTCATCGACTGCACGCGAATGGGGTGGGAGCCGCCGACGCCAACCGCGCCGACCATCACTTCCCGGGTCGGGCGGCGGAGCGTGCGGAAACGCGAGAAACAGTAGGACATGGCAGTACGGAATCGGAATGGCGGCTGAGCCGCAGAGGAGCATCAAAGCGGCCGTTTGGCGAGCGGCACAAGGGTCTTTGTACCGGGGCGCAACTGCCGCGCCGGCCTTGCCGCGTCGGAAGCTGGGTGGCCGAGGCCGGGGATGCTTTCACTGGCTCGCCACGAATTGCGGGTAGCCAGATCGATGTCGTGATCACGACACGCAAGTGGCTCAGCCGATGCGGGGCTGAGAGGGGGTTGCTTGCGGTGGCTGGCCACGAATTGTGGGTAGCCAGATCGATGTCGTGATCACGACACGCAAGTGGCTCGGTTGGTGCGGGGGCCGAGAGCGGCGTCCAGGTCCAGCAGTCTCCGGATCCTGCGGCGTTCCAGCCCGAGCCCTAAGCCGCTCAACCGGCGGCGGTCGGTGCAGACGCGCTCATTTCCGTGCCTCCTCCGCCGCCTCGTCGACGCGGGCATCGCGCGCCCAGCGGCGCACATCGAAAAAGCTGACGTAAAGTATCATCGAGAACAGCAGCACGATGAAGACGCTCTGGGTCGTCATGATGAAATTCATCGGCAGCGCCCTCCCACGGAGCCGGGCGATCGTGGCGAAGAGCATGTGGCCACCGTCGAGGACGGGGATTGGCAGGAGGTTGAAGATGGCGAGGTTGACGTTCACGAGCACCGCGAACCAGAGCGCGAACCGGATGGGAAAGTCGGACTTTGCAGCCGCCCAGAATCCGCGGCCGATGCCGATCGGGCCGGAGAGGTTCGACAGGGCGATGTCGCCGCGCGGGTGGAGCAGGCCATAAAGGGTGTCGATCGTCATCTTGATGGAAGCCTCGAATTGTTCCCAGGGCGGCTGGTGCACGAGGCTGAGCTTGAGCTGGAGGGCCGAACCGGTCAGCCGATCGGCGAGCTTGTTGCCGGCGGCACTGGTGAGAACGGTGGGCGCGCCCTGGCGCTCGACGACCACGCGGGCGGCGGTGGAGCCGGCAGCCTGCAGCGCTTCATAAAGCAGCCCGATGTTGCGAATGGACTGGCCGTTCACCTCGGCAATTCGGTCGCCTGCGCGCAGCCCGAGTTTCTCGGCGGCAGAGCCGGGTTCAACATGCTGGATCCAGAGGTTGTAATCGGGCTCGACCCCAATGCGCCGGAAATTTTCCTCGCCCGAACGGACGGGATTGACGCGGAGGGTCAGGAGTTCGCCCGCACGATCCACCTGAAGATCGAGGGCGCGGACGCCGGCGGCATCGACGCCGGTGCCGGAGATGATCCGGTGTTGGATCTCCATCCAGTCCGAAACCGGCCGGCCGTCGATGGCGACAATTCGATCGCCCGGCCGGACGCCGGCGGCGGCAGCGGGAGAGGTCACTTGCGAGCCATCAGCGACCGTGATTTTTTCGGCCACACGCCCCACGCGGGTGGAGGCGAGATCCTCGGTGACCGGCCGGCCGATGGCCCAGAGGATGGAGGCGAGAAGGAAGGCGAAGATGACGTTGAAGAAGGCGCCGGCAGCGAAGACGATCAGCTTCGTGCGGTAGCTGATCGGCGGCAGGCTGGCGACGTCGGTGTCGGCCTCGCCCTCGATCCCGCGCATGTCGGCGAGTTGCGGGAGGGCGACATAGCCGCCCAGGGGCAGCCAGGACAGCCGGTATTCGACGCCGTCCTTGCCGCGCCAGGACATGATCCTGGGGCCAAAGCCGATCGAGAAGCGGGCGACATGGACGCCGCGCCGGCGGGCGGCGAGGAAATGGCCGAGTTCGTGGACAAAGATCGATCCGCCGAAGAAGAGGACGACGAGAAAGATGGCCCAGAGGTTGGAAAGGATCGACTGGATCAAATCGAGAGGCACGGAGCAGGGGAGGTTGGCGGGAGGCAGTCCCGTTCAGGCATTCACGGAACGGCAGGTTGCGAGGTGCGAAGTGGCGCTGCGGCGGGCGGAGGCGTCGAGCGCGAGGACAGCCGCGAGGTTGGTGGGTTCAAAGTTCCTGATGGAGCCGAGAGTCTGCTCCACGACGCGCGGAATCGCAAGAAAGGGGATTTCGTTCCGAAGAAAAGCGCCGACGGCCACCTCGTTGGCGGCGTTGTAGATGGCGGGGGCGACGCCGCCGGCCTTCATCGTCGCACGGGCGATTCCCAGCATCGGAAATCGCTGTTCGTCAATTGGGCGGAACTCGAGCCCAATCGTCCGGGTGAAATCCAGCGGGGCATCGACACCGGCGGCACGGTCAGGATGCAGCAGGACGTGCTGAATGGGAAAGGTCATGGAGGGGGGGCAGAGCTGCGCGAGCAGGGCGCCGTCCGTGAACTCGACCAGGCTGTGCACAATGCTTTGCGGATGCAGGACCGCGGTGCACTGGTCGGGCCGCAGCCCGAAGAGCCACTGGGCTTCAATGAGTTCGAGGCCCTTGTTGGCAAGCGTGGCGGAATCCACCGTGATCTTGGGGCCCATGGCCCAATTGGGATGCTTGGTTGCATCCTCCGGGGTGACTTGGGCGAGGTGCTCGGCGGGCCGGTCGCGAAACGCGCCGCCGCTGGCGGTGAGGATAATCCGGCGGATTCCGGCCCGGGGGTGTCCTTCCAGGCACTGGTAGATGCCGTTGTGCTCGCTGTCGACGGGCAGGAGCTTAGCCCGGTGGCGCCGTGCCTCGGCCATGACGAACTTCCCGGCGAGAACGAGGATTTCCTTGGAGGCGAGGGCGAGGTCCTTCCCGGCGGCCAGGGCGGCGAGCGCCGGCTCGAGCCCGGTCGTGCCGACCACGGCGACGAGCACGATGTCGGCGTCCGCCAATTGGGCGAGTTCGATCAGCCCGGCCAGACCGCCGACAACCCGGGTGCCGGCCGGAAACGATCCTGGGTTTGCGCGGGCGGTGGCAAAGGCCTGTTCGTCGAACAGCCCCACGTGCCGCACGCCGAACTGCCGGGCGATTGTCGCGAGCCCTGACCAGTTCTCGCGCGCGGCAATGGCAGCAAGTTCCAGCCGGTCGGGGTGGCCGGCGATCACGCGCAGGGTGCTCTCCCCGATGGAGCCCGTGGCGCCGAGGAGTACGATTCGTTTCTTGCGAGGAGCCGGTTGGGTCACGGGAGCTGGAACAGAAAATAGGCGACGGGTGCCGCGAGCAGCAGGCTGTCGCTGAGATCGAACATCCCGCCAATTCCCGGGATGGTTGCGCCGGAATCCTTGCGATTCGCGCGGCGCTTCAGGACTGACTCCACCAGGTCGGCCACGATGCCGAGGACGGCGAGCGGGGCAGCCATCAATGCGGCGACGAGCGGGGACATGTGCGAGGGAAAGACCTCCCGGGCGCTCCAGGCAAAGAGTGCGCCGGCACCCATGGACAGGGCGATGCCGCCGATGGCCCCCTCCCAGGTTTTCTTCGGGCTGATGACGGGTGACATCGTGTGGCGACCGAAGGCCAGCCCGCTCAGCAATGCCCCCATGTCACAAAATTTAACGACCACGACCAGCCAGAGGCAAAGGAGGAGCCGCCCATTGGCGGAAATGGTATCGGCCGGGAGCGGGGTGATGATTGCCGCCAGGTAGTGCATCATCAGCGACACATAGATCAGCCCAAACAGGGTCGAGGCGAGCGACTCGACCCGGGTTTCCGGCGTGCGCTCGCCGAGCAGCCGGATGGCGAACACCACCGTCCCGAACGGCAGCAGAAGTTCGGTCGGTCCGCCAAACTGGCTTCGCAACCAGGGCGCGAGCGTAATCAGGGCGCCAAATGCGATCCCCAGCTTGTCAAAGGGGTCGTAACCCGACGCGTGCATCAACTGGTAGAATTCGCGCAGGGTGAGGATTGAAATGATCGTGATGAGCACGAGCGCTCCATTGGTCCGGAAGAACCAGAGCGAGCTGCCGACCAGCGTCCAGAGCAGCAGGGTGCTGAAAATGCGTTTGCCCACTTTTTAAGAGCGGCGGGGAGCGGCGGCCAGGGGCGGGGGTTCAGGCAGATGCGGCATCTCAATGGCAACCGGGCACCCTGCCGGTTCACTTCGCGACCGTCTTGACCGGACCCAGTTGCTCGCTCGTGAGCCCGAACCGGCGCTCCCGACGGTTGAAATCGGCGATCGCCGCGGCGAGATCGGCCTTGGTGAAATCCGGCCACTGCACCGGGGTGAAATAAAACTCGGCATAGGCGGCCTGCATCAGCAGAAAATTACTCATCCGGGTCTCACCGGAGGTGCGGATCACCAGATCGGGATCGGGCATGTCGGCGGTGTACAGATATCGGCTGAACGTCGCCCAGGATCCGTCGTTGAGCTTCTCCTTGCCGGCGGCAACCGCCGCGGCATACGCGCGCGCCGCATCCACAACCTCGGTGCGGGCGCCATAATTCAGGGCCAGCACCAGCGTATAGTCGCTGAAATGCCGCGTTTCCTCGGTCGTGGTCCGCAGGAGTTGCTGGACGCCGGTCGGCAGCTCCTCCGTCCGGCCGATGGCGCGGAAACGCACCCGGTCCCGGACAAATGTTTCGAGTTCCTTCCGCAGGTAGTACTCGAGGAGCCCCATCAGCGCGCCGACCTCATCCTGCGGCCTTTTCCAGTTTTCAATGGAGAAGGCGTAAAGCGTCAGCATCCGCACCCCGAGGTCGCGGGCGGCGAAGGTGACGGTGCGCACGGTTTCGACCCCGCGGCGATGCCCCTCGATACGCGGCAAGCCCCGCTGTTTCGCCCAGCGACCGTTGCCGTCCATGATGATGGCGACGTGATGCGGGGCATTTTCAAGCGGCACAGGCATGAGGTGGAGAGACGGTAGGACTGGTGGCCGCGTATTGACAAGCTGCGTTCACCGAAGGGTCGCCGATGCCGCCACCGGCGTCCGGCCGCGGCATTTGACCGGAATGGCCTGGCGGGCATGGTGCCGGATGAGCACGCCGCTTTCTTCGGAGGAGATCACCCGCGCCAAGGATGCGCTGCCCGGCTGGGCCGCGGATTCCGCCGCGTTGAGCAAGACGTTTGAGTTCGGTTCATTCCGCGAGGCGATCAGCTTCATGGTGAGGATCAGTTTCGAGGCGGAGGAGCTGAGCCATCATCCTGAGTGGACCAATGTCTACAATCGGGTCGAGATCCGGCTCAGCACGCATGACGCGGGCAACAAGGTGACGGCGAAGGACGTTGAACTCGCGCGACGGATCGAGCGGGTCGCCTGGGTGCGCTGACGGGAAAGCAGGGCGGCTGGCCGCAGCAGCGATTCGACGCAGGGGAAATTATTCTTGCGACGTTTCGGACGGACATGCGTCTGGCGCGGGACTGCGCGGTGGAGTCCGGTGCCGCCCTCTGCGGGGCGGTGGCGAACGAACTGCCTTGGCAACCCGACGGCCAGGGACTCGACTCCGCCCGCGTTCGGCTTCCTGCCTTCATTCTCATGTCATCGTTCTCCAATCGCCGCTGGATCTGGTACTTGGTCATAGCCCTGGGCTTCGCCGGGAGCGCGTGGTATTTTTTCCGGACGAAGCCGGAGCCGCGCCGGCATTCGTGGGGCAGCCGGGATCAGGCAGTCCCGGTTCGCGCGGTGCGTGCCGAGCGGCGGGATCTGGCGGTGCAACTGAAGGCCATCGGCACGGTCATGCCGTTCAACACGGTCGTGGTGCGGAGCCGGGTGGAGGGGCAGTTGCAGCGCATCGCCTTTGAGGAAGGACAGCGGGTGGAGCAGGGCGAACTGCTGGCCGAAATCGATCCGGTGCCTTACCGGATCCGGCTGGCGCAGGCGGAGGCGCAGCAGCGGCAGAATGCGGCGCAGTTGCAGAATGCGCGGGCGGATTTGGAGCGTTTCAGGCAGTTGCATGCGCAAACCATGGTGACGCAGCAGCAGCTGGAGCAGCAGCAGGCGCTGGTGGCGGACCGGGAGGCGGCGGCGGCGGCGGATCAGGCCGCCGTGGATCAAGCGCGGTTGCAGCTTGCCTATACCCGGATCGAGGCGCCCATCGCGGGCCGGCTCGGCCTGCGGAAGGTCGACGTGGGCAATCTCGTCCGCAGCAACGATGCCGAGGGGCTGGTGGTGATCATGCAGACGCGGCCGATTTCGGTGATGTTCACGGTGCCGGAAGTCGACCTGCCGGCGGTCCTGGATCCGCTGCGCGCGGGCACTGCCCTGGAGGTGGAGGCCTGGGATCGGAGCGAGAAGACGCTGCTCGCGCGGGGAAAGCTGACGACGGTGGACAACCAGATCGATCTCGCCACGGGCACGCTGCGACTGAAGGCCGAGTTTCCGAACGAGGATGAGCGGCTGTTCCCGAACCAGTTCGTGAACGTGCGGCTGCGCGTGCGGACGTTGCATGATGCGCTCGTGATTCCGGCGGCGGCGATCCAGTTCGGTTCCCGCGGCACGTATGTGTATACGGTCAACGAGCAGAGCCTGGCCAGCGTGCGGGATGTCGTGCTGGGCGCGACCGACGGCACTTGGCAGGCCATCGAAAAGGGCCTCGAGGCAGGGGAGCCGGTCGTCCTCGAGGGGCTGGACCGGCTGCGGGAGGGCCGGCTCGTCTCGATGGTCGGCGCCGAGCAGGGTGCGGCCGAAAAGCCGGCGCCCGCGGCGCCCGCGCCGGCGGTCAAGAAGCGTTCCGGCAAGAAGGGGACATGAACCCGTCGCGCCAGTTCATCCTCCGGCCGGTCGCGACCAGCCTCCTCATGGTCGCGCTGATGCTCACCGGGCTTATGGCGTACCGGCTGCTGCCAGTGGCGGCGCTGCCGCAGGTGGATTTTCCCACCATCCAGATTTTCACCTTTTATCCGGGGGCGAGCCCGGCGGTGACCGCCAGTTCCATCACCGCGCCGCTCGAGCGCCGGTTCGGACAAATCCCCGGCGTCAACCAGATGTCCTCCACGAGTTCCGGCGGGGCGTCGGTCATCACGCTCCAGTTTGCGCTCCAGATTCCGATGGGGGTGGCGGAGCAGGAGGTGCAGGCGGCGATCAACGCGGCGGACAATCTCCTGCCGAACGATCTGCCGGCCCCGCCGATCTATCGGAAGGTGAACCCGGCCGACACCCCGATCGTGACGCTGGCGATCACCTCGGCCAGCCTGCCGCTGCCGGAGGTGTACGATTTGGTGGATACACGGATCGCGCAAAAGCTCGCGCAGATCCCCGGCGTCGGCATGGTGAGCCTGGCCGGCGGCCAGCGGCCCGCCGTGCGCGTGCAGGTGAATCCGGGTGCGCTCGCGGCCCGGGGCCTCAGCTTTTCCGACATCCGCGCGGCCATCAACGCCGCCAGCGTCAACTCGCCCAAGGGCAGCTTCGACGGCCCGATCCGGAACATCCTGATGGACGCCAACGATCAGCTGCGCTCGGTCGAGGAGTACCGCAACCTGATTCTGGCCTGGCGGGACGGTGCGCCGCTGCGGCTGGGCGATGTGGCGCGGATCGAGAATTCGGCGGAGGACCGGCGGCTGGCGGCATGGGCGGACCGGCTCCCGGCGGTGCTGGTCAACGTGCAGCGCCAGCCCGGTGCGAACGTGATTGAAGTGGTCGATCGCGTGCAGGCGCTGCTGCCGCAGCTGGCGGCGAGCCTCCCGGCCGCGGCCGAGCTGATGGTGTTGACCGATCGCACGCAGAGCATCCGTGCCTCGGTTCGCTCCGTGCAGCACGAACTGGTGTTCGCGGTCGCGCTGGTGGTCCTGGTGACGTTCATGTTCCTGGGCAACTTTTCGGCGACCGTCATTCCCAGCATCGCCGTGCCGCTCTCCTTGATCGGCACCTTCGGCGTGATGCACCTGTGCGGTTTCTCCCTGAACATCCTGACGCTGATGGCGCTGACGATCGCAACCGGGTTCGTCGTGGATGACGCGATTGTGATGATGGAAAACATCGCGCGGCACCGGGAGCAGGGCGCTCCACCGCTCGAGGCCGCGCTCAAGGGGGCCGCGCAGATCGGATTCACCCTGGTTTCGCTGACGATCTCGTTGATCGCCGTGTTGATCCCGCTGCTCTTCATGGGCGACGTCGTCGGCCGGCTGTTCTTCGAGTTCGCGATCACTCTGGCGGTGGCAATCTTCATCTCGCTGATCGTGTCGCTCACGCTCACCCCGATGATGTGCGGCCGGATGCTGCGCGTGCACGGCGGGCACGGTGGCCGGGGCATGCTCGATGTCGTGATCGAGCGGTATGGCCGGTTGCTCCAATGGGTGTTGCGCCACCAGGGGCTGACGCTGCTGGTGACGCTGGGCACCTTGCTGCTCACGGCCTTCCTCTATCTGATCCTGCCCAAGGGCTTTTTCCCGGTACAGGACAACGCGGCAATCCAGGCGGTGACCGAGGCTCCGCAGTCGATCTCATTCACGGCGATGGCGGAGCGGCAGCAGGCACTCGCCGCGAAGGTTCTCGAGGATCCCGCGGTCGTGAGCCTTTCGTCCTTCATCGGCGTCGACGGGACCAATGCCACGCTCAACAGCGGCCGGATGCTCATCAACCTCACGCCGCACGGCGAGCGGAAGGAGACGGCGCTTGAAGTGATCGAGCGGCTGAGGGAAAGCGTGCGTGACGTGGGCGGGATCGCGCTCTTCCTCCAACCGGTGCAGGAGCTGACGATCGAGGATCGCGTCAGCCGCACCCAGTTCCAGTTCACCCTCACGAGTCCCGACGAGGAGGTGCTGCATGAATGGGTGCCGCGGCTGGTGGGGCATTTGCAGGGTCTCCCGCAGCTGGCCGATGTGGCGAGCGATCTGCAGAATCGCGGGCTGCAGGTTTTCCTGGAAATCGATCGCGATGCGGCGAGCCGGCTGGGCATCTCGGTGGCGAGCATCGACGAGGTGCTGTACAGCGCCTTCGGGCAGCGACAGATTTCGACGCTGTTCACGCAGGCGAGCCAATACCGGGTCGTGCTCGAGGCGGACCCGGAGCTGATCAGTGGTCCGGAATCGCTGGCGGGCATCTTTGTCAACACGGCGGCAGGGCATCCGGTGCCCCTTTCCAGCATCGCGCGGATTAGCGAGCGCCCGACCCCGTTGCTGCTGAACCGCGTCGGGCAGTTCCCGGCGGTGACCGTCTCGTTCAATCTTGGTGGCCGGGCATCGCTGGGCGAGGCGGTCAGCGCGATCGAGCGGGCGGCGGTGGAACTGGAGCTGCCGGCGGCGGTGGAGATGCGGTTTCAGGGGGCCGCCCATGCCTTCCGCGCCTCGCTCGCGAGCACGCTCTTCCTGGTGCTCGCGGCGGTCGTGACGATGTACATCGTGCTTGGCATCCTGTACGAGAGCAGCATCCACCCGGTGACGATTCTCTCGACCCTGCCCTCGGCGACGGTGGGTGCGCTGCTGGCCCTGTGGCTGACCGGCCGGCCGCTGGACATGATCGCCATCATCGGGATCATCCTGCTGATCGGCCTGGTGAAGAAGAACGGGATCATGATGGTCGATTTCGCGCTGGAGGCTGAACGAGCGCAGAAACTTTCGCCGCGGGATGCGATTTACCAGGCGGCGCTCCTGCGCTTCCGGCCGATCCTGATGACCACGCTGGCGGCGTTGTTTGGCGCGTTGCCGTTGATGTTCTCCACCGGTTCAGGCGCCGAACTCCGCCAGCCGCTCGGGCTGGTGATGGTCGGAGGGCTGATTGTCAGCCAGGTGCTCACGCTGTTCACCACGCCGGTCGTTTACCTGTTTTTCGATCGGCTGGCGCGGCGGCCGCGGGCCCGCCGGGAAACCGAGCCCGCGGGAGAGCCGCAGCCGGTTCGGAGCTAATTGCGCGGAAACTCGCCATGAATCTCGCCCGCCCCTTTGTCCGCCGGCCGGTCACCAGCTGCCTGATGGCGCTGGCGCTCGTGCTCCTGGGCGCGCTGGCGTACGGGCTGCTTCCGGTGGCGCCCTTGCCGCAGGTGGACTTCCCCACCATTCGCGTGAGCGCGTCGCTGCCGGGCGCCAGTCCCGAGACGATCGCCTCGAGCGTGGCCACGCCGCTCGAGCGCGCATTCGGAAGCATCGCGGGCGTGACGGGTATCCGGTCCGACAGCCGGCAGGGGGCGACGAGCATCACCCTGGAGTTCGAGTTGGACCGCGACATCGATGCGGCGGCGCGGGATGTGCAGGCTGCGATCAACGCGGCGCGCGGGCAGCTGCCGTCGGGAATGCCCGGGAATCCGTCGTATCGGAAGGTCAACCCGTCGCAGGCGCCGATCATGGCGTTGGCGCTGAGTTCGCCGAACCTCGCGCCCGGGGTGCTGTATGATCTGGCGGCGACGATCCTGGCCCAAAAGCTCGCGCAGGTGCCGGGAGTGGGGGAGGTGTCGGTGGGCGGCAGCTCGCTGCCGGCGGTCCGGGTGCAGCTGAACCCGCATGCGCTCGCGCACCATGGCATCACGCTCGACGAGGTCCGCCAGGCGATCAACGCGACCAACTCGCTGGGGCCGCGCGGTGCGATCGAGCAAGGGGATCGCAAGTGGCAGATCCAGATCAGCGATCAGCTTCGACGCGCGGAAGAGTACCTGCCGCTCATCGTCCGCTACCGCGACGGGGCGCCGGTGAGGCTGGGGGACATCGCCAAGGTGACGGATTCGGTGGAGGATCGCTACAGCAGCGGATTTCACAACGACCGGCCCGCCGTGCTGCTCATGATCAGCCGGCAGCCCGGAGCAAACATCATTGCCACGATCGATGCGATCAATGCACAGATGCCGGGGTTGCGGGCCCTGCTGCCCGCCGATGCGGACCTCGCGGTGGTCATGGATCGATCGCCCGGGATCCGGGCCACGCTGTTCCATTCGCAGCGGACGCTGCTGATTGCGGCGAGCCTCGTGGTGATGGTGGTCTTCCTTTTCCTGGGCAGCGCGCGCGCCGCGGTGATTCCGAGCCTGGCGATTCCCGTCTGCCTGATTGGCACCTTCTCGCTGATGTACGTGAACGGGTTCTCGCTGAATAACCTTTCGCTGATGGCGCTGATCGTGGCCGCTGGCCTGGTGGTGGACGATGCGATCGTGGTGCTGGAGAACATCTCGCGGCACATCGAGCGCGGCCTTTCCCCCTTTCGCGCAGCCATCAAGGGGGGCGGCGAAGTCGGATTCACGCTGCTGGCGATGAACCTGTCGCTGGTCGCGGTGTTCGTCTCGATCCTGTTCATGGGCGGGCTGATTGAGCGGCTCTTCCGTGAGTTCTCGCTCACGCTGGCCTCGGCGATCTTCGTTTCGCTGGTGGTCTCGCTGACGCTCACGCCCAGCCTCTGTGCCCGCGTGCTGCAGTCGCGTCACCGGCGCAAGGCGGGCTGGCTGCAACGCACGAGCGAGCGGACCTTCGGCGCGCTGAAGGCCTTCTACGCCCGGACGCTCGGCGCGGTCCTGCGCCATCCGGTGCTCACGATGGTCATCCTGACGGGATCGATCGCGCTCAACCTCTCGCTGTATGTGACCATCCCCAAGGGTTTCCTGCCGCGGCAGGACACCGGGCAGCTGATGGGATTTGTCCGCGGTGACGACGGCTTCTCCTTCCAGGTGATGCAGCCGAAGATTGAGACCTTCCGGCGGATCGTGATGGAGGACCCGGCGGTACACGACGTCATCGGCAGCTCCGGAGGGTCCACGGGGACCAGCAATTCGCGGATGCTGATCCGGCTGAAGCCGCTGGAGGAGCGCGGCGTGTCGGCGCAGGAGGTGGTGGATCGGATCCGGCTGCAGTCGCCGCCGGTCCCCGGTGGCGGGCTGTACCTGGGGGTGTCGCAGGACATCGACATGCCCCGGACCTCCGACGAGGGGTCCTATGATTTCGCGCTGATGACCGGGGATCTGGCGCTGCTGCGCGAGTGGGCCCCCAAGGTGGCGCGAGCGTTGCAGGAACTGCCGCAGCTCGTGGACGTGAGCACCATTTCCGATGGCGGCGCCAAACAGGTGAGGCTGCACATTGATCGCGAGGCCGCGCGGCGGCTCGGCGTCGACATGCGGATGGTCACGCAGATGCTGAACAGTTCCTTCAGCCAGCGACAGGTGTCGACCCTGTACGAAAGCCTCAACCAGTACCGGGTGGTGATGGAGTTGGAGCCGCAGTACACGGAAGATCCGATCGTGCTGGACCAGCTGCAGGTGATCGGAAGAAACGGCGAGCGGGTGCCGCTGTCGGCATTCGCGTGGTACGATTACGCGCTGATCGACGATCGGGTGAGACGGCAGGATCAGTTTGCCGCGCAGACCATCGGCTTCTCGCTTGCGCCGGGCGTGTCGCTGGAGGAGGCGCTGGAGGCGATCGACGCCGCGATGGCGGGGATCATGCTGCCGACGGAAATCCAGGCGCGGCTGGGCGGGACGGCCCAGACCTTCCAGCGGACCCTGCAGGATCAGCCGCTGCTGATCCTGGGCGTCCTGGCGGTAGTGTATCTGGTGCTCGGCATCCTGTACGAGAGCACGGTGCACCCGCTGACCATCCTTTCAACGCTGCCGTCGGCGGGGCTCGGGGCGTTGCTCGCGCTGCGGCTGACCGGCACCGAGTTCACGCTGATCGCGCTCCTCGGCCTCTTCCTGCTGATCGGCATCGTGATGAAGAATGCGATCCTGATGATCGATTTTGCGATCTCGGCGGAGCGAGGCGCGGGGCTGTCGACCCATGATGCGATTTACGAGGCGGCGCAGCTGCGGTTGCGGCCCATCATGATGACCAATCTCTCGGCGGTGCTGGGGGCGCTGCCGCTGGTGTTGGCGACCGGCGAGGGCGTGGAAATGCGGCGGCCGCTCGGGCTGGCGATCGTGGGCGGGCTGGTGGTCAGCCAGATTCTCACGCTGTACACCGTGCCGGTGGTGTATCTCTGGATGGGCCGGCTGCGCTTGCGGGTGCTGCGCCGGTGGGCCGACCGCGCCCAGCCCGCGCCCGGGGCAGCCCGCCCGCTGGCGGAGTGACGGCCGTTCGTTGGAGGCGAGGAGGCCGATGGCACGTGGTCCGCGCGCCGTGGACTCCAGAGCAGTGGGTTCCCGGGCGGCGCTGAGCCACTCATATGCCATGATCATGTTACATGAGTGGTTGTGTCGCGGTTGCCGGGCGCAGGTGCCCGGAAGGTTCTGAACCACTCATATACCATGATCATGGTGCATGACTGGTTCCGGCGCGGTTCCAGCCGATCCCGGAGCGGGCAGATTTTTCGTGTATTCTCCGCCCCGGCGGCGCGAGCTCGTTCCCCCGCTGCGCTCACCGCCCAGGAGCTTTGCTCGGCAATGCCAAGGAACCGGGTTTGGCTGGAGCAGCTATCGCACTCGCTCCAGCAGTTCCATGATCTTCGTGACGATCCGGCGGGAGGACTCCGGCTCCACGCGGTTCGTGCCCAGCCAGGTTTCGTACCCGCCGAGCTCATGCTGTTCGGGCGTTGGGAGGTAACCATAGCCGCCGTTCGCGAGCTCGATCGTGAAGGTGTCGGCGAACGGGCTGCGCTGTTTGATCTCCAGGCCCGTCTCCGTAAACGTCTCGAAGGGGATCGCCGCGATCCCAAGCCCGCCAATCCGAAAAGCCTGGAGCACGACTGCGACCGTCTCGGGCCAGTCCTTCGCGGCGAGCGTCCGCTCGGCATAGGTGACCTCATGGCGGTGGATCGGCGACACGGTCGCCGGCCGGGCCAGCACGCGCCGGGCGTTATCCAGCATTTCCGGAGTGACCCGGCGGGTCCTTAGCTCGAGTTCGGCCGCCGCGGCCTGCAGTTCAACCCAGTCCTGGTATTCGAGCGTGCGGTACACCCTTGCGACCTCCTGTGCCACATCGCCGGCAACCCGGCGGACCTGCTCGAACGGCGCCAGCCGCTGCGCGGGTCCCTTCACATCGATATTGTTGACGTCGCCGCACGGGCCATTCGCGAGGATTCCGACGAACGGCGGATCCAGCCGATCCGCGCCAATCAGCTCCTGAATCCGATCGCAGAATACACCGAAGTAGTCCGCAGAGATGGTGTCCGCCCCGACGTTTCCGACATAGTGCAGCCAGTAGTTTGCCAGCAGCGCAATCGGCCGGCCGTCCTTCGATTGCACGGCAACAAAGCAGACCTCGGGATTGGTGGGCCCCGCGGGCTCGAGCAGATCGGGCCGCCGGCCTGGATTCATGACCGCGCGATCCTGGCCGCCGAAGGGGTTGACCGCGGTGGCGCCGTCCTTCAGCAGCCAGCGGCGGTTGAAGACGTGCTGCGGCACCTGGCCGGCACCCCAGCCAATCCGGGCGGGCTCGAGATTGTTCACCGCGCGACGCACCCCGTCGGCGATCCGGCCGGCCAGGAAACGCTGGTAATCGTCAAGCGGCCGCCCGAAGACGAACGCGTTTTCGCCGCGCGCGCTCGGACCGGAATGGGTGTGCGTCGCGGACATCATCTGGTGGGACGCGGGGATGCCCGTCGCCTCCTCCACCCGGCGCTTCGCCTCGTCAAACACCTCCCGGCTGATCGAGAGATTATCGACGACCACCATGACCAGCCGCGTGAGCCCGTCGTCCAGGACAAGGCAGCGGGCATGCAATTCGTCATGGACATGCCGGGAGGGAGGGGTTCCCCAGCCGCCATGGATGGTCGTTCCGAGAGCCGGGGTGACATTGCTGGTGGCGGCGCCGGCGCGGAAGATCCGTGGGGAGGCTTCCGAAGGTTGGGCCGCACGCGTGGACGACAGGGTGCACGCGAGCACGAGACAATACGCCGCGCGGAAGAGGAAGGTTCGGTTGATCATGGCGGAGGGAAATCGGGGGTTGGGCTCATGGGACCTCCGGAGGTTGCTTCAGATACGCGACGAGATCGGCCAGCTCGGCGCGCGTCATGGATTGCTCGAGACCGTCCGGCATAAGCGAGGCGCCGGTTGTGACGAGCGAGCGAACGACGGATCGCAGGATGGTCTCCTCATTTCCCGACGCCATGCGCACGGTGAGGCTCGAATCCGTCTCCGCGGTCACGCTGCCCGAGAGGGTGCGGCCGTCTGCAGTGGTGAGCGTAGCGAGCTGATAGTCGGGCGCGACCTCGTAGTTTGGCACCAGGATGTGGAGCAGCAGTGCGTCGGCGGGCTGATGGCGCAGGCCGGTGAGATCGGGCCCCACCTTTCCGCCGCGGCTGCCATAGGTGTGACAGGCCGAGCACACCCGGGAAAACACGGCCGCCCCGCGCGCGGGCACGCCGGGGAGGCGCAGGACGTCGCGATATTCCCGGTACACCTTCATGCGGTCGCCGGCTTCAAGATGCGCGAAGGCGGCCTCCGCCTGCTTCCGTATGGCGGGCTGGGCATGCTTCAGCAGCTGCCCGCGCCGCAGCGAGGAGATGTCCACGGGGGCAACTGTGCCCGCCCGGATGGCCGCAAAGAGCGTTTCGATCATCGGTGGCTGGGAGCAGAGGACGCCGAGCACCGCCTCCCGCAACTGCGGCGTGTAGTGTTCCCAGCGTTGAGGCTGCACCAGCCACTCCGCTCCGCGCGCATGCCCGAGCCGCTCGACGGCACGCACCGCTTGAAGCTGGAGGTCGGCGTCCACCCGCGAGTCGATCAAACGCCCGACGATTGGTTCCAGACTGGGGAGATCGGTGTAGCCGAGGAGCGCGACGGCGGCGGACCGAATCTGCGGCTCCGCCGTGTCGTCGGCGGCCAGTTGCTGTGCGCGGGCCAGAAACCGGTCCAGTGCCGCCCGCCCGGCCGGCGTCTCAATTCCGAAGAGCTCGGCCAGGGATCGTTTGTGGTCCCGCTTGCGCGCCGCTGCCGGCAGCCCCTCGGCGAGTCCCAGCACGGCACGCAATCTCCATCCGAAACCTTCCTGTCCGGCGAGCATCTGCGTCACGAAGCGCCAGCGGTCCGCCATGGTACCGCCCGTGCCCAGCACCCGGCCGAGCTGCTCCATGACCGGTGCAATCGCCGGACCGGTCTCGGCGCCTGCCATCGAGACTGCGCGCAGGAATTCCGGCATTCGCGAACCGATGCCGCTGAACACGGCGGCCCGGCTCCACGGGTCATCGCCGTCGCGCAGAGCAATCCTGGCCAAAGCATCCGCCGCCCGGGGATCCTCGCGATTGCCAAGCCACAACGCGGTGACGAATCGCACGCGGGGATCCGGGTCGTCGGCGAGTTCGAACAACCGCCGGGAGGTCTCCGCGCCACCGGGCAAATCCTCCGCGACGAGCACGGCCTGTTCGCGCACGCGCGGGTCGGGGTCGCGCAGCGCCGCCGCCAGGGTCGCGCCCGCGGGTCCGCCCAGCCGGCGGAGCACCCACAGTGCGGCCGCCCTGGATTCGGGTCGTGGCGCCGCGCGCGCCACGCGATCCAGCAGCGGGACAGCCGCCGGATCGCGGCGCTCCCACAGGACGCGTCGCGCCCGCTCGCGCCACCAGACATCGGCCGATTCCAGCTCGCGCACGACCCCGGCCACCTCCTCCGCCGCCGGAGGGCGCGAGGGCTGCTTGTCCGCCGATCGGATCCGATAGATCCTGCCGGTGGTTCCCTTTCCGCCACCGAAGTCGAGCACGCCCCGCATTTCCTCCGGCACGTATTGCGGGTGGTCGATTTCGCGGCGATGCATGTCGGCCACATACAGTGCGCCGTCCGGGCCGCCGGCGAGGAAGACAGGGCGGAACCAGACGTCGCGGGAGGCGAGGAACTCGCGGCCGGTGTAGGGCGGCTCGGAGCGAAACGAGGTCCCCTCAGGCCGCAGCACCTGCCGCTGGATGAGGTTTTGGACGGACTCGCAGACGAAGAGGTTGCCGGCGTGCTCCGCGGAGAGGGCTGTGCCGCCGAAGAGCAGGGGTGAGCATGCCGACGTGAAGGTTCCCGCATGCGGAGTGCTCATAAGCCGGGGCATGAAATCGGCGGTGACGGTGGCCTGGCTGATCCGGTACACCTTCGCATCCGCGCCACTGCGAGCGACGTCCTGCATCACGTTTGAAACCGCCAGGTGCGGGTTGCGCGCGAGATGCCACGGTTCGAGCACGACGTGGCGCAGCGGATCACGATTCGACGAGGTGAACCGGCGGCCAAAGGCGTCGAATGTCAGTCCAAACTGTCCCTGGCCGCCGACCGCCTCGTATTCATAGGTGTCCGGATCGAAGCGGCCGTCGGAGGTCGAAAACGGCGTCGCCGGCCGGGCCGGGAACAGCGGTGAGGACACGGCGCCGCCCGCACGGCCTCCCGCGACATAAATCATCCCATCCCATCCGAGCGTCGGATGGCTCACCCGCAACTGCGTGGTCTTGCTCGTGTCGAAACCCGTGAGCACGACGCGGCGGCGATCGGCGACGCCGTCGCTATTGGTATCCTCGAGATGGAGGATGTCGGGTGCATCCGTGACGAAGATCCCGTTTCGCCAGATTGCGACTCCGTTGGGGTAATGAAGATCGCGCGCGAATTCGTGGCGGCGATCGAAGCGCCCGTCGCCATCGGTGTCGTCGAGCAGCGCGATGCGTCCCTCGGCGCTGGCGGGACGCCTTCCGTCGATGGGATCCGGGTAGCCGCGAGCCTCCACCACGTAGAGCCTGCCCTGGTCATCGAACGCGAACGCGACGGGGTCGATGACGAGCGGCTCCGCGGCCACGAGTTCGATGCGCAGCCCCGGCTCGAGTTGGAAGGTGTCGAGTGCCGCGGCGGGTGGGAGGTAGGGCGGGCGTCCGGCCGCAGCCGCGGCTGCCGGCGTGCTTGCGGCGGTGAGGGCTGCGAGGAAGAACGGAGCGAGCGGCGAAAGCCACCGGTCGCGGCCCTGCCCGGGGGAGAGGGAGGCGCCTGCGTCGTCCGGGCGCTGGACTCCGGGGGCAAGCCGGAGGGGAGCCGCGCGCAAAGTGCCGAGATCGAACATGGGGTGGGGGGAAGACTGGGAGTGCGAGCATCCTTGTCGAGATTTTCCGTGTATTCTCCGCCCCGGCGGCGCGAGCTCGTTCCCCCGCTGGGCTCGTTGCCCAGGAACTTTCTCGGCAATCCGAGGAATCCCGGTTTTGCTGGGTGCATGGCCCGCCTTCCGTCCGCCTGCATCCTGGCCCTGCTGCTGTCCGTCCCTGCCGCCGCCGAGTGGCGCCCCGTCCCGGGCCGGATGCTAACGCCGTTTGGTGAAAGCGTGACCGTGGCCAATGCCTGGTCGGAGTATCCGCGCCCCGGATTCGTGCGGGAACGCTGGCAGTCGCTCAACGGGCTGTGGGACCTCGCAATCCGACCCCGGACCGCGGCGGCGCCGGCAGATTTCGACCGGACAATCCTCGTGCCGTTCGCCGTGGAGTCGACGCTTTCGGGCGTGGGCCAGCCCGTCACGCCGGACGACCGGGTATGGTACCGGCGGTCGTTCAGCGTGCCGGCGGACTGGCAGGGCGAGCGGGTGCGGCTGCATTTCGAGGCGGTCGACTTCGAATGCACCGTATGGATCAACGGTGCGCTGGTGGGCAGCCACACCGGCGGCTCGACGGCGTTCTCCTTTGACGTGACGGACTACCTGCGGCCGGAGGCCAACGAATTGGTCGTCTCGGTGTGGGATCCGACCTCCGCGGGCGAACAGCCCCGCGGCAAGCAGATCCTGGAGCCGCGCGGCATCTGGTACACACCGGTTTCCGGAATCTGGCAGACCGTCTGGCTCGAGCCGGTGCCGGCCACGCACTATCTGGCCGAGCTGCGGCTGACCCCCGAGTTGGATGAGCGGCGGCTGAAAGTGGAGGCGCTGATCGCAGCCGCGATTGAGGATGACTCCTATGGCGTGCGGCTGACGGCACTCGCTGCCGGCCAGGTGGTGGCGCAGACGATCATGCGGGTGAATCGCACGGGCTACCTCGCCATCGAGCATCCGCGGCGGTGGACGCCCGAGACGCCGTTTCTCTATGACTTGAAGGCCGAACTGGTGCGGGTGAAGCCGCCGGAACCGTACGCGCCGGTGGAAGGAAAGCGCACGGCGGTGGCGCGGTTCGGGCCGGGAGAGCGGGATGCCTACGCCAGGGCCGAGGTCGTGGGTGCGCCGCTCGACCACGTCACGTCGTATTTCGCGATGCGCAAGATTTCCGTGGGCGCGGGGCCGGTGGCAGGTCAGCCGGCCATCCGGTTGAACGACCGGCCGCTGTTCCAGCATGGCACGCTGGATCAGGGTTGGTGGCCGGATGGGTTGCTGACGCCGCCGAGCGACGCCGCGATCGTGTGGGAGTTGGAGTACCTGCGGAAGGCGGGGTTCAACATGTTGCGCAAGCACATCAAGGTGGAACCCCGGCGGTATTATTATCATTGCGACCGGCTCGGCGTCCTTGTCTGGCAGGACATGGTGAGCGGGTTCAACCAGGCGCTGCGCACCCAGCGGGCTGACGAGGGCGAGCCGCCGCGGCTCTCGACCAGCCGCGAGCAGCACGAGCTCGAGCTGCGTCGGATGATGGGGCAGTTGCACAACCACCCGAGCATCGTCACCTGGATTGTGCACAACGAAGGCTGGGGGCAGTACGAGACCGCCGCGCTGACCGGCTGGGTGAAGGCGATCGATCCGAGCCGGCTGGTGCTCGCGAGCACGGGCTGGCTGGACCGCGGGGTGGGCGACATCGCCTCGAAGCACACTTATGACCCGGTGCCGCTGCCGGCGGCGCGCGATTCCCGCCGGGCGATCGTGCTCGGCGAATACGGCGGCGTCGGCTGGCCGCTGCCGGGACATCTCTGGAATCCGGAGATGCGGAACTGGGGCTACCAGACGTACCAGACGAAGGAGAGCTTTCTGGCCGCATTCGAGAAGAAGATCGAAGCCATCGTCGCGATGAAGGCGGATGGGCTTTCCGCGGCAGTCTACACCCAGACCAGCGACGTCGAGGGCGAAGTCAACGGACTCGTCACCTATGACCGCCGCGTCGTGAAGGTGGATCCTGAATACATGGCCGGTCTGAACCGAAGGCTCACGGGCGTCCCGCCACCATAGCAACCGGTCAGGCCTGCGGTCCATCATCCGCCCAACGCCACCGGACCGGAGGCAGTCGGATCGACGATGAGTTTCGGCATCGGGCGGGGTGGGGCACAATCCGGCTCAATTTTCGGAAATTGGTGCCGATAGAGCCGGGATGATCCTTCATCGCATTCGCAACGAAAGCCTTGTCGCTTTCTTTCTGGGTGTGCTCGCAGGCGCTGCCGCAGCGGAAACGCTCCGACTGCGGGCAGACAGCTGGATGCCCTTCAATGGTGACCCGGCGGCGGAACAGCCGGGACTTGCGGTTGAGGTCGTGCGCGCGATCTTCGTTCCACGGGGAATCGCGGTGGATTATCAGACGATGTCGTGGCCGGCTTCGCTGGCCGCGGCGGTAGCGGGAGAAATCGAAGGGGTGATTGGCGCGAATACGAAAGAAACGGCTGGATTGGTCCGTCCGGCAGAGGCCATTGGTCTGCCACGAATTGGTTTCTTTGTGCGCAAGGGCAGTACGTGGCGGTTTGCCAACGTGCCGGCACTACGAAGCATCCGCATGGGCGCGCTCGAGGCCTACAGTTACTGGGACACGCTCGATCGGTATATTGAAGCCCACGTTGGCGCCGAAGTAATCATGTATGCGGGCGAAGGTGGCTTGAATCGAGCGATCGCAGATCTGGACGCCGGACGAATCGACGTGATGCCGGAGACTGCGGCTGTCTTCATCTGGAACCTGAAGACGGCCGGCCGCCAACCGGCCGACTTTCCGATTGTTTACCTGCATGAGGGTGATCCGATCTTTGTTGCGTTCACCGCCATGGGCGATGCCGGTCATCGTTACGCCCGAATCTTCGACCAGGGCATGATGGAACTCCGGCGTTCCGGGGAATTCACGCGGTTGCTGCAACGATACAGTCTCACCGATTGGAAGTGACCTGCAACGCTGCGGCCACCGATGGCGAAATCCGCGGCAGGAACTCGGCCGCGGTCCGGTGCGGGTTATTCACTGACCGGAAAGATGCGCTGCACCTTCCGTTCCCGGCCAGCCTTCCGGACCGTAATCTCCATCCGGCCGCTCGCGCTGATCAGGAAGCGACCCATGAGGAGCCCGTCCCGCGCAACGGGTAGGTCCTGCCGGTTGACCGTGACTTCGGATCCGGGCTCGGCCCAGCCCAGGATTTCCACGACCGAGCGGTTCATGAGTGGTCCATGCTCCGCGGGACTGGTCTGAAGGTAGAGTCTGGGGGTGGAGTCGAATTCGAGCAGCTCGTTGATCACATCCCTCCTCGCATCGTACAGCACTGCCGGAACGGTGGAATGCCTCGCGAGGCTGGTCGCGACCCGGCTGGTGATTTCCCGGCTGCGCTGTCCGGGCTCGATCCAGGAAAACCGCGAGCCGAGCTGGTTCTTCAGTGCAGCCACCCGCTGTTCGAGCATCCGCAGGATCTCATAATCCTGGATACCGTTGCGCATCTGCTCCCAGCGAATCGAGTTCAGGACGCCGTCCCGGACCGGATAGACGTGCCAGGCGTCGCCGAGGTGTTGCCCGGTCTCGCGGAACGGATCCTCAACCCACTGGTTCCAACCCCAGTGCAGAAAGCCCACCGCGCCGTATTTCCAGTTCAGCCAGTGCAGGATTCGGCTGCCGATGACTGGCACGTCGATGGTCTTGTTCGGATACGAGCTGCCCTGGAAGATCCCGACGGTGTAGAACCAGAGTTCATTGCCCTGATCCTGCCATTGCTTGAAAATATCGTAGCCTGCATCCAGGGCGTCGAGCTTCGGCACGGCGATCTCGAGGTCGCTCAGCACAAAGGAAGTGCAGAGGGCGTCCAGCCGCCTGAGATCGGGCGCGTACTGGTGGACTGCGCGGGAAACCTTCATCCACTCGAGCGCATTGTGGTGGGCGGGTTCGTCCTTGATGTGGAACAGGGTTTTGCGCAGCCAGCCCTTCCGGCGCAGGTGATCCTCCCAGGCGGGGAGCAGATGGGGAACAACGTCGTCCCCCGGCAGGGTCACGCTTTCGCCGCTGGCCGCATCGGTGACGGTGAAGTCCTTGAAGCGAATCTCCCGGCTGGCAAAGCCTCCCGGGTGGAATCGCGCCAATTCGCCGGTCTCGAGGTAATCCATCCGGCCCGTGTTCCAAAACACCTCCGCGATTTGATCGAACCGCGTGAAATCGAATTCCAGTTGGCCGTCCGGCAAACGCTGGATGCGGATGGAAGTGGCCGGCACCTGGAAGACGTTCTGCCGGTGCGCCGCCATGTTTTCGGCGTAGTTCCTCAGCATGGCGAACCATGCGTCCGAGTATGGCTCCTCAATCCCGTGATGCCGGGCAAAGTGCCGCGTGGTGTACCATTCCGTCACCTTCAGATTTCGTTTCGCCGGCAGGGTCAGCGGATACACGGTGAGCTCGAGCGGGAGCGACTGTTCGCCCTGGGCGGAACGGACGGTCACCCGGCCCAAATAGATGCCCGGCTCGGCATCTTCCGGAATCGTGATCGTCAGCCAGATGGCGCGGAAGGTATCCCTGGAAACAGCGAGGCTCCGTTCCGCCATGAGATAGTCGGGAAAACGCGCGGGCGCGCGTCGGACCAGGGCGTGTTCCGGCTGGTTGCCGGCGTTTTTCGCGAGCGGGATGCTCCCCACGAAATTCCATCCGACGACTTCCGGTGCCAAGGCATTGCCGGACGTCTGGTGATTCAGCGGGCCGGGTTCCACGGCCACGGCTGAAAGATCATCCGACGCCTCGAGGACGAACTGGGCCGAGATCACCTCGCCGCGGATGCCAAACACGCGGATGGTGTCTGTCCCGGCCGGCAGGTTGTAGCCGTCCTCGAAGATGTGATCCAGGTCGCTGACCGCGACCAGGCTGAACGGCGGTGCCGCCAGCATCGCGCCGCAGGATAGGGCCACGATCAAGAGTCCTGTTGCCATCCGGAGGGTGTGCACACGCTGCTGGATCGACGTGTTCATATATCGCCTCACGGGAGATAATCCCGCAGTTGCAGCGCGCGATCAAGCTAGCGTTGCTTTGCCCGTGGACTGCACCCAGGCGTCGCGCAGATGTGCGATTGCACCTGGCGCTTCAGCCGGGCCGGCGTTCTCCAGAAGAACGGGCACGTCTTGTTTGCCGGCCGCCTGCAGGCGACGGAAGAAGCCCGGCCAGTCCATCCTGCCGGTGCCCGCCGGCAGGGGATGGACTTTTCGAAGTCCACGACCGTCCTGCTCAATGCGGTAGTCCTTCGCGTGGACGGCGACTATCCGGCTGCCAAACGCCGCGAAGCATGCGTCCATGATCTGCTCCTGTTCCAGGACGCCCGAATCGGGCACCATGTTCACCGGGTCAAAGATGACGCCGATCGCGGGCGAATCCACGTCGTCGAGCAGTTGCTTCATGAGCAGTGCGGTGGAAATGGTGTGTGTGTCGGCAACGGGCTCAATGCCGACCGTGACACCGCCGTTCTCCTCGGCAATCCGCGCCAGGCCCCGGACCGATTCCACGAGGGTCAGGTAAGTGGATTCCAAGGCCGTATCCGGATGGTAGTTGCAGTCGGGATCGATGGAGCCGGTCTCCGTGCCGACGACGGGACAATTGAAATCCCCGGCCGTGCGGAGGTGATGGGCAAAGCGCTCCAGCCCCGCTGCGCGCGCAGCCGGATTGGGGTGCACGGGATTGATGTAGCAGCCGAGCACGGCCACCGAAATTCCTCTTTGGGAGAAGGCGCCGGCAATCGCGCGGCGCTCCGCCCGGGCAAGGGAGGCGGGGTCCCAGCAGGGGGGTACCAGGGCCTTGGACGGCGCGAGTTGGATTGCCGAGACTCCCGGAATCGAAACGGCGTTGGCGAGTTCCTCGGCGGGGAGCTGTCCCATATCATGAGCGCGGATTCCGATCTGCAGCATAGCCGCTTGATAAACAGGTGCGGCGGAGGAGTGAAATCCATTCCGATCCTATCCGTGCGACAGGAAACCCCTGCGCACGCCGGTGCCAGTCGTGCTGGGCAGTGTGCGGCGGGCACCGCCGCCGAATTCGGGGGCTCTGCCTGCCCTGCACCGAATGGCAAAGAATACCTTACGTTGTCCGTCGGATTGCCAAACCTCGGAATGATCGTCTGAACGTGGCAAGCCCGCCCAATCCGAGCCCGAGCAGCGCCAGGGTGCTGGCAGAATCCGGCACGCTGGCGGTTGGCGGCGGTTCGTCGATGTAGAACAAATCCATGCCGAAGCACTCGACGCCATTGGTCGTATAGAATTGCACGGACGTAACGGCATCAAAAGCGCTGCCAAGATAGATCGCCGTGCTCGAAAAGCCCCAGGTTTCAGATGGGAGGAGTTGCGCGAATCCGTTCGAAGCCTTGATCCAGGTCTGTTCCGTGCCCGTCGCAGTGCCCTCGGGACCATAGTGCGAATTGCTGGTCAGAACGAAATAGTTGAGATCGAAGGCCCCTCCGCCGACCCTGGTGATCTCGATCATCGTGAGGTCCGTTGGCGAGCCCGAGCCGTTCATCCAGTGTCCGTGGATCACATCATTTCCGACATGATAATAGTCTCCGATATACGATGAATGCGGGGGCGGGTCAGGAACCGGACTGCCGGGAGGCGGAGGTGCGGCGGAGAACACGAAGTCCAGCTTGAACCCGTCCTCAATGTAATGGTCGACGCCGTTCCAGAATCCCGAATTTCCGGTCGTCTGCGTCGTCCCGTCGCGGAGCGTGACCTCACCTCCGGTGAACTCGATAATCGCCGCTTTGGCGAAGGGGACGATTCCGGGAGTCACGAGGACCAAAGCCAAATGAAGGCGGGACACGGGGTTCATTGGTCAGGTGAAGTTGGGGCCGGAAGCCGCCACGAAGTGAGGGAAGCGCCGCGGGACGTCCGTGGGGCCGGTCGTGCGAAAAGCACGAGACCTGCCATTCGCACTCCGGCATCCTGATGAAAACCGTTAACCTCTAACCATCAGGAACCTGAAGACGAGAAAACGGGTGATAGGCTGCTTGCCGGGCGGGATGGCAACCCTGCACTTGTAAAGATATGCGACGCCGTCGCCTTGGCAGCTGCTGCTAGCCCGAATTCCGCAACTGGGGACGGAAAGCGACTATTTTTGAAGGGCGGCGCGATCTAAACGATTGGATTGCAGCGCTCGGATTTTCCAAAGGGCGTGTAGTCCCGACCTAGTCACTTCCCGAC
>WYBX01000136.1 GCA_011525695.1 Verrucomicrobiia bacterium
CGGCAGCCCGGATTGGGCCGCGCGCAGCGCGGACTCTAGCAGCCCGTCGGTTCGGGCACGCACTTTGCTCAACAGATCGTTTGATTCAGTCCTTACCCCAAAAATCGCAAGTCCGACGGGCTGCTAGATCGGTTGTCCCATCAGGAAATCGCCCAACGGCTTGGAATTGCCGTGCCTACAGTGGAGGTGCAGATTTCTCGGGGCATGGAGAAATGCACCCGTTACATGCGCAATCGGGGAGTGGTCATTTGCCTGCGGGGGCACTCGTCATGAGAAATCCGGGCAGGAGTCCTGGCTCCATCGAATCTCAAGCCACCGCGTGGCTGGCAAGGCGCGATCGCGGCATGAGTGCCGCGGAAGAAATCGAGTTTGCCCGTTGGTGCGCCGTCGATCCGCGCCATGCGGCCGCGGTGAATGAGATCTCAGCCGTTTGGGCCGTTTTCGATCGCCCGACCGCTTCGGGCAAGGTCGAGTCGTTGCGTGCCGAATTGCACAGGCTCGATCGCCGCAGACGGCACCGGTGGATGGCTGGGGGTGCGGCAACTGCGTTCGCCGCGGCCGCCTGCCTGGCCGTGTTTTTTGGTCTGCCGCCCGCGCCCGCGCCAAAGCCGATGCCGGTTGTTGCCGGGCTCGTGACGACCCGGGTGATTGAACCGAAGCGCCAAACGCTCCCCGATGGCTCAATCGTCGAGTTCAGGCATGGCGCGAGCATTGCCGTGGCTTACGACGACGAGTGTCGCGTCGTGACTCTGAAGAACGGCGAAGCTCATTTTTCAGTAATGAAAGACCCGTCGAAGCCGTTTATTGTTGAAACGGGCATCGCTAGAATCAGCGCCGTTGGCACCGCCTTTGCGGTGGGACTGGACCACGCGGCGGTTGAAGTGATCGTGACGGAGGGCCGCGTGCGCGTCGACTCCCTCCCTCCCGCGCCGGTCCGTTCAGGCACTTCGCGTGGCAGGATGCAAGAGACGGCCGATGCCGCTTCAGCTCCGATTGTCGAGGCGGGGCAGCGCGCCGTTGTTCCGCTGGGAGCCGCCGTTCCGATTCCCACCGTCGCTTCGATCCCGGTGGCCGAGCTCTCCGAACGTTTGTCTTGGAGACTCCCAAGGCTGGAATTTTCGGAGACGAGCGTCGCGGATGCAGTCGCGATGTTTAATCGCCATAACCAGCGGCAACTTCGCATCCCGGATGGGGCCGTGGCCGCGATGCGGATTACGGGCGTGTTTCGTTCCGATAACGTCGAAGGTTTCGTGCGCGCGCTGGAATCGAGTTTCGGTATCAAGGCGGAGCGCCGGGAGCGTGAGATTTTTTTGCACAGCGCGATGTGACTGTTTCGCAGTGGCGAAAATAAATCTGTCAACCGAAGAAGGGCATCCTTGTGCGTAATGACGTTCCTACGTGGACGACCTCCGCGTCGTCCGCAATTCGAATCGAAAATTCCGACTGCGCTGCCGATCGGTCTTCACGGCCGTGGGTGACATGACGAGTGTCTCATCGTCGCTCGTGGTTCCGTTTTTCTCCGAGCGGACTCTGTTTTTCAGCGCCGTCCGCAGAGCGTTTGGGTCGACGCTTCTCACCAGACTTAAGGCGCCATTCTTCTTGTCCGCCACCACGGCCAGATTTGTGCCGTCGATCATTTGGTTGAGCGCCTCACGTGCGGTAAATGTGCCCTTGACCGCATTGGTCGTGCCCCCCTCCACGGCATCGGTCGAGTAAAGCAACTGCTCCCCCGACTGGATCGTGAATTTCTTGAAACTCGCAAGCGCCTCGCCCGCGGGAACGTCGTAGGATTTTCTAGTCTCGGCGGCGAACGATAGATTCGCCGCGAAAAGGCCGAGCACGCACAAGAGGAGAGCGAGGATCCCGCCCACGGATTTGGGTTGGTCTGTAGTCATGGGGTTCAAAGGGTGAGAGCGCAAGGTCTGGCTCAACCGCGGTGACCTGGGGTTGGGGCACGATGCGATCATGAGTTGGCATGAGGCAGCGGCGCAGCGGCCGAAGTATCTTTTCAAGCTGAAGCTGACGAACCTGGTGCGCTCGGCCCTTTGCCGGGTGCGGGAGGATGCGTGGCAAGGATCCGCTGGCCACGCGGCCTGCCAGGTCGCCGAAGGCCGGATTCACTGACCGGTTGGAAAGCCGCGCGGCGCGTGATCTTTGTGCGGACGCTGCTGGGCGTGATCCGGGCGCCGGAGAACGCCGAGTTCTGGGACTGCAACAAGCACGAGTTCGCCGTGTACGTGACCAACGTGCCGGAAAGCTTCAATCCCTGGCAAATCCACGAGCTGTATCGCCAACGCGCAGACACCGAGAACGTGTTCGACGAACTGAAGAATCAGTGGGGCTTCAGCGGCTTTTGCGCGAAGTCGCGTGCGACCACCGAACTGGCCGCCCGGCTCCTCCTGTTGGTCTACAACCTGTGGGTTCTGTTCGTGCGCTTCATCGTGCCGCAGAAGCACACGGAGGCCAAGCGGGGGCGACGCTGGTTTCTGCTGATCGCGGCCCGGCTCGTCGAATCGGACCGGCAACAGGAGATGCAAGTCTCTATAAGCGGTGGCTGGGCCGACCAATTACGCACGGGCTACACCCGCATCACCGAGTGGCTCCGGACAACTGCGCCGCAGTTGAAATATAGAATGACGGCCAGCGACTGGGACATCACCCATGTTGCCCCGTCCTCGGCCTAAAATACCCCTTCAACTGCGGAATTTAGGATGACTTGGTGCAATGCCCTAGTGTCCTGAGCGATTAATCCGTGAGCAAAGTGCCTGGACCTTACCGAGGATGAGATCGGCGGAAGCGGTCCAGACAAACGGTGTCGGATTCTGGTTATTGGTTTCGAGATAATGCCGGATAGCTTTTTCCAACTCGTCGACCGAGCGGAAGGCGCTGCGGCGGAGCCGCTGCTCGGTGATCTTGGCAAACCAGCGCTCGACTTGATTGAGCCACGAGCCGCTGGTTGGCGTAAAATGCAGATGATAGCGCGGCCGACGCTTGAACCACGCGGCGACCTTCGGCGCCTTGTGGGTGCCGTAGTTGTCCAGCACCAGGTGCACCTCGAGTTCTGCCGGCACCGCATCGTCGATTTGCTGAAGGAAACGCAGGAACTCCTGATGACGGTGGCGGGCGTGGCAGCGTCCGATGACTTTGCCCGTGGCGATGTCCAGCGCCGCAAAGAGCGAAGTGGTGCCGTGACGGAAGTAATCATGTGTGCGGCGCTCCACTTGGCCGGGACGCAACGGCAGGATCGGCTGGCTGCGGTCCAGCGCCTGAATCTGACTCTTCTCGTCAACGCACAGCACGATCGCACGGGTCTTCTCCGGCGGGTTGAGGTAGAGCCCGACGATGTCGCGCACCTTCTCGACGAAATACGGATCGCTGGAGAGCTTGAAGTTTTCCTGCAGGTGCGGCTTCAGCCCGAACGCGCGCCAGATCCGCACGATGGCGTTTTGCGTCAGCCCGCTGGTCTTCGCCATCGAACGTGTGCTCCAGTGCGTTGCGCCCACCGGCTTCTTTTCCAAGATGCGCGTGACGACCGCTTCGATTTTGGCGTCGGTGATCTTGCGCGGCTGCCCCGGCCTCGGCGCATCCCCCAAGCCAGCCAGGCGTTGGTCCAGGAAGCGCTGGCGCCACTTGCCGACGGTGGCCAGCGTCACTTCGTGCCGCTCGGCGACCGCGGTGTTGCTCATCCCGCTGGCGCAATCCAGCACGATGCCGGCCCGCAACGCGGTGCGCTGATCCGACTTCGGCCGCCGCGCCATCGTCGTGAGCTTTGCGGTTTCTTCCGCACTCAACACTAGTTCCGCCAGAGGTCTGCCAAGGGCCATCATGCAGCAGATCAGAGATGCCGACTTATTGCACGCTTTAATCGCTCAGGACACTAGGGGAATTTGCAGGAATTCTCCATGGGCCGCCTGGTGGCGGGTCCTGCAGCCCCGTCACGGGGCGATCATCGGCCAGTCCGCAGGACGGTTTGTCCTCCCGAAACTTCAGCACCGACGCCGAAATTGTCCTGCAGCATGCGCACGAAGCCTTCCTCATCATCGGGCTTGAACGATCCGCCAAAGCGTCTGGTGGCCAGCGCCGGGTCACCGATGACCAGCTTGTGCCGGTTGTAGCGATTGAACTCCTCGACAATCTCAGCAAGCGGCGCCGACTCGAAATCCAGTCGCCTTTTCTGCCAGGCCAACTGGCGCTGGATTTCGGCCGGAGGAATAACGGCGACCGCTCTTTGCACCAGCTCCGCCGGAGCCGGCGCCGCACTTGGCCGCGTGACGACGACCTTCTGTCCCGAGGAAAGAACCGAGTCCTCCGGCGTCGTGGACGGCGCGGGAGGATTCGCTTCGCTCGAATGAGCATCGCTGGA
>WYBX01000002.1 GCA_011525695.1 Verrucomicrobiia bacterium
CCTGTGCCTATGGTTAGTCTCGCTGAGAAACCACTGACTGGAGAGCCGGATGCGGGAAATCCGCCCGTCCGGTTCGGAGGGAGGGGTGGCGCTAACCCCGCCACTCCTACCCCTATCATGTACGAGCGTCGTATTTGGAGGGCCGTGCTCCGTCACGGCCGCAAGTTCTGAACGTCGACCATTGCTTGAAGGTGACTTGAGAACCTCAACCCTGCCTGGGGATGGAGCGCAAGGGCCCTCCACGCCGGGCACCATGAACTCCCGGGGGCCCGCCTGATCTCTGACTCGCCTCCGCGCGCGGTTGCCTCACAATTTCCCCTGCTGATTGCGGGCCGGTGTCCATCGACACCTGGCCCGCCATCTTCGCCAGTTCTTCGACGATGAACGCAACGCCGTATTATCGAAATCCTGATCTGCAGGCCGGCATGCTGCCGGTGGACGTGGTGCTGCATCCTTCGTGGTGGCACGCGCACGCGGGAATTACGTTCGACGAGGACTTCTTTTACCATCCCGCCAAGCGTGTCGAGAGCGAGCGCCGGATGGAGCAGGTGCTGCATGAGCGCTTCGGCCGGCACGGGCTCGGTGCCGACCATGATCGGACGCTGCCGGTCATCGGCGCGGTCCACAACGCCGCCGGGTTCATGCTTTCCGAGATGCTCGGCTGCGAAATCCGCTACAAGGCCGGCGGCGCGCCCGATGTGGTGCCGGCGCAGCGCGAGACGCTGGAGGTCGATCCCGACCAGGCCTTCCGCAGCCCGGCGGCGAGGCGCTTCGAACAGCTTCGCGACAGGTTGAAGACCAGTCACGGCCGCGTGCTCGGCGACATCAACTGGGGCGGCGTACTCAACATCGCGATGGATCTGCGCGGACAGGAAGTCTTCCTCGACATGGCGGATGACGCCGAGGGCGCGAGGGGACAGTTCCGGAAAATCGCCGAGGTGCTCGATCGGTTCACGACCGCCATGCAGGGGGAGACGGGCACCAGCTCCATCTCGGTGAATCGCAACGTGCGGCACTTCCGCGAGCCGGTGTTTCTGCACTCGGAGTGCTCGCATACGATGATCTCGGTGAAGGACTACGAGGAGTTCCTGATGCCGATTGACGTGGAGTGGAGCCGGCGGCACCGACCGTTTGGCATTCATCATTGTGGCAGGGATCCGCATCGCTTCGCGGCATCCTACGCGAAATTGCCGCGGCTGGACTTTCTCGACCTCGGATGGGGCGGCGACGTCGCGCTGCTCCGCCGGCACCTGCCGCACACGTTCTTCAACCTCCGCCTCGACCCGGTGACGATCGTGAGCCAGACGCCCGACGAGATTCGCGGGATCATCCGCCGGCTGGTGCGCGAGTCGAACAACCCCTGGCTGACCGGCGTCTGCTGCGTCAACCTGGATCAGTCCGTCACCGATGCGCAGATCCATGCGATCTTCGATGCGGTGGCGGAGCTGAGGACGGAGTATGCGGCAAAGGACTGGCAGAGTGGCTTGCACGCTACCGCTGACTGGCTAACGTGACGGCCATGGATGCCGTTCTGCCACTTGATCGAATGACCGTTGAAGAAAAGTTGCGTGCAATGGAAGCGTTGTGGGCGGATCTATCCCGCAATGTCGACAGCTACGTGTCACCGGCGTGGCACGGAGATGTACTGGAGCAGCGCGACAAGCGCATTGCCGAAGGGAAAGAGCCTTCGGTTGACTGGGAGGCGGCAAAGCGCCGGCTTCGTGAGCGCCTGCCGTGAAAATACGGATCAGGCCGTCCGCAGAGGATGACTTGGCGGACGGCTTCACTTTTTACGAAAGCCAACAGCATGGCCTTGGAAGTTACTTCATGGATTGTCTGTCTTCCGACATCGATTCGCTGGTGCGCTGTGGCGGAATCCACCGAAAGGTTTTCGGCGCTTACCGCCTTCTCTCACGGGTATTTCCATTTGCAGTCTATTACGACGTAATCGGTGACACCGCCCACGTGAAAGCGGTGTTGGACTGCCGCCGCGATCCGAACTGGACCCGACGGAAACTACGCGGTCACTCGTGATAATTGGCAGTCTGGATGGAGCTCCGAAAGATCACCGGTTGCCGACCGGCGGTTCGGCATTGCTCCGGGTATCACTGCTGACTGATCTCGTCCCGTGTCCCAGACTGCACGCAGCTCACCTCCGGTCCGGATCGGGTTGATCGCCTGCCGTGTGCTCGAGGCGGAGGTTGCGGCGCTCACGCGGGAGGCAGCGCACATTTTGCATCGGGAGTGGTTCGAGATGGGACTGCACGATCAACCCACCGGGCTGCGTGCGCGGCTGGCGGCGGCGATCGCGCGCGCGGAGGCGAATCCCGCGGTGGAAGCCGTCGTGCTGGTCTACGGTTTGTGCGGAATGGCACTGGTGGATCTGGCGCCGCGGCGCTGTCCGCTTGTCGTGGCGAGGGCTCACGACTGCATCACGCTTTTTCTCGGGAGCCGGGAGCGCTACGCCGACGCCATGCGCGACGAACCGGGAACCTATTGGTACACGCCGGGCTGGAACCGGGAAAAACGCGTTCCCGGCCCGGATCGCGAGATGAAACTTCGCGAGGAATACATCGCGAAGTTTGGCGCGGAGGAGGCCGAGGCACTGCTGGAGATGGAGCGCGCGTCGTATTTGCAGCACGGAACCGGCGCCTACACGGATTTGCGCCTGACCGGGGACGATGCACAGCTCCGCTATGCACAAAGCTGCACCGAATCGCTCGGCTGGCGTTTCAAGCATGAGCCGGGCGACTCGCGCCTGCTGAGCGATCTGCTGCATGGGCCTTGGGATGAGGAGCGGTTCCTCGTGATCCGACCGGGCGAACGGATCGCCCATTCCGCGGATGCGCGAATCGTCAAGGCCGTGCCTGTCGGCGGAATGCCACCCGCGAGCCCGGCCATTACCCAACCCGATAGAGCCGGAACCAAGAGATGATTTCATTATGGTCCCACGGACGAAAACGCACGTTCACAAGTGCCTCGTGATGAGGCGAGGCACGGGCGATTAACGGACGTTGTCGATTGAGGATTTGGGCGATGTTTTCGAAGGTTCACTCTATCAA
>WYBX01000137.1 GCA_011525695.1 Verrucomicrobiia bacterium
GTAGTTTGCCGACGGTTCGGTTGTATCGGGTTTTTGTTTTTCATCCCCTGCCTTGTGGCAGGTCTAACCCGTGCAGCCGAACCGCTTTTCTCCCTCCGGTTTCACAAATTTCTGTGGGACGACAGTGGAACCAATACGTTGATGATGCCAGGTAATGGGAACGCCAGTTCCCTGTCATATACTGTAGGAACGCGAGGAAACAGAAATACGCAATGACCGGGGCAGTTATGCCAGCTATCGGAGGGAGGATCTGCCAATATCGCTGTTCCTTGCAAAGGGAGCGGCAGTGCGGAAGCACTAAGGCAGCCGCGGGCAGCGCCAGGAGAAAGCCATTGGGTCGCGTAAGGCCGGCGAGAAGACCTGTGGCCATCATCCAGTTCCATCGTCGCGCTTGCGCGGCCCTTACGAATAGAACCGTCAAGAGCAGGTATAGTGACTCCGTCAGTCCAATTGAAAACCACACCGTCGCAGGGCTAAATGCCATCAGTACAGCCACCCTGGAAGCCAGCCTATCGCTCAATTCGTCCCTTGCGAGGCAATATCCATTCCATAGAGCGAAGAAGAAGCAAACATTTGCTAGAATTAATCCGGCGACGAGCGCATCAATCCCCAATGAGTGAAACAGCCGCAGCAACAGTGGCCAAAGGGGAAAGAATGCCGCGGAAGCGTTTGCTCCACTAGGCTCCAGACCATAACCTTCGACGGCTATCCGAGCATACCAGCCGACGTCCCACCTGTTGAAATACTCCTGCCAGCCTAGTTCGCCTATCCTTCCACGATAGAAGCGATCAGCCTTGAAGAAGAGGGGGCCCGCAATCGCTATAAGTGCAAGCAGCATCCGCGAAGATAAAAATAGGCAAGATACAATCCACACCGCTTCCCGCAGCTGTGCGCGCTCTACCCTAAAACATCGCACCATGACGTATGCTATTTATCCGAGATATCCGAATGAACATTTAGGAGGTACGCTGAACGCACCCTCATGTATTCGGAGGCGAGCGCGCAGGCCAGCAGCAGTGCAATTGCAAGATAGAACATAGTTGCGCAGGAACGCCGCGCGACAGGTGAAATGAATCGGTGCAAGGGCTGTTTCAATCTCATGTGATTAGATGCTAGGAAGGCTAAGATGACACTCTCAGGTACCTGCGATTGATGGTGGAAATGCTCCTAGTCGTCGGCCCCGCCGCAGCGGGCCTGGTTAACGCTTCTCCCATATCGAGAAATACTCGATCCGATTCTCATCAGCGGTGGACTCGAATAGGACCGAACTTTTGATGCCTAGTTGGTCGAGTGACTGCAGGAGGTGAGCGCGAAATGTCTCGCTCGTCCACACATGGGAATGCTCTCTGCGAGTCCGTGCTCTCTGGATGTGATGCACGAGATTCTCGGGAGGTTGCGCGAATACATGAGGCGCTGCACTACGCAAGAATTCCACATAGTGCTCGTCTGAACTTTCGGTGACGCCCCGAGCAAAGTCGCTTTGCAGATGTTCCCAAGTAGTCAGCGGCCTTCGACTATCAAATGTGAACCGCATGTCTGGCACAGCCAGGACGGCCAAGCCTCCGATTCTTATCACCCGGAAGATCTCTGCGATTGCCCGAAGCGGATTGGCCACATGCTCCAGCACATGACACGCGATCGCAAAATCGCAACCGCCGGTTCTACAGAGTTCCAGACCCCTCGCATCCATGTCCATGACCATGTCAACATGCACGAATGCATGTGCCGGAATCTCCGGGAACATACCGCGGGCAATGCTCTCATCACACCGATCGATGTATAATACGCGACATTCGGACGGGAGGGGAAATGGTTCGTGCAATGCGCCGATCTCGATCCCATGCCCACTGAGGAGCTTCGATGCGCATTGTCGATGTTGCAGCATGGTTGGCTGGCAGCGTTATTCACCTCAACGCATTTTATGCACCGTGTATTCACGTTCGGGTCGGCTGCAGTGTTGTCCCATTGGCGATGCAAAGTTTCTTGTGCCGGCCGTGAGTCGACAGCCCGCACGGTTTAGAATTTCGATCAAAGACAACCAAGCGCCGAGACTTCTCAAAGTCGAGTTGATTGAAAGTCCAGGCATTTGGGGTGAGAAGCGTTTTCGGATTCGTGTCAACGGTCGCGAGGCACGACAGGTGAAGCACGCGACATTGACCGAGGTGTTCGACCGCCTCAGACGATGGCTCGTGGGACGAGATTGAGCGGACAGTTATTGACCATGGTAACAAGGAAAAGGGCCGGTGCCGCGCTCCGCGCGGCAACCGGCCCAGTTCCCTTCGGTTCACCGGTCAGCCGGCCAATTCGCCCGACCGGATGACCAGTTGCCCACTGTGGCCATCCGTGCCCACCTTTCCGGCCTTGATGGTCACCGACTGGAAATCGGCGAGCTTTGGGAATTCCGTGACGTTCTCCCCCTCGACCTTGACCCCGGGATCAGTTTTCGGGTCGAGGAAGCGCGCCCAGGTCGCGACTCCAGGTTGAAGTGCGATCTCATGCTCGACGAGCACGAGGGTTCCCGTGCCATCCTTCCGCTTGATTGCTCGCGCACGGTTCGAGACGACAATGCCCCGAACGAAGATCCCGTTCCCGGTTGGGAGCGGCTTGGTTCCCTCACTTTCACTCATTGGCTTAGCCATGGTATCAGATCCTCCGAGTCGTTGATTTTGAAGTGACCCCCGCCCAGGTAACGACCGGCCAGGGCGATTGGGTAAACGAGCTCGGACATGAGCTCGAAAAACGGCCGGGGAAGGATCACTTGCCGATACCTCTCGCCGGCTTGAAAGATTGCCGTCTTTGACCATCGCCGAATCCTTTCGCCCAGGGTGCAGCTTCGCAGCTTCCGCCCTGTCAGCTGCGACGGCATCCGCGGCTCGGCCGTGCCATCCAAGAAGCCTCGCGAGGGCTGGAACACTCGCAGCCGGCTCCGGTTGAGCACCCATTCCGGCAACCCGCCGCCCTTCGTCACGTACTTGAGCAGGTAGTGGAAATCCTTATTGGCGATTCGGCGGACGTTCGTGCGCCCCAGCCCCCAAAGCGCATCGAACAGGCCGCAAGGAATGAACCGTCGGGTCAGGAAAACGACGTGGAAGTGTGCCCAGCCGTTCTGGTGAAACTCCACCTTCACCGCGTACGGCTCGTTGACGACGTACCGAATTCCGTTGAACACCACACCCTGCCGTAGCCGGTGGAACATCCGGCGCAGCTTATCGCGCCCGTGTTCGAAGGCGGCGGACGGGTCTGCGTACAATGCAGGGTTGAACGTGAAGGTCAGGAAGAGGCAACCGCCGACGTTCGGCAGCCGCGGCAGAAGCTTCGCCAGGACGCGACAGATTCCGCGCGGGTGAAACCACGAAATCGGGTTGTACGGCCGCAGCACGCCGAGCTCACAAGCAACCCCCTCACGCCCCTTCCCCCGCTCCCCCGAGGGAGCGGGGAACCCTCCCGCTTGCGCGACCGGCGCGGGGGACGGCTGCGCCGTCTTTAGCCCCGCGTCCCGCGCTGCGCTCCGCCAATCAGAATCGGCGTGCGTGTTCATTGGGCGCCCTCCAAGTACTGCAGCAGAGCGGCATCGCGCTTTTCCTCCCACCGCTCTTTTACGACGACGAAATACGCCGCCCCCTCGCTGTCGTGATAAATGCGGCCAGGTCGATTGATGACCTCCGGATTGAATGGCCCGATGAAATCCGGGTGACCAACACGCGGGCCAGGTTCAGCGCGGCCGGCGCGAAGCTGGAGCACACTGCACCGCCGGACTTCCACCAATCCGGCGCGGACGCTCGGCTCGGCTGTCGCGCTGGCGGTCACAGCTCCACGCTCCCGGTCGTTTCACGGAGGAACCGCTCGATTTCCCAAATGGGATACACCGGCCGGCGTGTCGCGCGCGAAGGCCGCAGGAGCCCTCGCTTTGTCAGCCGATCGATTGTGACCGCGCTTTGCCCGATCGCCTTTGCTGCGTCCGTCCTCGTGAGGGCCAGCTTCGGCGGACTTACTCTGATTTCTTCTGACGCATCCATGCGCCAGAAGGTAGCGGCTTTCCTCGGCGGAAATTACCTCACGCACAGTCGCGCCTAAGGTATTTTTCTTGGTCGGCCGCGCCTTCGAAATCGCTTGCCAACCCGATGACAAATCTGCGCCACCCGTTTCGGGTCATAGCCAGCACGATTCCTCCCCAAGATTTTGATCAAAACTTGGTGAAGCTGATCAACGCTCCTCAGCTGTTCCACAACGCGCCAAAATAACGACATGAACAGATAGATTTCAGTCGCATCGTTCGACTTGTTTTCGCCGGCCAGCATCCGGAACGCATCCGCCATCCCTTGGGCGAAGTCTGCGCGCTGACGGGTGTCCATCTGGGCTTCGAAAGCTTCGGCCCATTCGCAGAATTCGCGGCCCTCATCCTTGAAAAACGTCTCGAACATGCCTTCCCCGTCCTCGCCAAAGAGATACTTGAACCCCCTCAATATCTCCTCCTCGGTGGGCTCTCGTGGCGCCGGCAAAGGCGATACCCCTTGGAGACACCGGTTCAGTTTTTCCACGCCTTCCACTACCATCGCGATTGCGAAGCCCGCCTGATAGTACTCCGGCATGGAGGCAAATTTTTCCGGGCTATCGACCTTCGGGAACAGAGCGGCCGTTACCTTGCGTCCGCAACGCATGGCCCATTCGGGCCGATCATTATTCACGAGCCCCCGAAAACCTGTGACGCTCGCCATCGCGTTCGGGAGGAGCCCGAAATCGGCGCACCGCATAGCAGGCAAAAACTTTTCTGCTGGTATCAGCTCCCCGCCGCCCGAAGTTGTCACCCTTGTTGTCACCCGACTTCCAAATTTCGGCGTTTTTGGGATAACTCAAGACAATCGCGAAACCGCGCTTTTCGTTCAGTATCCGGGAACTTACGACGCCGGAGGACTCGGGAGGAAATGGGCTGAAAACGCCATTTCGATTTATGAGTCCTCTGCTCTGACCGTTGAGCTATAGGCCCGTGATGCTCCGCCGGAGTGGTTGGGACTTATGCGGTCCGATCGGATGGAGGCGAACTGAAAGTAGCGGGCATCAGTAGCGGGCATCAGTAGCGGGTAGCGAGTAGCGAGTAGCGGGTAGCGGGCATGCTATGGCGGACAGGCCGTGGCGTCCACAAACCCGATAGAAGTTTCATTCTGCGCACCGGATCCATCTTCATGGCCGTGACGGAGCACGGCCCTCCACGAATCCAAGTCTGAATCCAGGCTTCGAAGACCCATTCATGGAGGGACGCCCTCCGCGGCGTCCTTAAACCCGATGGGAAATTCATTCTGCGCAGCGGATCGGTCTTCATGGCCGTGACGGAGCACGGCCCTCCATCTACGAAGTTCGGAACGTAGCGGCTCGGGCGGCCTGCCCGCCGACTTGTCCTCCGCAGCTTCAGCGAAGGAGGAAGGCTCAGCGAAGGAGGGAGCACGGCCCTCCAGGTGATGAAAATCGTCGCGAGAATGCGCGATCCGGATCCCGGCAAGGAACGTGAAGGATCCGCGCTGAACGTAAATGCCGGCGGCATCTCTTGTCCGCTCAGCCGCGCCGGCCGGAAAGTTGGATGGCAATCGTGCCGGGCGCCGCATGGCCGGCATGGCGAATCCACAGGGTCTTCCGGGCCGGATCATGGAACCAGCCGTCGCCCCGCGCCGCCCGGAACGTTTCCAGCGAATCGAGCGCCGCGAGCGCGACCCCGTCACGCGCCACGCCAGCCGGCGTTCCGTCGGCCAGGTGCACCCGCAGCAGGTACTGCAGCTTCGACGCGCCGATCGCAATCGTCACCGCCTCGCCGGCGCGACCCGCCACCCGGATCGGCACCGGCGCCTCGCGATCGTGCAGCACAAAGGAACCCTCCCCATCCGGCCGCGGCCAGAGTGCCAGCGTCACCGCGCCCTCCGACCCGGCCCAGCCGAACCCCGTCACCCCGTTGCGAATCTCCATCGGAATGATCGCCCCCTCGCGGACATAAAGCGGGAACTTCCAGCGACCCTGCGGCCCGCGCTTGAACCATTCCACCGTCGCGGGTCCCTCGATCGACTCCGCCTCGTCCCAGAAGTCGAACCAGCGGCCGGCGGGCAGGTAGACCTCGCGCCGCGGTTCGGGATTCATGAGCGGCGCCACCAGCAGCGACGTGCCCACCGTGAACTGGTCGTCGACCCGCCAGGCGTCGACGTCGTCCTGGAAGGTCCACACGAGCGGGCGGCAGACGGGCGCGCCCGTGGCGGCGGCTTCGCGGGCCAGCGACATCCACAGCGGGATGAGATCGGTGTGCAGCCACGCCAGGTAACGGAGGTGGGCCTGCGCGGGCTCCGAATACCACCAGGGCATGTGCAGCGTCTGCATCCCCGGCAGCATCGCTCCAAACTGGGCCCAGCGGATCCAAACGTGCTCCGGGGCCGGCTTGTCCTGGAACCCGCCGATGTCGGTCGAGACGAAGGGCACGCCGCAGAACGCGAGCGAGAGCGACGAGTATACGGAGGAGGGCAGTCCGTTGTTGGCAAAGCTCCCGGAAAGATCGCCGGGCCACTTGAAATTGCTGTGGGCGGAGGAGCCCAGCCAGGCTGCGCGCGGGATCAGGAGGTGATCCTCGCCGTATTTTGCGCGCAGCGCCTCGCCGAAGACACGGTTGTACTCCATCCCGTAGGCATTGTGGACGTCGCGGCCGGTGCGTCCGCCGTGCAGCTGCGCATCTGCGGGCAGGTTCTGACCGTCGTCGAGCTTGAAGCCCACCAGCCCGAGATCGAGCGCCGCCGCGATCTGGCGCTTCCACCAGGCGAACGCCTCGGGGTTGTAGAGATCAACATAGGTGTAGGCATTGCCGGCGGCCTCGCCGGAATCCGAAATGGCCACGCGCCCGTCCGCCGCGCCGCCGCCGGGTTTGCGGGCCAGGTAGCCGCGGCTGACGGCCTCGGCCCAGTTCGAGGCCGTGGCGGTGGTGTACGGCACGGTCCAGCCGAGCGCGCGGACGCCGAGGTCGCCGAGCCGGCGGATGAGGCCCGGCAGATCCTTCGTGAACTCGGGATTCGGGATGAACGTGGTGCGGGCCGTCTGCCAGGGCGGCTCGAACCAGGTGACGCCGACGGGAATGTCGAGCTGGTGCAGCCGGTTCACCATCTCGATGAAGTGCTCCTCCTTCAGTGTGCCGATCGGGGCACCGGGGACGTTCGGATCGCCCATCAGCCAGAACCACGGCTGGAATGCCCAGCGCGGCGGGCACGCCGGCAGGCCGACCTGTGTCAGCACCCGCCGGACGGTGTCGGGGATCGAGTCGCCGGTGACGAGCGTCATTTCCAGGCTGGCGGCGGGGGCCTCGAACACGAGTTCGTCGGCGCGCCGGCGGCCGACGTCGAATCGGACCGGCCCGCCGTAATCGAGGAAGAGCGCGTAGTTCCGGGTCGAGACGTAGTACGGCATGTAGGCGCATTCGTCGGGCGTGCCGCTCTCATCCCAGAGGGTGAAGGCCTGGCCGCGCTGGGCGACGTGGCCATTCCACATTTCCCCAAACCCGTAGATTTCCTCGACGGGATCGAGGGCGGCGGTCCCGCGCACGGCGGTCACGGCCGGGCCGGAGGCGCGGGCGGCGAGCCGGAAGCCGTGATCGCCGAAGGGGGAAATTCGCAGCTCGGCCCGCGCGCCATTGGCGAGCGTGACGGCAACGAGCATGTCGCCGGAATCCGGAGACGGCGTGGCGGCGGTCCAGGGGATCCAGGCACCGTCGATCTGGAAGGCCGGCGGCCGGGCCTCGGCGTAATGCGGCTGCTGGTTCCGATCGAGGAGCCGCAACCGCCAGGGCGCGCGATCGATGACGAGGGTGGCCGCGGAATTGAGGCAGCGGATCTCGGTCGGCGTGGCTTCGATCCGGAGCGGCGCGGCCCCGGCTGGTGCCAGGGCCGCCAGCGCGGCCAGGCACAGCATCGCGCAGCGGATCCCGGCAAAGGAGATGACAGCCATGGCAAATTGGATATCAGCCGGTGACGCTGGGAGTAAAGCGCTCTGGGCAAAGGCGGCGCCGGCGAGTGGAAAATGGGATCCTGGAGGGACGCCCTCCGTGGCGTCCGAAATGCGCAACGGCATTTAACGCGGCGGGGGCCGGATCCGCATCTCGGCTGAAATGCAGTCCGCCAGGCATCGTGAAATCAGCCAGCGTGAAAGCGCTCATCGTGAAATTGGGAACGCCGGCTCAGATTCCAGATTCTCAGATGACCGATTTTCAGATTTCACGATTCAAGGAGTCGTCCGAAATGCGAACCGGTATTGCACGCGGCGGGGGCTGGATCCGCATCTCGGCTGAAATGCAGTCCGCCAGGCATCGTGAAATCAGCCAGCGTGAAAGCGCTCATCGTGAAATTGGGAACGCCGGCTCAGATTCCAGATTCGATTTATGTTCGACGATTTTCCTGGCCGTTGGCCCAGGCTGGGATGTTGTCGCGCCGTTGGCGCTTCAGATCGCGAATGGGTGACTCATCCGAAACCCAGCGGCTAGACGCCGCTGCCACGCCGGAGGTCGTCAGAACGGTTTCCGAATGCATTGCGCCGGTCGGAGACACGGCGCTACCAGTCGCCACCAATCGGCTTGGGATGCCTGGGGTCCGCGGGCTCCGGGTAGCGCCGGTTTTAACCGGCGAAGATCGGTGCGCGCATGGTATACGCTATTCCCGCCCGGCGCTTGGCCGGGGCCGGAACGATCCTACGGTGGGCCGGACGAATCAGATCACCAGCCTTCCGGCCGCCCGGCGCGCTCACGCGCCCCGTGACCGTCGCGGAAACCTCAACAACCTGCAGACCCATGCCAAGCGACTTTAGAACCCAACGGGGCGGACGCCGCTCCCTGCTCCTCCTGGCGACGCTCGCCGCCTCCCCACTGCTTGCCCAGACCGCCGACGATCCCCGGCTGAGCGAGGCCGAGCTCGCCGCCGCCGCCAAGGAGGAATCGATCGTGCTCTCGCCCTTCGTGGTGAACACCAACCGCGATGTCGGCTTCGTCGCCACCTCCTCGCTCGCCGGCGGCCGGCTCGCCGGCGAACTGAAGGACACGCCCGTGGCCTACTCGGTGCTGACCCGCGAGTTCATCGATGCCGTCGGCATCGACGATCTGATGACGGCCAGCGAGTGGACCGTGAACTCGACCAGCCTGCAGGGCGCCGGCCAGGAGGAGATTTTTGGCAACGGCTTCGAGACCTCCTCGCGCGGCGTCAGCATCGGCGGCCAGCAGCGGAACTTCTTCCCGCTGGCGGTCAATTTCGACAGTTACAACCTTGACCGCTACGATTACTCCCGCGGGCCCAACGCGATCCTGTTCGGCCAGGGCGCCTTTGGCGGCAATGCCAACTCGGTGACCAAGCGCGCGCAGTTTTCCGGCGAACCGAAGACCACCGTGAAGGTGGGCTACGGCTCCTGGGACTACCGCCGTTACACGCTGGATGACAACAGGCAGCTCTCCGACCGGCTGGCGATCCGGACCAACCTGCTCTGGCACGAGGCGCAGGGCTGGCGCGATTTCGAACTCGAGCAAAAGAAGGCGATTACGCTCGCCGCCACCTGGAAGATCACGGATCGGACCGAACTGCTGCTCGAAGGCGAGGCCGGCCGGATCGTGCGCAACAACCCGCCGACCTTCCTCCAGGATCACTTCAGCGGCTGGGACGGCGTAACGACCTTCGCCGCCCCGGTGAGCAACAAGACTGTGCCGAAGGGCTCGGACATGGGGCTCTGGGGCATCAGCCGTTATGGCAACGACACGAGCCGCACATGGGTCTTCGCGCCCGATCTCGGGATGACCACGGTCGAGAACCTTTCGAACACGATGCGGACAGTCGGCGGCAACAACGCCGGCAACACGCCCGTCGGCGGCATACCGGTCCCGACCGGCGCCGCCTCCGTGCGGATCAAGGGCTTCCCGATCAACGACGCGCTCAACGTCGCGCCCTGGGCCTATGACGCGGCGATCGCCGGCTCGCGGTTCCGTTTCCCGGATTCGAGCTTCGCGATGTCGACGCTGGATCCGACGCTGAAGCAGACCTACCAGTCGTACTCGGCCTTCCTGCGGAACCGGCTGGGGGACAACTTCCATCTCGAGACGGCGGTCAATGTGGCCAGCGAGCACCGGCGCACGCAGTACATGAACGGCCGCGGGCTCAACGAGGTCATCATCGACATCAACGAGAACCTGCCGGACGGCCGGCCGAATCCGCAGTTCCTCGACATGTATGGCGAGGGGCAGCGGTCGCGCGGCAGCTTCGGCCACGAGTATGCCAGCGCCCGGGTGGCGGCGGCGTATCAGCTGGAGCAGACGCGGTTTGGCAGCCACCAGTTCAACCTGATGGCCGGCGTGACGCAGGAGGAGAACTACCAGCGGATCGAGAGCATGCGCGTGCTGATGGATGCGGATCCGAGGAACTGGCCGTACGCGAATGCGATCGACTACCGCTATTACTGGAACGGGCCCACCCGCGAGCTGCCGGAGATTTTCGAGGCGACCGCCAATGGCGTGACCTATCCGGTGGCCTGGATTGGCGATTCCCAGCGGCCGACCGACATCTCCCAGGTGGACATCGACGTGAACTACGTGCAGGGCGCGATCAAGTCGCGGTTCTTCTCCGACCGGCTGCACACGCTCTTCGCGTTCCGCTCGGACGAGGTGACGGTCAAGCGCACGATCAACGACTTCTACACCGATTACCCGGTCGACTGGCAGGGCGGCACGGGCGACTATCATTACCGGCCAGCGGCGCCCGACGATTACCTGCTGCTGCCCGACGTGCGGCCGCGCGATTCAAAGCGGATTCCGACCGTGACGGACGGCCGCTATCAGGACGATTTCGGCCCGCCGGACGTGAACCTGCGCCGGACGACGCTCTCCACCGGGGCCGTTTACCACGTGACGCCGCGGCTGAGCGTCTTCGCGAACTACGCGGAGAGCTTCAATCCCTCCACGAGCCAGCTGCGGCTCGACAGCTCAATCGTGCCGTCGCCGGTGTCGAAGGGCACGGACTACGGGCTCCGTTTTCACCTGCTGAAGAACCGGCTGAACCTGAGCCTCACGCGCTACCAGGGCCAGGAGACGGCGCAGCCCTTCGAGATTTCGATCACGAGCGCGATCCTCGACATCGCCAATGCCAACAAGGTGGGCGACACGAGCTCGGATGGAATCAACCAGGCGGGCGTGCCGATCATCCCGCGGCAGGCGTTCGACCTGCGCGACCGCGAGAACAGCGGGTACGAGCTGGAGCTTACGGCCAACATCACCCGCGACTGGCGGCTCACCTTCAACGCGGCCGTGGCGGATGCCGAGCAGACCAATGCCTGGCGCGACACGCTCGCCTTCATCGACCGCCATGGCGACGCGCTGACGCAGGCGACGATCGAATCCGGCAACGTGTTCGATGCCAGCGGCACGCCGCAGACCGATTATTCGGTCGAGGCCGACCAGCGGCCGGACTCGGGGAAGTCGCGCAGCGCCTGGATCAAGATCTTCCAGGGGACGCTGCCGAACATGGAGCTGGCGCCGCAGAAGATTCCGGGGCTCACGGAGTTCACCGGCAATTTCTTCACGGACTACCGGTTCTCGGAGGGGCCGCTCAAGGGGCTCACGGTGGGAGTCGGCGCGCAGTATCGCGGCAAGAAGGTGCTGACCTTCCGCGGCGCGGACACCATCCAGGATCCGAACTTCCCGGATGATCCGACGAAGGCCATCGACGATCCGAATGTGGATGCCTTCACGCCGGTGTACTCGGACCCGTACCTGCTGACGAATGCGACGTTTGGGTACACGTTCCGGTTGAAGAACCGGCGGACGCTCGGGTTCCATCTGGCGGTGTCGAACCTGCTCAACGAGGATCAGGTGGTCTTCACGGGCAACACGGAGCTGCGGCCGCCGGGTGGTGACTACACGAAGACCGCGGCGCGCGTGTCGACGCCGGTGAACTTCCGTTATCAGGTTCCGCGCAGCTGGAAGCTGACTGCGACGTACAGCTTCTGATTCTGATCCCGGCGGATTTGCTCCTGGGCCGGCCAAAGAGGCCGGCCACGGGTGATTCCCAACGCTGAAGATTTCACGCAGTATCTGGGTTCAACCGGCCGTGTGGCAGTCTCATCGAGAATGCCGCCCGGCCGTTCTCATTGGGTGAAATGCGGTGGAGGCAGGTGGAGCCGCGTTCCGAACGATTGCTTGCAGGCGATGGGTGTCTGAATCAGGCATCGGAATTGGTTTCATGGAGGGCCGTGCTCCGTCACGGCCATGAAGACCGATCCGCTGCGCAGAATGGGTTTCCCATCGGGATTGTGGACGCCACGGAGCCGGTTCGACGGGCTCACGGCCCCGAGCCTGCCGAGGGGGGCGTCCCTCCATGTACGAGCATCGTATTTGGAGGGCCGTGCTCCGTCACGGCCATGAAGACCGGTCCGCTGCGCAGAATGAATTTCCCATCGGGTTTAAGGACGCCACGGAGCCGGTTCGACGAGTCGAAAATCCTGATCCCGCCGAAGGGCTCACGGCCCGGAGCCCGCCGAAGGGAGTCGTCCCTCCAGGACGGGGATTCGAATCCAGGAATCCGAATTGAATTCGTAGGGGCGCAGCCTTGCCTGCGCCCGCAGATCCCGTTGCGGAACGGATTCGACGCGGCGCGGCCGCCGGATCCCCAACGCATGCTTGATTCACGGATTCATGGAATGGCCTGAGGGCCGGATGACTGGAGGGCCAAACGCCCGTTTCATCCCAGCCTGGGCCAACGGCCCAGGATTCCGTGCCGAAAGAATCTCAGGGCTGAAGGCCGGATTCATCGATCCGAGCATCCGGATGGATCGGGCTTTCAGCCCTCGATTTATGTTCGACCATGTTCCTGGGCCGGCGGCAGCCGCCTGCCCAGGCTGGGATGTGGTCGCGCTCTTGGCGCTTCACGACCTCCGTGTCGTCAGAATAATGCGAAACGGATTCGACGCGGCGGAGGCGCCGGATCCGTATCTCGGTTAAAATGCAGTCCGCCAGGCATCGTGAAATCAGCCAGCGTGAAAGCGCTCATCGTGAAATTGGGAACGCCGGCTCAGATTCCAGATTTTCAGATGACCGATTTTCAGATTTCACGATTCAAGGAGTCGTCCGAATATGCGAAACGGCATTGAACGCGGCGGAGCCGCCGGATCACCGGTCGCTCCGGCGCGGGGACGCCGGCGGCTCGCGGAGGACGCCGTCGATCGTGGTGACCCGCGGATGCGGCGGCACGCCGGTCTCGTGCGTGTCGAGCATCCCGGCGATCAGGCTCACGGCGGACTCGCCGATCCGTTCCGGCAACTGGTCCTCGAATGCGATTCGGGAATCGGCGCGACCGGCGAGCGACACGAGCCACGGGCGCTGATCGGCCGGAAACACCTCCTCGATCACCCGGCTGGCGAAGTCGGCGTCCTGGGCGAACACTGCGTCCGGCCGGTGCCGTGCGAACCAGGCGCGGACCCGCGCGTGATTCTCGGCTGGCTCCGCGCCGTCGGGCAGGACGATGATCCGGCTGCGGTGGCCATGCCAGCTGAGGGCGAGCGAGTAGTGGTTCCGGGTGCGCTCCTCCAGTTCCTTGCGCAGCACGGCCGCGATCCTCCGGCAGCCCCGTTCCCGGGCGCGGGCAATCAGCGACATCATGTTGTGCAGCTGGTTGGGAACAACGGAATGGAAGCGTGGGGCGATCACCGAGGTGGTCGCCGAAACGACCGAGAGCCCGGACCAGTCGATGGCGGGGTCGAACCCCATCGTGTCCCCCGAGGGCAGCAGGATGACGCCCGTGATCCCGCGGGTGCGAATCACCCGCAGCAGCGCCTTCGGGTCGCCATCGAAATCGGCGAGGTTGAACCGGCTGACGGCGAAGCCGAGTTCGCCGGCCCGCCGGACCACGCCGCGGTCGACGCTGGCGCCGTAGGGATGGAGTCCGGCCTTGCCGCGCAGGTTGACCGTCGCGATCACCACGCTGCCGCGGATCAGCCGGGAGGAGCGCAGCCGGCCCATCAGCCGCGAGATTTCCGGATCGGGACGGTAACCAATCCTGGCCGCGATCGTGCGCACCCGCTTGCGGGTGGCGGCCGAGATCTTGGGACTGTCGCGCAGCGCGAGCGAGACGGTCATGAGGCACACGCCGGCGGCCTCGGCCACGGCGCGGAGCCCGACCCGGCGGGGTGTACTGGGGGGCGGATTTTCCATGATGCAGGAATACGCTATACCGATGGCGGCATGGTCAAGCCGGCAGGGTGGGGGTTCCCTGAGGCGTGCGCCCTTCCAGTCCGATCCCCCCGTCGTCGAACCTCGAGAGCCCGGAGGGAGATCCCGTCCCGCCGCGTTCCCGCCTCGCGCTGGCGCCGCGCGCCACCGGGCTTCTCCTGGCCTCGCTGCTGCCGGGGCTCGCGGCGGCAACGATGCCCTCTCCCTCCATGCTCCGGCCGAACATCATCTACATTCTCGCCGACGATCTCGGCTATGGGGATCTCAGCTGCCAGGGCCAGGAAGTGCTTGCGACGCCGCACCTCGACCGGCTCGCCGCCGAGGGCATGCGCTTCACGCAACATTATGCCGCCAATACCGTCTGCCAGCCCTCCCGTTCGGGCCTGCTGACCGGCCAGCATTCCGGCCACGCCCGGCATCGGGACAACCAGCGGTTCGTCGACAGCCGTGGATTCCGGCCGGAGGACGTGACCTTTGCCGAGGTGATGCGCTCCGCGGGCTATGCCACCGCGATTTGCGGCAAGTGGCATCTGGGCGATCGTGCGGACTCCACGGGAATCCCTCACCATCACGGATTCGACTACGCCTACTGCATGGGCTACCCGTATCCGGAGGGTGGACGCGAACACTGGCCCAGCCACGTTTTCGTCAACGGCCGGCAGACGCCGATCCCCGAGAACAGCGGCGGCCGGAAGGCGCGGTATATGGACGATCTTTATACGGACGCGGCGATCGAGTTCATCGGCCGCCCGCGTTCGAACCCGTTCATCCTCTACCTTGCATTCCAGGGGGTGCACGCGCCGATTGACGGCCGGATTTCGCCCCGGTTTGCGGAGCGCGACTGGCCGGAGGTCGAAAAGGGTTTCGCCTCGATGCTCGAGCGGGTGGACGAGAATGTCGGCCGGTTGCTGGCGGCGCTCGAGCGGCTCGGGCTGGACGAGCGGACGCTGGTTCTCTTCTCGAGCGACAACGGCCCGCATCGCGAGGGCGGGCACGAAGTGGAGTTCTTCCGCAGCCGCGGTGGACTGCGGGGTTACAAGCGGGATCTTTACGAGGGCGGCATTCGCGTGCCGCTGCTGGCCCGCTGGCCGGGCGCCGTGCCGGCGGGGAGCGTTTCCGGGCACATCTCGGCCATGTGGGATCTCCTGCCGACGTTCGCGGAACTGGCCGGCACCGCGACGCCCTCCAGCACCGATGGACTCAGCCTGGTGCCTACGTTGCTGGGGCGGGGGGCGCAGCGGAAGCATGAATGGCTGTATTGGGAAACGCGGGAACGCACAGGCGGCCAGGCGGTGCGCTGGGGTGATTGGAAAGCCGTGAGGGTGGGCGTGCTGCGCAATGGCAGCGCTCCACTCGAACTCTACAACCTCGCCCGCGATCCGGCCGAGGAGCGTGACGTGGCGGCGGAGAATCCCGCGGTGGTGGCACGGATTCTGGCGTTGATGAACGAGGCGCATGTCCCCGTCCCGGAAAGCCCGCTGTTTCCGGCAGAGCGACCGCCGGCGCAGCTCGCCGGGGCTGGAGCCGGGCACGAATGAGCCTCGCGCGGTTCCTCCTCGCGCTGATCGTCCTGTCTGCCGGCGGCATCGCGCGGGCCGGGATCAGTGTCTGGCTGCCGCGGCAGGGGGCGCCGGCGTTTGTCGAGCCGGGAGGGATGGTGCAGGTCGAAGTGAGCGCCTCGGCCATGCTGGCTACCGCGGGCTGGACGGCGGCGGTGCGGAACGACCTGCGTGAATGGGCGTGCGGCGTGGCTGCGAGGGCGACATCGATTCAGGGCGATCTCGTCCCGGAGTGGCGGCTGGAGCTTCGGCTGCCGCGCGACATTCCGCCCGAGCTGATGGATGTCGTCGTGCGGCATCGCGACGAAGGCGCCGCCACGGCGGTGCGCGCCATCAGCATCGTTCCCGACCTGGAGAGCGACTTTTACCTGCTCCACCTGACGGACGAACATGTCCGCGAGGCGAAGGCGGCCGAAAGCAAGGAGCCGGCCGCCGGGTTTCGCAGCGCGGAACTCGTGGAGTGGGCGACGCCGGTCGTGAACCTGATCAATCCACGCTTCGTCGTGAACAGCGGCGACTGCACCTACCAGTACCACTCGAGCGGCGAACGCGCCCACGACGCGAATCTCATCGAGCGTTACGCGGACGCGAAGGCGGGCTATCGCGTCGCCTCGGTGATCGTGCCCGGCAATCACGACGTGGTGCGGACGGGGCTGCCGGCGCATGCCGAGTCGGCGGCGCGCTGGGAGGCGCTGCTCGGGCCGCGGACTTTCGCCCTTCGCGCCGGATCACTGTTCAGCCTCGGCCACGACTTTCACGACGAGCCGCTTCGGGCGGTGGCCGCGGCCGCATATGCCGGCACGGCGGATGATCCGACGGTGCGCGGGCGGCTGGTGATCCAGCATTTTGCCGCGTATCTCGAGCCCGATGCCAGGGATGCCTTTGCATTCCGGCCGGGCCCGGAAGTTCCGGCGCCGACCTTGATGCTGATTGGCCACGTGCATAACACGCGGGTCGAGCAGCGGGCGCCGTTCCCGGTCTTGATGACGGTCGCGGCGCACCGACATGCGCGCGCCGGGTTCGTGGAGATGAAGAAGGACGAGGCTGGGCAGTGGGTTTGCCCCAGTGTAGCGACTTGGGGGCCGCAGAGTGCGTTCGGCCTGGTAGGCGATCATGGGACGCCGATGGTGGAGGCCGAGTTCGAGTCGGCCAACGATGGGACGGCGGCTGCCAACCGCGTGCGAATCCGGAATGACCTGCCGCAGCGATTCCCGGACGGTCGCGTGCGGTTTCTCCTCGCCGCCGGCACGTATGAAGTCACTGGAGGCGGGATGCTGGCCGAGTATTCCTATGTTGATCCGGCCGGTGTTCCGCGCACCGCGGTGCTCGTGAAGGTCGACCTGCCGGCCCGGGGAAGCGTCCCGATCTCGGTCACTCCCTCGGTTGCGCGTAGTCGCGATTGATCGAGCGAACGAGGACGACTCCCGCAACCGATGCGGCGAGGATGAGAGTCAGTGCGAAGGCGGGCCGGCCCAGCAGCAGCAAGCCGATGCCGAAGAGCATTCCGATCGAGAACACCAATCCGCAGCCGTATCGGTAGAGATCGAGGGTGAACCGGTCGGTCACCTTTGCCTCCGGGCAGGCTTTGGCTATCGGCTGCCAGAACCCGTAGGGCCGGACGTGGCGAAAGAAGAAACAGAGTTTTGAGGCCGGCTCCGGCCGCGTCGCATACATGACCGCAATCCAGACGAGATTGGTGACGATGAAGGACAGGAGGAATGCGACGCTGTAGGTGTCGTCACCGCTGCCGCTGCCCAGCTGACGGGCGAGCTGGGCCACCGTTTCCGTTCCGGGGCCGTAGGTGAAATGGAGGGTCACGGGCAACGCCGTCACCTGCGCCGCGAGGTCGGCCCAGCCGTTCACGCGCCACCAGAACCATCGCATCAGCATCACGACGCCGCTCGCCGCCGCGATCGACATGGCCAGCTGGACGAGCCGCAGGATTTCGTCCGACGCAAGTGCCACGGAGGTTGCCACCGCGGTGATTGCCAGCATCGCCACGCGAATCGCCCAGACGTAATGCCGCTCGGATGCCCGGCGCACCACGTAAACCCGGTAGAAGTCATTGACGAAGACGGAGCCGGAGGCGTGAACCGTGCGGCAGCTCGAGCTCATGAAGGCGACGAGAAATCCGGCGAACATAAGTCCGCGCCAGCCTTCCGGCATCAGCCGCTGGATGAGCGCGGGGTAGGCATCCTCGCTGGTGAGGAGCTGGGGGACGAGCAGGACGGAGGCGAGACCGCAGATGTACCACGGCCAGGAGCGGACAAAGAAGTGGTTCATCAGCCGCCAGATTCCGGTGAACACCGCGTGACGCTCGTCCTTCACGATGAGGAAATTCTGGTTGACCGAGTTCGACTGGCTGAGCGTCGCGAAAGGCTGGACGAGGAACAGCACGACGAACGCGATGCCTCCGACGGGTGCGAACGACAGCCACTCGTCGCGCGAAATGGCCGCCAGCCCCTCCCGCAGGCCGCTGGAATATCCGACGGCGCGGTACGCGAAGAACATCAGCGCGTAGGAGCACGCGATGAGCAGGAGGAACTCGACGAGGTCGCCCGCAATCACGCCGAGGAGGCCGGAAACCACCGAATAGCCGAGGGCGAGAGCCAGGCCGCCGAGCGCAATGGCGAGTTCCGGGGCGAGTGCGAAACCGCCGATGACGAGCGGTTCGGTGACGCCGAGCAGCACCTGGGAAATCTTGATCATGGCCAGGAGACCGACAGCGAGGTGAAGGATCCCGGCCAGCAGGGTGCCGATGGCCATCGACCACTGGCGGGCGAAACGGCCGCCGCGGCTGGCATACCGGAGGTCATAGAACTCCACGACCGTCTTGACGCCGGTCCGGCGCCAGAGCCGGGAGAAGACAAGCGCGTGCCAGATGGCCGCAAAGAGCTGGCACCAGTAGAACCATCCACCGGTGAGCCCCTCGCGGTTGATTTTGCCGCTCTGATGCAGCGGGCTGTCGGCGTTCGACGATCCGGCGGCCGCCGCGGCCCCGCCGAGCCACCAGGGCAGTCGCCGGCCGCCGAGGATGAAGTCGTCGGTGGTGCGCCGGCTGCTCCATCTCGAGGCACCGAACCCGGCGAACAGCAGCACCGCCACGCCCAGAACGACCACGCCAAGATCAACAATTGTCACGGGTTTGACTCATCCGACGTGGTGCGGGCTTGCAAGGGAATCGTGGGAGCGCCGGAGAGCCATCGATCTCATGGAAGTGGGAGCGGTGGCCGGCTGTGCCGCAAGGATCGCCTTCACGAAGGGATCTTTGCGGGGTTCCATGCGGCAGCTGGAAGTTGAAGGATGTGCTGCCGGCCGCAACCTATTCGTGTGACAGGTCTGGTTTGGCCAATTTTTCGAGACTGCGCCCCTACGAATCCAGGCATGATTTCCGGATCGAATACCGATCTATTGCTGGGAATGCGGCGGCACGGCCGCGTTGAATTCGTTCTGCAATACATCCCGCGGCCGTGACGGAGCACGGCCCTCCAAATACGATGCTCGTACATGGAGGGACGCCCCCCTCGGCAGGCTCGGGGCCGTGAGCCCGTCGAACCGGCTCCGTGGCGTCCTTAAACCCGATGGGAAATTCATCCTGCGCAGCGGATCGGTCTTCATGGCCGTGACGGAGCAGGCCCTCCATGTACGAAATTCGGAACGTAGATTGCACGCCGCGGAAAATGCTCGGTCTTGCGCGGGGATTGGCGCCGGGGCCCTTTTTGCCTCGCCGAGTCGCCCCGATTTCGCGCTCATCTCCGGCGTTCCCCAGCTTCTCCGACCATGACCTCCCCTGTGATGCCCGAACGCGATGTCTACGAAAAGCCGTTCTACCGCTGGCTGGCGCTGGCGGCAGCACTCCTCGCCTGGGGCTTCGATGGCGTCGAGCAGGGCGTGTACGCGCTGATGACGCGCGCCGCGCTCAAGGACATCGTCCCCGGTGCCACCGAGGGTGACATCGGGTTCTACTTCAGCCTTTCCATGGCGATGTGGCTGTGGGGCGCGGCAATCGGCGGCGTGTGGTTCGGCCGGATGGGCGATCAATACGGCCGCGTCCGGATCCTGATTTTCGCCGTGATCACCTATTCGATCTTCACGGGATTGTCCGCGCTCTCGACCCACTGGTGGCATCTCGCGGCGTTCCGGCTGCTCGGCGCGCTCGGGCTCGGCGGAACCTGGCCGCTGTGCGTGGCCTTGGTCGTGGAAACATGGCCGGAGAAGAACCGGGCGGTGCTGGCGGGGGCGATCGGCTCCGCGGCCAATGTCGGCTACCTGATCGCGGCCACGTATTCGCGGACAATGCTGGCGCATGGCGCCTCGTGGCGGTGGGTCATCGGCATGGGTTTCGTCATCGGATTGCTCAGCCTGCCGATCATCTGGTTCGTGCCGGAGCCGACGAAGTGGAAGCACTCCCGCGCCAAACACGCGAAGGTTTCGCTGGGCGAGTTGTTTTCCCCGAAATATCGCCGCTCCGTGATCGTCGGCAGCCTGCTGTCGACCGTCGCGCTGCTCGGCACCTGGGGATCCTTCCTCTGGCTGGCCACGTACATCGACAAGATCGCGGAGGGGACCGCTCAGGCGGGGACGGCCAAGGCGATCGTGTCGCAGTGGCAGTCGATTGGCCAGGTTGCCGGCGGTTTCATGGGCGGCGTCCTGGCCGGCTGGCTGGGCAACAAGCGATCCTGGCTCTTCCTTTGCGCGGCGACCTGGCTGGCGGTGATGGCGTTGTTCGGGCTGACCACAGAATTCGACGGCCGGGTCGGGTTCCTGGCGATGCTGGCGGGGCTGTTCGTGACGGCGTACTTCGGCTGGCTGCCGAAATACCTGCCGGAGCTTTTTCCGACGCACATCCGGGCGATGGGGCAGGGGTTCGCGTATAACGTCGGCCGCGTTCTGACTGGGTTTGGGGTGCTGGGCGCCGGGTTCCTTGCCCAGTTCTTCCAGGGCGATTACCGCCGGGCGGCGATGACGATGGCGTCGGTGTATTTGATCGGGCTGGTCGTGATCTTCTTCGCGCCGGAGACAGGCGGGAAGATGAAGCCCGACGAGGAACCGGCGAAGGCGTGAGGAAGGGGCTGAGGAGCCAGGAGAGCAGGACGGAAGGAGAGCAGGAGCCATGAGTCGCCTGCGCAGAGGGACGCGCCCGACTCTTTCCCATGGATCTTTCTCTTAATCTTTCTCCCGCATTTCGGGTGGACCTCGCATGTTCGCGGAGAGAAAGAGAAAGATATACGCAGCGCCATAAGTCGCCGCCGAATCCTCGTAGGGGCGCAGCGCCCACCATAGCAGTCGAATGGTCCTGAGGGCGCCAAGACTGCGCCCCTGCGCTGGCAATGACTTCTGACCTTGTGTATAAAGAGGAGGGAGAAAGAACCTGAAGGCAGGGGCCGTGCGCCCCTTCCGAAAAGGGCCCGCCCGTATGCCAGGGGCTGGACACCCCACCAGCCAGGCAGGGCATTTTCCGGGGAAACGACCCCGAACCGGGCCGATGGCAGCAAGCCGCGGCCGGACGTATGGTGGGCGGATGCCAAGTGGAAGCCCGCAACCCATGACCACAGAATTCGACAGCGAGCACCTGTCGCGTGATCGTGTTCGGCGTCACACCGGCCGCGCGGCTCAGGCCGCCATCGACGAAAAGACCCGCGCCAACATCCGGCATTACGGTTCCCTGTCACGGACGCAGATCGACGCCCGGCTCGCGGAGCTCGATCGGGAGTGGGACATGGAGCGGCTGCTCGGATTCAACGCCTCCACGCTCGCGCTGACCGGCGCGATCCTGGGGCTGGTCAAGGACAAGCGCTGGTTTGCGCTGACCGGCGGCGTGCTGGGATTCCTGAGCCAGCATGCTTCGATGGGCTGGTGCCCACCGGTTCCCGTCTTCCGCCGGCTGGGAATCAGGACCCGTTCCGAAATCAACCAGGAGAAATACGCGCTGAAGGCACTGCGCGGCGACTTCGAACATGTGACCGACGGTGGACCGGTTGAGCCGGAGCGGATTATTGCCGCGGTCCGGTCCTGAACCAGTACCCTCGAACTCGACTCGCCATGAATTTTGCCCTTCGCAACGAAGCCGATCGTACGCGCCGGAATACGCCGCGGGCGATTAACCGTCGGATCGATCGGCAGACCGAGACCAATCTCCGCAACTACTCCGTCCGGACGCCGCAAGCGATTGACCGGCGGATTGCCGAGCTGCGCTCGGAATGGAGCATCGAGCGTTACCTGCAGCTCAACGTGGCCGCGGTGGGGCTTTCGGGGATCGCGCTGGCGCTGGCGGCAGATCGTCGCTGGGCATATGCGACGTGTGCGGCGCTGGCGATGTTCATGACGCATCAGCTGCAGGGTTTCGACCCGCCGCTGCCGCTGCTCCGCAAGCTGGGCATCCGCACGCGCGAGGAGATCGACGAGGAGATCTATGCGCTGAAGGTGATGCGGGGGGATTTCGATGCGGCCGAAATGAATCCCGCGACGGCCACGACGGAGGAAGTGGAGAGTGTGATTCGGGCCGTGGGGGCCTGAGCCGGCGGCACACTTGATGGAGCCGCGACGCCCTCGTCGCGGTGGGATGTATTCTGGAACGAGATGGACGCGGCGGGGGCGCCGGATCCGCATCTCGGTTGAAATGCAGTCCGCCAGGCATCGTGAAATCAGCCAGCGGGAGAGCGCTCATCGTGAAATTGGGAACGCCGACTCAGATTCCAGATTCTCAGATGGCCGATTTCAGATTTCACGACTCAAGGAGTCGTCCGAAATGCGAAACGGCATTCGACGCGGCGGGGCGCGCCGGATCCCCAACGAATGCTTGATTCACGGATTCATGGATGGCCTGAGGACCGGATGGCTGGAGGGCCAAAGGCCCGTTTCATCCCAGCCTGGGCTGAAGGCCCAGGATTCCGTGGCGAAAAAATCTCAGGGCTGAAGGCCCGATTCATCGATCCGAGCATCCGGATGGATCGGGCTTTCAGCCCTCGATTTACGTCCGACGATATTCCTGGGCCGGCGGCAGCCCGCCAGCCCAGGCTGGGATGTTGTCGCGCCGTTGGCGCTCCAGAGCACGAAACCGCAACCAGCCGGTGGGCAGAATGCTATTCAGCAAGACGCGACGGGGACTGTATGGGCCGGAGACAAGAGGACACCGGATCTCCAACAAATGAATCCCCGGGTCCGAAATGGATTCATGGAGGGCCGTGCTCCGTCCCGGCCGCTACGTTCCGAATTTCGTACATGGAGGGCCGTGCTCCGTCACGGCCATGAAGAGCGATCCGCTGCGCAGAATGAATTTCCCCATCGGGTGTTAAGGACGCCACGGAGGGCGTCCCTCCATGTACGAGCATCGGATTTGGAGGGCCGTGCTCCGTCCTTCGTTGAGCCTACGGAGGGTACGAGGTTGTTCTGGCCTGCGAAGCCTGTGGCGAAGCGGGCCGCCCCGGCCGCGAAATACATTGCAGATCTGATTCAACGCGTGCCGGGGCGCCGGATCCCAACGGATAACCCGGAATCTCGCGCGGCCATGCGGCTGCCGAATGCGCTGCATCAACCGCCGTTCTATCCCTGGCCCGCCGGATGACGCGGCGGGTTTCGGGTGGAGCGGCGGGCCGGGTCGTGTTTGATGCCGGCCCATGAGCACGACAACCTGGCTTCGGATTCCTGGCATGATGGTCGGACTGGCGCTTGCGGCGATTGTCAATGCCGCCGGGGAACCGGCAAAGGGCGTCGCACTGCTCAACGGGCAGAACCTCGATGGCTGGACGCACGTGCTGGCCGATCCCAGCGTGGCCCGCGAGGCGGTCTGGAGCGTGCGGGACGGCATGCTGGTGTGCACGGGCACGCCGATCGGTGTGCTGTACACGGAAAAGGACTACACGAACTTCAGCCTGGTGGTGGAGTATCGCTGGGCGCCCGGCACCAAGCCCGGCAACAGCGGGATCATGTCCCGGATGATCCGCGGAACGGGGGCGCTGCCGCGTACGGTCGAGGTGCAACTGGGCCACGGCAACGCGGGCGATGTCATGGGCCTGCAGGGCTATCCGATCGCCAATGGCGGCCAGCCGCGCTGGTTCGAGCGGGAGAGCAAGGTCGCCGGCCGGATCAATGGCGTGAAGAAGGCGCTGGATGCCGAGAAGCCGCCGGGCGAATGGAATCGCGTGGAAATCGACGTGCGGGACGGGAACTACACGGTGCGGGTCAATGGCCAGCTGGTGAACGAGGCCAGCGGCGTCGAGGTGAGGCCCGGCCCGATCGGGCTGCAGTCCGAAGGCGGGGAGATTCATTTTCGAAATGTGATGCTGACGCCGCGGTGAGGGGAACCGCGAAGGCCGCGAAGGAACGCGAAGGGTCGAACCAGCAGGGGCAGAGTGCCGAGCACGCTGATGCAGCCCGGCATCTGGCGAGTCGGGTGGTTATTTGGATCTCCGGTGCATCCTTCGCGAATCTTCGCGTTCTTAGCGGTTTGAACCCGGGTGGAGGGCCGTGCTCCGTCACGGCCGCAGAGATCGATCCGCTGCGCAGAATGGGTTTCCCATCGGGATTGTGGACGCCACGGAGGGCGTCCCTCCATGTACGAGCATCGGATTTGGAGGGCCGTGCTCCGTCACGGCCGCAATTGCCAAACGAAATCCATACTGCACTTGTGGACGACACGGAGGTCGTCCCTCCATCGCGGTCATTCCGAATGGGTCATTCCGACCGAAAGGCGGACGCCACGGAGGGCGTCCCTCCAGGAACGTAATTCGAACGGGAAGTGAGCACTGCGGGCGCAGGCAAGGCTGCGCCCCTACGCTGCGTGGCTGAATGAGCATTCGAACCGTCCTGAGGGCGCAGACAAGGCTGCGCCCCTACGGCTGCGAGGTTGAATGAGTGGTCGAACGTCTGCGGCGTGCCTACGCGGAGCTCACCGGCACGGGATCGATGTGCCAGATGTCGCGGCAGTATTCGCGGATGGCGCGGTCGGAGGAGAACTTTCCCATCCGCGCGACATTGAGGATCGACTTCCGCGTCCAGCCGGCCTGGTCCTGATACGCCAGTCCGACCGCTTCCTGGGCGGCGCAATAGGAGGCGTAGTCGGCCAGGAGCATGTAATCGTCCCGATCGATCAGGGAGTGCACCAGCGGCCGGAAGAGGTCGCGGTTGCCGCGGGAAAACCGACCCGAGGTGATTAGGTCGAGCACCTCGCGCAGCTCCTCGTTTTCGTCATAGAGCGCGTGCGGCCGGTAGCCCTGCCACTTGCGCTGGACCACTTCGGCGGCGGTCAATCCGAAGAGGAAGAAATTCTCGGCGCCGACCTCCTCCCGGATTTCGACGTTGGCGCCATCGAGCGTCCCGATGGTGAGCGCGCCGTTGAGCGAGAACTTCATGTTGCCGGTGCCCGAGGCCTCCTTGCCCGCCGTCGAAATCTGCTCGGAGAGATCGGCCGCTGGATAGATCGCATGGGCATGCTTGACGTTGAAGTCGGGATAGAAGGCGACCTGCAACCGGTCGCACACCTCGGGATCGGCGTTCACGACCTCGGCGACGGAGTTGATCAGCTTGATGATCAGCTTGGCCATCGTGTAGCCGGGCGCCGCCTTGCCGCCGAAAATCACGGTGCGCGGCGTGATCTCGAGCCGTGGGTTCTGCTTCAGCCGGCGATAGAGCGAGACGACATGGAGGACATTGAGGTGCTGGCGCTTGTATTCATGAATCCGCTTCACCTGCACGTCGAAGAGCGAGCTGGGATTGATGACGATCCCAGTCGCCTGGCGGATCGCGCGCGCCAGCCGGAGCTTGTTCTCCTGCTTGACCCGCCGCCATTCCTGCTGGAACGCGGGATCGTCGGCCCACTGTTCGAGCTGCCGGAGTTGATCGAGCTCGCAGATCCAGCCGCCGCCAATCCGGCTGGTGATCAACCGGGTCAGCCCGGGATTGGCGAGGACCATGAACCGGCGGGGAGTCACCCCGTTCGTCTTGTTGGAGAATTTTTCCGGCCAGAGCTGGTGGAAGTCGCGCAGCACGGTCTCCTGCAGCAGTTCCGTGTGCAGGGCCGCCACGCCGTTGATCGAGGCACTGCCGACGCAGGCGAGGGTGGCCATCCGCACGAACTTTTCGCCGTCCTCATTGATGAGGGACATCCGCCGGATCCGGGCGAAATCATCCGGCCAGGCGGCGCGGACCTCGTCGAGGAACCGGTGGTTGATCTCGAAGATGATCTGCAGGTGCCGGGGCAGGACGCGCTGGAAGAGCGGCAGCGGCCATTGCTCGAGCGCCTCCGGCAGGAGGGTGTGGTTGGTGTAGGCGAAGGTCTGGCGGGTGATTTCCCAGGCCGGTTCCCAGTCGAGGTCGTGTTCGTCGACCAGCAGCCGCATCAGCTCGGCGATGCCGATGGCAGGGTGCGTGTCGTTCAACTGGACGACGTACTTGCGGTGGAAGTTGTCGAGGGTCTGCTCCCGCTGGGAGTAGATCCGGATCATGTCGCGCAGCGCGCAGGAGACGAAGAAGTACTGCTGCTCGAGCCGCAGCTGCTTGCCGGCGGCCGGCTCGTCGTTCGGGTAGAGGACCTTGGTGATGTTTTCCGAGATCACCTTCTCGTTCACGGCGCGGTAGTAGTCGCCGGCATTGAAGGCCTGGAAGTCGAACGAGTCGTGCGCCTCGGCCTTCCACAGCCGGAGCATGTTGACGGTGCCGACTCCGTAGCCCTGCATCAGGGTGTCGCAGGGGGTTCCGAGGACGACGCGCTCCGGCAGCCAGCGCACGCGGTAGCGGCCCTTCGGATCGATATAGGACTCGGTATGGCCGCCGAGCTTGACCTCGAACGAGACCTCGGGATGGGCGAGTTCCCAGGGATAGCCGAGCCGCAGCCAGCGATCGCTCTTCTCGACCTGCCAGCCGTCGCGGATCTCCTGATCGAAGATGCCGAATTCGTAGCGGATGCCGTAGCCGAGCGTGGGAATCTGCAGCGTGGCCATCGATTCCATATAGCAGGCGGCCAGCCGGCCGAGCCCGCCGTTGCCGAGGCCCGGTTCCTCCTCCTGTTCGAGGAGTTCAGCGAGGTTTTGCCCGAGCCCGGCGAGGGCCTGCTCCGTCTGATCGTAAATGCCGAGATTGATGAGATTGCGGCCGAGTTGCGGGCCGATCAGGAACTCGGCGGAAAGATAGACGGCGGTCCGGCTGGCGTTTTCAAAATAGGTCCGGGCGGTCCGGACCCAGTTGTGCAGGAGCCGATCCCGGATGGCGTAGGCGGTGGCCAGGTAGTAGTTGTTGCGGGTGGCGACCTCGGGGAACTTGCCGACCATCGAGAAGAGCTTCTCTTCGATGTCGCGACGGATGTCCTCGACGGTGTTGCCGCGGCGTTGCTGGGGGCGGGTCGGGCTGGTCGGTTCCGCCGACTGGGCGTTCATGCGTGCTCCTTGGTTGAATGTGGCAGCGCCGCCCGGGCGGACCGGCGTCCACCAACAGAATGCCCACCGGTTTAGCCGGCGGTGAAAATCTCCGCGAGTCAAAAGCGGGGGCCTGAGCATGCCTTTGACCGGCGCACGTCCGATGAATACGCACGCTCGGGGGTTCATTGAACCATGCCGCAGGGGCGCAGTCTTGCTGCGCCCGCGCCTACCGGTAATTCACCTGTCCTGAGGGCGCAGACGAGGCTGCGCCCCTACGGCTGCGTGGCTCAATGAAGGAGCGGGGATGCATTCCGGAATGCCTTGAACGCGGCATGGGCGCCCGGATCCCCAAGAAGGAAAACTGCGCCCTCCAAACCCGATTCAGATTCCAGGCTCAGAAACCAAGCGCGCGGGGCAGCGCCAGGCTGAGCGCCGGCCAGAACGTCACGAGCAGCAGCACGATCACCATCGCGGCAAAGAAGGGCAGGAGCGGCCGCCAGACCTTCGCGATCGTGGTGTGGCCGACACTGCAGCCCACGAACAGGCAATTGCCAACCGGGGGCGTGCACAGCCCGATGCAAAGATTGAAGATCAGGACGAGCCCGAAATGGAGCGGACTCATGCCGAGGTTCGTCACCACCGGCAGCAGGATCGGCGTGAAGATCAGCACGGCGGGCGTCATGTCCATGAAGGTGCCCACGACAAGCAGCAGCACGTTGATGATGAGCAGCAGGAGGATCCGGTTCTCGGAAAGTGCGAGCAGCGCGGCGCTGATGGTTTGCGGAATGTTGGCGGACGACATCACCCAGGACATCCCCATCGAGGTGCCGACCAGCAGCAGCACGATCGCGGTGGTTGCCGCGGAATCCGTGAGCAGCCGCGGAAGTTCGTGCCACTTGATTTCGCGGTAGATCACGACCGAAAGGACAAAGGTGTAGGCAACGGCGATCGCGCTGGCCTCCGTCGGCGTGAACCAGCCCAGGATGATTCCGCCCATCACGATGAAGACGAGCAGGAGGCTCGGCACGGCGCCGAAGAAGATGCCGATGGCATCGCTCAATCCGACTTTCTCGCCGACCGGGTAGCGGCGCGCCTTCGCGATCACGCCCGCCACCAGCATCAGGGCGAGCCCGAGCAGGATTCCCGGGACATAGCCGGCGATGAACAGGGCCGCAATCGAGACGCCGCCACTGGCGAGGGAATAGACAACCATGATGTTGCTGGGCGGAATCAGCAGCCCGACCGGGGCGGCCGCGATGTTCACCGCGGCGCTGAATTCCCGATCGTAGCCCTCGCGCTTCATCAGCGGGCCCATGAACCCGCCGATCGCCGCCGCCGCTGCGACGGCCGATCCGGAAATGGAGCCGAAGAGCATGCTGCCAAGGACATTCACGTAGGCGAGCCCACCGGGCAGCCGGCCGACGACGACCTTGGCGAAGTCGATCAGCCGTCGCGCGATCCCGCCGCGATTCATCAGCTGTCCCGAGAGGATGAAGAAGGGAATCGCGAGCAGCGCGAAGCTGTCGAGCCCCGTGGCCATCCGCTGCGCGATGACGGTGCTGGCGGCCGCAGGATCGAGCGACACGAGCAAGGCGGCGATCGCCGCCGTGCCGATGGCGAAGGCGATGGGCACGCCGGCGAAGAGCAGTACGGCGAAAACCAGGGCGAGGATGATGGCTTCGTTCATGCGCGGCCCCTCCCCGTGGCTTCGGCGGGCAACGCCGGCCGGCGGATCACCTCGATCAAGGCCAGGGTGCTGTAGAAGGCGATGAAGGCGCCGGCGAGCGGCACGGCGAGGTAGACGTAACCGAGTTTGATCTGCAGGGCGGCCGATTGCTGGCCGAGCGACAGCTGAATCCACACCAGCCGGCCGCCGCCGCCGACCATCGCACCGAGTGCGAAAAGCAGCACCACGGCATGGATGATGCCATCGGAGATGCGTTTCCGGGCGCCATGCAGCCGCGCCGTGATCAAATCGAGCGCCAAGTGGGCTCTCTGACCGGAGGCATAGGCCGCGCCCAGCAACCCAACCCAGATCATCATGAACCGCGCCCCCTCCTCCGTGAAGCTGGACGGGTTCCGGAGCACGAACCGCGTGAAAACCTGCCAGAGGACGTTCAGGACCATCCCGGCCGTCAGCAGGCAGATCGCCCAACCCAGGATGGCATCAACCGTGCCGCGCAACGCCTTCATGGACGCACCTCCGCAATCCGCCGGTCGAGCGGACCAACAATTGGATCCTGCCGGGCAGCCTCGTGCAGTGCCGCCACCTGCGCGGCAAACGCGGCCTTGTCCGGCCGGATGATTTCGACGCCCGCCTGCTCAACGGCCGCGAGCGACTCCACGGTCGACTCCGCCCAGAGCTTCCGTTGGTACGCCGCCGATTCGGCTGCGGCCTCCTTCACCCACTGCTGCTCCTGCGCGGTGAGACTTTCCCAGAAATGAGTGCTGATCAGGACGACATCCGGAATGCTCGTGTGCTCGTCCAGCGTGTAATAGCTGCAAACCTCGTAATGCCGGGCCAGGTGGAAGCTGGGCGGGTTGTTTTCCGCGCCATCCACGACGCCCTGCTGGAGAGCCGTGTAGAGTTCACCCCAGGAAATCGGCGTGGCCGAGGCGCCGAACGCCCGGATCAGGGCGAAGGCCATCGGGCTTTCCTGCACGCGGATCTTCAAGCCCTTCAGGTCCTCGGGCGTCCGGATTGGCCGGCTCGCGTAGAAACTCCGGCTGCCGGAGTCGTAGTAGCACAACCCCAGCAGGAACTTCGATCGCGGTGCCTCCAGGATTTCCCGGCCGATCGGGCCGTCGAGCACCGCGTACATGTGCGCGTCGTCGCGAAACAGATACGGCAGTCCGAAGACCTTGAATTCCGGAGCGAAGCTCTCGAGCACGCTGGCCGAGACCTTGGTCATCGCCAGTCCGCCGATTTGCACCAGTTCGAGGCATTCGCGTTCGCTGCCGAGCTGACCGCTGGAATAGACATCCACGCGCATCGTTCCGCCGGATTTCTCGGCCAGCCTCTCGCCCATGAAGAGCATGCCCTTGTGGACGCTGTGCTGCTGATCCAGCCCATGGGCGAGCTTGATGACCTTGACCTCGCGTGGCCCGCCGCAGCCTGCGGCAGCAATAAGGGTCAAGAGGAGCACCAGGATGGCCGCCGCCTGCCGGCACGATCTCGCGCATTGGCAAACGGAGACCTGCCCGGCCCGACAGGGCAGAGGAGAATGATTCATGCGGTGGGTGTGGGGCCTCTGCCGTGGCGGCCGGAGGCATCGTCACCACCATGCGACGTTCCAGCGACCGCTGTCCAGCGTAAGCCGGGTTATTACACACACTCCCCAAAGCTTATTACCCATCGCATCGGGAGAGTTCCCCGGGTGGAGGCTAGACTTGGACGGGGTGGCAATGCAGAAAAAGGCCCCGTTCTCCCCGAAAATGTCCAACTCGTCGCCCTCCGCCTCCCCGAGTGCCGGCCCGTCCGGCAGGTCCGGTTATTATCGTTGGATGATGTGCGCGCTGCTCCTCTTCGCCGCGATCATCAATTACATCGATCGGCAGGTGATCGGCATCCTGAAGCCGACCCTGATGGAGACCTTCCATTGGAGCGACGAGCGGATCTACTCCTCGATCGTCTTCAGCTTCCAGCTGGCGTATGCGCTGGGATTCATCTTTGCCGGCCGGTTCATGGACCGGGTGGGTGTCCGCCGCGGGTTCGCCATTTCGGTCACGTTGTGGAGCATTGCCGCGGCGGCGCACGGGCTCGCCGGACTCGCGGTCGGTTGGAAATTGCCGATGCTGAATCTCGACGCGTCGACCGGGTTCACGCTCGTGACGCTCAGCGGCGCGGCTGTCGGGCTCGCGGTGGCGCGGTTTGCGCTCGGCTTGGGCGAATCCGGGGCGTTTCCGGCCTCGATCAAGACGGTGGCGGAGTGGTTCCCGAAGAAGGAACGCGCGATGGCGACAGGCATCTTCAATTCCGGCACCAACGTCGGCGCACTCGCGTCTCCGCTGCTCGTGCCGTGGATCGCCTCGCATTGGGGTTGGGAGTGGGCATTCGTGATCACAGGCGCACTCGGGCTGCTCTGGGTTGCCTGGTGGATCACCGTTTACCGTCAGCCGGAGGATCACCCGAAGCTGAAGCCGGCGGAACTGGCGTACATTCGCAGCGATCCCGCGGATCCCGTGACGCGGATTCCGTGGCGCAATCTGCTGCCGCTGCGCCAGACCTGGGCGTTCGCCATCGGCAAGTTCATGACCGACCCGATCTGGTGGCTCTACCTCTTCTGGGTGCCTGATTTTCTCAACAAGAACTACGATGTCGGCATCACCGTTTCCCAACTCGGGCCGCCTTTGATCACGATCTACCTGATCGCTGACATCGGCAGCATCGGCGGCGGCTGGCTGTCGTCGCATTTCATCAAGATCGGCTGGAGCACCAACCGCGCCCGGAAAACCGCCATGCTGGTCTGCGCACTCTGCGTGGTCCCCATCATGTTTGCCGCCACCGGCGTCAGCAAGTGGACGGCCGTGCTCCTCATCAGCCTCGCGGCGGCTGCGCACCAGGGCTGGTCGGCCAACATCTTCACGCTCTCTTCGGACATGTTTCCGCGGAAGGCGATCGGATCGGTCGTGGGAATCGGTGGCATGGCCGGTGCAGTGGGCGGAATGTTCATCGCGCTGCTGGTCGGCGCGGTGCTGCAGGCGACGGGCAGCTACCTGATCGTCTTCATCATGGCCGGGTTCACCTATCTCGTCGCCCTGGTGATCATTCACGCCCTTTGTCCGCGGTTGGAACCCGCCAAGCTGAACCTCGACGAACCGGCCAGGGCCTGAGCGGGATAATCGCCGGCGGCAGGGGTTTCACATTCTGCTTCGTCCAAGGTGTGGGTGGCCGTCATTCAGAATGACATTCATGGAGGGACGACCTCCGTGTCGTCCACAAACCGCATCCGAATCTCGTTCTGCGCAGCGGACCGGTCTTGATGGCCGTGACGGAGCACGGCCCTCCATGTACGAAATTCGGAACGTAGCGGCCGTGACGGAGCACGGGCCCTCCACGAATCCAGGTCCGAAATTTCTCGTCTGATCTCCTCCGTTCAGGAAATTTCCAGGCTGGCATGACGCCGGCTTGATGAACCCCGATCCATTCCAGGCGCTGTCCGGTCTGCTCGTTGCCATCCTGCTGCTGGCATGGCTCGTCACGCGCACTCGGGTCCATGTGATCATCGCCTTGCTGATCGCAGCGACGGTGGCCGGGCTGGCCGCGGCGATGACCCCGGATGCGATCACCGGCTCGATCAGCCGCGGGTTTGGCCAGACGATGGCAGGGATCGGTCTCGTGATCGGGCTGGGCGTGATGCTCGGCCGAATCATGGAGGTGTCCGGGGCCGCGGAGCGGATCGCGTCCAGCCTGGTGAAATGGCTCGGTGAAAAGCGGGAGGACTGGGCGCTGGCGGTCACCGGCTATATTGTCTCGATCCCGGTATTCGTTGATTCCGCCTTCATCATGCTGCATCCGCTGGCCCGGGCGCTGGCGGCACGTGGGGGCCGATCCGCCATCACGCTCGGGGTGACCCTCGCCATTGGCGCTGTCGTCAGCCATCACCTGGTGCCGCCCACGCCAGGGCCACTCGCCGCCGCGGGATTTTTCGGCGTCGACATCGGCCGGATGCTCCTGCTCGGGCTCGTGCTCGCCGTGCCGTGTTTCATTCCCGTGATTTTTTATGCCCGCTGGCTGGGGCGGAGGCTCACGCTGGACGAAGCGCCGGCGCTGGCGGTCGATCTGAAGGCGGCGGGTGAATCCTTCCTGCGTGACGCCGCGCGCAAGCCGCTGCCCGGGCTGGCCCGGTCGCTCGCTCCCATCGCCGTGCCGATCGTCCTCATCATGCTGAAGACGTCGACGGATGTCCTGGTGCAGCGGCCGGATTCCGCGCTCGCCGGCCAGCCGGTTGTCCAGGTGATCGGTTACCTTGGCACGCCGATGGTGGCGCTGGCGATCGCGGTGCTCCTGGCAGTCTATCTGCTGGTGCCGGCCCTGCCGCGGGCGGAAGTGCTGGAGCGGATGGAGGAGGGTTTGAGCACTGCGGGCATCATCCTGCTCGTCACCGGTGCGGGTGGGGCGCTCGGTGCCGTCCTGCGCGACTCAGGGACGGCCAACCTTGTGGCGGAGCACATTGCGCGGCTGCCGATGCCGCCGGTCCTGCTCCCGTTCTTCGTGGCAACCTTTGTCCGGCTGGTCCAGGGAAGCGGGACCGTCGCGATGATCACGGCGGCCTCGATCACCGCGCCGATCCTGGCTTCCGTACCGGGCGTCAGCATGTTGCTTGCGGCGCAGGCCGCGGCCATGGGTGCGATGTTCTTCAGCTATTTCAATGACAGCCTCTTCTGGGTGGTCTGCCGGATGATCGGCGTCCGTGATGCGAGGCGTCAGATTCTCGTCTGGTCCGTTCCCACCACGATTGCCTGGGCGGTGGGATTGCTGGAACTCAGCCTGCTCGAGATTTTCCTGTCATAGCATCCCTTCGGGGCTGCAAATGCCGGCTTGCGGCAGACGGTGCGGACAGTCTCTTGAGCAACCAATGAATTCCCCACATGCCAGCCGCGCCGCTCGCGGTCCGTGTACGGTGTTGCAGTCTCCACATGCCGGGCAGTTTCGGGCCAAATGGCATCATCTTCGGCGGGCCGCAATCCTCATGGCGCTTCCCTGCGCCACCGGGTTTGCGGCATGGGCCGAAGCCCGCGCTCCGTATCCGCCCAGCGCGATCATCGCCGGCGTTGAGTTCGACTTCAGCACGCACCGGCGGCTTGCGCCGGGCAGTGACAACTGGCCGCTCACGTGGGCCGACGACGGGCACCTCTATACGGCCTGGGGTGACGGCGGCGGCTTTGGCGGCACGAATCGCGAAGGCCGTGTTTATCTTGGCGTCGCGCGGGTCGAAGGCGATCCCGCGAGCTATTCCGGCAGCAACGTGTGGGGCGGGGTTTCGCCGGGCCGCCCGGCACAGTTCGGCGGCAAGAGCTATGGCATTCTCAGCGTTGGCGGAGTGCTCTACCTGTGGGTCTCGCCCCAGCCGAATCCTCATCTGGAGTACTGCCAGATGGCAGTATCGCGGGATCACGGAGCCTCATGGCGGCTGACTGATCTGAAGTTTCACTTCGCCGACGGGCTGACCCTGCCGACCTTTCTGAATTTCGGCCGCGACTATTCGGGGGCACGGGACGGGTACGTCTATAGTTACTTTGTGCAACCCGCGTGGGGCCCCGGGAAAGCCCCGCGGGGAGGGGATACCGATTTCGATGTGCACATTCCCGGGCGGATCGCCCTTTCCCGGGTGCCAAGGGCCCAACTGCTCGATCTCGGGAGCTACGAATTCTTTGCCGGCCGTGATGCCGCCGGTCGCCCGCTGTGGTCGCACGACGTGCGGCAAAAGCGGCCGGTATTCACCGATGAAGCCAATGGAGTCGGCTGGAATCTGAGCGTGAGCTTTCACCCCGGCCTGCAGCGTTACCTCCTTTGCACGCAGCACACGGAGAATCGGGCAGGCAACATTGGAATCTACGATGCGCCCGAGCCATGGGGGCCATGGACGACAGTCTTGTTCGATCGAAAGTGGGGTGTGCCGCACATCGAGGCCTCCACCTGGTTGTGGCATTTCCCGACGAAGTGGTTCGGCGCGGACGGCTCCAGCTTCACGATGGTGTTCACCGGGAAGAATTCAAACGACTCGTGGAACACCGTCGCTGGCCGATTCATCCTCTCGGGCAGCGAACGCGCGCCGGCGCCGGACTCGGAAACCGGGAGTTCTGATCGCCGGCGCTGATGGCGGGGTGGCCATCCTGTATTCCGCGCTTGGAACACCCGGCCGTGATGGGACAATCTCATTATCATTCGTCCATGAACATTGATTCTCCTTCCTTTACGCGCCGGCAATTCGTCACCAGCGCGTCCATCGGGGTTGCCAGTATGATGCTACCGGATGCGCTTGCCGCAGTCCGCCCGCCCCAATGGACCATCGGCTGCCTGAACCGCCCGTGGACCAAGTGGAGCGAGGACGAGATGATCGCGGGCGTCCACGCCGCCGGCTACCGGCTGATCGGGCTGCAGACGCCGACGCCGGAGGCGCCGTTCAATGGCTCCTCCGCATCGCGCGAGTATCTCCTCGCGTTGAAGCAGAAGATCGCCAGCCGCGGGCTGACGGCCAACGAGGGCCGGCTCCGGACGCTGGATGCGGCGCCATTTGCCGAGGCCACGGCTGACATCCGGAAGCAGGTGGACAATGCCCGGCTGCTGGGGCTGACCGTGCTGATCAACACCGGGACCGCGCGAACCGAGTTGTTTGAACCCTGGTACCGGTTGATGAACTTCGCGGCTGGCTATGCGGCCGATGCCGGCATCCAGATTGTCACAAAACCGCATGGCGGCGTGAATGCCGCGGCAGCCGAGCTTCTGACCTGCCTGGAGAAGATCAATCACCGCAACCTGGGAATCTGGTATGACGCCGGGAACATCATCTTCTATACGGGCAAGGATCCGCTGCAGGAGCTCGAGCCCATCCTGTCCCACGTGACTGCGTTCACGGCCAAGGACTGCACCAAGATGCGTGGCGAGGTGATGATTCAATTCGGCACCGGGCAGGTGGATTTTGCCGCGATTCTCGGCCGGCTCGAGCGGGCGGGGTTCACCGGGCCGATCATGGTGGAATCCTGCGCCGTCGGGCAGACCGCGGCGGAGACGACGGCCAATGCGTCCGAGAACCGGATCTTCCTGGAGCGCGTGATGGCGTCGCTTTGAGCTGGAGATTTCCGGGCAAAGGCTGAATCGCTTCAACCCAAGCAACGGGCTTGGCGTCGGCGCGATCACTCGGTAGGTGACCGGTCATGAAACTCACTGCCGTGCTGCCGGTACTGGCGTCGTCACTTGCCTTCCTCATGGCCGGCGTTCCGCTCCGGGCCGAGACCTGGCAGGTCTTTTTCGGGACGGGCGGACCCGGCGCGAAGGGAATCTACCGCGCGACGTTCGACACCGAAACCGGCAAGCTCGCGGCCGCCACGCTCGCGGCCGAGATCGGCTCGGCCGGCTTCCTCGCGCTCCATCCCGACGGCAGGAAGCTGTATGCTACAGCCACCTTTCCCGGCGGCGCCGGCGCGGCGGCGTACCACGTCCGCGCAGACGGCGCATTGGAGCCAATCAACACCTCCTCGAGCGGTGACGGCGGCGCAGCGCACATCGCCGTCCATCCTTCGGGCAGGTTCCTGGTGACGGCGCAGTATGGCGGCGGCTCCGTGGCATTGTTCCCGCTGGATCCGGAGGGCCGGCTGGGGCTGGCGAAGGTGACGGAGCACGGGCCCGGCTCCGGCGTGGATCCCCGTCGGCAGGCCGCCGCGCATCCGCACTATTGCGGTTTCTCACCGGATGGGAGGTTCGCGCTGGTGCCGGATCTCGGGATGGACGGCATTGTGATTTACCGGATCAACCAGGCTGCGTTGACGCTCGAGCGCCACGGGTTTGCCGCCTCGGTCCCGGGCGGCGGCCCGCGCCACATGCGCTTCTCCCCGGACGGACGCTTCATTTATCTGCTCAATGAACTCGCGCTTTCCGTGACCAGCTTCGCCTGGGATCCCGATGCGGGCACCGCCCGGCAGCTGGCGACGGTGGCCGCGCTGAGCGAGGAGGCCAAGGCGGGGGAGGATTTCAATTCCGCGGCCGAGATCCTAGTGCATCCCAGCGGCCGCTTCCTCTATTCGTCCAACCGCGGCCATGACACCGTCACCGTGTACCGGGCCAACCCAGCGACCGCCGCCCTGCAGGTGATCCAGGTGCAGCCGGTCCGGGGCGCCTTCCCGCGCAACATCGCCCTGGCGCCCGGCGCCCGCTGGCTGCTGGCGGCAGGCGCCGACTCGAACACGGTGGCCGTCCACCGCGTGAACCAGGAAACGGGCGAACTCACCTACCAGACCAAGGGCGTGATCAACGTTCCGGCACCGATCTGCATCTTGTTCGCGCGCTAGCCAGCCCCGAACATTCTCATGGGTAGGCGGCCTTTCGATTGAGGAGCCGCGACGGATGTTCACGAATCAATCCCTTGGGGGATGGCGCGGGCGGGAGTCTGCCAGCCGGCCGCGCTCACTTCAGCCAGTCGGCCAGTGCCTGCGTGAGAGACTGCTGCGCGTCGCTGCGGAAGACGGAAAATCGCGCGGGATCGCCACTGGCGGCGAAGGCACGAACAATCACCTCGGTTTCTCGTGCGACCGCGGCCGCATCTGCGCGGGCGCCGCTGCCGTCGCAAGCGTCAGCCAGCAAGAGCTTCCTCGGCGCGAGGCAGGCAGCGAGGTCCGGCAGGTCGTAGGCGGTGAGTGCAGCGGGAACCGCCGACTGGAGGTACGGAAGCGGATATCGCCGACTGGAGACGAGTGACTCGTAGGAGAGCAACGGCTCGAGCAGCGCAATCCTGCCCCCGCCCCCTTCGATCGCCGCAGTGTGGAGCAACAGGGCCGCAAAGCTGCCCCGTGCCACGCCGGCCACCTCCTGCGACTGGGTGCCAAATTTTTGCTCGATGAATCGCATGGTCCGGAGCACGTCCCGCATCTGCCGCCCAACGATGCTCTTTCCCATCAGCACGTACCCGAACCAGGTCCGAAAGCCGCCGTGCGTCGGGTCATTCGTTTCGAGGAAGCCCGGCCCGAGTTCGCCGGTGCCGATGATGTCCGGGGCAACGACGGCGCATCCCTGCCGGACGAACCATTCCATTTCGCCACCGGCTCCCGCGGCGGCCGCCTTTCCCTCCGGATGCAGGTAAAGCACCACGCGCGCCGGCCTCGCGCCCGCCGGCATCATCGCGAGCAACGGAATCGCATAGCGTTCATCGACCGGCAGGAGGTGTTTTTCGATCGTGTAACCGTCCCTTTGATACCGGCCGGAAAAGATTGGCGCCGGATCCCGCCCCGCCGCCGGTTCATGGCCGGCCAGCTCTGCGGCCTTCGCTTTTACCACCGCCAGATGACCGGTCAGATCGCGCCGGTTTTCGTCCAGTTCCCCGCCGAGCCGCGCGGCTTCCCGCTGGTTGAGACTCAGGATGGTCTCCCCCCCAAGCGAGGTCGTGACCTGGCCGGTAGCCGTGATCCTCAGTTCCTCCGCCGTGAGCGGCTCGACCGGGATGTCGGTGGAGTCGCCAGGGAGCCCCAGGTGCTGCTGGAAGAATGCGTACGTCGCCTCGCGATTCTTCCGCGTCGAGGCATGCACGTCGTCATCGACGCTCATGGCCATCGCCTCGGGATGGCCAAACGCCTCGAAAGCCCTCCGGGCCTCGGCAAAAGCAGTGTGCGTTCCCTCGATGCTGAAGATGTCGCGGGTGGTGGCCAGGATCAGGGTCGGTTTGGGCGCCCGGGCGATGACAAAGTCGCCCTGATCGAACCCGCGGGATATCTCGCGGTAAAAGTTCTGCTCGGCGTCCTGCGGGCCGCGGCTTTTCAGCAGGTGTTCGAAATTGGTGATGTAGTTCTCAGGCGCCGCCGCCAGCACCCGCTCGTCGATTGCGGCGATATAGGCCGTCTGCGTGCCGCCACCCGAGCGGCCGGTGACGCCGAGCCGCCGCGGATCGACCTCCTCGCGGCTGACCAGGTAATCGAGCCCGCGAATGCCGTCCCAGATCATCAGCCGGGCGAGCGAGCTGCCCAGCACGAACGCGGGGGCGCCCGCGTGCGAATGACCGAGCCCCGACGCGGCAATCTCCGACTTGCCGGTCTCCGGATCAAGGAACTGGAGCCGTTCCCCCTGGTTGATCGGATCGAAGGCGAGCACGACGAACCCGCGCTGCACCAGATTGAGGATCACGTGCTGATAAACCGGGTTGTGAAACGAGAGCGGGGTGTGGCCGCTGCAGTAGAGGATCGCGGGCGCCCTGCCGGTCAGCCGATCCGGGATGAACAGGGCGGCGGTGACAAACAACCGCGGCTGCGACTCGTACACGATCTTCTCCACCCGAAAGCCGTCCTTCTGCACGACCCCGAGAGCGCGCGAATGCAACGGGGTTTTCTCGGGGAATGGCCCGACCAGCTCGAGCAGCTTGGCATGGGTGTCGCGCTGATACTGCTGCCAGTCGGAGCGCGTCCGGAGCCGGGCAATCCGCTCCTGTCGCTCGCGCAGTGGCACCAGCGCGTCGTCGATCAGATCCTTGTAAAGCGCGTTCGGGGCATCCGAATATGATTGCCAGAAGTCCAGCACCCGGAGGTTTTCGGCCTCTCCAGCTGCCGCAGCTTCGACCCTGGAGGCCACCGCCAGCAGGAGCAGGAGCGAGAGAGACCGCAGGACGAACCGGAGCAGCGCCCGGCTGTGCGAAGCGGTGGGCCGCCGATTGGGTGCGGAACCGCCGACGGAACCGGATTTTCGGGGGGGCAGGCGGGCGGGTTCGATGAGCATTGCGACAGCAAATCCCGCCCGTTTGCCCGGCGCAAACTCCGGGAGCTTGAATCGTTAAACGTCGAGCCAGCCGTCCTGCGCCAGATCGGGTCTCGCACGTTCCCGCCGCATGTCTGTCTGTACCCAATCGCAGTATCGGACGAGTAGCGAGGGTGGATTCACTCCCTCGCGGTGGAGCGCTCATCACGCGTGCGGCTCCAGATCGCATTGCTGTCATAGGTCCGGCCGAGTCCCTCGAATTGTCCATGAAAATAGCCGCGGCCTGCGCTGTAGGCTGGGACCGCTTTCGGGGTCCCACGCAGCGCCGCATCGATGGCAAGCAGGGCGAGCGGCTCGTCCGCATCGAACCGGGCGTTGAGATGATTCAGCCTCAGAACTCGAATGACGTCGTCAGACGCCACGAACGCGGGGCCATGAGCGCGCCGCGCGCGGGCTGGGTTGCGGACGCCCACCGCGCAACGTGCGGCTCGGTCGCATCGAAGAGGTTGCGGATATTGAGCTGCACGCGTGCGCCATTGGGAAGGAAACGCATCGCGGGCAGCCGGTAGCCGAGGAGCAGGTCGGCTTCTCCACGGCTCTTGCTGAAGATCAAATCCTCACCGACGAAGTTCGCCGCCATCTTGCCGGTGTAGCGATAGCCGCCGCCCACGAACAATCCCTTCAACGCGCCTTCATCGAACGTGTAGCGGGTGAAGAAATTGGCCTTGTGCTTCCTGTTCCCGAGGATCACGAGGCCTTCGCGGAGGTACTCGGTGTTGGCATTGGTCTGCCAGAGCTCCACGCGCTCCCGTACCGTCATGAACCCGCTGGCGCCGCCCTCCACGTCTGTCTGCACATCGGGCCATTGCAGGTAGAACGGAATTGCGGTCTCGGCCCAGGCCTTTACCTCCGGACCGACTTCGCTGTCGTAGCCATCGGTGTACGAGTAGTTGACCGATACCTGCCAGTTTCTGGTCAGCTGGCCGGTCACGTTCAACTCATAGCCCTCCAGCCGCTGGTTCTTGATTGCGTTGTTCGTGTCGATGTCGCGTGCGTCGGCCTCGGCCTGCGTGATCACGCCGGCATTCAGCAGCGCATCCATGATGTTGTTGTTGAGCACGGTCGGGTTGCTGAAGGTGCCTCCGAAACCGCCGCCCGTGGCATTGACGAGATCGACCTCGAACCGGTTCGCGCGGGCGACGAACTTGCCGTCGAAGAAGCTCAGCATGATGCCGAAGTCCTGGCCTTCCGCATCCGAAAGCGGGGGTGGTTGCGAATCGGGGAGGATCCGATGGGCGGTGTTCGGAAGATTGAGGCTGTTCGACGCGTTGTAGAACAGCGAGATGTTCCGGGTCAGATGGCCGACCACGCCCATCGTCGTCGTCTCGCCCGAGAAGGATTGGTAGAACCAGTCGACATCCGGATGATCGACGGTCCAGAGCTTGGTGTCGGGATCGCGAATGGCGTTGGCGTTCTTGATGCTGAGGAGGTCCCGCCGGAAGCCGCCCGCCAGCACCAGCCGGTTGTTGAAATAGCGGGCCTGCCCGCCGAGGAGAAGGGTGCGCTGCCACTCGACCGGATCGCGCTGGCCGCCGGAGTTGAAGGGCACGAAGGTCGAATTGAGGGTGCGACTTGGGTCCGTCGGATGCGGCACGCCCGTGAGCAGCCCGCCGTCGTGGAAGCCGCTCATGTAGTAGGTGGACCAGTCGTTCCGGGTCGCATAATGCCGGCGGTAAACGTGGTTGTTGGCATGTTCCGGCGAGGCGTTGAAGGGCGCGCCATCCCACACCTCGACGAAGAGCTGTTGCCGCCGGTTGCGCCGCTCGTACTCGCCCATGCCGGCCAGGCGGTAGTTCCCCCATCGGCCGAAATCCTGCTCGTGCGAAATCATCAACCGGCTCGCGTGATTACGATCGCTGATCGGGGCCTGGTTCAGCCGGCCGCCCTCGTAGAAGTACTCTCCCGCGTGGGGATTGGGCTGACCGTTGGGCAGAAAGTTGTTCGGATCACCGATGAGAAGCACGTTGGCACTCGTGCCCTGTCCGGTGATCGTCGCCTCCGAGTCCGCCCATTGGCGATTGTGAGAGAGCTCGAGGAAGGTGTTCTCCCCGAACTTCTCCTCCCAGAAAACGGTGAGATTCTTAAGATCGCCCGTCCGTTGCTGGCCGGGTCCGCTTGGGTTCACCGACTGATCGAGGAGGCTCTCGTCGAGGATGATGCTGCCGTTCCCCGTCGATCGATTGGTGCCAGCCACATTGTAGGTCAGGCCGGAGTTGGACACATAGGTCAGGCGCGGCGTGCCTGCCGAATAGCGCGAGATGCCGCTGGCGTCGAGGTTGCTGGTCTGGAAGGTATCGAAGGTCGGCGAGCCCGCGGCGATCCAGTTGGTGATGCCGTCCTGGCCGCTGAAGGCGCGCGTGGTGACTTGATCGATGTCACCGATCTCGAAATCCACGCGCAGCCGCGTGCGTTCCCGCGGCTTGTAGGTGGAGGCCAGATGCACACGGCTGGTTTCGTTGTAGGCATGGTGCCTCTCGCTGCCCATGTGGCTGTGCACGGCATTGATCCGCAGCCCCAGCTGGTCGTCGATCAGCCGCTCGTTGATGTCGACCGTGCCGCGATAGCTCTCGTAGCTGCCGAACATGAGGCTGCCCTGCCGGAAATCCCGGCCCAGCGAGGCCTGCTTGGTCATGCTGTTGATGACCCCGCCGGCCGAGCCGATGCCGAACAGAATCGAGTTCGGTCCGCGGTTCTCCTCAATCCGATCCACGTTGTACGCATCGGATTGCAGCCGCCACTTGTAATAGTTGCGCGTCGAGGTGGCTGGAAGCCCGCGCACCCGCAGCCGATCGACGTCGAATCCGAACATCAGGAAGTTTTCGCTGGTCGAGTTCGCCTCCATGATTTCCGAGTTCACATTGACCGAGTAGTCGATGGCTTCACCGACATCGATCGCCGCGATATCCGTGAGAAACTCGGACGTGAGCACATTGATTGACGCACCGGTATCCCGCAGCGGCGTGTTGAGCCGGCTGCCGGCGAGCGAACTGGAGGCAACCCAGCCGGTATCGGATTCCTCCGCGACCGTGAACGGGCTGAGTTCGATCACCTCGTTGGCGGCCGTACTGGCGCCGGTGTTCGGAGCCGGAGCCACCTGCGCCAGGGCGACGGAGGTTGCGAGCAGGGGCAGGAGGTGGAGCTTCGAGCGCAACGAGGGCGCGGGGGTGCGAACACGAGTGGTGGGTTCGTTCATGACTTCTGGTGTGGTGTTGTGGGCTGCCCCCGAGGGGATCGGGAGGGATGCATGGCTGCGTTTCCGGCTGGCATGCGCCAGCCAGGTCACCCGTCGATGTCAGGTACGGCGGGGGGGACTCACGCCCGTCCATCGGCTATCGGTGCCGACAACGTGATTGCGAAAACTCCGCTGCCAAGGGTGGACTTATTGAACGATTCAAAAGCCGATAATGAGAGTCCGGGGAGGGGCATCCTCCGGGATCCGATTCGATGCTCCGGCGCGGCTGCCGGCCGGCCGCCAACCAATTCCCGGCCAGCCGGATGCCACCCATTGCCTCGTTGAATGGTTCAGGCGGTGCGCCGGGAAACCGCGGGGTCCGGAAGGCTCGGACCGTCCCGCCAGAGGCCAGCCACGAGCTGCAGTCCCGGCTTTTCGGGCAGCCCGAACTCGCGGTTGCGCAGGATGGCAACCACCTGTCCCAGTGCCGCGCGCCCCACCTGGTGCGCATCGTGCAGCACCCCCGCAAAGCCCGTTTCCTCCGGCGCCAAATCCAGCGCCGCATAGCCCAGATCGCGCGGCGTCACGATCCCCTGTTCCTGGAGATAGCGCATCGCCCGCGGAGTCGGTCCCAGCAGCGCATCCGGCCGCTGCCGTCTGATCCAACGCACGAGTCCCGGGCCGTCGAATTCTCCGGGCGGCTCCACTGCCTGCACGCAGGGCGGCAGCCGGTCTCTGGCGGGCAGATCATATTGGCTCGCCAGATATGCCGCCAGCCACCGCCGGCCCACCCGTTCATTCCGATAGCGGCTCATGACAAAGCCAATCCGGCGATAGCCGCGCGCGTGCAGTTGCCCCATCGCCATCCGCGCGATCGCATCATGATCATCGAGCACCTGGTGCGTTACCGGTTCCACCACGCTGCGGCTGACGGCGACGACCGCAAACTGCCGCCAGTCCAGCCGCAGCCGCCCCTCCGCCTCCGGGTGGGGTGCGAGGATCAACCCGCGGATTCCGCGATTGTAGAGGATCTGGCTGTGACGCGCCTCGGAAATCGAGGTATCCCCGACCCAGTATGGCTCGATCCGGTAGCCGAGTTCAGTTGCCCGTTCCTGCGCTCCCTCCCAATAGCGGCGCACGATGTGGCGCCGGCGCCATTCCTCCCGTTCGCGATAGGCGACAACATAGGCGATGACCTCGCCGTGGCCCTGCGTCGGCTGGCGCCGGATGGTGCTCATGGCCTGCGAGAGCACCGGGTCGGGTGCATAGCCGAGCCGCGCTGCGACTGCCCGCACCTTGCGCGTGGTCTCCGGCGCGACCAGCAGCATTCCGCGCAACGCGTAGGAGGCGGTGCCGACGGACACACCGGCGGCGGCGGCAACCTGTTTCAGCGTCACCCGTGCGGAAGCCATCGGGCCAATTCTAATCGCAGCGATCGCACAGGTCAAAGGGGGCCTTGATTCCGTGGAACCCGAAGAAGCTGCGGGTGCGGGCGACAGCGGGACCCAATGACAGCAACGCAGGCCCTTATGGTAGCACGCGACGGCGCAGGCGGCGGGAAAACCTCAGGCGGGAGAATGAAACGCCATTCCGGCCGGGTGACCGGATCCGGGGAGCGCTGCAGCGGCCCGGTGCTTGAATCGTTCAATGGCTGTTCGCTTGTCGCCGCCGCCGCAGCATGATTTTCGAAGCCGGTGAATACCTCCAGCATCCACGATGCGGTGCGGCTTCCTTTTCTGCTCCTGCTTATCCTTGCACCCCTCGCGCACGGCATGCCCGCCTTTCCCGGCGCGGAAGGCTTCGGCGCCAATGCGAAAGGCGGTCGCGGCGGGCGCGTCATCCAGGTGACCAGCCTGGCTGACCGCGGTCCCGGTACGCTGCGCCAGGCGCTCGAGGCCGAAGGACCGCGGACGGTGGTATTTCGCGTGGGCGGCATCATCACCCTCGAATCCCAAATCGTCGTCGAGCACCCGTATCTCACCCTCGCCGGGCAGACCGCCCCGGGCGATGGCATCCTTATCCGCAAGGGCGCTCCGGATGTCACGCCGCTGCGAATCAACACGCATGACATCGTCATCCGCGGGATTCGAATTCGCACGGGCGACTCGATGCCGCAGCGGCAGACCGATTGCATCGAGATGTCCAACACCGACGCCCGCGACCGCGTCCGTGACATCATCCTCGATCACTGCTCGTTCAGCTGGTCGACCGACGAGAACCTGGCGATCATGGGCCGCTACATCGGCGGGCCAGGCGCGGACAACACGAAGTCCGAAAACTGGGATCGCGAGAACCAGACCACGAATGTCACCGTGCAGTGGTGCATCAATTCCGAGGGTCTCGACACGCCGCAAATCCACAAATCGCGCGGCGCGCTGATCAAGTTCATCCGCTCCTTCAGCTATCATCACAATCTCATGGCGCACAACCGGGCGCCCCGGAACCCGCGGCTGCAGGGCCAGCCCGGCACGATCAAGGATGTCGTGAACAATGTCATCTATAACACGGGCCGCTACGGCACGGGCCCGTCGGATGGGGTGCGTTTCAATTATGTGGGCAACTACCAGCAGGCGGGCGTCGACAGCGGACCGGTGACCTACAGCATCGGGAATTACGGCCGGCCGGGAGTGTTCCAGGTGTACCTAAAGGACAATTACAATTCCGCGCACCGCACGTCCGACGGGCAGGACGAGCGGCTCGTGCTCGAACCGGTCTGCTGGCCAAATGTCGTCGGAGAGCCGTTCGAGGCCCCGCCGATCCGGACCACGTCCGCCCGCCAGGCCTTCGAGGAAGTCCTGGAATATGCCGGCTGCATCACCCAGGGCCGCGATTCGGTCGATGAGCGGATCATCGCCGAAGTGCGCAATGGCACCGGCCGGATCAAGACGAGCGTTGCCGACGCGGGTGGTTACCCGGAGATTCGCGGGGGTGTGCCGCTGCCGAATGCCGATGCCGACGGAATGCCGGATGCCTGGGAAACGCGACATGGGCTCGATCCCAGGAATCCCGCCGACGGCCACGGCGACCCCGATGGGGACGGTTATGCAAATTTGGAGGAATATCTGAACTCGTTGATCCCCTTTCCGCCGGATACGTTGGCGAAGTCCGCGGATCGGGGGTAGGTCAGGGAGCCCTCGATCGCCCAGGCAGAGCCTCGGACCACGTGACCCCCCGAGCTCTTCGTTACCTACGCGTCTTCTGTGAAATGCCTTGCACCGCGAGCCCTTGAATCGTTCAACCGCGGACTACTTGTCCGGTCTATTTTCCGCCCCAGAGTTCGACGTGTGAATCCACTTTGCTGCCGACCCAGCTGGAACCTGGCACTGCTCCAGGCGGCGCTTTTCTTTTCTGCGCCGATTGCCACCGGGATGGCGGCAGCGGGGACACACCTGACCCTGGAAGCTCCGGCCAGCGTGCCGTGCTTCGATTTCGGCGAGTTCGTCATCCGGGTCGAAAATCCCAACTTTGCGAATCCCTTCACGGACGTCGCGATTACCGGAACTTTCCAGGCCCCGCGCGCTGTGCCCGTGGTCACGCGTGGTTTTGCGGACTCGGCCGATGGGACGGTGTTTCGCCTGCGGTTCTCGCCCGCGCTGGCCGGCGTCGACTATCGGTATCAGATTCGTTTCAGCGCTCCCGGCCTGATGAAGGTGTTCACGGGTGAATTGCGTTGCGCAGCCTCCTCCCGGCCGGGCCCGGTGATCGTGGCTCCCTGGAGCCCGAAGCATTTCGTGCACGCCGGTTCGAAGAAGCCATTCTACCACCTCGGCTACACGGCCTACCACCTGGTGGACCCCTCCAATGACGATGCGCAGATCGCCGCAACCCTGGACTACCTCGTGCAACACGGGTTCAACAAGGTGCGCTTCCTGCTCTCCGGCTACCCGAAGGATACGATCCACGGCACCAGCGCCGATATCGAACACGGGGTGTCGGCCGAAGCCCTCAGGTCGGCGAATTATGGCGCGCGCCCCGGCGAGGTGAACACCCTGCCGGCCTGGCAGGGCAGTGATCACGCCTTCGACTTCACGCGCTTCGACGTCGCTTTCTGGCAGCGGATCGATCGCGCCGTCCTGGCCATGCGCGAGCGCGGGATTGTGGCCACCTGCATCTTCACGATCGAGAAGCAGGGCCTGGATCGGGAGTATGGCTGGTTGACGGAAAACGAGTATCGGCTCTATCGCTACGCGGTGGCGCGGCTGGCAGCCTTCGACAATGTGTGGTGGGATCTGGGAAATGAGCACAACGAGGTGCGCAGCCCCGACTGGGGCGACACCATGGGCGCATTCGTCCGCCGGGAGGATCCGTATGGGCGGCTGGCCTCCGCCCACGGTCACGCCGAGTTTCCCTACGCGCGCTCCTCCTGGGCCGACTATATCATTTCACAACACTACGGAACGCTGGACGAACTGTACTGGTGGACGCAGCGGTTTCACGAGGTCCCAAAGCCGTTCATCAACGAGGAATACGGCTACGAACATGACGCGGACCGGCCGGGTCACGGGATGAATGCAGACTGGATCCGGCGCAGCCATTGGACGATTGCCATGGCCGGCGGTTATGCCACGTATGGTGACCGCACCGGCGGCATTGCCTGGTTCTATATGGGTGAACCCGGAAATGGCATAGCCCCGGCGCAGCTGAAGCACCTGCGGACGTTCTTCGAAGCCCTTCCCTTTCACGAGCTGGAGCCGCGGCAGCAGATCACCACGCGCGGCTACTGCCTTTCGAAGCCAGGCTCGGTGTATGTGGTGTACCTGCCGGATGGCGGCGAGACCGAACTCAACCTGTGGAGCGCCCCGGTCGGATCGCTCCAACTCAGCTGGTTCGATCCCCGGACGGGCCGGACGATCGCCGGGGGTGAAATCCAGACGCGCGGACGGAGGACGCTGGGCACGCCGCCGATTCCAGGCGACATCGTGGCCCTGCTCACCCGAATCCCTCCTCGACCGTGAACGAGCCTGCCTCTTCCATGACACCTCCCCGTTCGAAACTACCGCCCACCGGCATACGGCAGCTCCCCTGGCCGTTGTCGATTGCCGCCCTTCTTCTTCTCCTCCTCCCCGGCGGCGCTGGGCGGTCGGTGGCGGGGGAGCCGCCCGCCCAGCCGTCCGTGGTCGCGACCTACGAATGCGCGAGCGTGTATTGGAAAAGCGAAAACAGGGGCGCGTGCCGCGTGCAGTACCGGCCGGCCGGCGCCGGCGCCTGGCAGGACGCGCTCGATCTGATCCATGATGCCCAGGAGGGCGAATACCGCGGCAGTCTCGTGGGGCTCGAGCCCGGAGCGAAATATGAGGTCCGGCTGGAGGCGGCAGGCCGAACGGGTTTGCTCGCTCTCGAAACGCGATCCGACCAGTTCCCGATTGGCCGCACCACGCTGTTGCCCGCGGGCGAGTCGGCGAAACCGGTCGTCATCACGACCTCGGGCACGGCCGAAGCCTACCATCTCGTCACTGTGCCGGCGGGCGCCCGCAGCTCGATCAACGTCGCCAACTCTGCGCCGAACGGAATCGAGATTGATGCCGACTACGTGATCGTCCGCGGGATCGAGGTTCGCAACGCCGCGCACAATGGCATCCTCATCCGGAAGGACCGGCACGACGTCGTCGTGGAAGGGTGCCGGCTCTGGCATTGGGGCCGGATGGGCGGCGCCGCCAGCTTCGGCCATAACGGCGGCAACCAGGACAGCGGCATCCAGGCCGAGCCCGGGACCTTCAACCTGACCCTTCAGCGCAACCTCATCGAAAATCCCCGCGGCGCCTCGAACGACTGGGAGACGGGGCACCCGCTGGGACCGCAGGGGATCACGCTCCGCAGCAGTCGCGGCGGCCATGTGATCCGCTACAACGAGATCTGGTCGACGGAGGACCACGGATTCAACGACGGGATCGGCGGCGGTGTGAACTTCTCGGATGTTGGCAACATGAACCGCGATTCGGACATTTACGGGAACATCATCCGGAATGCCTGGGACGATGCGATCGAGTGCGAGGGGGCGAACATGAACGTGCGCATCTGGGGCAACCTGCTCGAGAAGTATTTTGTCGGCATCGCGACGGCGGCGACCGCGAAGGGGCCGCTCTATCTCTTTCGCAATGTCTTCGGCGAGAGCCGTTGGAGCCATGCGGATCCCCGCGGCAATGTAGCCTTCAAGACCCAGGAGCGGGGGGGCTTCGGCGGCGGCCCTATCTTTGCCTTTCACAACACGGTGCTCCAGCCGCGGGGACCCTCGAGCGTGTTCAACAATCTCACCCGCAATACCGTCACCCGGAACAACATCTTCGACGTGCCAGGCAGTTATATCAACCGCCATGATGTGGATCCCAGCAGCGATCACGACTTTGATCTCTTCACCGGGATGGAGCGCAGCGGAGCCACTCTGCCTCACGGCTTCTTCGGCCCGCGCCCGGCGTACGTGGCGTCCGCGGGAAACGAGTTTTATCCGGCATCTACCACCCTGACGCGCGGTGCCAACAAGGTGGCCATGGTGGTCAGCGGCGTGGAAAAGATCGTCACGGATCCGATTATCCAGGTGCCCAACGCGGCATTGGACAACGGCGAACGATTGCCGGGCTTCAACGATCACTTCACCGGCAAGGCACCCGATTTGGGCGCATTTGAAGCCGCGGCGCCGCCGCTCCAGTTTGGCCGCCGCGCCCACCTTCGTCATGACGAAGGCTGGGCGCCGTGGGAGCGCTACTGAAGCAGAGGACAGAAGAGGCTTCGCCTCGGAACAGTCCTGGAAAGCCCGAACTCGTTGTGAACAGGTCGAGTTTTGGGCAACTGGACTTCATTCAATACACAACGTCGGAAATCATTGCCAACGTAGGGGCGCAGTCTCGCTGCGCCCTCAGGGCCATTCGACTGCTGTGGAGGGCGCAGTCCCTCGGCAGGCTCCGGACCCTGAACTCGCCGGACGGGCAGGTCTGCGCCCTACGGGAATACGGCGTGACTTATGGCGTTGCGTATAGCTCGCTCAAACCCGCTGCAGCGCCTTCAGGTTCCGTCCGATGATTTCCATCGTGCGATTCGGCGCCGCGACGTTGCGGGGAAAATAGTAATAGAGATACAAGTCGGCCCCGAGTCGCAGGACCTCGGGGAGATGCCGCTCCATCGGTTCAATCATCTCCGCCGGGAAGTTGTGATTCTCGATCAGCAGGAACGATTTCTTCCCGTTCGACCGGGCGAGCTCGATGAACTTGCGACCCTTTCCCGACAGCAGGACCTTTCCCCGGCCGCTTTCCTGATTCTCCCCGGAGCTCGCCCACCGGCCGTCCGCCTCCAGATCCCAGGGCCGGCCATCCGCCCCGAAGTAGTCCAGGTTCCTCATCGCGGCACAGACACCGATCTCGTCATCGTGATAGTGCGCCTGATTGAAGAGCAGGGTGAGCTTCTCCGGGTACAGTTGCTTCGAGAAACCGCAGACCTGATCGTAGAACTGCGCGGCGGCGCGCAGGTGCGCCTGGCGTGGAGCACCGGCGCCGAGAACCTCGCGGGCCTTCGCGGAATGATCGACCTGGAAAGCTTTGGGTTCGTCGATGACGATTCCGGCCAGCGAGGGATGCTGTCGGTACAGTTCGGCCAGCGTGTCGCGGAAAAACTGGAGCGTCTCCGGCCAGTGCACGCTGCTGATCACCCCGCTGGTGTAGGGGGCAAATCCCGCCCGCCCTTGATCATCCAGCATCCAGGTGTGGGGATTGAGCACCGCGAACATGCTGGGCACCTTCGGCGCCCCCGCCGTCAGCCCCGCCCAGCGCGAGGGCACAGCAAGGGCCCGCATCCCCGCGCGTTCCGCCTCGCCGATGATCAACGCCAGATTCTCCCGCGCCGCCCAGAGATCCTGCTCGAGCACACCCACGCACACGAAGTTCGTCCCCTGGTCCGCCATCCAGCCCATGTCCGCACGCACATGCTCGGGAACGATCGTGTACATCTGGGCATTGAGATAATAGGCCCCGACCTCGCCGCGCCCCGGCCTTTCGCTGGAGGGTTCAACCACCCCGCCGGCCGTCGCGTCGCCTAGGCCATCCATGGAATCGTCATGCTTCATGCCGGCTGGTACGAGCGGAAGGGAAAGGACACGCCGACAGGATCCATGTCCTGCAGGGATCCGGCAAACCTCGTGGAATTTAACGATTCACCCGACTACACCGCCGCGGGCTCCGGCCCCCCACGCCGGCCCATCGGGGCGAGTCGAAGCGAGCAGACCAGCCCCACGAGGCACGCGATCCCGGCAAGGATGTAGCAGATGCGATAGGATCCAGCCAGGTTTGCCACGTAACCGGCAACCAGCACGGCCCCGCTCGCGAGCGCCGCCCGCGTCATCTGGAGCCCGGCAAAGATCGAACCGCGGCGATCCGCCGTCGTGTTGTGAAACATGAGCGGCACCACCGGGATCTGGACGAGCACCCGCGCGACCCGAAACACGACCAGGGCGATGGTCAGCGAGACCAGGTCGTCGACCCAGAAGGCCAGCCCCAGCTCCACCAGCACCAGCAGCGAGAAGCCCGCAATGAGGACCGAACGCGCGCCGAAACGGTCAATCGCGAGCCCGACCGGATACGGGCAGAGGAAGCTCACGACGATGCCGGCCGAAGTCGACCAGCCCAGCCCCGCGAGCGACAACCCCAGCGTCTCGATGACGAACAGCGCGTGAAACATCTCCGTGACGGCGGACGATGCCAGGGCTGCGCTCGCCACTGCGGCAACCTTGCGCGTGTGCGGATCGCGCAGTTCGGCCAGCGGCAGCAGGGGATGATACCGGCCCGGCGGCGGCAGCCGCTCCGGCCGGGTTTCACGGATTCCGAACCGTGCGATCCACCAGGAGATCGCCACCAGGATCATGGCGGCCAGATAGGGCAGAAAGGCCCATTCCTCCGAAAGCGGGATCGCCACGGACATCATGCCAACGAGTGCCGCACTGGTAAAAACGCTGCGGATCGCGTTGGCCCGGCCGATCGTTCCCGACGGGAAGCGGTCACCATACAACGGCAGCCCGGTGCCGAAGCAGACATCGAGCGACGCCTGCATCGCGAGATTGATGCCGAATAGCAGCACGATGATCACCGCGGGATTCCGAAGATCCGCCGGCACGATGTAGGTGAGTGAGCCGAGCAAACCGACGCACACCATCGTCACGGGCCAGGCCACGAGGAGAAACGGGCGCCGCCGCCCGCCCGCACTCCAGTGCCGATCGCTCTTCCAGGCGGCATAGGGCTGGACGACAAAACCGCAGACCCGGTTGATCGCCAGGATGGCGCCGATCAAGGTCAGGTCGCTCGTGAAGAGCCGCGCGGTGATCGGCAGCAGGTTCGCCGTGATGGTATCCACTGCAGCCGCACCCGCCATCATCAGGCCCAGCAGGAGCATCGCTCGCGTGGCCGGTGGCTCCGGGGAACCCGTCGCTCCATGCCCGCCGGCCAGCTGTCGGGACACCTCTGGGCAGCCAGGATTCATCGGCGGCGGGGCGGCCCGGCGGGAGAAAAGCGGCTGGGTGGCGGAGGGTGCATTCAGGAACGGGGTCGAGATACCCTCGGGAACAACGCCCGCATCACAACGCTTAACTGTCCGGCGCCGGCGATCCTGGCCGCCGCAGGCCCAATCCAAGATTCTGCACTGCTGCGACTTGTTAAGCTGCGCTAACCCCGCGCGATTGGCCGGCTTTATTCGTCGATCTCCAGGGTCTGCTGCTTGCGGCGCAGCCAAGGCTGTCCACCTTTTCACGAAAATTTGGTATGAAATTCCCTGTCCCCCCGCGCCTCAACCGTGCGCTTGTCGCACTGGCGACCTTGATTACCGTCAGCCGCTCCGCTGCCGATATGTCCCTCCCACCCGACAACCCGCTGGCCCGCGAGAGTTCGCTGCCGCTTGGTTATCCCCGCTTCGATCAGATCAAGGACCACCACTTCGCCCCGGCCTACGCGGCCGGCATGGCCGAGCAGATTCGCCAGGTGGACGCGATCGCGAACAATCCCGAGCCGCCGAGCTTTGCGAACACCATCATTGCGCTCGAACGCACCGGTCAGCTGCTCGAGCGGGTCGACGACATCTTCAGCAACCTGACCGCCACGGTCACCAATGACAATCTGCGGGCGCTCGAGAAGGAGATCCGGCCAAAGCTCGCGGCGCATCACGATGCCATCCGGTTGAACCGGGCGCTGTTCGCCCGGATCGAGGCCCTGCACGGCAAGCGCGGGGAACTCGGGCTCGATCCCGAGTCGGACTGGCTGCTCCAGCGCTACTACAAGGACTTCGTCCGCGCCGGGGCACAGCTTTCGTCGGGCGACCAGGATCGGCTCAAGGCGATCAACCAGGAGATCGCGGGGCTGCAGGCAACCTTTGGCCAGAACATCCAGAAGGACAGCAACGCAGCGGCAGTGGTAGTCGACACCCGCGCCGAGCTCGCCGGTTTGCCGGAGAACGAAATTGCGGCGGCGGCCGCGGCCGCGAAGGAGGAGGGGAAGCCGGGCAAGTACCTCATTCGGCTGCTCAACACGACCAACCAGCCCGCGCTCAGCTCGCTCGAGAACCGCGCGCTGCGCCAGCGGCTTTTCGAGGCCTCGGTCCAGCGGAACCGGCGCGGGGAATTCGACAACCTGCCGATCATCTCACGGCTGGTCCGGCTCCGGGCGGAGCGCGCTGCGATCCTCGGCTACAAGACACACGCCGACTACCAGGTCGAGGATCAGACCGCCGGCGCGATCGGGCCCGTCAACCGGCTTCTCGCCGATCTGGCGGTGCCCGCGGTGGCGAACGCCCGGCGCGAGGCGGCCGAGATCCAGGCCGTGATCGATCGGGAAAACGGCGGGTTCAAACTGGCCCCCTGGGATTGGGATTATTACGCGGAGAAGGTTCGCCGCCAGCGGTTCGACTTCGATGAGTCGGAACTGAAGCCTTATCTCGAGCTCAACCGCGTGCTCCAGGACGGCGTGTTCTTCGCCGCCACGAAGCTTTATGGGATCACCTTCGCGGAGCGGAAGGACCTGCCGGTATACGAGCCGAGTGTCCGGGTGTTCGATGTCTTCGATGCCGACGGCTCGCACCTGGCAATCTTCATTGCCGACATGTATGCCCGGCCCACCAAGCGCGGCGGAGCATGGATGAATGGATACGTTTCGCAGTCGAAGCTGCTCGGGCGGAAGCCGGTGGTGGGCAATCATCTCAACCTGCCGAAACCGGCCGAAGGCGAGCCGACGCTCATGACGTGGGACGAGGTGATCACCACGTTCCACGAATTCGGCCACGCGCTCCATGGCATCTTCTCGGACGTAACCTATCCCCGCTTCTCAGGCACCAGCGTGCCCCGCGACTTCGTGGAGTTCCCCTCCCAGGTGAACGAGATGTGGGCGACCTGGCCCGAGGTGTTCCGGAATTACGCGCGGCATTACCGAACGGGAGAGGTGATGCCGGCGGCGCTGCTGGAGAAGGTGATGGCGGCCCAGAAGTTCAACCAGGGTTTCAAGACAACCGAGTATCTGGCGGCATCGCTCGTCGACCAGGCTTGGCATCAGATCCAGGCCGGGGAGGTGCCGGAGCCGGCAGGGGTGATGGCCTTCGAGGCGGCGGCGCTGCGGAAGGCGGGCGTCGATTTCGCCCCGGTGCCACCGCGATACCACAGCCCGTATTTCCTCCACGCCTTCTTCCATGGGTATTCGGCGGGATATTACTCGTACCTGTGGGCGGAGGTGCTCGATGCCGACACCGTCGAATGGTTCAAGGGTAGCGGCGGGCTTGCGCGCAGGAATGGCGATGCGCTGCGCCGCGGCATCCTTTCCCGCGGAGGCAGTGCGGAGGCGATGACGCTTTACCGAGAGTTTCGCGGCGCCGAGCCCAGCCTGGCGCCGTTGCTGAAGCGGCGCGGGCTCGAGCCGGTGAACGCCGGTGCCGGGCAGTAGGCCCGGGACGGAGCCCGGCCCTCCAGGAATCCACTTCTGATTCCTGCTGCCGCCGGTCCAGGAACATGGTCGAATGTAATCGAGGGCTGAAAGCCCGATCCATCCGGATACAGCCCGCCAACCGGTCGCTGTGACTTGCGCGGGATGCCAGGCTGGTCGACAATCCCGGCCAATGATGAAAACCCCATCCATCCTTCTCATCCTCGCGGCTCTGTTGAGCGCCCCGCTCTCCGCGCAATCCCGGCAGCTGGTCAAGCTCTGGGAGACACCGGCCGAACTGAAGACACCGGAGTCGGTGCTCTTCGATGCCGGAGCCCGCGTGCTGTACGTCTCCAACATCGACGGCAAGGAGCCGTGGACCAAGGACGGCGCCGGCTCGATCGCCAGGGTCTCCCCGGAGGGAAACGTGATTGCGGCCGAGTGGGTGAAGGGACTCGAGGGGCCGAAGGGCATGGGGCTGCACAACGGCCGGCTCTACGTTGCCGACCTCGACCGGGTGGCGGTGATCGATGTCGCGAAGGGGGCCATCGTGCAGACGATCCCGGTGCCGGATGCAAAGCAGCTGAATGATGTCAGCATCGACCGGAACGGCGTGGTCTACGTCTCCGACATGGGCGGGCTGAAGATTTACGCGATCGCAAATGGGAAGCCCACGGTCTGGGTCGACGGCTTCAAGCGTCCGAACGGGGTCCTCGCGCATGAGGGCGATCTCTACGTGCTGGATTCGGGAACGCTGTTGAAGTTCGACCGGAACAAGCGGCGCACGACGATCGTGGAAGGGATGGACGGCAGCACCGACGGGATCGAGCATGTGGCTGGCGATGAGTTCATCGTCTCCTGCTGGGCCGGGGCGATTTATCAGGTGAAGGGCGGGGAGAAGCAGCTGTTGCTGGATACGCGCCCGCAGAAGCTGAACTCGGCTGACATCGGCTATGATGCCCGGAGCCGGATCGTGTATGTGCCGACGTTTTTCGCGAACACGGTCGTGGCGTACCAGCTGAAGTAGGGAGCGCCGGCTCTCTGGCATCCGGGGCTGACCCGCCGATCCGCGCGACGAGAAAAGCGTGAGTTCGGCCGGATCTCAGGTGAGCATGAGGTCCGTGAAGGATCGTCCACTCGACAATGCGCTGTCGCTCCGCTCCGCGGGTCCGGTTGGCGGATGGCATAGAGGTGGAGGTGCCGGTGGAGGGCTGTTCGTCGGCTCAGATGCGTTCCGTGGCTGGATGCATGCTTCACGCCGCTGGGCCTGCGGACGCGGTGCGTCCGGGGGGATTGCTGGTTGGTTCGGGTTGGCGCTGGTAATCGTCGTAGCCGGTGCGGCTGCCGGATGCTCAAAGCCTGCGGCAGCTTCTGCCGAGGAGAGTGCGCGCGCTCCCGAACTCGTGTTCCGGCTCGCGCTGCAGCCCAATCGCGCCAATGCCGTCTGGGAGGGTACCACCCTGATCCGGCAGGAACTCGAGCAGCGGTCCGGTGGCCGGATCAAGGTGATGTTCTACGACTCCGGCGTGATCGGCGACGAGGGCGCGCTGCTGATGAATTGCTACCTCGGTATTGTCGAAATGGTCCAATGCGCCTCGTCAGTGGTGACCACCCTCGACCCAAACTTCAGCCTGCTCGACTTGCCCTATCTTTTCGTCGACGAGGAACACCACCTGCGCGTGCTGAATGGCCCAATCGGCCGGGAACTCCTGGACGGACTGCGCCGGCACCGGCTCCAGGGACTGACCTTTTTCTCGTGCGGCTTCAGGAACTTGTTCAACACGCGTGGCATCGCCGTCACGTCGCCCGCCGATCTCCGTGGGATGAAAATCCGGGTGATGGAAAGTCCCGTCATGATTCGCTCAATCAATGCCATGGGCGGGAGCGCGACGCCGATGCCTGCAGGTGAGCTTTTCCAGGCGTTGCGTACCGGGGTGGTCGATGCCGCGGAAAACAACGCGACGGTTTTTGTGGCGGAAAGGTTCCCGGAGGCCGGGGCGCGCAATTTCTCGATGACCGAGCATTTCGCCAACCAGCACGTCCTCGTCGCCAACCGCGACTGGCTCGACCGCGTGGCGCGGGAGCATCCGGATCTTCACCAGATCATCGTCGAGGCACCCGAGCGGATCCTGGCCGAGTACAACCGGCGCTGGAATGCCAGCATCGAAGCGTCCTTCGTTGCAATCGGCCAGGCCGGCGTGGCGGTGAACCGCGTCCCCGACAAGCGCGCCTTCATCGAGCAGGTGCGACCGCTTTGGCGCGATTTCCTGCAACGGCATCCGGAGGTCGATCCGACGCTGCTGGATCGAATCCAGGCGAACGGAGGCCTCCGGTGAGCCCGTCGCGCAATCGAGCGGTCGTGCTCCTGGACCGCGGGCTCGATCTGCTGCTGTTTGCCGTGCTCGCCAGCATGGCCGCCATCGTGTTCGTCAATGTCTTCTGCCGGTTCGTGCTGCAGTTTTCGCTCTCCTGGGCGGACGAACTGGCGCAGGTGCTGATGGTCTGGCTCACGTTCCTGGGGGCCGGCGTGGCGATGCGCGATCGGCTGCACTACGCCTTTGATTATCTGGTTCGGAGCCTCCCGTGGCGCTGGCAGCGCCGCGCGCTGATGCTGGGCCACGCCCTGGGCATCGCGATGACGCTCCTGCTCATTTACTGGAGCGCGAAGGTCTCGCTGCTGATCACCGACTGGGTCATGCCGGCCACCGGAATGCCGCGCTCGTGGGTGTACGCGGCGTGTCCGGTGGGATGTGCGTTCCTGCTGATTTATCAGATCCGCAACCTGCTGGCCGACGCCCGTGCACCGGCACTGCCACCGCAGAGGATCGCTCCGGGGGACTGAGCCATGGACTTCGTTCTTCTGATCACCTTCGTCGTGCTGCTGTTGCTGGAGGTGCCGGTGGTCTTCTGTATCCTGATCTCCTCGCTGGCGGCGATCCTCTATGGCGGGATCGATCCCATCATAATCGGACTGGAGATGAGCCGCGCGATGGCCTCGTTTTACCCTTTCCTGGCCGTGCCGTTCTTCATCCTCGCCGGGGACCTGATGAATGAAGGCGGGCTCTCGAAGAAGATCACCGACTTTGCCAACGCGCTGCTGGGACATCGACGCGGCGGGCTGGCCATGGTGACCACCGTCTCGGCGCAGATGTTCGGCGCCGTGTCGGGGGCATCGAGTGCCACCTGTGCGGCGATTGGCCGGCTGATGATCCCCGCCATGGAGCGGGAAGGCTACCCGCGGGCATTCGCCTCCGCCCTGGCGGCGTGCTCCGGCGTCACGGGCGCGTTGATACCACCGAGCATCGTCCTGCTCATCTATGGCACGATCGCGAATGTATCGATCGAGAAGCTATTCCTTGGCGGGGTGGCACCCGGCATCCTCATCGGTGTCGCGATCATAATCATCAGCTGGCGCCAGGCGCGCCGGTGGCAGCTGCCGTTGCGGGCGAAGCAACCGCTGCGATCGGTGGCAAGGAGCGCAACCGGGGCGGTCCTCGCCCTCATGCTCGTGCTGATCATCTTTGGGGGGATTCTCGGCGGCGTCTTCACCGCCACCGAGGCGTCCGCAGTGGCGGCCGTCTATGCGCTGGTGGTGAGCATGCTCGTCTATCGCCAGGTCCGGCTGCCGGACCTGCCCAGGATTTTCGTCAATGCGGCGAAGACCACGGCCACCCTGAGTTTTCTCATTGCCGCGGCGGGGCTGTTTTCCTGGGTCCTGAGCATCGGCTATGTGCCCCAGTCACTCGCGGCCAGTCTGCTTTCCGCCTGTGAGTCGCTCGTCCACCTCGTGGCCGGGGGCGTCGAGCCGGAGACTGGACGCTGGTTGAACCTCATCGTCGTGCTGCTGGCGCTCAACCTCCTGCTCCTGATGGTCGGCATGTTTGTCGACGCGGGGCCCGCCCTTTTGATTGTGGTGCCGGTGCTGAAGCCGATCGGCGATCAACTCGGGCTCGATCCCGTTCATTTCGGGGTGATGGTTGTGTGCAACCTGGTCCTCGGGCTCGTGACGCCGCCGGTCGGCACGACGCTGTTCGTCGGCAGCGGGGTCGGGAGGGTGACGATTTCCGCGATGATCCCGCATGTCCTGCGTTTCCTGCCGGCAATGATGGTGGTGCAGTTGCTGGTCACCTTTGTGCCAGCCTTGACCACCTTCCTGCCGCGATTTCTGAAATGAAGGTAGCCGCAAAAAGCTCAAAAATGCGCAAGAAATCCGTTCACCTCTTTGCGCTTTCTGCGCTTTTTTGCGGCCATCAGAATCGGCACGGCTCTGGTGGCGTGCATCGTCTCACCCAAGTGTTTCCGCCTCTCATGAAGTGCATGGTTTTCATGCTATTTTCCCTCGCGGTGGCGGCCCAGGCGGGCGAAGGCGCGATTTCCGCGGCTGTCGCCGATCTGACGCTCTGGTATGACGAACCCGCCGAACAGTGGACCGACGCGCTCCCGCTCGGCAACGGCCGGATCGGCGCCATGGTCTTCGGTGGTGTCACGCGTGAACGGCTACAGCTCAACGAAGACACGCTGGTCTCCGGCGAGCCACCCTCCGATCTCCGGACGCTCAATCTCACGAAGGATCTCGCTCATGTCACCGGGCTCGTTCGCGCCGGACGGAATGCGGAGGCCGATGCCTACGTCACCCGGCACTGGCTGGGCCGGAGCCAGCCCTGTTATCAACCGGTGGGCGATCTTTGGCTGGAGTTTCCGGGAGACGCCTCTGCCACCGATTACCGGCGCTGGCTTGATCTCGCCACGGCCACGGCGGGCGTGAGTTACCGGCGCGACGGGGTCACGTATTCACGGGAAATGTTCATCAGCGCACCGGATCAGGTGATGGTGATCCGGCTGCAGGCCGACCGGCCGGGCGCGCTGGCGCTGAAGGCAACGTTCACGTCGCCGCATCCGACGGCCACGAGCGGTGTCGCCGGTCGCGAACTCGTGCTGCAGGGGCAGGCGCCGGGGTTTGCCGGCCGTCGCGATCTCGAGACGGTCGAGCGCTGGGGTGACCAATGGAAGTATCCGGAAAACTTCAATCGCGACGGCACGCGCAAGCCCCACGCCGCCCAGGTGCTCTATGGAGCCGACGTCGACGGCCGCGGTATGCGATTCGAGTCGCGGCTCGCGGTCCGGACGGATGGCCGGGTGTTTGCGGGGGACGGCGATCTGCGGATCGAAGGCGCCACTGAGGCCCTGCTGCTGGTCAGCATGGGAACGAGTTTCAACGGCTACGATCGCAGCCCGAGCCGCGAGGGGCTCGAACCCGCAGAGCGCACGATGCGTGAGTTGCGCGCCGCGCTTGCCCGGCCGTTTGACGCGTTGCGGGAGCGGCATGTAGCCGATTTTCGCGCATTGTTCGATCGCGTCTCACTCCGGCTTGACGGCAATCCTGCGAAGCCGGCGCTCCCCACGGATGAGCGCATCGCGGCGTTTCGGACCGATGGCGATCCCGGCCTGGCGGCGCTGCTCTTCCAGTTCGGCCGTTACCTGATGATATCCGGTTCGCGTCCCGGGACGCAGCCCTTGAACCTTCAGGGCATCTGGAACGACCAGATCATCCCGCCATGGGCGTCGCAATACACGACGAACATCAATGCGGAGATGAACTACTGGCCGGCGGAGACGACGTATCTCCCCGAACTCACCGAACCATTCTTCCGGATGGTTCGCGAGACCGCGGCCAACGGCATGCAGACTGCGCGCGACATGTATGGGCGCCGCGGTTGGGTGTCGCATCACAATACCACGTTGTGGCGGGACAGCGCGCCGGTCGACGGCCAGGCCCAGGCCGGATTCTGGAACATGTCCGGCGGCTGGTTCGCGAGCCATTTTTGGGAGCACTGGCTGTTCAGCGGTGACCGCGACTTCCTGGCCCGCGAAGCGTATCCGTTGATGAAGGGAGCGGCCGAGTTTTATGCCGATTGGCTGGCCGATGCGGGGGATGGCACGGGGGAATTGATCACGCCCGTCAGCACGTCGCCGGAGAACAGCTTCCGGGATTCGGAAGGCCGGCGGGCGGCCGTGAGTGCCGGTGCCACCATGGATATTGCCATCATCCGGGAGTTGTTCACGCGCACGATTGCGGCGGCGGAGCTGCTCGGCCGGGATCCGGAGCTGGTGCGGGAACTCCGGACGAAGCTCGGCCGGCTGGCCCGGTACCGGATCGGCTCCCGCGGGCAGTTGCAGGAATGGCGGGCGGAGTTCACCGAAATCGACCCGCGGCACCGCCACGTCTCGCATCTGTATGGATTGCATCCCGGCAACCAGATCAATGCCGACGCCACGCCGGAGCTGTTTCGGGCCGCCGCCCGCTCGCTCGAGCTGCGGGGGGACGAGGCGACCGGCTGGTCGATGGGCTGGAAGATCAATCTTTGGGCGCGGCTGCTGGATGGCGATCACGCCTATGCGATCGTGCGGAATCTCTTTCGGCTGGTAGGCACGAGTGAGGTCACGATGCGTGGCGGAGGCCTTTACCGAAATCTCCTCGATGCGCATCCGCCCTTCCAGATCGATGGCAATTTCGGCTACACCGCGGGCGTGGCGGAGATGCTGTTGCAGAGCCACGCCGGCGTGTTGCACCTGCTGCCGGCGCTGCCGGCGGCGTGGCCGGACGGCCGGGTCTCCGGGCTGCGGGCGCGCGGCGGCTTCGAGGTGGACCTGGACTGGGCCGCGGGGAAGCTGACCCGCGCAACCGTGCGTTCGAAGCTGGGAGGCAATTGTCGCGTCCGCACCGCCGGGCCGGTCGTCGTGGCCGGTGCCGTCGCCAGTGAGGCGCACGGTGCGAACCCAAATTCGTTCTTCCAATTCGTTGCCGCGGACAAACCGAGGATGGCGGAGGATGCGCCGGCGTTCCTGGCCGTTGCGCGTTCTCCAACCCGGACGATCGATTTCGAAACGGCGCCGGGCGGCACTTACGAGCTTACCGCCGTGCCCTGACGTGCCATAGTGCCCGAAAAGACATGATTCGCTGCCCGCAGCAACAAGCCAGCCTGGCACGAAAATGATAAATTCACCAGAACTCGGAGAATACGGATCGCGGAAATTCCGCGGGCGCTCAATTAACCTACCAACAACACAGGTGGCATGAAAACGATCACGCGAAGGCATTTTATCCATGACTCGGGCAAGGGACTGCTGGGGGCGGCGGTGGGGGCGACGACATTGAGTGCGCTTCAGCACGTGCGGGCGGCCGGCGCCAACGAGCGGGTTCGGATCGCATTGATTGGTTGCGGCGGCCGCGGAAAGATTGTCGTGCGCAACCTGATCGAAGCCGGGGCGGAACTGGCCTGCCTTTGCGATCTCAACCCGGAGCGGCTGGAGAGTGCGGCGGCCGACCTGGGCGAGGTGATGCCACGGAAGCCGCGGCTGACCCAGGAGGTGCGCACCGTGTGGGAGGACCGCGGGATCGACGCCGTCGTGATTGCCACGCCCGATCACTGGCACGCCCCGTTGTCCATCGACGCCTGCCGGGCCGGCAAGGACGTGTATGTGGAGAAACCGCACGCCCACAACATCTGGGAGTCGCAGCAGATGGTTGTGGCGGCGCGGCGGTACAACCGAATTGTCCAGGTCGGCACGCAGAACCGGAGTGCACCCTACAACCAGCTGGCGCGCGATTATGTGCAGAGTGGGAAGCTCGGTCGGATCGCCCTGGTCAAGGTCTACAATCTCGAGTCCGGCCGCGCCTTCAAACTGGGCGAGCCCGGGAGCCGGCCCGCGGGACTGGACTGGGATCACTGGCTCGGGCCGGCAGCGGATCGACCCTGGCATCAGGGGCTGTACCGGGGTGGCTGGCATCGGTTCTGGGATTTCAGCGGCGGCGACATGATCGATGACGGGATTCACCAGATGGATCTCGCGCTGATGTTATTGGGCGATCGGGGTCGGCCACGGGTGATCTCCGCGACCGGAGGCAAGATGGCCTATCCTGAGGCCGATGGAGAAAGTCCCGATGTCCAGGTGGTGAACTACGAGTTCGACGACTTGGTGCTCACCTTCGAAATGACCAACTACCCGCGTTACATGCAGAAGACCAGCGATGACATCCGGCGCAACGATCTGCTGCCGTATTGGACCATGAATGCCACGCGGATCGAGATCTACGGTTCAGAATATTTGATGACAGTGGGGCGTCATGGCGGTGGCTGGATCGTGGCGCAATCGGGCGGTCGCATCGTGGAAAAGCAGTTCGGCCGGCCGGGCGACGCGCCGCACACCCAGGATTTCATCGACTGCGTCAAGAGCCGGAAGAAGCCGAATGCCGACGTCGAGACGGCGCACGCCTCCTGCGCGATTGTTCACTTGGGCAATATTGCCTACCGGGTTGCCGATCAAAAGCTGCGCTTCGATTGGGCCAAGGAACGTTTTGTGGGGAGCCCGCAGGCCGACGCACTGCTGAAACGGCAGTACCGCGAAAAATACGCCATCCCGGAGATGACCTGACGCGGCACGACTCGCTACCCGCTGCTCCGGGCTGCGGGCAGCGCTTGAAGCCTCGTGCCGACCTTGCCTGCATGTGGCGAGTCGAATCGGTTGCCCGGACGCGAGTGCGGGCGTCACGCCCATGAATATTTCAGGCAGAATCAGGCAGGGCGACCGGCTGGCCGGTGCGGATTGATTCCTCTTCGGCTTCGCAGATCTCCACGGCGGACAAGGCGTCCCGGCCGGTGATGCGTGAGGGTGGGCGACGGTGCTCGATGCAGTCGACCATGTAACCGAGCTCGCCGACGAAGCCGTCATCCGCTTCGGGCGGAACGATGCGTTTGCCCTTGCCCTGCTCGAAGAGCTGAAACGCCTCGGATCCGCGGCTGGAATCGAAGTCGGCGGTGGCCCGTTCGAAGATCGCGGTGTATTCCATCTTGAAGCCGAAACCATCGCTCATCATCCAGCTGCCTTCGGCGCTGACGCTCGCGCCGCTCGCGACGGTGTATTGGGTGACCACATGATCGATTGCGCCGCTGTAATGGGAAAATCCCTGGGAGTGGACGGCGCGGGGGCGCCCGAAGAGGAACTGCACGAAATCAGCGTCATGGATATGCAGGTCGAGCAATGCACCGCCCGAGGCAGCGCCGTTAAAGTAGCCTTCGCGGCCCCACGCGGGCGGCTCACCGACTCGCCGGAAGCGGGCGGCTTTCAGTTTCCCGTAGGTTTCCTGCTCGATCGCCGTCTTCAGCCAGGACCATCCAGGCCAGAAGCGCATGCACATCGCCGGGAGAAAATATCCCCGGGCCTGGCTTGCTGCCGCCACGATCTCGCGGGCCTGGGCGGACGTGCGTGCCAGCGGCTTTTCGCAGATGACGTGTTTGCCGGCCCGCAGCGCGAGGGTCGCAAGCTTCACATGCGCTGGTGTGGGGACACACAGATCGATCAGATCGATGGCTGGATCGGCCAGCAATTCGTTCAGATCCTTCGTCGCCTTGATGCCAGTCATGTCGAGCTTCAGCGGATCGCCGGTGCCGAAGTTTCCGGAGATCGTTGAAAAATCGCCGTTGGCGGGCAGTCGGACGGCGTCGCAGATGGCGGCGAGCCGGGCGTGTTTGATTTTGGCATACGCCTTGATGTGCGTGACACCCATGAAACCGAGACCGACGACAGCTACGTTGACCATGGCGGGAGGAGGAGGACTGGGAAATCAGGCGAGGAGCTTTTCAAGGTGAACGTGTGCCGCGCGGATGTCGGCGACTCGCTGGTTGCCGGCTTCGCGCTCGATGCACAGATCGCCCTGGTAGTTGAGCGCGTCGAGGGTGGCGAGGAATGCCGTCCAGTCGACCTCGCCGGTGCCAACCGTGACCTCCTCGCCCCAGGTGCCGGGCACTTGGGTGCGACGGGCATCCTTGATGTGGCACTGTTTGAGCCAGGGTGCCAGGGTCTTGAGCGCCTCGATGGGGTCTCCCTTGTCGTAGAGCAGCATGTTGGCGGGGTCGAAGTTCACGCCGACGTCGGGACGATTGAGCTGGTGCAGGAACGCGGCGAGCGTCTCGGCGGATTCCTGGCCGGTTTCGAAGCCGAGGGAGATTCCATGGACCGCGAAGGCGCCGGCAATTTTTTCGATCCGGTCGACGAGTTTGGCAAACGTCGGATCGCTTTCTTCGGGTTCTTCGTGCATCACCGTGGGGTTGACCGGGAGCGTGGGGTATTCGTGCGGCGCTCATCGCCGCTTTGGCTAGGCCCTCTGTCGCCGGGCCGGGCGACCCTCCCAACCAAAAACTGTTTGTGGA
>WYBX01000138.1 GCA_011525695.1 Verrucomicrobiia bacterium
TGCCACGACGCAGTAGCCTTCGGTTGCAGGCGGGTGAACGTTCCGCCTGACGGGGACTTGCACCCCGCTGTGTGGACGCCCTCACAGGCGCACGAGGGCCGTGCTCCGTCACGGCCATTGAGATCGATGAGCAGCGCAGGATTATTTCCGCATCGGATTTGTGGACGCCACGGAGGGCGTCCCTCCACGAATGCGCCTTCGAAAGGACTCCACGGAGGTCGCCCCTCCACGAATGTCATCCCGATCAGGAGTCCAGAATCCTGGATCAGAACCAGATTCCTGGAGGGCCGTGCTCCGTCACGGCCACAACCTTCCGAACTTCGTAAATGGAGGGCCGTGCTCCGTCACGGCCAATGAGCTGCGCAGACCAGGCTGCGCCCCACGAACCGAAGTCAGAATCCAAGGTTTTGAAGGGATGACCACTACCGGCCCAGCAGTTCCTCGGCGTGCGCGAGCGCGCTCCGGGCACTGCGATCGCCGAGCATCCGGGCCAGCTCACCGACGCGCGCCTTCCGGCTCGCCTGGATCGGCTCGATCGTCACCACGGCCCGGTCACGGGACTGATCCTTGTTCACCACCAGGTGACACGTCGCCTGCGCCGCGACCTGGGGAAGGTGCGTGACACATAAGACCTGGTGGTTGCGGGCAATCCCGGCCATCTTCTCACCCACCACCCGGCCAATCTCGCCGCCGACATTGGCATCCACCTCGTCAAAAACCAGCAGTGGAACCGCATCGAGATCGGCGAGCACCGTCTTCAACGCCAGCATGACCCGGGCGAGCTCGCCGCTCGAAGCGATCCGGCTGAGCGGCAATGGCGGTTCGCCCACGTTGGGCGAAAACAGGAACTCCACGCGGCAATCGCCGGCCGGCGCCAACTCCGGCAAGGGTACGAGTTGCACCTGGAAATCCGCCTTCGAAAACCCCAGTTGCCCAATCCCGCGGGCGGCGACCCGGGCCAGTTCCCTGGCCGCCTTCGTGCGCAGCTGACGCAGGGATTGCGCCCGGCTCCGGGCCAGCTGGAGGGCATCCGCGATCCTCCGCTCCAGCCGCAGCAGGGCGCCTTCGAGATCGCCCTGCACCTCGAGCCGCCGCCGCATGGCCTCGCGGGCCGCCAGCACCGCCCCGAGGTCCGCGCCGTGGCGACGTTTCAGCTCGAGCCACGTATTCATGCGGGTCGTGAGTTGCTCCGCCTGCTCGGGATCATATTGCAGCTGGCTCAAGGCGGAAAACTCCGATCCCAGGTCCCCGAGTTCCACCATGACGGATGCCAGCCGGTCGGCCAATGGCTTGCTGGATCGATCCACCGCCTCCAGCTGCCGCGCCTCGCGCAACAGCGCCGCCAGCCGGCTCTGCACGCCCTCGTCGCCAATGAGCCCTCCCGCCAGCGCCGAGGACAACTCAATCAATTCCTGCACCCGGCTCATCCGCTGGAAATCCAGCTCGAGTCGATCAACCGCCTCGTCGGACAGTTCCAATGCGTCCATCCGGGCAAGCTGGTTGCGGAGGTATTCGACCTGATCCGCCGGGAGCGCCGCCTCACCCGCCAGCTGTTCGCGCTCCGCGAGCAGTCCACGCCAGGCCGCATAGGACTCCTGGTAGGAGGCCAGCGCCTCGCTCGTCCGGCCAAACAAATCCAGCAATTCCAGCTGGCAGCTTTCCTTCAACAGCCGGCGCGGTTCGCTCGGGCCGTGAAAATCGACCCAGCGTTCACCGAGCCGCTGCAATGCCGCCAGCGTGGCGAGGCTGCCGTTGACTGAAATCCGCGGCGCCTTTTCCCGGGGAACACTGCGCTTGAGAATGACGACACCGTCCTCGGAAGCGGGCAGGTCCAGCTCGGCGAGCAAGGGATCGATGCGCGCGGGATCGGAAAAATACAGCGATGCCTCCACCTCGGCCGCGGCCGCCCCCTGCCGGATGATCGTCTTCTCCGCACGCTCGCCGGCCAGCAGGCCCAAGGCCCCGAGCAGGATGCTCTTGCCGGCGCCGGTTTCCCCCGTCACCACCGTGAACCCAGCTTCGAAATCAAGCGCGACTTCCTCGAGCAAAGCCAGGTTGCGGATTCGGAGCGACTGCAGCATGCGGCCAACGCATGAATCCACCCGGGGCGTGGTGTCAAAGCCACAACTTCACCATCTCGCCGCCGGCCGCCCACCGTCCGGCGTTGTCAGCGAGAGCGCCCGCTGCAACGTCGCCCGCGCCCCAATCCGGTAAAAGGACTCCAAGCCGTCCTGGACGCGCCGCACAAATCCGGATGCGCCGGCCAGGTGCGCACTGAATATCTCCCGGACGCCCAGCAATGGGGCGGGATCATGGCCGCCCTGCACCGCGAGCCCCTGCAGGCGGGCGGACATCGGGTCCTTCAATTCGAGCTTCCGGCCCCGTTCATCGGTGCCGGCCAGGAAGCGAAACCAGGCGGCGACCGTGAAGCTCAGCAAGGCAATCGGCCCGCCCCGCTCGATCTGTTCCTCGATCGAGCGCAGGAGAAACTTCGGCATCCCGGCTGAGCCATAGATGCCAATTCGGGACAGCTGATCGCGGATCGCCGGGTTTCCGAACCGCTCGAGCAGCGAGACCCGGTACTCCGCCAGGTCGACGCCCGGGACCACGGGAATCAGCCCCACCACCTCCCGCTCCATCGTGAGTTCGAGCAGCCGGCGAATGTCCGGATCCGCCATGGCCTCGTGCGCAAATTCGTAACCCAGCAGCATTCCGATGTAGCACAGCGCCTGATGGCTGCCGTTCAGCAGCCGGAGCTTCATGGTCTCATAGGGAGCGACATCGGTCGTGATCAACGCACCGGCCTGCTCCCATGCCGGCCGACCCTGGGCAAATCGGTCCTCGATGACCCATTGCCGGAAACCCTCGGTCATCACGGGACAGCGATCGTCGATGCCGAATCCTGATCGGACCAGCTCCCTGTGGCTGGCCTCCGCGGCCGGCGTTATCCGGTCGACCATACTGTTGGGGAAGGCGCAGCCCTCCAGCCAGCGCGCCAGCACAGGATCGCGCAGCTCCGCAAACGCCCCCAGGTTCCGTTTCAGGACGTCGCCATTGCCCTGGACGTTGTCGCAGGACATGAGCGTCGGCAGCGGCAGTCCGCGGCACCGGCGGCGATCGAGGGCTTCGAGCAGGTATCCAAACGAGCAGGCCGGCTCGTGGGGATGGGCCAAATCGTGGCGCAGCTCGGGGTGAACGGCGTCGAGCCCGCCGGTCGACGGATCGATGTAATAACCGCCCTCGGTGATCGTGAGCGAAATGATCCGGGTGTCGGGGGAGGCCAGCTTTTCCAGCACCGCCTCGCGGTCATCCAGCGAGAACAGGTACCCGACGATGCTCCCGACCACGCGCGGCCGGTCGCCCCCAGTCGTGCGTTCAACCAGGGTGTAAAGACAGTCCTGTCCCGCCATCGCATCCCGCATCTGTGCATCGCGCGGCAGCAGTCCGATCCCACAGTACCCCCAGCACCGGTCGCCGCCCTGATGCAGCAGATCCTCCGCGTAAACCGCCTGGTGGGCCCGGTGAAATCCGCCGACGCCGATGTGGACCATCGCCTGGCCGACCTGCGAGCGATCGTAGCGGGGGCGTGGAACCGAAGCCGGGAGCCGGTCGAGGTTTTTTTGGGAAAGCGGGACAGCCATGGCGCTTCGAGACTGAACCGGCGCATGCCCACTTGCGACGATTTACGAATCGCCGTGCCCGATTCGGGTTCAAGACTCCGCCGGCAGATCAATCTGCACCTTGACGCTCGACGGCGGCATCCGGGCGGCAAATTCGAAGGCCGCGACTGATTCCTGGAAGGGAAACCGATCCGTGAGGAGCGGTTTAACGTCAATCTTGCCGGCCGAAATCAGCTCCAGCGTGCGCGGAAAGACGTGGGCATAACGAAAGACGGTCTCGATTCGCGCCTCCTTGGCCTGCGCCGCCACCACATCGAGCGGCACCGGCGCCCCGGGGATGCCGATGTAGACGAGAGATCCGCCCGGGCAGAGCAGCTCAAAGACCCCTCGGATGGCCTCGGCGCTGCCACTCGCCTCGAAGACCACGTCCGCGCCCCAACCATCCGTGGCCTCCGCCACGACCCTGGCGGGATCCTGTTCACGGATGTTGATACCTGTGACGCCGGCATAGCGCGCGGCCATCGCGAGCTTGGGCGCATGCACATCGGTGATGAAAACCCGGCTGCAACCACCGGCCAGCGCGGCGAGCGCGGTCACGACGCCGATCGGGCCCGCCCCGAGCACGACCGCCACATCGCCGGGACGAATCCGCGCTTTGGTGACGGCATGGACCCCCACGGCAAGCGGCTCCACCATGGCGCCCTCCGCGAAGGATACATTCGCAGGCATCCGGAAGGTGAAGTCCGCCGGATGCACGACCGTCGGTCGCAGGCAGCCATGCACCGGCGGAGTTGCCCAAAACCGGACGGAACGATCGAGATTGTAGAGCCCGCGTCGCGCCGCCCGGCTGCCGGGATCCGGCACGCCGGGTTCCATGCAAACCCGGTCGCCCGGGTGCAGCGACTTCACCTGGGGACCAGTTTCAACCACCACACCGGACGCCTCGTGACCCAGGATCATCGGCTCGCGAACCACATACGGACCGATCGCACCATGCAGATAGTAATGCAGATCGCTCCCGCAGATTCCGACCGAACGGATCGCAATCCGGACATCCCCCGGGCCCAATGGCTCTTCAACGTCAATGGAGCGCAACGAAAGGCGGAGCCTGGTCTCGAGCACGAGTGCTTGCATGGAGCGAGGTTGGAGCCCGATTCAATGCGCCGAATTCAGCGGCGCACAAACATGAACCGCGACGAACGACGGCCCCGAGGATCAGGGGTGAATATCCTGTCTGCGCAGAAAAAGGTTCCTCGCTTTGCCACCTTGATTCCGAGACGTGGTATGCTTCGACGCGTGCGTAACCTCCTCCCCGGTCATTGTCATACTGTATTGACCTACAATATGTTGGCTTATAAGCCATACTATTGACTTGCGGATATGGTTGCAGAGCCATATCGTTGGGTTCGCCCATGAAAATGACGATGCATATCGACGAGGATGTTCTGGACCGGGTGATGAAGATCACCGGGGCGCCGACAAAGCGGGAAGCCGTTGAGATTGCGCTCAAGGAGATGGCGCGTCGTCACAAGTTGAAGGAGCTCTTCGGAATGGGGCTCGGGCTTACTCCGGAAGAATTGAAGGCGGAATTCGCTTCGACCCCGACGGACGATTTTGAGCGGCCAACGCTGCTGGCTGCGGAGGACAAGGCTGCCTATGACGAGCCTGGTTCTACCTGACAGCAGCTACTTCATCAGCCGTGCCCGCGAAGGCGTGGATCCCTTCCAGGAACTTCGCGGGCACGCGGAGGAATGCGAATTCGCCACCTGCGGCATCGTTGTACTGGAAGTCTGCCGGGGGCGGCGCGATCCGGGGCTGTACCGACGGTTTCTCGAACGGTTTGGCGTCATGATCTTCTTGCCCAGTTCCAATGCGATCTGGGAACGGGCGACCCAGCTGGCTTGGCGGATGGACCGACAGGGGCTCGTCATTCCCGCCACGGACATTCTCATTGCGGCCACGGCACTGCAGGCCGGAGCAGCCGTGCTGACGTCGGACGCGCATTTCCGGCATGTGCCGGGGCTCGAGGTCATCGGTCGACTGGAGGCCAGTTGACCGAAAGGCGCGAAGTCGAGGCAGCGTGGCAAAGTCGTCGCGGCTCTATTCCGGCGGCGTCAATCTGGAGCGCGTCCTGCGGAGGTCCGACCGATTGCCAGTCCGGTTTCTGCGTCGAAAAGATGAATGCGATCGAGCGGCAGGTGTAGCGAGACGTTGTCGCCGGTCTTGTGCAGCCGGTCGCCGGCAATCCGGGCGGACAGCCCCCCCCATGCTCCGCGAAGGTAGAGGATCGACTCCGCGCCGGTTGGCTCAGCCAGTTCCACCGTCATCGGTGGCAGGAGATGGCATGCGCCGGCGGGTGTGAGGACGAGGTGTTCGGGCCGGATGCCGAGCACGGCCGGCCGGCCCTGGTGGCCACGGGCGATTTCGGCGAGCGTGCCCTCCAGGGGGATGTCGAGCGGCTCTGGCCCCTGCCCGCCCACGAAGTGCAGGGCGGCTGCCCGCCCCTGGATCGTGCCGGACACGAGGTTCATCGGCGGGCTGCCAATGAATCCAGCGACGAACACGTTGGCTGGCTCGCGGTAGAGCGTGAGCGGATCGGCGACCTGCATGATGGCGCCTTCGTTCATCACGCAAATCCGATCGCCCATCGTCATCGCCTCAACCTGATCATGGGTCACGTAAATCATCGTGCTCCGCAGCCGCGCGTGCAGCTGGCTGATCTCGGCGCGCATCTGGACGCGCATCTTGGCGTCCAGATTGGAAAGCGGCTCATCGAACAGGAAGACGGCCGGATCCCGGACGATGGCCCGGCCAAGTGCCACGCGCTGCCGCTGGCCGCCGGAGAGGGCGTTCGGCTTGCGGTGCAGCACGGCCTCCAGTCCAAGCACGCCGGCGGTCCGAGTGACCGTCTCCCGGATCTCCTCCGACTTCCGCTTTGCCAGCTTCAGTCCGAAGGCGAGGTTGTTGAAGACCGACATGTGCGGGTACAGCGCGTAATTCTGGAAAACCATCGCGATGCCGCGCTCCTTTGGCTCCAGCCCCACCACGTCGCGGCCACCGATTTCAATGGATCCAGCGCTGGGCTCCTCGAGCCCGGCCACCATGCGCAGGGTCGTCGACTTGCCGCAGCCGGACGGACCGACCAGCACCATGAACTCTCCCGGCTCGATCTCCAGGTCGACGCCCTTGACCGCGACCGTGGGAGCGTGGCCCCGCTCGCCCGGATAGGTCTTGGCCAGGCCTCGCAACCGGACGGCGCCCTTTGCAGGCGCGCCACCAGCTGGGAGGGCCGAAGGTCTGTCAGGAGCTTGCATCGTGAAGGTGGTCCGAAGCACATGTTTTCCGGCGCCGGCTGAAGCTGCAATGAAAGATATCTTCCCAGTGCGAATCTCATAAATGGAGCGACGACCTCCTCGACGGGGCCTGTCGAACCGGCTCCGTGGTGTCCACAAACCCGATGAGCCATTCTTTCTGCGCAGCGGATCGGTCTTCATGGCCGTGACGGAGCACGGCCCTCCAAATACGATGCTCGTACATGGAGGGACGCCCTCCGTGGCGTCCTTAAGCCCGATGGGAAATTCTTTCTGCGCAGCGGATCGGTCTTCATGGCCGTGACGGCCTGCGCGCCGAAGCCTCGGCGAAGGCGGGAGCACGGCCCTCCATGTACGAGGTTCGGAACGTCGTGGCGGGGTCACTTCACCGCCCCAAAGGTGAGCCCCGTCACCAGCTGCCGCTGGGTGAGCCAGCCCAGGATCATGATCGGTGCGACCGCCAGCAGCGAGGCGGCGGACAACTTCGCCCAGAACAATCCCTCGGGACTGGAATAGGAGGCGATGAAGACCGTCAGCGGCGCGGCTTTCGCACTCGTGAGGTTGAGGCTCCAGAACGCCTCGTTCCAGGCGAGGACAATGAGCAGGAGCGCGGTCGAGGAGAGGCCCGGGAGCGCCACCGGTGCCAGCACATGGCGGATCTCGTGAAACACGCCCGCGCCGTCGACGCGCGCCGCTTCCAGGATCGCCCGGGGAATCTCGCAGAAATAGGCGTAGGCCATCCAGACGGCAATCGGCAGGTTCAGCAAGGTGTTGATCAGGATCAATCCGCTGACCGTATCCAGCAATCCGGCACTGCGAAACAGCAGGTAAACCGGCAGGAGCACCCCGACGGCCGGCATCATCTTGGTCGACAGCATCCACACCAGTGTGGGCTGGGTCCGGGACGTCGGGAAGAAGGCCATCCGGTAGGCCGCCGGCAGCGCAAGGACCAGACAGAGGGCCGTCGATCCCACTGAGATCAGGAGCGAATTCAGCGCGAACCCGCCATAATGGCTGCGGGCAAAGACGTCGCGAAAGGACTGCAGCGTCGGCGAAAAGAACAGGGCCAGCTCATAGGCGTCACCCTCGGTCTTGAACGCCGTGAGCGTCATCCAGAAAATCGGGCCGAACAGGATCGCGGCCACGAACCAGGCGATGCCACCGATGAGCCACGTCCTGATTCGGCGGCGGGTCATGACTCAGGCTCCCTGCTTGAGGCTCGTGGCCAGCATCCGTACGAGGAAGAAGGCGACGATGTTGGCCAGGATCACGGCGAGGATTCCGCCGGCCGATCCGATGCCGACGTCGAACTGCAGCAAGCCCAGCGAATACACGAGGAAGGCCAGGTTGGTCGTGGAATGGCCAGGGCCACCCGAGGTGGTGGTGTAGATTTCCGCAAAAATCGACAGCAGGAAAATCGTCTCCACCAGCACCACGACCCCAATCGCCCGGCGCAGATGCGGCAGGATGACGTGGAGGAAGACCTGTGCGCCGCCCGCGCCATCGATCCGCGCGGCCTCGCGCTGCTCGGGATCGAGGGATTTCAGCGAGGTGTAAAGGACGAGAAACGCGAACGGCAGCCATTCCCAGGACACAATCATGATCAGCGAAAGCATCGGACAGCCCCCCAGCCAGTCGATCGGGGCCAGTCCGACAAGGCTGAGTGCCCGGGCCGCGACACCGTAGACCGGATGCAGGATCATGTTCTTCCATACGAGGGCACTCACCGTCGGCATGACGAAGAACGGCGCGATGGCCAGCAGCACCGCCACGTTCCGGCCCGGGAATCGCCGCTCGAATAGGACGGCCATCGCCGTTCCGCCTCCCACCGTGACCGCCAGCACCGAGCCGACCAGGACAATGGTGTTAATCACCGCGGGCAGAAACGAGGGGTCCTCCCAGAGATACTGGTAGTTCTCGAAGCCGGCAAAGCCACGGAGATCGGGATTCAGCAGACTGTATCGGACCAGCGAGAAATAGACTGCCAGCCCCAGGGGCACGACCATCCAGAACAGGAGCACGCCCACCGCCGGCAGCTGGAGCAGCATCCGCCAGGACCCGCGCGGGCCGGTGGCAGCGGATGTCCCGGAACTGGTGCTGGCCGGCATCTATTTGAGGTACCCCGCCTGCTTCATGGCCCGCAGCGTGGTCGCCTGGCCTGCCCGGAGCGCCTGCTCGACCGTCATCTGGCCGGCCAGGGCGCCGGCGATCGACTGGCCGACCACTGTCCCGAAGGACTGGAATTCGGGAATGCCGACGAATTGGATCCCCTGATACGGAACGGGGTCGCGCGTCGGCCGCGTGGGATCCGCCGTCTCCATCGCGTGCAGCGTGACGCTGGCAAACGGAGCCGCCTGCTGGTAGGCCGGGTTGGCGTAGGTCGAGCGCCGCGTCCCCGGCGGCACCGCGGCCCAGCCGGCGTGGGCCGCAACCGCCCGGATGTACTCCTGCGACGTGGCCCAGAGCGCAAATTCCCGGGCGGCCTCCGGCGACCTGGCCGCGGTTGGAATCGCGAACGCCCAAGCCCAAAGCCAGTGGGAGCCGCGCGGGGTCACAGCCACCGGCGCGGGTGCGAATGCGACCTTGTCCACGACCTGCGATTCATGCGCGTCAAAGAGCGGCCCCGCCCCATAGGTGGAATCAATCCACATCGCGGCCCGGCCGCTGGCAAAGAGCGTGAGGTTCTCGTTGAAGCCGTTGGCGGTCGCCCCGGGCGGACCATACTCCCGGAGCAAGTCGACGTAGAACCGAATGGCCGCCTGCCACTCGGCCGAGTCGAGTTGCGGCCGCCACTGCTGGTCAAACCAGGCGCCGCCGAAGGTGTTCACGAGCGTGCTGACATAGGCCATGTTCTCGCCCCAGCCCGGCTTGCCGCGCAGCGTGATGCCATGGATCCCGGCGGCTTTGTCGGTCAGCGCCGCCGCGAACCGCCGGATGTCGTCATAAGTCGGCTGCTCCGGCATCGTGAGCCCCTTCTGGGCGAAGAGATCCTTCCGGTACATCAGCATGGAACTCTCGCCGTAAAATGGCAGGGCGTAGAGTTTCCCCTCGTGGGAGAGCCCGTCGCGCAACGACTGGAAGACATCGTCGAGGTCATAGCTGGCCGGGAAGTCCCGCAGCTCGCGTAGCCAGCCGCGCCGGGCAAACAGCGGGGCTTCATACATCCCGAGAAAGACGAGATCGAACTGCCCGCTGCCCGTCGCGATGTCCGTGGTCACCCGCTGGCGCAGGACGTTTTCCTCCACCACCACCCAGCTCAGCCGGATGTCCGGATGCTGCTCCTCGAACCGCGTCGAGAGTGCCTTCAACTCGATCATCGCGGGGTTGTTGACGGCTGCGATCGTGATCCTGGTCGCCGCCGGCGCCTGGTGCCCGGTCGCGGCACCCAGCAGCCCAATTGCGAGACCGAACAAAATGCGTGAGTTCATGCCAGCGGAATCTCCTCGGCCGCAGCGCCATCGGCAGCGGACGGCCAGCGCGATGAAACACACGAAACGCGCCCTGCGCCGAGACAATTCAGAAGGCTGGCGGAGAGAGGGGGATTCGAACCCCCGGTAGGGATTTAAACCCCTACAACGGTTTAGCAAACCGCCGCTTTCGACCACTCAGCCATCTCTCCGAATCAGGTCCGCGAGCGAAGCGCTGTACTTCCAAAGTGCAAGGACGGATTTCACGACGGCGGTGCCGCCGGCTGGGGAACCTCCGCTCCGAGGACCTCCCGATCGATTTCCGCCGCCCGCACCAGCCCGTAGGCACTCGACTTCCCGGTCAGCTTCACGCTCAGCCGGTCCATCATGATGTACACGATCGGCACCACGAACAGCGTCAGGAACGTCGCCATCGCCAGCCCGCCCACCACGACGATGCCCATCGGGTTTCGCGTTTCCGAACCGGGTCCCGAAGCGAACGCAATCGGAGCCGCACCCAGGATCGTCGAAATCGAGGTCATCAGGATTGGCCGAAACCTCAGGACCGACGCCTCGTAGGCGGCGTCAAACGCATTACGGCCCTGGATTTGGAGCTGGTTCGCGAACTCCACGATCAGGATGCCGTTCTTCGCGACCATCCCGATCAGCAGGATGAGCCCAAATCGGGAAAAGATGTTGTCGGTGAGCGTCGTCCCGAAGAACCGGCTGGAATAGAGCACAATCAAACCACCCGAAATCGCGAGAAAGATGCCGGTGAAGATCGTGATCGGGTGGATCCACGATTCGAACTGGGCCGCCAGCACTAGGAACGTGAAAAGCAGCGCCAGCCCGAACAGCATGTAGGTGTCGCGGGCGCTCTCGACGAATTCCCGCGACTCGCCATCCCACGTGAACGCGTATCCGGGCGGCATCAGCGGCCGGCATTCCGTGGTCAGAAACTTCACCGCATCCCCAATCGTCACTCCCCGTCCCAGCTGCGCCGAGACCGTCACCGAACGCAGCCGGTTGAAATGCGGATAGCTCTCCGGCACGACGCTCTCCTCATAATCCACGAGGTTGCTAATCTGGATCAGCGACCCATTCGCGGCCCGGACATAGAGCCGGCCCAGATCCGACGGCTTCGTGCGATTCGCATCCTCAATCTGCACCATGACGTCGTACTGCTGGTTTCCCCGCTGGAACTGGGTCACCCGCCTGCCCCCGAGCAGCGTCTCGAGCGTCCCCGCCACCTCGGAAATCGGCACCCCGAGATCCGCCGCCTTCGCCCGATCGATCCGCACGTCGAGCTGCGGCTTCGTCGGCGAAGGATCGATTCGTGCCGTGAGGAACAGGCTGCTGCCGCGAATGATCTCCAGCACCTGCTGCCCCATCTCCTGCAACCGATCAAAATCGCTGCCCTGAAGGACCATCTGCACGCCGGAACCCAGAGAACTCCTCCGGCCGCCGAACGCCCGGATCGACGACGCGGTCGCCTGGCCCCCCGTGATCTCCGTGCGCACCTTCTCGCGGAGCTCATCCACGATTTCCTGCGTCGTCCGCGTCCGCTCCTCCCAGGGCACGAGCGTCGCCGAGATAAATCCGCGGCCGGATCCGCTGCGGTGGTAGGTGCGCTCGATCTCGGGGATCGCCATCACCAGGGCCTCCATCTGCCGGGTGTACGTGACGGCGTACTCGGGAGTCGCGCCGACGGGCGGGACGAAACTCAGATAGAAATGCCCCCGATCCTCCGCCGGCGTCAGCTCCTGCTGCAGCTTCGTGTAAAGGTACGGCCCGGCGATGGCGAATGCCGCCGAAACCGCCAGCACCACCCAGCGCCATTTGAGCGCCGCGGCGAGCAGCCGCTCGAACCCCGCGTTGAACCACACGAAAAACGGCTCGGTCCGCCGGTAGAACCAGCCGTGGCGCGACCTCCCTCCACTGGTCTTCGCCCGCAGGATTCGCGAGGACAGCATGGGAGAGAACGTCAGCGCCACACAGCATGACACCAGTACGGTCAGGGCGAGCGTGATCCCGAATTCATAGAACAGCCGGCCGGTCCGCCCCGTTTGGAACGCCACGGGAACGAAAACCGCCACCAAGGTGAGCGTCGTGGCAATGATGGCAAAGGCCACCTGGCGTGCGCCGAAGATCGCGGCATGGATCGGCGACTCGCCCTCCTCCACGCGGCGATAAATGTTCTCCAGCATCACGATCGCGTCGTCGACGACCAGGCCCACGGCCAGCACCAGCGCCAGCAGGGTGAGGCTGTTGATGGTGAAATCGAGCGCATGCATCAGGGCGAACGCGCCGATCAGCGAAACGGGAATCGCAACCAGCGGGACCATTGTCGCCCGCCAGTCGCGCAGGAACAGGAAGATCATCAGGATCACCAGGGCACCCGCCTCCCACAACGTCCGGTACACCTCCCGCACGGAACGTTCCACGAAGAGGCTGTAGTCGGTGGAAATCTGAATCTCCACCCCCTCGGGCATCTCGGCCTGGAGGATCGGAATCAGCGCCTTGGCCGCCTCGGCCACGTCAAGCATGTTGGCCTTCGACTGGCGCTGGACCTCGATGCTGACCGCCTGACGCCCGCGAAAATACGTGTACTCCCGGATGTCGCGTGCGCCGAGCTCGACCCGCCCGATGTCGCGGAATCGAACCTGGTAGCCGTTTCGCGATGCCACGATGAGCTCCTCGAACTCGTGCGGCTCATCCATCCGGCTGCGCAGCTTGACGGGAAACTCGCGGGCGATGGCCTCAATCCGCCCGCCGGGCAAATCGACGTTCTGCTGCCGCAGCGCGCGCTCCACGTCCGCCACGGTCAGATCATGGGCCGCCAGCTTGGTGGCATCGACCCACAGCCGCATGGCATAACTTGCGCCGCGCAGTTCGATCGTCGCCACACCGGGGATCGTCTGCAGCCGCTGCACCGCGAGCCGATCGACGAGTTCGGTGAGTTCCAGCCGGCTGTGCCGATCGGAGCTGAACGACAACCGGATCACCGGGTCGGCCTCCGAATCCGCCTTCGAAATCTGCGGATCGTCGATCTCGGGCGGCAGCTGCCGTCGCACCCGGGCCACCTTGTCGCGGACATCGTTCGCCGCTTCATCGATGTTCCGGTTCACGTCGAACTCGAGCGTGATATAACAGCTCTCCTCCCGTGACGAGGACCGGATCACGAGCAGCCCGTCGATCGCGGCGACCTCCTCCTCGATCACCTCCGTGATCCTCGATTCGACCACCTCCGCCGAGGCGCCCCGGTAGCTGGCCGAGATGGTGATGACCGGCGAATCCGTGTCCGGATACTCCCGCACCGGTATACGGCTGAACGCGATGACCCCGATGATCACGATCAGGATCATCCCCACGAGGCAAACGACCGGCCGCTTGATGGAAACGTCGGAGAGCAGCATGGTCACTCCTCGAGCCTAAACTCCTCCCGCAGCGGCCGCGGATCCAGCCGGCCGCCCTGGAACAGCTGCAGCGACCCCACGCCCGCCCCCACCACGATGTCCTCCTCGCTCAGGCTCCCGCGCACCGGCGTCACCTGGACGAGCCCGCGCGTCCGCATGCCCAGGATGACGGGGACGAATTCCGCCACCTGTTCACCCCGCTGTTCGCGAACCAGCACCAGTTGCGGCCCCCGCTGGTCCACGAGGATTGCCCCCTCCGGCACGGTCAGGACGCCCTGCTTGACCTCGAGAACCAGCTCGATCGTCACGAAAGTTCCCGGCCGAAGCATGTCGGGCGGATTCTCCAGGTAGCCCTTCACCTCGGTGGAGCGGGTGTTCCGATCCGCCACGGAATTCACGAAATACACCTCGCCACCGACCGGTTTCAGGCTGTCCATCACGTTCGACTTGACCGCAAAGGGCGAGCCGGGCCGCACCTTCGAGATGTAGCGCTCCGGCACCTGAAACTCCACCTTGAGCCGGCTGAGATCGGAAATCGTGGTGATCACCGTCGAGGTGTTCACATAGTCGCCAACCGACACGGTCCGGCTGGCGGCAACCCCGTCAAAGGGCGCCTCGACCCTTGTCCTCTGCAGCCTTACCGCGAGCATCGCTAGCTCCGCCTTCGCCGCCGTGAACTCGCTACGCGCGCGATCGACGTCCGCCTGCGTGTTGGACTGGGTCTGCCGGAGGTTTTCCGCACGCTCGAGATTGAGCCGGGAGAGGTCGTGCTTGGCCTGGGTCTGCGCCAGCTGGGCCTGCAGCTCGGAATCATCGATCTGGAGCAGCAGATCGCCCTTCTTCACCCGCTGCCCCTCCTCGAAATGGATCGAGCGGATCAGCCCGCTCATTTCGGGCCGGATGGCCGCGGATTCATTGGGTGCAATCGAGCCGACGACGCTCAGCGTCTCGGCCAGATCGCGCCGCTGGACGGGTATCACCTCCACCGCCTGGGCAGGCCGGCCACCACTGCCGGTGCGCTCACGGCCGCCCTCGCGATCCTTGGCCGGCGCCGCCGGGCGTGCCGCGGTTTGCGGAGGCCCACCCTCAGTCGGGGTTTCGTGGTCGGAGCAACCAGCAGCGACCGCGACGGCAATGAAACCCAAATGGAGCAAACGAATCCGTGGCATTTGAAATGGCGCAGCCGCAACCAGCGTGCGCGACGGCAAGACGCACCACCGGCGGCTCCGTTGCGCGGGGGCGACAAGATTCACGGAACGCCCCCGGGAATCATCCCGTGAGTTTGCCGTAGGCCGCAGCATCGAGCAACCCGGTCGCCGTCCCGTCCTCCGGCTTCAGCTTCAGCATCCAGCCGTCCCCATACGGGGAGCGGTTCACCGTCTCCGGTGCGGATTCCAGCACCGTGTTTACCGCCACGACGGTGCCGGATATCGGTGCGTACAAATCGCTCGCCGCCTTGACCGACTCGACCACCCCAAACGTCTCGCCGGCCTTCAGTTTCGCGCCCACCTTGGGCACCTGCACAAAGGTGATGTCGCCGAGCGAATTCTGGGCGTAATCCGTGATGCCAATGGTAACGGAGCCGTCGCTCTCGCGCTTCAGCCATTCATGGGATTTCGCGTACTGCAGGTCCGGGGGAATGTTGCTCATGGCAAAGGGGGTTAGGAGCGGGATTTTTGCTGCAATCTCAAGTCTTCTGTTCACGCCGCGGCGCCGGCCCGGTCATCCGCCGGATCCTTTCCGCAGTTCGACCAGGGGCGGTTTGACCACCTGCAGCGCGATGATCTCGCCGCGGAGGTCGACTTTGAGCGGCCCGCTCGCGGCGGGTGCCGCCACGATCGCCGAGCCAATGGACTCGTTGAGAATCGGCGACAGCGTCCCTGAGACCACCCGGCCAATCACGCTGTCAGTGCCGTCGAGCACGGGCGTCTCGGGTCGAACGATCCGTCGACTACCCGTCCGGAAGAAAACAACTTTGCGCGCACCACCGTCGCGTTTCTCCGCCAGCAACGCCTCCCGGCCGACAAAGTCCACGCCCTTGTCGAGCTTTACCGTCCAGCCGAGTCCGGCCGTCAGCGGCGAGATATCAGCCGTGATCTCATGGCCATAGAGCGGGTATCCCGCTTCCAGCCGCAGGCTGTCCCGCGCGCCCAGCCCGGCGAGTTCAAGCCCGCGGGGACGCCCCGCTTCCAGCAAGGCCGTGGCCAGCGCCAGCGCATCGCCGGGCCGGTGGTACAGTTCAAAGCCGTCCTCACCCGTATAGCCGGTGCGGCTCACCAGGCAGCGAATCCCCGCCACGGCCGCCTCGGTGAAATGATAATATTTCAGCGGCCCCAGATCGGCATCGGTCAGCGCCTGCACAATTCCCGCCGCCAGCGGACCCTGGACCGCGAGCAGGGCGTAATCGGCGCTCCGATCCGTCACGGTCACATCGAAGTCCGACACCTGACCCCGAATCCACGCCAGATCCTGGTCGATGTTGCCCGCGTTGATGCACAGCAGGTAGTCCTCCGCGCCCCGCTGGTAAACCAAGAGATCGTCGACCACTCCCCCGCCCGGATAACACATCGGCGTGTAAAGCACGCGACCGGGGTGCAGCCGCGAAACGTCGTTCGTGACGAAGTGATTCAGAAAGGCCCCGGCGGCGGGCCCCTGGACGTCGACCTCACCCATGTGGCTGACGTCGAACAGCCCCGCTGCCCGCCGCACCGCCCGGTGCTCCTCGAGGATACTGCGGTACTGGACGGGCATCTCCCAGCCGGCGAAGTCGACCAGCCGGGCGCCGTTGGCCGCATGAAAATCGCGCAACGGCGTACGCTTGAGCTCGCTCATGGCGGGAGAATACGAAGGCCCTTCGACCGGTTGAAAGTTGAAACTGCGTCAGCCCGGCAGGATTTTCGCACTCGCCCGTCCGCGCAGCGGACACTTGACGAGGCGCCGGGCTCCCTCACCCGGCTGCCACAGGAAGTCCGCAATGTCCCCGCCCATCAACCGGTCGCGATGAACCAGCGCCTCGTTACACCTCGCACAGTTTCATCATCTTCTCGAGCGTCGGCAGCGCGTCCTTCGTTGGCGTGTACTCGTGGGAGACATAGCCCTGGTAGCCAAGATCGGCGATTGCCCGGCAGATCGCGGGATAATTCAGCTCCTGCGTCTCGTCGAATTCATGCCGGCCGGGATTCCCCGCCGTGTGGATGTGCCCGATGTACCCGATGTTTTCGCGAATCGTCCGGATCACATCCCCTTCCATGATCTGCATGTGGTAGATGTCGTACAGCAGCTTGACCCGGGGCGAATCGACGCGCCGGCACAGCTCGACGCCCCATGAAGTCCGGTCGCACATGTACCCGGGGTGGTTCACCTTGCTGTTCAGCAGTTCCATGCAGAGCGTCACGCCGGAATCCTCGGCCTGAGCCGAGACCCGCCTGAGGAACGACACGCAATTGTCCATTCCCTCCTCGTCGCTGATCCCGGCGCGGTCGCCGGCGAGCACGATCACATTGGGGGCCTGGGCCGCGGCGGCGTCCTTGATTGCCGCCCGCATCTTGCCCTCGATTTCGGCATGATGTTGGGGGTCGTTGATCCCGGCTTTGATCGCACTCCCGCCGGGAACCATCGTGGGCACCAGTCCGTGTTCCTTCAACGCGGGGAACGCCTCGGGTCCGACCAGATCGATCCCGTGCGCACCCAGTCGGGCGGCTTCACGACACATGACCGCGACGTCGGTCGTGAACCCCCGGAAGACCCCGCGGCAGACGCCCTGCTTGAGCCGGCCGGCGCGTTTTGGTGCGGCGGGCGCAGCGAGGCTCTGGCTGCCCAGCAGCGAAACCGCGCCGGCGGCTCCGAGACGGGCGATGAATTCACGACGGTGAAGCGAAGACGGAGTTTTCATGGGGACTGGCTGAAATGGCGGGCGGCGAGATAGCCGCCGCATGCCGCGAGGCTGCGCGATGGGGGTTGGCGGCGCCAGTCTCCGGACTGGTCGCATTTTGCGGAAGTTCGCGCACGCGTTGGCCAGGCCCTGCCACCCGGCAGCCGGGATGGCCGGACCGCAATTGCCGCAGGCGGGACGGCCGACACCCCCTGTCCTTCGGCTTGAAATGCGTCTGGACCAACCTCTCGGCGGGATTGCGCCCGAGGATGCCGGCCACCAGGATCGTTCCATGAAACGACGCGATTTCCTGGCGACACTCACGGCGTCGACGGCGGCGGTGCTGGCCGCCTCCGGTCAGTCCGCTGCGGATACACGCGATGCGCTGGGCCGGGTGCTGCCCCGCCGGCTCCTTGGCCGGACTGGGGTGCGCGTCACGATGCTGGGCGTGGGCGGTTATCACGTGGGCTGGACCACCGAGCGGGACGCCCAGGCCGTGATCGAGACGGCGCTCGAGGGCGGAGTCCGGTTTTTCGATACGGCCGAATCGTACCAGCGCGGGGAGAGCGAGCGCCGCTACGGCCGGTTCCTGGTGCCGAAGTACCGGGATCACGTCTTCCTGATGACGAAGTCGACGGCGAAGACCGCCGCGGAACTGCGCCAGCATCTGGCGGACTCGCTGGAGCGGCTGGGGACGGATCACCTGGACCTCTGGCAGATCCACAGCCTAAGCAGCCCGGAGGACGTGGACGAGCGGCTGGCCAACGGCGTGCTCGATGTGCTGGCCGAGGCGAAGGCGCAGAGGAAGGTGCGCTTCGTGGGATTCACGGGGCACAGCAATCCCGAGGCGCATCTGCGAATGCTGGAGAGGACGCGCGAAAGCCGGCCGTTCGACACCTGCCAGATGCCGGTGAACGTGATCGATCCCAGCTTCCACAGTTTCACGGGCCAGGTGATCCCCGAACTTCAGCGCCAGAACATCGCATTGCTCGCCATGAAGACGCTGGCCGACGGCCGGTTCTTCAACCTGAAGCGGCAGGTGGATCGCGTCGTCTGGGAGACGGCGCAGCCATTGGTCCCGGGCCGGATGAGCGTTGCCGACGCGCTGAATTTTGCGTGGTCGCTGCCCATCAGCGTGCTGATCACCGGCGCGGAAAATGCGGAGCTGATGCGGGAAAAGATCCAGCTGGCCGGCGCCTTTTCCGCCCTGACCGCCGGTGAGCGCGAGCGGCTGGTCGCGCAGGCGGCCGGCTTCGCCGACGGCAAGGTCGAGTATTACAAACGGCCGGTGCAGTCCGGCTGAGCACGGGGAACCCGATTACACCTGCGGCCTGCCCGACCAGGATTTCGGCGAACACCCAAACCGATTCCGGAACGATCGATAGAAATGCGACAGATCCTGGAAACCGCATGAAAATGCGGCACCGGTGATGGAGTGATGTCCCGAACCGAGCAGTTTGGCCGCATGCTCGAGCCGTAGCTCATTCAATCGCTGAAGGAAGCTTTGCCCTGTCAGGCGCCGGAAATGGGAGCTGAAAGCGCGACGGGAGATTCCTGCGAGGGCTGCGGCGCGGTCGAGGCTCCAGGGTTCGAAAAACGACGCCTCGAGCTCGCGCGCCACAAAATGCACGCGCGTTCCCACGTCGCTGAACTGGCTGGGCGCCGGAAGACGAAGGAGATAGAGGAGGATTCGTGACGCGAGCGTCCTTGTTGCGACCTGCCAGCCCGGCCGTTTCCCGATCTGCTCGACCATCGCCTGGCGCCACAAGCTTTCGATCTGTCGCTGCCACACCTTGTCGAGATGTAACACGGCCACATCGGCGGGAGACAGTGCCCGCCACACCTCGGCGGTTTCGCGATCCCGATCAAACACTTCCGTCGCAATGCACAGCAGCAGAAGCGTCGAGGGTGTCAGATCGCACAAGCGATGCTCGAGCTCCGCCGGCACCAGTGCCAGGGATGCCGGCCCGAGCGGGGTCGAGCGGCGGTTCACCGCTTGCTCGAGGGAAGTGCGTCCGTCGAGCACGTAAAGACACTTGTGGAAGGGATCGCGGCGCCACTGCATCTCGAACTGCGCGGCGTGGACACTTTCGGCAAAGTAAACGCCGACTGGCGGAAGCGACACCGAGATGGGGCGACTCACGGTTGTGGGCATTGGGTGTGCCCGAATTGCAACAGATCCGAGCCCAAGCCGCCAAGACGAACCAGCGGATTCATGCAAGATTACTGCCACGATGTTCCTTGCTGTTCCCCCGCCCGCCAGGCGCTCCGAGGTTGAATCGGTCCTGCGCTGCACCGCCGCTCGCGTGCCTCCGCTGTTTCTTCCCGCCATCTACGAGCACAAAGCCTCGTTCATCGGCAGCACGCCGTCGGCCATCTCCCGGAGCGCCGATCTGCTGACCCGCGCCATGCTCGCGGAATACCAGGCGCTCGGCGCCGACGGGCTCGTCGTCGGCGTGGACGTCTACAATCTCGAGGCGGAGGCGGCCGGTTGCACGGTCACTTTCTACGAAGGCAGCGATACCAGCATCCCCGGCATCAAGCCAGGCAATCACATCGTGCATCCTGGCGACGATCTCTCCCACGCCCCCGTGCCCAATCCGCTGCGCGACGGCCGGATGCCCGTGAACATCGAGGCAGCGCGCCGCGTGCGCCGCGAAGTGGGTGATGATTACTGGCTCCGGGGTGCCATCTCGGGTCCGTTCTCGCTCGCCATCTCCCTGGTCGGCGCCGAGGCGCTGTTTCTCGCCTGCCTCGATCAGCCGGCGTGGGTGCATCAGGTGTTAGAATACTCCGGCCGGATCATCAAGGCGTTCGGGCGGGCATACATTGACGCGGGGGCCGAGCTCATCGTCTTCGACTCGCAGGCCTCGCCCGAATTGCTCTCGCCGCCCATGTACGAGGAATTCGTGCTGCCGGTCACGGCCGATCTGGCGCAATGGGCCGCGGCGCAGGGCATCCGCGACCTTCCCTTGATCATCGGCGGCAACACGACCCCGATCGCCGAACTCCAGATCCGGACCGGCTGCAACAACCTGCTCTGCGATTTCACGGGCGACTTCGACGAGTGGGCAGCGCAGTGCCGCGCCGCCGGCCGCGCCCTCCGGCGCAACATCTCGCCCCGGCTGCTCGAGACGTCCACTCCCGACGAGATCTACACCGTTGCCCGCCGGGAGGTCGAGCGCGGCCGGGATCTCCCCGGATTCATCATGGGCACGGCCGTCGTTCCCTTCGGCACCCCCACAGAGAACATCCTTGCCGTGAAACGGGCGTGTCTCGACGCCGCCACCGCCTGAGCCGCCATGATCGACTACGCGCAGATAAACCAGATGCTCTACGAGGGTAATGCCCGCGAGGTCGAACGGCTTGTGCGCGAGGCCCTCGCGGAAGCGCGGCCCGTCAGCGAGATTCTCAACGAGGGGCTGATCGCCGGCATGGCCGTGGTGGGAGAGGATTTCAAATACAACATCCTCTACGTTCCTGAAGTCCTGGTCGCCGCGCGGGCGATGAAGGCCGGGCTCGCAATCCTGAAGCCGCTGCTCGTCGCCAGCGCCACTGAGAATCCGCCGCGCGGCACCCTCGTCATCGGCACGGTCAAGGGCGACCTCCACGACATCGGCAAGAACCTGGTGTGCATGATGGCGGAAGGTGCCGGCTTCAAGGTGGTCGATCTCGGCGTCGACCAGCCCGCCGAGCGTTTCCTGGAGGCGGCCGTCGAACATCGCGCCGACATCGTGGGCATGAGCGCGCTCCTGACGACCACCATGCCGTACATGAAGGTTGTCATCGACGCCTTCCAGGCGCGGCCGGAACTTGCCGGCGTCAAGCTCGCGGTGGGAGGGGCCCCAGTGAACCGGATGTTCGCCGATGAAATCGGCGCGGATGGCTACGGACCGGACGCTCCGAGCAGCGTCGAGATGTTCCTCAAGTTCGTCGGCGCCACCTGAACCCATGACCGACCTGCAGCGTAAGCTCGAACAAACGCGCGATTTCGTGATCGGCGCCGAGCTGGTCTCGACCCGCGGGACCGTCGCCGAGACCCACGCCGCCCGCACCGTCGGCTTTGCCCGTGATCTCGCCTCCTGCCGCCGCGCCGACTGGGTGTCGATCACGGACAATGCCGGCGGCAACCCAATGCTCGCTCCCGCCGCCCTCGGCGCGCCGTTTCGCGATTCGGGCCGTGAGGTCGTGATTCATCTCTCGTGCAAGGATTTCAACCGGAACGGGCTCGAGTCGGAGGCATGGCACCTGGCGAGCGAGGGATTCCACAATCTCCTGGTGCTCACCGGCGACGCCGCCGGTACCGGGATCGCCGGCGGCGCGCGGCCCGTCTTCGACATCGATTCGGTCGGACTGCTCTGGCTGCTCGCGCAGATGAACGCCGGGCTCGACGTCACGCGCCCGGGCGCCCGCCGGCCCGTGCGGCTCGCCGCGACCCATTTCTACCCGGGCTGTGTCGTCACCAACTTCAAGCTGCACGAGAACGAAGTCGTCCCCCAGCTCCTGAAACTCGAGCGGAAGCTCGCCGCCGGCGCCCGCTGGGTCGTGAATCAGATTGGCTACGACGCGCGGAAGATGTCGGAGTTGATCGCCTGGGTCCGGGGCCGTGGACTCGGTCACGTTCCGCTCATCGGGAACGTCTACGTCCTGAACCCTGCCGTCGCCCGGCTTTTTCGCGCCCGAAGGATCCCCGGGGTGGTGATCTCCGATGAACTGGCCCGGCTTTGCGAGCGCCAGGAGGCCAGCCCTGATCGCGGCCGCGGCTTCTTCCTCGAGCTGGCCGCCCGTCAGCTTGCGGTGTACCGGGGACTTGGGTACCGCGGCGGATACATCGGCGGCGTGCACACGATCGAGGAATTCGAACGGGTGCTCGAACTCGAATCCCGTTTCGCGCCCGCTGACTGGAAAAGCTTCGCCCGCGAGATCCGCTTTTCCCGACCCGGCGAATTCTTCCTCTACGGGGAGGATCCCGTCACCGGGCTCGCCGATCCCTCGGCACCGGTCGCCACGCCCGCGGGACGCCGCGAGTTCAGCTATCGGTTCTCGAAATTCGCGCACGACGCCCTCTTCACTCCGGGTCGCGCCGGCTGGAACCTCGGCGCTGCGTTCGTCCGCCGGTCCCGCGATGATCGGCAGGGGCCGCCTGCCCTGCGTGTGCTCGAGCACTTGGGCAAGGCGGCGTTCTTTCGCTGTCGCGATTGCGGCGACTGTTCCCTCCCTGAGACCGCCTATCTTTGTCCCGAGTCAGCGTGCGCCAAGAACCAGCGCAACGGACCCTGCGGCGGCACGCGCGACGGCCAGTGCGAGGTCGGCGACTTCGAGTGCATCTGGGCCCGCGCCTACGACCGGCTCAAGGCCGAAGGCCGCGCCGATCACCTGCTCGAGCACGCTCCCGTCCTGCAGGACCAGTCCCTCAGGGGCACCTCGAGCTGGGCCAATGCCTGGCTCGGGCGGGACCACCGGGCACACCGGCACCCGAATGCGCCTTCCGCAGCTCCTTGCACCGCCCCGCTGGCACCCTCCGCTGTTCATGAATGAAACCCCGCAGATCCGCGTCATCGGCGAACTGATCAACAATGCCTACGGCCGCGCCCGCACGGCATGGGAGCGGCGCGACCTCGACGGATACCAGGCGCTGGCCCGGCTCCAGGCGGACGGCGGGGCCGAGGCCATCAATGTCAACGTCGACGGCACGCAGCGCACCTCGGTCCGCCCGGCCGAGATGCTCGAATTCCTTCCGCGGCTGATCCCCGCCCTGCAGGAGGCCACCGACGCCGCACTTTGTATCGACAACCCGGACATTGAATACCACCGGACGGCCCTGCGGGCTCTCGATCGATCGAAGTGCCGCGCCAAGCCGATTCTCAACTCCCTGGCCGCCTCGCGGCACCGGCTCGACGAGATGATCGCGCTCGTACGCGAACACGATCTGCGCTGCATCGTGATGGCCTCCGAGCGCTTCCTGCAGGGTGGCGGCAGCGCCCAGAGCCTCGACCCGCGAGACAGCTATGAGACGGTGAGGATATTCGTCGACCGCCTCGTCAGCGAGGCGGGCCGCACCCTCGACGACATCATCATCGACCCAGGTCTCGCTCCGGTCGGTGCCGATACCTACGGCCTGGTTAACATCGGGCTCGATACGCTGCGACTCTGCGCAGCCGACCTCCATCTCCGGGGACTGCATTTCTCGGTGGGTCTCTCCAACTTCGCCTGGGGAACGCCGAAATCGGTCCGGCACCGATTGGAGCGAGCCTATCTCACCCTGGCCGGCCGGTTCGGGCTCGATTTCGCACTGGCCAATGTCGAGCAGAACGCGGCACCGCTGCCAGCCGACGATCCCATCGTGGGTCAGCTCGAATCCGCGCTGCTTGCGGGCCGTCGCATCAACGGAGAATCGGCCGAGGAAGCAGGATTCCGGCAGGCCGAGAAAATCATGGATATCTGCAACGCCTGTGCCGAGACATGAGCGCAATCCTTTCCGAGATCGACCCCGCGTCCTTGCAGGCGAAATCCCTCCGGCCGGTGTGGCTTCGGGTCGGCTGGCTCTTCGACGGTGAGCAAGTCGTCCGCGACGCACATCTCGTCTATGATGACCTCGCGATCCGCCACGCGGGTGCGGCATCACCTCCCGCGACGGCGATCCGCTCCGGCCAGGACGAGCCCGACCTGCACCTGCCTGGGTCCACGATCCTGCCGGGTCTCATCGAGAGCCATGCTCATTTGTTTCTCGAAGGCGGTGAAAAAAGGCCCGATGTGCGTGCCCGGCAGTTCACCCGGACCGATTCTGAACTGCTGGCCGACGCGGAACGCCGGCTTCCGCGGATCCTCCGGCTGGGCGTCACCGCAATTCGCGACGCCGGTGATCGCAACGGCGTCGGCTTGGCGCTCCAGCGGCGGTACCGGATGCACTCCCCGACCACGGTGCCCTACCTCGACAGTCCGGGTGCGGCGATTCACCACCGCGGCCGATATGGCGCGTTCATGGGACGCGCCGTCGAGGACGACGGATCGCTCGATCGCGCCATTGCCGCGCGTGTCGGGGACGGTGCCCACCGGATCAAGCTCCTCGCAACCGGCATCATTAATTTCGAGAAGGGCGCGGTGACCGCCAAGCCGCAGATGCCGGCGGAAGAGCTCCTCCGCGCCGTGAGTCTCGCCCGCGCGCATGGCCGGCAGACATTCGCCCACTGTTCCGGGGCCGACGGCGTCGACAACTGCCTCGCTGCCGGTGTCGACAGCATCGAACACGGATTCTTCGTGAACGAGGAGCAGCTGGCCCGGATGCGCGACCGCGACATCGCCTGGGTCCCGACGTTCGCGCCGGTGCAATTCCAGCTGGATCACGCGGCAGCGCTCGGCTGGGACACCCGGGTGCAGGAGCAGCTCAGGCGAATTCTCGACGCGCATGCGCGCAGCCTCGCCCACGCCGCGCGGATTGGGGTTCGGATCGTCGCCGGCAGCGATGCCGGCTCCCAGGGCGTGCCGCACGGGCACGGGTTTCTGCGCGAGCTCGAGTTGATGGAATCCGCGGGCCTGAGCGCCGTGCAGGTGCTGCACGCCGCCACCGGTGCTCCGGCGGCACGGCTGCAGTTCGCCGAGGATTTCGGCGTTCTGCGCCGCGCGGCAAAGGCACGTTTTTTGATTACTCCCGCCTCCGTCCTGCAAAGCGTGAGCCATCTCCGGGTTGCGGCAATCGTCGTCTTCGACGGAACGGCTCACGCTGGCGGAGACAATCCGGCCGAGCCCGGACTCTAGGAGGAGTCCTGCGACGGCTTAGTCCATCCCGACGACTCCCATGGCCGCCACCCTTTCGATCAACTCGCGATCCGCCGCGTTTGCTTCCGGAGTCACCGTTTTTGACGCGGCGGAAAGCCTGGGAGTGGCGGTGCCGTCCTCCTGCCGGAAGCAGGGCAAGTGTCGTGAATGCCTCGTCGAGATCTGTCACGGGATGGAACTCCTCTCCCCGCGCACGCCCGAGGAACTGCCGCTCCAGGGCGGGTTCCGGCTTGCCTGCCGCAGCACGATTGCCGCATCCGACGGAAGGATCGATGGCCGGCTGCTGCGGCGGGGCGGACTGCGAATCGAGGACTCGGCGCGAAACCTGCCGGGAGGCGATGCCAGCCGTGTGCCGCTCGATCCGCCGGTGGTGCGGGACGGCGATCGGATTCTCCGTGACGGCGCAGAAATCGCGCGGGACGCCGGCCCGCTGCATGGGGTGGCCATCGACGTTGGCACCACGACGGTCGTCGTGCGTGCGCACGATCTGGAGACCGGTGCGCTCCTCGCGACAGTCGCCTTCGAAAATCCCCAGCGGTTCGGCGGAACGGACGTGCTGGCGCGGGTGCAGTTCGACACCGACAACCCGGGCCGGCTCCTCCAACGCACGCTGCTCGGCTATGTCGCGCGGGCCGTCCGCGAACTGCCCGTCGTTCCGACTTCCATTTTCGAATACGCGGTGGCGGGCAACTCCACCATGCGCGATCTATTCTTTGGGCTCGACGTGCGTCCGATCGGCCAGCGGCCTTATCGCTCGACCACCGAGCAGGAGCTGCGCGACGGCCGCCGCGCCACGACCGCGCTGGACGCGCCCGCGGCTGCCCTGCGGCTTCCCGGCCATCCCGCGGCGCGCGTCTACGGGCTGCCGCTCGTCAGCGGCCATGTCGGCGCCGATGCCGCCGCCACGCTGCTCGCCCTCGAACCCCATCGCTCGAACCGGCTCGTGGCGATCATGGACCTCGGTACCAACACCGAACTGTTTCTCGGCCATCGCGGACGGTTGCTCTGCGCCTCCTGCCCTGCCGGTCCGGCGTTCGAGGGGAGAGGAATCACCTGCGGCATGCCGGCGTTCGACGGCGCAATTGCCCGCGTCCGGTTGGGCGACTCAGGCGAGGCCCACTGCAAGGTGATCGGCGATGGGCCTCCCGCGGGGCTCTGCGGTTCGGGACTGGTGGATTTGCTCGCAGAGCTCTTCCGTACGGAGCGCATCAATCGCTTCGGTCGGTTCGAGGACGGCAGCAACGCGTTCGTCGCCGATGCCGCGCACCGAATCCTCCTCCATGAGAGCGACATCAACGAGCTCGCGCAGGCGAAAGCAGCCAACGTGGCCGGACTGCAGATTCTCCTGCGGCAATTCGGCTGCGTCGCGGCTGACATCGAGTGCTTCTATCTTGCCGGGGGCTTTGGACAGCATCTGGATGCGGTCGCCGCACGCCGGATCGGACTCATTCCGAATCTCCCGGATGGGCGTATCGTCCCGGTGGGCAACGCCGCGATCGAGGGGACTACCCGCGCCCTGCTTTCGGTCGGCCGTCGTCGGGAGCTCGAGCAGCTCGTTGCTTCGATTCGCCACGTCGAGCTTGAATCGGATCCCGAGTTCTTCGACCAATTCGTGTCCGGCTGCCAGTTCGGCCCGTTGGATACGCCGGAGGAGGTGTCCGCATGATCTGGGCCGAACGGAACTGTCTGCCGGCCGTCCGCGACGGGGATTTCAAGCGCTTTCTGCGCTTTCCGCCGCACCGCTCCTTGTCGGGAGCCGTGGCCGAAACGGCGAACTGGGCGCGGACGTGGTACGCCACCCATGGTCAGCCCTGGTGCTGCGCCATCGCAGTTCCCGAGTTGTTTGCGGTTCCGGGAGATTCGGAGGAACCCCTGGCTCATCCGCTCCACGACCAGCCCGACGCCGTCCTGGTTGCTGCGAGCGCCGGACCCGAGGCGGAAGCCGAGGCACGGAGACGTTGGTTGGAGGCAGAACCGGATCGGTACTATTTCCTCGAGTGCTACGCGGCGGCAGTGGTGGATGCGCTCGTGTCCGACGCGGCGCGGCGGCTTGTCGCGGCCGGCCGAATTTCCGTGTCGGCCAGGTTCCGGCATTGTCCCGGCTATCGCGGCTGGCCCGTTGCAGACAATGCCGTGCTGGTGCGCCGGCTGCAGCGGCTTCCCCTGCCCGGTCCGATGGCGGCCCTGGAGTCGGGCATGCTGTCGCCCAAGGCGTCGCAGGTGGCGTGTTTCGGACTGGCTTCGGTCCGCGTTCCGCCGCGGGTCGCGATGGCAACATGAACGCGACCGAGACCTACGCATTCCCGGCACGGGCCCTGCGTCGTTGGCGGGACGAGCGGCTCACGCTGGTGCCAGAGGATGGTGGCGGGGTGCGGGCATTGTTCGCCTTCGAAGGGAGCACGTGCGGGAATGTCGCCTTCCGGCTGGTCTACGCGGTCCGACTCGCGCCCGCCTCGGATCAGCACCGGATCCTCGCGCTGAGCTGCGCGCCTGAGGTGGGCGACGACGGTCACACCCGGACCTGCGATTACCTGGCTGGACCGCAGGAAATGCTCCGCCGGATTGGCGACGAACCGCCGCTCCGGGGCGCGCCGCTGGAGGCGGTGCTGCACTGGCAGCCGCCGCGCTCTCCGGCCGGTTGCCTCTGCACGGCTGCAAGCCGGGCACACAAATGGCTGGCCGTGCTCCAGACCGTACACTTTGCGCTGGAACCTGCGCGCCACCTCCCGTCATGAGAATCGAACTCTGCTCCGAAGATCCGGCGGCCGCCGAGCTCCTGCGGCCCGAGAAAAACGATCGCTCCGGCATCGGCGTGCACTACGTCGATGCCTGCCTGAAGCCGCTGAAGGCAGGCGTGCCGTTACCCGATGGCACCCGGTTTTCCGCGAAGCGGCGCGGTCTGAAGATCACGCTGAGTCTCGGCCCCAGGAAGGGCGAAGGGCTCATGCGGCGGCTGAGCGTGAGCAGCGATCCCGTGCTCATGCTCCGGGCAGCGCTGGACGAGGCCGGTGACAAGCTGGGAATCCGGCTGGTCTCTGAAGGCGGCAAGCTCTGGCTCGAACCGATCACGCCCGCTGGATGAAGCCGTTTCCCCACGCGCCTCGACTGATTGCGTCCGCTGCGCTCAGGCAGGTGGCACTCGTACTGCGTCCCGGCTGGTGGATCGGCGCCAGCGTGGAGGTCGCCAGCCGTATCCCGGGGCCCGGTGTGCCATGAGCATCGTGATCGAGAAAGTGCAGCTCTGGCGGATGGAACTGCAGACGCGGTTGCCCTTCAAATACGGAATCGCTACGATGACGCGGCTGCCGCACGTATTCGTTGAGGTCCTCGTCCGGGTCGATGGCATTCCGGCGCGCGGCTGTGCCGCCGATCATCTCCCGCCGAAGTGGTTCACCAAGGATCCCCACCGGGATCCCGGCGAGGAAATTGTGGAGATGGAGGCGACGATCTGCCGGGCGGCAAAGCTGGCCACGGGGCTCCAGGCGACGTCCGTCTTCAATGCCTGGCTCGAGCTGCATCGCAAGATGGAGGCGTGGCGGATTGAGCGCGGGGTGCCGCCGCTTCTTGCCCATTTCGGCACCTCGCTCGTCGAGCGGGCCGTGATCGACGCATTCTGTCGGATGCGGCAGATCCCGTTTCACCAGGCGCTGCGAGTCGGGGCATTCGGGCTGCGGCTCGGGGAGATTCATCCGGAGCTCACGTCCGCGGATTCCGCCGAACTGCTGCCTGATCGTCCCCGTGACACGATCCAGGTGCGGCAAACCGTGGGGCTGGCGGATCCGATCGATGCCGCGGATGAGCGGGTGCCGCTGAATGACGGTCTGCCGGAAACGCTCGAGGAGAACATCGCCGCCTATGGTCTTTCGCACTTCAAGATCAAGTTCACCGGTGCCGCCGATCTCCCGCGGCTGGAACGCACGCTCGAGACAATCGGCAGGCGCGCGTGCAGTGAGGTTCGTTTCACGGTCGACGGCAATGAAAGCTTCCCGACCGTCGCCGCCTTCCGGGAGATGTGGGCGGCGATCGAAGCCCTCCCGCAGTGGGAGGCCATGCGCGGCGGCCTGCTCTGCGTCGAGCAGCCGCTCCCGCGCGCGGTTGCGCTGGCACCGGAAACCGCTGCGGAGCTTCGCGCGTGGTCCGGCCGGCCGCCGTTGATCATCGACGAATCCGATGCGGAGATGGACAGCCTTCGAATCGCGCTGGATGCCGGCTACATCGGCACAAGTCACAAGAACTGCAAGGGCGTGTTCCGGGGAGTCGCCAACGCCTGCCTGCTTGAACACCGGCGCCGCACGAGTGGTGCGATCCTGCTTCAAACCGGCGAGGATCTCGCGAATGTCGGTCCGATTGCCCTGTTGCAGGACCTGGCGGTGCAGGCGGCGCTCGGCATCGGCAGTGTCGAACGCAACGGACACCACTACTTCCGCGGACTCGATTTTCTCCCGGCAGCGGCTCAGGAGGCGGTCCTCGAGGCGCACCCGGATCTCTATCGCCGCCATGCCGCCGGTTTCCCGGTGCTGGAAATCAAGTCCGGAAGACTGGACTTGAGCTCGGTCAACGCGGCGCCGTTCGGCACGCGCGTCTGGCACGAATGGGGCGGATCGGAGGGCGTGGCGCCAATCGATGACCGCGCGCACCGGGTATCCAATCAGGCCTGTTGCAGCGGAGAGATCACCCAGTACGGTTCGCCAGCCAAATCAGGACCGATTCCCGGATACAGCTGCGGGCGTCCCACATCTCCATGTAGCGAGAAATAGTACTGCAACGGGTACGTCGTATCCGAGTACGAGGCCTCGATCCGGGCTCGAAAACCCCGGCCGTTCCGTGTCATGGGAACCGATTCCCACGCTGCGGCCTGATGGAGGATCCGATAATGCAGCCGGACTTCGCGGACGCCGTCGTGGCCGCAGGTCAGCTCCAGTTCAATCGGCCGTCCCCGCACGAAGGTCGACAACGGTTGATGGCTCGCACCGAAGTCCGGCCATGGCGGTGGCGGACTCTCGATATGCTCGAGGATTGCCGATGCGTTCGGCAACGGCTCGTGTCCCAGCGGCTCGGGCCGCCGCTCCATCGCCGCCAGGTCCCGCGCCAACGCTGGCAACCGGTCGCTCCAATGCCCGCGCTGGTACTTCGCATTGCCGAAACTGATGTCGGCCACATAAACCGGCTTCAGTCTTTCCGCGAGCTGCCGGTAGATTTCGATCGCCGTCCGATAAAGTCCGATCGCCCGGTTCAAGACCTCCGCATTTCCGGTCTGTTCATAGATGGCGTAAAGCACCACCACGCGAAACAGCTTGCCGAAGAAGCGTCCCAGCCTGATTTGCGCATCCACATCGGCGTCGAATCTTCGAAACGCGGGATCGCGGGGTAAGCCCGCAGCTCGCGCCGTGTTCAGAAATCGCTCCGCCGTATCGGCCAGCCGTTCCGACCAATGGGCTGCATCCAACGGAGAATACTTCGGCAGCGGGCGCCCCGAACGCAGCGCGTCCGCAGATTCCCGAAACGTCGCGAACAGCTGCGGATCTAGCGAACTCGCGTTGACCATCGTCTTCGGCTCCGGCGTGTCCGGGTAGGCATCATCGCCGAGATCCGCCACGATTCCCATCGGTACGAATAGTTCCGGCCAGTAACGGTTAACCGACGCCGACGGCGCAAAGGCGGACGTGATCAGCGGCAGTATGCGGCTGGCGTAGCCCAAAGCCGCCTCCGCCGCTTCCGCCGCTGGTCCATACGCGTGGCGCAATTGCCGCCGCCATGTTTCCGGATCAGTGTCCGGCCGATAAAGCAGCCGCCCCCACAATCGATAATAGTACGCGAATTTTTCGAAGTCGCCTCCGCTCGGAACCAACGCGGGATCGGCATAACCGTGCCGGCCGCCCACGCGGCCCGATCCACGCCGGCCCTTGAACGAAAGCGGTTCGAACAACTCGCAGCCGTCGGTTCCCGCTATCCGGAAGATCCGGCTGTACCGCGCGACAAACAGGGGATCGCCCCACATGAGCACCCGCTGGGTACCCGGCCAGATTCGGTGCACCACCTTGTACTGGCGATCCGACTTCAGCAGATCGCCGAACGAGTAGCGCGTGAAGCGGCGGTCGACGGCGCTTCTCGCCAGCAGGCCGGCAGGTCCGTCCGGGCCCGTTTCCAGGACCCGGATCGAACTCTGGTGATAAGGGAGACCCATGTGCTCCGCCCAGAATTTGGGTGAGATGGAGACCGACATCCTGGTCTCCAGTGCGAGTCGGATCGTTTCCTCGTCGATATTCTTGGCGTGCATGTCGAGCCGCATCGGTCGCCTCGCACCGGCGATGCCGGCGAAGACGGTCTGCCAGAAATTCCAGCTTCCCTCGGCGACGCCACTTTCGCCATGCACCCGCAGGGTCACGCCGCTGATCGCGGGACATTCGCGCAGAACCTGCGCCAGAGCGTCCCGCGCATAGGGCGCATGCAGCTCGGCGCTGAGACCCTCGACATGATGGGTCGCGCGCTCCGGCCACTCATAGGAATGGCTCCAGATTCCAAGCTGGAAATCCAGGCCGCGCGCCTGCGTTTCGTCGGAGATGAAACGAAGCATCGCCAGGTTGTTGTCCCGCTCCTGCTCCGGCACATTCGTCGCACGCACCCGGTAACCGCTTACGTCGACCAGGAAGGGATAGGGCAGGTTGAAGTAGCTGTCCGAGATGTCGCGGGCGAAATCATAACCGAGTCCAAAAGCCAGCTGGAACCGGTTGAACCGCTCGGTCGCGAGCAAATCGAGATATCTCCGCCAAAAGTCGCGGTCGTTGAACCAGGGCTTGTCCTCCGTGGCACTGACAAAGAGTCGCATGATGCTCCGCACCGGCGTCGCCGCGCTTTCGATGACCGGGACCGCCGGCCGCAATAGCTGGCCTGGGTTACCCGCGGTCGCGATGGCATCGGCAAGATCGCTCAGGCCGTAGCTCACCCCCCGCTCGTCGGAGCCTGTCACGAGCAGCACCTCGCGTCCGCCGACGATCGATGGGACGACCGCGACGCTTTCGGCCGCCGTTGGCAGCAACGACGATCGCGTCACGCCATGCTCGGACAGCGCCTCATACCCGGAAACCAGGACGCATGTTTCCTCCGGTGTGGCATCGGCTATGCGTTCGCAAAGCCGACTCTTGATCTGACAGCCGCGAAGTCCAACGCGCAGGCGCTCAATCGCCCACTGCACCGGCCGCGATCGCGCCGTCCGGTCCGAAGGGGCCTGCACAATTGCCACGGCCGAATCCGGTGTGGCCGGTGCCTGGCCCTGCAGCCGGAAACCGGGAACGGCAGCCAATCCCGTCAATACCGTCGCACCTTTGAGAAAGCTCCGCCGATCCAATCCGACTCGGGTCGGCGGATTCATGGCTTCGGGCGGGCTGCAGGTCCGGCGTCCAATTGGCGCCCCTCCCGGAGCATTGCCTCACGATCCGGCACGACCGCATCGTTGTCACGTCGGGAAACTTCAGCCAGCCTTAGCTGCATTGCACGCACGCGGTCCGGCATTTTCGGTGCAAGGTTTGTTGTTTCGTAGGGGTCGTCCTCCAAATTGAAGAGCTCAACCCCGGCAGTCTGGCCGTCCTTCCCGTAACGACTGATCAGCTTCCAGTCCCCTTCCCAAAGCACCTGGCCCTCGCGGACACCGCAATAGACCAGACGTGATTTCTGCGGCTGTGATCGTCCGGTCAATCGCGGCCAGAGGTCGACTCCGTCCCATTTCAGGTCCTTGTCGGGTTTGAATCCGGCCAAGCCGGAGAACGTCGGCATCCAATCCACCACGGAGGCCAGCGCATCGGTGCTGCCCGGCTCGAGGACTCGCGGCCAGTTTACGATGCAGGGGACCCGGACTCCGCCCTCATACAGATCCTCCTTCCGTCCGCGCAACGGCAGGTTGCTCGATGGTATCCGACCTTCCGGGTAATTGTCGGGTGGATAGGGCTGATTGGCGTTCTCGTTCAGCGTGGATCCGCCGTTGTCGCTCGTGACGACGATGAGGGTGTTATCGCGTTTGCCCGCCGCCTCGAGCGCTGCGACGATGCGGCCCACTTGATGGTCCGCATGCATGACACAGGCCGCGTACTGGCGCGCCATGGTCCCGGAGAAGCGTGACGGAGGTCCTCCCGGCACTGCGCCCGCGCGCATGGTGATCGCGAAATCAGCCGGCAGCTTGTCCAGCCATTCCTGAGGCTCCTTGATGGGCAGATGGGGGGCGGTGAAGGGAACGTAGAGGAAAAAGGGCCGGTCGCGATCCTTTCGCCCGGCGATCCAGTTCACGACTTCGTCCCCCGTCAGGGCGGTCACGTGACCCTTTTCGGTGATTAGCTCGCCGTTCCGATGCCAGGTATGCTGGTAAGGTCCGAACTTGTAGAAATGATCGTACGGCCCCACCCCGCCCCCGAGGGATCCATAGCTGTGGTCAAAACCGTAGTGCTGAGGTCCCCATTCGGGTTTCGACCCCAGGTGCCATTTTCCCATCAGCGCGGTGTCGTATCCGGCCGACTTCAGCGCCCGCGGCAGCGTAACGGTGTCGACCGGCAGCGAACGGATGGCCTGGACGCCCAAGATGCCAAAGCGGCTCCAGTAGCGGCCGGACATCAAGCCGGCTCGTGTCGGCGTGCAGACCGGCGAAACATAATACCGCGTCAATTCTACGCCGGCTTTCGCCAGGCGATCGATGTTCGGGGTCGGGATGCTGGACCCGTGGAAACCCACGTCCGCCCATCCCAGATCGTCGCACATGATGAAAACGATGTTGGGCCGCTTCGGAGTCCCGGCACCGGCGAGCGCCACTGAGGCCAGGAGGGCGGCCGAAAAAGCCAGCACTCCGCGAACCCGGCACGTCCCCGCACGAAGGCTTCTCGCAGATCCATCATCGCTCCCGGCGGTCCTCGTCGGTTGCATCGGAACCAGGTCACGCTCGCAGTTCCCCGGCTTCACGTTCAGGCGTTCGCTTGTCGGCATATAGGGCGTGATTAAAGCGGACTCAAAGCAGTCCCTGATAGGCGAGGAACAGCGCCCGGTAATACTTCATCAACCGCACGGCATCGCTGCTCTCCGGAATTTCCGCGAGGCAATAGCCGGCGAAGCCCGCGTCGGTGAGCCGGGCAAAGAGCTTCCGGAAGGGATAGTCCTCGAGGTAGAGGTCGCGCAGATGCACAAGCATGATCTTCCCCTTCACGAGGTTGAAGTTGTGTTCGAAGCCGTCTCCGGCGAGATCCGTCACGTTCGAATTCCAGCACACGCCGGCATTGGGATGATTCGCGGCATCCATCATCTTCCTCACGTTCGGCAGCAGCGCGGTGCCGTGGCCGTGAACTTCAACGTAAACCTTCACGCCGTGGCTGGCGCCAAATGCCGCGAGCTCGCCCAGCGAACGGCCGATCTGCTCGAGTGTCTTTTCCACGGGGACTTCCTTCGGCAGCGCGTTGGGCCGCACCTTCACCCCCATCGCACCGACGTCCTGCGCAAGCACGATGTAGTCCTTGGTCGCCCGGATGTCCGCCTTCAGCTTCGACTGGTCCGGCGTGTGGTAGTCGAATGCACTGCCCAGACTCGCCAGGGTGACCGGTGAATCGGCGAAGCGCTTTTTCACGTCGGCACGCTCGCGCTTGCTCAGGGTAACCTCGACGCCGTGCTTGTGCGTCGTGCGGAGTTCGACGCCCTCGAATTTCGCCTCCGTGCAGTTTTCTATGATCGTCGGGATGTCCCAATCCATCGCCAACCTGAAGGTGACCGTTCCGAGCTTCAGCTGCGATCGCTTGGCATGACCCGGAACGGTCGCGGCGTCGGCCCTGGCGGCGGGTTCCGCCGTGATCACCGGCTCGGCGCCCGACGCGAGCGAGGAGAGCGCCGGCAGCGACGGGAGGCTGACGGCTGCGGTTCTGAGAAACTGGCGGCGAGAGGTGTTCATGAGCGGTAATGGAATTCAGCGGACGAGTGGCGCCGCGATCGGCTCGCTCATCTTCCGGCAATCAGCCGTTGAACTCCGCAGATTCGCTTCCATTTGAGATTGAGGAGGTGTCAAGGAGCCTTGGTTTGGATCTCACCGGCGGGTTGGTCCAAGCCCATGTCCTTGCGGATGCGTGCAAACCTTTCGGCGCGCCCGCTGAGTAGCTGCTCGACGACCGCCGGATCCTCGGGAGTTTCTCCTTGGTCGTGGGTTTCCTCGATCCAGATGTGGAGTCGTGTGCGGAGGCGATCCAGCGCATCGCTGCTGGCAGGATCGGCCGCCAGATTCCTTAGCTCGAATGGGTCGACCTGCAGATCATACAATTCCTCCATGGGACGATGCGGAGCCATGAACTTCGCTTGCACCGGGTTCAGAGCCCCTTGGGCGAAAAGTTGGCGCATCCGGTTGTAGGTGGGATTGGTAACTTCGATATAGGGCATAGGCGGGAGATAGGGGCGCTGCGGCTGGAAATTTCGCACGTATTTGAAGCGCGCATCGCGCACCGTGCGGACACGGTCGGTCGATTCATCGATCCGGTCCCGGGCGCCGAAAACAAATTCACGCCGCATTGCGCCCAATCCGAAAAACGGCCACCCGTCCAGCCCCTCGACCTTCACGCCGGCGAGCGCGAGCGTAGTGGCATAGACATCGAGGAGCGAGACAAGGTCATTGCTGGTGCTGCCGGGTAACAGCAACGCTGGCCACCGTACGACTAGCGGAACATGCAGGCCCTGTTCATAAGCATAGTATTTTCCCCGAAAGTCTTCCCGACCATTATCGCCGAATAGGAAAATCACGGTGTTTTCCCGCCATTTCTCGCGGTCGATGAGTTTCAGGAGCGCGCCCACTTTTTCATCCAATGAAGCGAGTTCATCGAGATAGGCCGACCAGTCGGCTCGTATGATTGGGTCGTCCGCCAGATAGGGTGGCAATATGACCTTGGCGGGATCAGTCCGGTTGTGCCCGGCCATTTGATAGCGCCGATGCGTCTGGCTGAAATTCACCTGGGCATAGAAAGGCTGATGCGCGTTCAAGTCGCTCCATTGGTCACTCTCGAATTCGTTGCCATCCTGGGCGAAGTTCCAGTCCGTCTTCCCCGAACCTTCGAAACCAGGAGCCGCGGGCAACGCGCGAATGTTCGCCGTGAAGTAGCCTGTTTCCCGCAAGCGTTCCGTAATGAGCCGAACGTTGTCGGGTCGCTTGTATCCATCCTCACGGTGACTCCGATGATTGTGCGCGCCAAAGCTGGTTTGATACCGGCCCGTCATGAACGCCGAGCGGGAGGCCGAGCAAATGGGAGCGGTGGCGTAGGCGTTTCGATAAAGTCGCGACTGCCGGGCAAGGCGGTCAAGATTCGGAGTGCGTGCGTCGGCATTGCCGTAGCAGCCGAAATCACCGCCGACATCCTCGATGATCAGCCACAGGATGTTGGGCTTGCCCGCGGCATCGGCGGCGGAAGCCGGATGCATTACGAGCACCAATAATGAAACGGTGAACAGAGTGACGTGTTTCATCGATTTTCCCTAATTCCAATCGCTGCTCCTGTTAAGGGGTTACTGTCCGACCCTGCTTGCCTGGCTACCGGCATGAGCGCGCCCGTAGCCCGGCGCCAATCGGCCAGCCGGCGCCGGAGGGCCGCGGCCTTTTCCGGCAGCTCACGAGCGAGATCATGCATCTCGCGCGGATCGCGCTCGAGGTCGTACAGCTCGAGGCGTCCATTCTCGTACCACTCGAGCAATTTCCAATTGCCACTGCGGATCGCGCCGGACGGGGTAATCCGCCAGGTGGCCTTCTCCTTTTCGGCATAGAGATAGCCGGGGTAGTGCCAGCAGATCTCGTTGCGGATCGGTTTTGCCAGGGCGGCACCGCGCAGCACCGGCAGGAGGTTGAGACCATCGATGGGAAGCCCGGGCTGCGGCTGGCGGCCGACAAGCGCGAGAAAGGTGGGGAAAAAATCCGTGCTGGTGGCCAGGGCCTCGTTGGTCGTGCCCGCCGCCACAACGCCCGGCCAGCGCACGATCAATGGAACGCGAATTCCGCCCTCGTAGAGCATCCCCTTGCCCCCGCGCAGCGGTTCGTTCGATGTCGGACTGAACCATGACACGCCGTCGCGCTCGTAGCCGCCAGCGCCGCCGTTGTCGGAGTAGAAAATGAGCAGGGTGTCTTCGGCCAGGCCCAGCGCGTCGATTCGGGCGGCGATCCGGCCCACCCCTTCATCGAGGCTCTGGACCATTGCGGCGTAGGCCGGATTACGGTGGCCGCCGTCGGGTGGTTTGCCTTCGTAATGGGGCACCAGCTCCGGCTTGGGGATGATGGGCCCGTGCACCGCGAAGTACGGCAGATAGAGAAAGAACGGACGAGCCTTGTTCTCCTCGATGAAACGGACGGCCTCGTCGGTGACAAAATCAGTCAGGTAGGCGCCGGGTTTGATCGTGCGCGGCGGGCGGGTCGTGAATCCAAAGTGGCGGTAGTCCTCCAGGAAAGTGAGCGTGTCGTCGAAACCCCGGTTTTGGGGCTGGTAGTCGTCCTCCTCGCCCAGATGCCATTTTCCCACCATGCCGGTGCGGTATCCGGCCTTCCGGAGCTCGTCGGCAATCGTGATTTCGTCGAGTGGCAGCGAAAGCTTGTTCTCGGGCGCAACCGAGCGGTGGAACTGCTCATACCCATGGAAGCGCTTGACCGCCCAGATACCGTGGCGCCCGACGTCCCGGCCCGTCATGAGACAGGCACGCGTCGGCTTGCACTGCGCCGCGCTTGCATAGGCCTGAGTGAAGCGCATTCCCTCGCGGGCAAGCCGGTCGACATTCGGCGTTTCGTAGTACCGGCTGCCGTAGCAGCCGAGGTCAGTCCAGCCGAGGTCGTCCGCGAGGATGAGTACAATATTGGGCGGCCGCTTCGGCTGACCAGGGGCAGCGTCCCGAGCCGGGAGCGCAGCACCGGATGCCAGGAAACAGCCGAGGATGACGGCAGACAATCGGGTCATCCGGTTCCGCTGTTGATAGGAAATAGCGACTCGAAATGGGATTTTCATCGTGAGGGCTTGTTTGGAAGCGCAAAGCTGTAATAGGCATTGCCCGGTTTCGTCCCGGGCTTGCCGCCTCCGCCAGCTGCGATGAGCACGAACTGGCGCCCGTCGATCTCATAAGTCGCCGGGGTCGCATACCCGCCCGCTTCCATCTGGAACTCCCACAGGAGCCGGCCCGTTTCCTTGTCATAGGCGTGGAAGCGTTCGTCCATCGCTGCGCCGATGAAGACCACCCCACCCGCCGTGACCAGCGAGCCGCCGATGTTGAACGTCCCGGTTGGAGGCTCACCGCGTCTTTCCAGCTCTGGGTAGGTGCCAAGCGGTACCTGCCACTTGAATGTGCCATGATCGAGATCGATCGCGGTGAGCGTGCCCCAGGGCCGCTTGTTTGCCGGATAGCCGTCGGGATCGCGAAAATCGTGGTGGCCCGTCGCCACGAATGGGATGTTGCCCGCCCAGTTCGAGGTCAGGTCTCCGGCCGCGATCCGCTCGTCGCCGCCTTCACCGAGCAGGAACGCCGCCACCGCACGCCGCTCGAGCGACGAGAATCCGGCGAAGCTCGGCATCTGGCCGCGTCCCTTTTCCAGCAATTCTAGGATCTGGTCCAGGGTCATCCGCTCCCTTACGTTCTTCAGGCTTGGAAACGAGGGAGCATTGGGGCCCGCCGGACGCTCAATGCCATGACAGGCGGAACAGGTGGCTCCGTAGATGGTGGCGCCAAGCGCGGCGGCGGTGGTATCGCCCGTCGACTTGGCGGGCTTCATCGCAATCCACTCCGCCTCGTTGCTCGCATTCACGTAAAGCGTGCGCGTGGTCGGATCGAAGGACGCGCCGCCCCACTCTGCGCCGCCGTTGAATTGCGGCAGCGTCACCGCAGCATCAAGACCCGGCGGAAGGTAGATGTCCCCGGTGCGCATTTCAGCCAGTTGCTTCAGCACGGCGGCCCGCGCGGCCGGATTGAGGTCCGTCGCCTCCGCGGCAGTGAGCCGTTGCTGCGCGAACGGCGGCGGCGCCACCGGAAACGGCTGCGTCGGCCAGCTTCGTTCGCCCGGGATGGCCGACTGCGGCACGGATCGCTCCTCGACCGGAAAAAGCGGCTCACCGGTCTCACGGTTGAGGACGAAGACGTGGCCCATCTTCGTCACCTGCGCGACGGCATCGATCCGCCGGCCGTTGTGCTCAACACTCACGAGATTGGGCGGACAGGGAATGTCGTAGTCCCACAAATCGTGATGGACGACCTGATAGTGCCAGACGCGTTCTCCGGTATCCGCCTTCAGCGCCAGCACGCAATTGGCGAAGAGATTCTCCCCGATGCGATCCCCGCCGTAATGATTGTAGGTCGCCGATCCGGTGCCGGCAAAGACGAGCCCGCGGGCCGGATCGAGCGTCATGCCACCCCAGCAGTTGGCGCCGCCAACGGTTTTCCACGAGTCCGGTGACCACGTCTCGTAACCATATTCACCGGGATGTGGAATGGTGTGAAAAATCCATCGCCGCTCCCCAGTGCGGACATCGAATGCCCGGATGTGACCGGGCGCACTGACGGCAGGCCCCTCGCCAACAATCGAGCCGAGGATCAGCAGATCGCGGTGGACGATGCCAGGCGTCGTGGCCGACACCGCCATGTAGAACGTGTCGCGGTCGAGGCCGTCCCGCAGATCCACCTTCCCCTCCCGCCCAAAGGTCCGGATCGACGCACCGGTGGCGGCGTCGAGCGCGTGAAGAAAGGATCCGGCGACAAACAGGATCCGCCGCTCGTCGCCATCCGCCCAATAGGTCACGCCCCGATTCACTCCCCGCCCGCGCTTCCCGTCCCACGGATCGAACCGCCAGCGCTCGCGGCCGGTGGCGGCGTCCAGCGCGATCACCTTCAATCCCGGTGACGTGAGATACGCCACCCCGTCGACAATGATTGGATTGCATTCAATCGTCGACGCCGGCTTTGGCGACATGTCATCGCAGCGGTAGATCCAAGCCGGCTCGAGCTGCGTGATATTGCTGCGGTTGATCTGGTCGAGCGCGGAATATTTCGTTCCAGCTGCATCGCCACCGTAAATTGCCCAGCTGCGGTGCGCCGTGGGAGTCGCGCCCGCCGGCACCAGGGCCAAGGCTCCCCCAAAGGCCAACGTCGCGAAGCATCCAACCCGGCAGCCCCAGTCTCCGAGTGGCGTGCGCCGGTTGGAAACCGGCGTTACCACTCTCGGTGGTGCCTCCAGGGGGTGTGCGCTTGATGGTGGCATATTGTTCAACCCATCTTTTCAGGCGAGTTGCAGTGAATCGGCGGTCCGCGATTGCCAGGACTCGATCTCGGTGCGCAGACGCTGCGTGACAGTCCGATTTTCGAAGCGGCCAAACAGGTTGTGTTGTTCGAGGGGATCGTCGCCCAGCCGGTAGAGTTCGTGCTCGCCGGTGTCGCGCAGATTGAGTTTCCAGCCGTCGGCGGAAATGGCGGTCCGCGTCGACTCACCGGTGCCGCGGGCAATCGCTTCGGGAGTGGCGAGTGTGGTGCCAGGCTTCACTCTTTCCCTCCCGGGATAGGGTGACCATTGGAGGAAGATCGTCTCCGGAGGCATGGACTCACCGCGGACGAGGCCCGCCCGGCTTCGGCCGGTGCATTGCGGATGGGCGGGGACGCCAAGCAAATCGATCATCGTCGGGACGAAATCGATGTGGCTCACCGGCTGAGCGACACGTTGTTGGCGCGTCTGCCCGGGAAGCCGGACCAGATAAGGGACCCGGGCGGAGGGGTCGAACATCACCTCCTTGTCGAACAGCCGGTGATCCCCCGCCATTTCTCCGTGATCGCTCGTGTGCACGACGATGGTGTCATTTGCGAGGCCCAGCGCATCGAGTTTGCCGAGAATCGCCCCGATGCTGCGATCGATCTGGGTTACAAGTCCGAAGTAATTGCGCTTGGTGGGGCGGTAATCGTCGATCGTCCTGCCGAATCGGTCTTCCATGTATTCCTGCTTCAATCGATAGCGCAGCGGAATTTCGGGACCGAACGTGCGGGTGGATGTCACGTTGAATTTGATCTCATCGTCGCGGTGTTCGTGGTTGAGCGGACCGTTGTACGGCGAGTGCGGTTCGAGAAACGAGACGAAGAGAACGAATGGGTCTCGGCGGTGGCGTTCCATGAACGCGATTGCGTGGTTTTCGAGAAACCGGGGTTTCGAGAGCTCGATCGGCAGGTTGCTGGCCATGCGGCGGCCGAACGATCCGTCCTCCTGATCGGGCCTGAAACCCCGCGAAAGGAGAAATCTCGAGTAATCGCTGAGGGTTTTCCGGTCACGGCCGGCACTGAAGTACTGCTGGTAAAGATCCTCGATCGAGACCCACTCCTGAAAGCCGTGCTGCGGGAAGACTTCGTCACCGAGGTGCCACTTGCCCATATAGGCCGTGCGGTAGTCGTTCGCTGCCTCACCCAGCATTTCGGGCAGCGCCTTCCATCGCGAAGCCAGCGGAATGTTATTGTGAATGCAGCCGTTCTGATGCGGCCACGTGCCGGTCAGCAGCGAGGAACGCGAAGGCGTGCAAACGGGATGGGTGACGTAGCAGCGGTCGAAGACCGTCGATTGGGAGGCAAGCCGGTTGAGATTCGGTGCGTGGCACCGGCCATTGCCGTACGGCACAAGGGTGTCGGCGCGCTGCTGGTCGGGCAGGAAGACGAGGAGATTGGGGCGGCGTCGGGAAGAGCCGGGCTGGGCGCGCAGGATGGCGGGAAAAGCGAGCGACGAGGCGGCGGCGGTGCCGATGGTGCGGAAAAAGCGGCGGCGATTCATTCAGAACAGCATCCCCACATGGCAGCGGAACTCGCGCGGCTCCGTCCAGTTCTTGTCCCGTGCGAGCTTTATCTCGTCGAGCGCATTGCTCATGTTCAAGCGAACGATCAACGGATGCTTGAACCGCTCGATTCGATAGCTCGCAAAAACATCCACCAGCGTCACCGCTTCGGTGACGCGCAGATACTGCACCAGCTGGTCGGCGGTCCGGGTGGCATCCTGGTAATTCGCGCCCGCGCCAAGCGTGAGGCCCTTGAGCGGGTGTTCGCGCCCGAACGTATAATTGGTCATCACGAATCCCGACCACTTCGGCGCACCGCGCGTGGGCAATCCCTCGTGTTCCGGATCCTCGGGATCGACCAGAATCTCGGTGTCGAGCCACGCCCCGCCCACCAGCATCGACCAGTTGGGCGTGAGCCGCCCGTTGAACTCCACTTCCAACCCACGGCTGCCCTCCAACCCGCTTGTGCGATAAATCGAGCGGATGAGGTTGCCGTCAATGTCGCGAAGGAGTTCCTGACGCCGGATGTTGTTCCGCTCCATGTCGAAATACGTCACAGAACCGCCCAGCCGGTCGCCGGCCAGGTGGCTGAACTTCAGCCCGAACTCCCAGCCCTCGCCGACCTCGGGCTTCAGCGGCTGACCCTCGTCATTGAAGCCGTTGGGCAGCGACGATTGGCTCCAGGAAAAGTACCCCGTCAGATTGGGGACGATCCGGTACGAGACGCCGAGCTGGCCGACCGTATCGGAAAACGTCAGCGGCGTTCCGAAGACCGAATCGGGAACGTTCGGGTCGCGCGACCGCTGGTCGGCCTTGTCCCGGCGGAGCCCGCCGAGAAGGAAGAGACGCTCGTGAAAAAGGTCGAACTGGACCGTCCCGTACAAGCCGTCCCGGTCGTCATCGACGATCGATCCACTGATGGCATTGCCCGGATGGAACAGGTCGGGATGATTGCGCACCCCCGACTCCCCGCGCGGGAAACGCAGGAGCGCGGCGTCGATATGCGGATTCGCGTAGGTCGGGCGATCCTCCGGCAGCAGCCGGATGTAGTTCCGTTCCTCCCAGCTTTGCTCCGTGCTGTCGATGGCGCGGCGTTCGTATCCAAGCAGCAGATTCGCCTTGCCGGCCTGGCCGAGGGGGAACGTGAACAACAGCTCCTGCCGAAAGGCGGTTTCATCGAAATCATCCAGCGTCCCCAACGCCGAAAGGAAGCTGCCGGTCCCCGTGCCGTAGACCGCATTGCCCCGCTGGATCGCATTCAGCTCCCGCGACGAGTCGTTGTAGAAGAAAACTGACCGTGAAATGAACTTCTCGCTGAAGTATACGAGCCCTTCGATTGTGCCGAGGGTGGACTCGACGGCCCGCAGCGAATCGGGTCCGTTTTCGGACAGGGCCGGACCCCAGCGCAGATCATAGGCATCATAGCGGGCACCCGCCTTAGTCCGACCGGTGTTGCCAGTGGTGACAACCTCGCCCTGCAGATTCGTGACCTGCGCCGGGATTGTCAGGACACCGGTGCGATTGTTGGAGGGCGTGGCGAACGTCCAATTGCTCGGAAACCCGCGGGAGTCGAGCGAACCGACGACGTTGGTGCTGGGTCTGCCTGGAATCGGGTTCTCGTTCTTGTGGTAATTGAGTCCGAGAATCGTCAGTTCGAACTTGGGCACGGGCCGCCATTTGACCGACGGCATGAAGGCAAACTGCTCCCGGGTCGCGAAGTCCGCCTTGAAATCCTGATCCTGATAGAAGGTGTAGAAACGGGCTGCCAGCTTGCCACGGATCAGTTCGCGATTGAGGTCGAGTGTGGCATCACGATAGCTCCGCGAACCGAGTCCCGCCTCGATTTCCGTGCGTTCCGTGAACGCCGCCTGTTTGGGAAGTACATTGAAAACCCCTCCGGGCTTTATCTGTCCATAGAGCAGCGAGGAGGGGCCCTTGGCGATTTCGATCCGGTCGGCAAATTTCGGCGAATTAATCTGACCCGCATTGCCATCCATGGTGAACCCATTGAACTGGGTCTGGTTGACGACGAACCCGCGCAAGTTGATCGAGCTTCCACCGCCACGCACGTCGTCCGTCGCCCCGCCTCCCGGCGTATACCGGAGCACCTCGTCGAGCTTCTCGATGCCGGCATCGTTGATGAGTTCCGACGTGACGACTGTTATCGAGGCGGGCACACGCACGATTTCCATGCGCACGCGCGTGGCGGAGGTGGCGGTTGCGGCGCGGTAGCCGGATCCGCCCTCCGTCGCGGTGACCTCAAACGGGCTCAACACCGTCGTTTCGGGAGCGGTGGCGGGTGCGCTGACGGCCGCCAGCGGCGCGCCGCCCGCAAGGAAACCTCCCAGAATGCGAGCGAGGGGAGTTCTTTTCATGGTGACTTCTTGGGTTTGGGTTTGGGAACGTGAAGAAGGCTCGGCATCCCGCTCGGCGCTGTCTCGCCGAACAATTCGAAGTACATTGCTGGACTGATCCCTCCGGACCCGGAGCACGGTGCCCGCGAGCAGCCGGTTCAATGCGTCATCCGGCCAGTACTGGCCCTTTACTGCATTGGTCCGAACCGCACGGGCCGACTGCGTGGCGATCAGCAACTCCCGTCCCGACTGCAGCGAGTAGGTCCGCAGCGCCTCTTCGGCCGGACCAGCGGGGATATCGAAAGCGATCCGCAATGGCTCCGCAGCGGCGGCAAAGGACGATTCGCCAGGAAGGCCGCCGGATCCGTGGAGGATGATCGCGGCCAGCCACAGCAGCGTCGAACGACGGCAGAGTGGAATCATGGGGTTGTGGGAGGAACGACAGTCGCCTGCGTTCAGGAGGATCGACGACGCACGCCGCGACATCCCCACGGCTTTTTTCCATGACTCGCCCATTGTCGAGGCGCCCCCCGGATCTCAAGGCGGTCTCAGCCCACCTCAGCTGCGGCCGAAGACGCCGATGGACCGGTTTTCAGTGTTTCATCCCCGGCTAATCCATTTCCCGGAGAACGGCTCCAGCCGGACCCTGGCCACAAGATGACCCAGAAACGGACGCGCTAACGCTTCCGTTGCAGCTCAATCGTATCTCCGCTTCGTTTCGCTTGAATCGGGAATTCCGACTCGAGCATCCGGGTCAAAGCATCCACCCGGTCTGCGCGCACATACCCGGTCAGCTCGAGTTCGGCGAGCCGGGAATCGGAAATGACGAACTGCTCCCGGTTGTACCGGTTCATGCGCGCGACGACATCTCGCAGCGGCGTGCCGGCGAACTCCAGATGCGGAAACCTCCAGGCGAGCGCAAGTTCGAGCTCTCGGGACCCCAGCATCTCCGGTTGGGGCAGCGGCGCGACAGCCACCGGGCTGACTCGGAGGCGTTGGCCAACGCCGACCTTCACTCGAGGATCGCCGGCGGCATCGCGGCTCGTCTCCCCTGCGGTTCCGATCCGCTCCACGGCCACCACGCCATGCGTGACGATCACGTCGATCTGCTGATGCTCCTCGAAGGCGACGGCGAACGCGGTGCCGATCGCACGCACCTCCAGGCCCCCCGAACACACGACAAACTCCCGGTTCGGGTCTCGCACGACGTCGAAATGCGCTGCTCCCGCCTCCATGAAGATGCTTCGCTTCTCCCCGGTATAGTTGACTTCCAGCTTCGAACCGGCGCGTACCTGCGCGATCGACCCATCTGGCAGGATCCTCCGCGTGGACTCTTCCACGGCGAGCTGAGTGCTTACGGCGTGAGGTGCATGCTCGGGTGAAAGCGCAAGTTCAGTCCAGGCCCATCCGCCCGCCAGCAAGGCACAGCCTGCCACGGCAGCCAGCGCTCGCCGCCGATGCGAGCGTCGGCGCGTCCGCGCCTTCAGGCCACTCAGCACTTCATCGACGACTCCGGCATGCAATGCCCAATCCAACTCGTCACGGCGGCGATCGGCGGTCACGAACGCGGCCCGATGCTCCTCGCTCTCGGCGAGCCACCTCCGCAGGTCCGCCAGCTCCGCCGGTGCCAGGCCGGCCTCGCGCCGTTCAACCCAACGCTTTGCCACGGCGAGGGCGTCCGATGCTGATGTATTTCCGGGATCAGCGTCCATGGTCGTAAAGCGAACGGATTCCGCGCCGGCGGAGATACTCACGGCAGCGGGCAATGCCCCGCGTCAGTTGGATCTCCACGCCGTCCTCGCTGATGCCGAGCATGGCCGCGACTTCCCGCTGCGAATGAAACTTGAGCTTTCGAAGGATCACGACTTCCCGGCAGCGTTTGGGGAGCGAATCTATCGCGGCGATCAGAAGTTGGACACATTCCGTCCGCGCCACCTGTGCAGACACGACCGGTTCATCAGCTACGACGTCCAGACCGGACAATTCCCCCACAACCGAAATGGGCGAACGCTTTTCACGCCGGAGGATATCGATGGCAAGGCGCTTGGCCGTCGTGAAAAGGAATCCCCGGATGGAGCCGATTGGGTTCTCGGCTCGTCGCTGCCAGATGCGCAGATACGACGATTGCACAACATCGTCGACGTCGGTGACTCGCGGAAACTGGGCCCGCAGATAGGCTCGAAGCGAGGGTTCATTCGGCAGAACTTCGTCCGTGAACCAGCGCTCGTTAGGGGTATCTGGGGCGCTCACGCGGCCATCAGTCCCGACGTCCGGTGCCGTGAGCAAGCCTTTTCTTTTCCGGGGTCACCATAGTCTCCGGTGCCCAATGGAATGCGGGAATCGGTGCGTATGCGAGCCGGAGCCGGCGTGCTCGAACGCAGCCCGAAAGCACTGTCAGCCCTCCCGGAGGATTTCCTCCAGGAGGAGCCGCAGCGATTCGGCGGAGAAGGGCTTGCCGAGCGCCGCCTTGAAGCCGTGGGCAACCGGATCCCGAAACGCGGCGTCGTTGCTGTATCCAGTCATCAATATCGCCTTCACCCCGGCATCCAGCGCCCGGAGCCGGCGCATGGTTTCGCTTCCACCCATGCCGCCCCGGACCGTCAAATCCAGCAGGACCGCGGCAAAGGGCCTCCCCTCCCCGTTCGCCCGGACATAGGCCGCGAGGGCCTCCTCGCCATCCTTGGCCAGGACCACCTCGTAGCCGAGATGGCCCAGCGTGTGCCCCACGATTTCGCGAATCACCTGCTCGTCGTCCATCACCAGGATCCGACGCGACGGCGCCGCCCCTGCCGCCGCCACCGGCGCCGCGCCGGCAACCGGCTGGTGTCGGGCGGGCAGGTGGATGGTCACGGTGGTCCCGCGCCCGACCGCCGATTCGACGCCCACCGTTCCCCCATGCCGCTGGATCACGTTTCGGCAGATGGTCAGCCCAAGCCCCATCCCCTTCTGCGTGCCACGCTGCTTGGTCGAAAAATACGGATCAAAAATCCGCGGCAGGACGTCGTCCGGGATGCCAATCCCGCTATCCGTGACCCGGATACGAACATAGCCTCCGGGCGCGCATTCGGGCCCCGGCGGGATCTCCAGCGTGACGTTCACCGCCTCCAGCCGGAGGACACCGTCGCCTCGCATCGCCTCGCGCGCGTTGAGGATCACGGTGTGCATCATCTGGCCGATTTGCTCCTCATCAACTTCCGCCGGCCACAAATCCGGTGCAATTTGGCTTTCCGGCCGGACCGCGGAGCCGCTGAGAGCCAGTTCGAGCGACTGCCGCAGCAGGACCCGGAGGTCCACGATCCGCCGCGGTGACGTCTCCCCGTCCGCAAACGCAATCAACTGCTGGGTGATTCGCTTCGCGGCATGGATTGTCTCCCGCGCCTGGGCGAGGTGCTGTTCCTGCGGCTTGCTCGTGGTGCCCGACAGGCTGACCATGTCCAGGTTCAGCTGCAGGCTCGCCAGGAGGTTGTTGAAATCGTGCGCGATGCCGCCGGCGAGCACTCCCGTGGATTCGAGCTTGCTCAGGACAAGCCGTTCGTTCTCCAGCTGCCGACGCTCCGTGATGTCACGGGCTATTGCAAAAACCAGAGTCGCGCCCGGCTCGACCACGGATTGCCAGGAAAGCCAGCGGTAGGTTCCGTCCTTGCAGCGATAGCGGTTTTCCAATCCGCGAACCGGGATTCCCTGTGACAACCCTGAACGTGCCTGCAGGGTCCGGTCGCGATCCTCCGGGTGCATGAAGTGCTCCACCGGTCGGGAGAGGAGTTCCTCCTCGGTCCAGCCAAGGACCCGGGTCCAGGAGGGATTCACCCGCTTGAAATACCCGTCCAGGCCGGCAATGCAGATCAAGTCGAGCGACCGGTTGAAAAGCCGGTTGTAATCGGCCTCGAGCCGGGAAATCCGGCCACAGTCGGCCCCGAGCGGGCATGGGCTCTCTTGCATTATTCAGTGACTAAAAGCCGCTCCGCTTCGTGCAATCCTCTTCCGCTCGCCCGGCTCCCGAAGCGCCGGATTCCGCATTTTTGGGCTGCGAAACCCCGGCCGGCTCCGCAGGGTGATGCGTGGGACCCTCCCGGCGATCGCTCCTCCTCCTGCCCGTCATCTATCTCGGATTCATCAGCCTCGGGCTGCCGGATGGAACCCTGGGGGTGGCCTGGCCGGCGATGCATGTGGGCCTGGATCTCCCGCTGGGCCTCGCCGGCACGCTGCTGCTCGTCGTCACGCTCTTGTCGGCGTTTGCCAGTTTCACCAGCGGACGGGTGATCGCGCGGTTTCGGACCGGTCCCGTGATGACGACCAGCTGCGTGCTTACCGGCACGGCGCTGCTGCTGGTGTCCCGGGCGGAAAACCTGGGCTGGCTGATCGCTGCCGCCATTCCGCTGGGATTCGGCGCCGGCACCGTGGATGCGGGGCTCAACGGTTATGTCGCGCGCAATTACAGTGGACGGCACATGAACTGGCTGCACGCGTGCTGGGGGATCGGCGCCACCTGCGGGCCGCTGATCATGGCGCGGGCCCTGGGCACGGGAGCAGGCTGGCGTGCCGGCTACTCCACCATTGCGCTCGTGCAGCTGTCGCTGGCGGCCGTGTTCCTGTGCACGCTTCCGCTCTGGAGCGCGGGTGACGCGCACCGGGATCCGGGGCACGCCGGCCATGCGAGCGGTTCCGCTCCGAAGCTGCAGGCGGATTCCGCCGCCGGCTGGCTCTCGGCGGGCATCTTTGCCCTCTACGCGGCCGTCGAGATCACCACGGGCCTCTGGGCCGGCTCAATTCTGGTGGAATCACGCGGGATCGAGCCGGCGCGGGCGGGGCTCAGTGTTTCGGCCTACTACGCCGCGATCACGATCGGCCGGCTGTTGGTGGGGTTTGCCGCGGATCGCGTTGGGAGCCGCCGGCTGGTGGGGAACGGGCTGCTGGTGGCCCTGGCGGGCGCCGGGCTTTTCGTCACCGCCAACACGGCAGGAACGGCCGCGGTGGCGCTGGTGCTCTTCGGACTCGGGCTGGCGCCGGTCTACCCCGGCCTGATGCATGAAGTGCCACGGCGGTTCGCACCGGCGGCTGTGCAGGCCGTCATTGGCCGGCAAACCGGCGGGGCGTATATTGGCGGCGCCGCGTTTCCGGCCCTGGCCGGCTGGCTTGCCCCCGTATCGCTGGAGGCGCTCACCTGGATCGTGACCGCCGGAGTCGTTGTCCTTGTTTTCTGCGTCCGACGGCTCGATCGGATCACCCGGCCGGGCGGCTGATTTCCATTCAAAAGGCGCGGAGCCAGTTTCATGTCGTGATCACGACACGCAACTGGCTCGACCGGTCGCAGCTGCCTTCAAAAGGCTCACTCTCTGCTTTCCATGGGGGCCGCCACGCGCTCACCATCCAGCATGCCGCTGCCCAGCAAGGAAGAAGGTCACGCGCTCCTCGAACGCCATGTCCAGGATGGCTACCAGCGCCATCATGCCCTGATGGTCGCCACCGCGATGGCGGGATACGCCGGACGCTACGACGCCGACAATTCACTGCTCTGGTATCTCACCGGATTGCTGCACGACCTCGACTTCGAGAGCCACCCTGACCTGCATCCGGCGGAGGAGCTGAAATGGTTCAGGGAATGGGGCTATCCGGAGGATTTCATCCACGCGGTCGAGGCGCACGCCTACGGCTACCACGGCTTCACGACGCTCCCGCAAACGAAACTCGCGGCCGCGCTCCTCGCGTGCGACGAGATTTGCGGCATCTTCTACGCCTACCGGAAGCTGAATCCAGTGCGGTACGGGGAGATGAAACCCAGCTCGATCAAGAAGAAGGTGAAGGAACCGGCATTCGCGGCGAAGGTGGATCGCCGCACAATTCATCTCGGCTGCGAACATCTCGGGGTCTCCTTGGACGACCATGTGGCCAATCTAATCACTTTCTTCGCCGTATTGGAATAGGTTGGACGCAACGGCTCAGCCAGTCTGCAACAGAACGGCGTTTCACCGTTCGTAAGCTCCTGGCGAGACACCGCGTCCGCTACCGGCGACCCGGGTGCCGCTCGATGAAGCGGCCGTCAGGATTGGCCAGCCAGTTCAGGTATTCCTCGAGATTGGTGTAGCCATCGCGGTCGCGGTCGAGATTGCGATCCGCAGGGTCCTTCCGATCCAGCTGGTGGGCCATTTCCCACCAGTTGGGCATGCCATCTTCATCGTCATCCTCCACGGAGCGCGCCGGCCGGATATATGGCCAGCCGCCGGCATCATCCTGGGAGTCGAGAATGCCGTTCCGGCCGAATGCCGCCTTGCCGGTGCGGACCTCCTCGATGATTCGCAGATCTACCGGGTCCCGGACGAGCGATGCGCCCGCGGAAGCCAGCACAAGCCCATAAGCTTCGCCGACGGTCGTCTCAGAACTGATTTTCGGATACGGGAATGGCTCGGCGACCCGGTTGTGCGGGCCGGCCTTGAAGCGGTAGTGCACGCCGGCCCAATTGTCGGCGGAGACGGTGGGATTCCCGTCCATGTGATTCCCCTCGATATAGAACCCCGGAAACGTGTCCTTGATGTTCTGATCCAGCTCGAAGATCAGGCTCAGGTTCTCCGCCGGGGTCGCCGGCCCGGGTTTGTAATAATTGCCAACCCAATTGGCACGAGCGGTGGGTCCACCGTGATTGCTCCTTCGCCCCCAGTTGTAGATGACATTGTTGCGGTAGTCGATTTGCACCAAATCGCGACGCCATGAGACGTTCGGGTTCCGCTCGATGTTGTGGGCGTAGAGATTGTGATGATAGCTCATCCGGAGCGCCCCCGCGATGCCTCCCTTGCTGTGCTTGCCCTCCGGATGGATGGAATCGTCGAGCCCCTCGGTGATCATGCACCATTGGATCGTCAGGAGATCCGTTGTGGCGGACTGCGCGGAGAGGCATTCGTCGATCCCCCAACTCGCGCTGCAGTGATCAACAATGATGTTGCTGCCGCTGCCGATGGAGAGCGCGTCCTGGCCACCCTGGAAGAACCCACCGCGATCGCCGAGTCGAAAACGAAGGTACCGCAGGATCAGGTGATCACCCCGCAGCTCAAATTCATAATTGCTCAGGGTGATGCCGGAGCCCGGGGCTGACTGGCCGGCGATGGTGAGGTGCGATTTTTCGCCCTGCAGCGGAGACTGAAGCTCGATCGTGCCGGCGACCCGGAACACGATCGTTCGCGGCCCCTCGGCGGTCTGAATGCCATCACGCAGCGATCCCGGGCCGGAATCATGCAGATTGACCACGTGATAGACGTCGCCACCGCGCCCGCCCTGGGCAAAGCGACCGAAACCCTCGGCCCCGGGGAACGCTGGCTGCTGCGCCACTGCAAAGGCGAGTGTGGCAAGAAAGAGCATGAGGAAAGCAACGTTCATGTGAGAGAGGTGTCCGCCTGCCGGCTCACGCGCCGCAGCCGGCGCCGGTGGTTCCACAGGATGACATCGTCGACCATCGCGTAGAGACAGGGGATGAGGATCAGCGTGATCATCGTCGCGAAGACCAGCCCCCAGACCAGCGCCTGGGCCATGGGGGCGAGGAACTCCTCCTGACCGGCGCTGTGAAATGCGAGTGACCAGAGGCCGGCCACCGTGGTCACGGTGGTGAGGAAGATCGGTCGCAGCCGCACCCGGCCCGCTTCGAGAATGGAGAACCAACGGTCGAAGCGATAGTGGCTCAGCCCGGCGTCACCCGGCTTGATCAGCGGATTGGCCTCGCGAAAGCGATTGATGAAGTCGAGGAACACGACCGAGTTGTTCACCACGATTCCCGCCAGGGCGATCGTGCCCAGGATCGACATCAGCCCCATGGTCGCGCCCGTGAACAATAGCCCGAGCACCACGCCGACGATCCCAAAGGGAATCACGGCCATGACGATCAACGGCTGGGCGAAGGAATTGAACAGCACGGCCAGGATCGTGTAGATCAGCGCAATCGCCAGCAGCGAGGCGAGCCCCATCGCCTCCAGGCTCTCCTGCGTGTCCTCGTTCTCACCCGCAAGCCGGAAATGGTATCCAGGATGCGACTTCAGCACCTCCGGCATCCATCCGGCGATTTGGCGGTTGATCTCGATTGACGTGATCACGCGCGGATCCACGTCGGCCGACACGGTGATGGTCCGGCTCTGATCCCGGCGGAAAATCCGCGCCAGTCCGCTGCCCAATTCCAGACTGGCCACGTCCGGCAACGCCGTAACCCGTCCGTCCCGGCCCACCAACCGCAGCCCAAGCATCCGCCCGGCATCCCGGCCCGCCTGCTCCACCAGCCGCACCCTCACCACCACTTCATCGTCATCCCAGCGCATCCGGTTGGCTTCGACGCCGTCGTAGGCCATGGCGACCAGGAGCCCGACCTCACGGGCGTCGAGCCCCTTCCGGGCCGCCCGCTCCTGATCCAGCACGATCCGCCATTCCGGAGTGCCGGCGTCAAAGTCGTCAGCGACGTTGGTGACGCCTTCAACCCGGCCCAGCCGCTCCTTCACCTTGGCGGCAAGCGTCCTCAGGGTGGCGAAATCCTCGCCGGAAATGATGACATTGACCGCGCGACCGACGGGCGGCCCGCCCCCCTCCTTCCGGGCCGAGGCCCGGACGAACCGCGGATATCCGGCCAGCAGCCGCTGGAGCTCGCGCTCGATCGTAGAGGCTTTGCGCGCCCGCGGGTTCTGCTCGTCGATGTCGACCGTGATCATCGCGAGGTTGGGCCCGATCAGTTCGAATTCATCGGAATCGTTCAGCCGCCGGCCCACCTGCGACAACACCGCCCGGACATCATCCGGTGGCAACAATTCCACGATTTCGCGCTCCAGCGCGGCCACCTCATCCTCGGTGTGATCCAGGGAGGCGCTGGACGGAAGATCGAGCTTGATGAAAAGCCGGTCCGCGTAATCGGTATCGAAAAGCCGGAACGGAATGATCGGCGAGATGACAAGCGCGGCGCTGCCCGCGATGGTGAGACAGAACACCACCACCACCAGGTAACGCCGCCGGAGGCAGGCCTTGAGGAAAAAGAGATAGAGTTCACGGACGCGTTCGAAACCCTCATCGAAGAAGTGCCGCATCTCCCAATAGGCCAGTGACACGTGCAGTCGGGCCTTCGCCCAGCCGGTTGCCTCCGCCAGCCGCCGTTCCAGTTCGGCAGTGGATGGCGGCTGGCGCACAAAATCGGCGAGGTGGCTGGGCAGGACAAAGAATGCCTGCACGACCGAGAACGCGAGCGCGGCCACGACGACGATCGGGATCGTGAAGAGGATCCGCCCGATGATTCCCTCGCCGAGCAGCAGGGGGAGAAAGGCGGCAACCGTCGTCGCGACGCTCCCGAGGACGGGGATGATGACCTCACGCGTTCCCTCGACCGCGGCCTGCAGCCGGGGCATGCCGCGCTCATAATGCCGGTAGACATTCTCGGAGATGACCACGGCGTCGTCCACGAGCATCCCGAGCGCCATGATCACGCCGAAGAGCGAGAGCACGTCGACGGTGCCACCCGTCACGTACATGACAATGAAGACTCCGGCCACCGACACGGGCAGACCGACGGACACCACGAGCGCGAGCCGCCAGTTGAGAAACATCATCAACAGGAGCGAAATGATCAACAGCGCCTGGAGTCCATTGGTGATGACCGTCTCGAGCCGGATGTCGATTGGGCGGGTGGCGTCGGAAAGGACCAGGATGTTGGAACCTGGTGGAAGCGTCGGTTCCACCGAGGCGATGACCTCCCGCACGCCTGCCGCGACCTCGCGTGCGTCGGCGCCCTGCTGGCGAAAGACGGTGAAGCCCACCCCCGGCCTCAGGTTCACTCGCGCTCGGAAACGCGGCTCCTCCGCCGTCTCGCGCACGCTCGCGACGTCGCGCACCAGCACCTGGCGTCCGTCGGCGCCGGTCATCACTGGTATCGCTTCAAAATCGCTCACGCGCTGCGCCTGTGAAATGACTCGCACCACACGCTCGCCCCCCTCGCCCCGCTGGCGTCCCGCGGCTGTGTCGAGATTACTCCCCTGCACGGCCGCAAAGACTGCAGCCGGCGAGATCCCGTGGGCCTCGGCCCGCACCGGATCGATTTCAATCCAGACCTCGCGCCGCTCGAGCCCGTCCACATTCACCCGCGACACGCCGCGCACCAACCGCAATTCCCGTTCCAGCCGATCCAACTGGGGCCGGATCTCGCGCGCCTCGACTCCCGGCGGCAGCGTCACGCCCAGCCCGAACAGCGGAAACGGCGCGTCAAACAACTCGACCACGGGCTCCTCGATCGTGGGCGGCAACCGGCTGCGGATTCGAGCCACCTCCTGCCGGACATCATTGACGACCGTGTCGGCATCGGCGCTCGCATCGACCTGGAGCCAGATGGAGGCGAAATTCGGCTGGGAGATCGAATTGAGCTCCTTGATGTTCTTCACCGAGGCAAGCGCCTCCTCGATCGGGATGGCCACGAGCCGTTCCATGTCCTCCGGCAGCCCGTTCGTGCGATCCAGGACCCCGATGGTGACAAAGTTCCAGGCAATGTCGGGGAACAGCGACCGGGGCACCTTGACCGCGCCCAGGAAGAATCCGCTCACGAGCACAACGAGGGTGAGCAGGTTGACGGCAACCCGATTGCGTACGCTCCAGCGGGCGGGATTCATCGGGGGTCGAAAGTGGTCAACGGACCAGGAGCAGATCGCCCTCGTTCAATCCCCGGAACACCGGAAAGCGCCCGTCGACCTCGGGACCGATCTCAATCGTCACTGGCTCCGGCCCCCCCGCCCCGGCCAGCCGGTGGACCACGGCGCGAGCGCCCTCCAGCCGCACGGCCGCCGTGGGAATGAACAGGGTGTCCCGATAAAGCTCGACCTGTGCCGTCGCGGTGGCGGCCAACCCGCCAGGGATCGCCCCCTCCGGATTGGCCATCTCCGCCTCGATCCGGAAGAGGCCATCCGGTCCCGCAGCGGGCGCGACATGCCGCACCTGGGCCGTGGCGGTGCGATGATTCAGGCTGGGAAAAGTGACCTCGACAGAACGTCCGGGGGCAAACGACCCGATTTCCGTCTCGCCGGCCTGAAAGACGATCCGGAGTCGCGAAACATCGACCAGCTCGAACGCCGTCTGGCCCACCTGAAGATAATCGCCCAGCTCAGCCTGGCGCTGCTGGATGGTTCCGTCGAACGGTGCCCGCAGTCGGTGCTTCGCCAGCATGGTGGCGGCCCGCTCCGCCTCCTGCGCGGCGGCGGCGGCAGCCGCGGCGGCCGCGGCCGCATCCGTGGTCGCCACCGCCTCGGTCCGGACGAGCTGCTCGACCTCCCGCCACCGGCGTTTGGTCTCTTCCGCCTGGATACGGGCGGCCTCGGCGAGGGTCCGTGCCGCCGCATCGTCCAGGGCCAGCAGCTCCTTGCCCGCGGTTACCTGCATGCCCACCTCCCCGCCGATCCGCACGACCGTGCCGCCGATCTCCGGCGCCAGCGTGGCGCGGATCCAGGGTTCGGCCCGCGCGGCAAAGCTCCGGCGGCGCTCGACCGTGTCGCGTGCGACCGTGACGACCAGCGGCTCGGGCGGACGGAGGCTGGCGCGTTCCTCGGCGAGCTGTCGTTCGAGGGCGCGGCCGGAGAAAAAGCGGCCGATGGAGAACAGGATCACGACTGCCAGCAGGGTGAATCCGGTGATCCCCACAATCGCGCGCTTGTGACGGCGTGAAAGCATGTCCGGCTACCCAAGTGAATCCTCCCGATGAGCGCAAGAGCACCGCGGCCATGAAGTCGGAGTTGGCGTGGCCACCGGGAGCCTGCATGCTCCGCCACCCATGAACCCACCCGTGACCCTGGTCGGCGGCAGCGAAAATCCCGCCCAACTGCTCTACTTCACGTCGCCGAGCGTGACGGCCGACGGCCGGGAACTGGTCTTCCTCCGAAAAACCGGGGACAATCCCAACCTCTTTGCACTCGATCTCGTGCACGGTGGCGAACGCCAGCTGACATTCAATCGCGAGGGCACCCTGCAATCCTACGTGTATTTTCGCGGCCGTCCGCACCAGGGCTTCGGCAAGGCCAGTGTCAGCCTCGATCCCCGCCGCGGGATCGCCTACTTCCTCCAGGGAGACGAAATTTGCAGCGTCAACCGGCATGGGGAAATCCGGCGGCTGAACCGGATCCCAACGGGACAGATGACCGCCTTCACCCATGTGAGCACCGATGGCCGCCGGCTGTGTGTCCCGACCGTCGATGAGCGCGCTTTCGCGGAGGAAAGCACGGCCGACAGCGGGACGAATCTCGTCGGCGGAAAGCGCAACGAGGTGATTCGCGAGAAGCCGGCCCACGACATCGATGAGCGGGTCCGGCGGGAGCAGCTCAGCTCATGGCTGCGGGTCTATGACACCGCCGACGGCCGCGAAATTCTCTGCGAGCGCGTCCCGCAGGCGTGGATCACCCATGTGCAGTTCTCCCCGGTGAATCCGGATTGGATTCTCTACAATCATGAGTGGCCCGCCGATTGCGGAATCCGCCGTCTGTGGCTTTGGGATGGCGCAACCCACCGCCGGCTGCGCAGCGAGGGCGACGACCGCCACCGCGAGGACTGGACCTGTCACGAAATGTGGGAGCCGGATGGCGCCGGCATCATCTACCATGGGAAGTTCCGCGATGGCACGGCCTTCATCGGGCGGGTCAGTCCGGCGGGCGGTGACAATGTGGAGATCCCGCTCCCGGCGGAATACCATCGTTACGGTCATTTCACCGCCGGCACGCGTCGGAATGACCTGCTGGTATCCGATGGCTACTGGCATCCCGCCGGCGAGCCGGAGAACGAGGGCTGGGGCGGAGAGTGGATTACGCTGCAGCGAATCGACTGGGCCCGGCGCACCATCGCGTGGATTCCGCTGTGTCGCCATCACTCGCTCTGGGACTGCCAGGACAGCCACCCGCATCCGATATTTGGCCCCGACGAGAAGTCGGTCTATTTCACGTCCAATGCCGGCGGGGGCCGGTCAATCTGCCGCGTCGACCTCCCGGCGAAACTGGCGTGACGCCGCCGAGCCGGTTTGGCCCGCATCCGTGGCCGTGACGGAGCACGGCCCTCCATGAACGAGATTCGGAACGTTGTGGCCGTGACGGCCTGCGCGCCGTAGCTTCAGCGAAGGCGGGAGCACGGCCCTCCATGAACCGAGCGAATCACAAGAAATGCGGAGCGGAACCGGCGGCCGCTGTGCTAGACTGCGTCATCCCGCTGAACGATGTCTGACGACCGACCTGCCCGGTATTTCCGCCATCGTTCGCATTTCCCGCATCACCCGTTCGTGCCACCCGAGTCCCGGTATCGGGTGGTGAGTTTCCCCTGAGTCGCCTCCCGCCGCATTTCTGACGGCGGATAAACAAAGGATCCTGCGATGTTCGAAGCCGCCGAATTGGGCCAGACCCTCGATGCCAAGACCTACGACGCCGAATTGCCGCGAATTCGCGAGCGATTGTTGAATGCTCATTTCAAGCTGCGGGATGCAAAGTTCCCCGTGCTGCTCATCATCTCCGGTGCGGATGGCGCCGGCAAAGGCGAGTTGGTGCAGCGGTTGAACGAGTGGCTCGACCCGCGCGGTGTCGAGACGCACGCCTTCTGGGAGCCGAGCGACGAGGAGCGCGAGCGGCCGCCGTTCTGGCGGTTCTGGCGCGCGATGCCGGGCCGGGGGCGGATTGGGATCCTCTTTGGCTCGTGGTACACGACACCCATCGTCGGCCGCGTCTTCGGAAAACTGAAGCCGGGCAAGTTCGATGTTCAACTGGAGCGGATCGTGGCCTTCGAGCGGATGCTGGCGGCGGACGGTGCGCTGATTCTGAAATTCTGGCTGCACCTGTCGCGCAAGGCGCAGAAGCAGCGTTTGAAGAAGCTCGAGGCCGACGGACGGATCGCGCCCGGGGACTGGAAGCACTTCAAGCGCTACGGCGAGTTCACGGAGGTCTCGGAACGCGCGCTCCGGCTCACGGATACACCCGCCGCCCCGTGGCATGTCGTCGAGGCGACGGATCGACGCTATCGCGAGCTGGCTGTCGCCCGCGTGCTGATCGACGCCCTCGAGGCAAAGCTCGGCACCCCTCCCCCCGCCCGTCCGGCGCCTGCCCCCACGCCACCGGCGAAGCAAAAGCGGCCGGCCGTCAACCACAGCTCAATCCTCGATCATGTCGATCTCACGCAGAAGCTTACCGGCGCCCAGTACAAGCGGCTGCTCGAGAAACATCAGGAGGAACTGGCCCGGCTGGCCTGGGCCGCCCACCAGAAGAAGCGTTCGCTGGTGCTGCTCTTCGAAGGCTGGGATGCCGCCGGGAAAGGCAGCGCCATCCGCCGCGTGACGCAGGCGATTGATCCTCGGCTTTACCGGGTGGTGGGAATCGCCGCCCCGACCGATGAGGAACGGGCGCAACACTACCTGTGGCGCTTCTGGCGGCACCTTCCGCGCGCCGGGTTCACGACGATCTTCGATCGATCATGGTATGGTCGCGTGCTCGTCGAGCGCGTCGAGGGCTTCGCGCCCGCCGCCGACTGGACCCGTGCCTATCACGAGATCAACGAATTCGAGGAGCAACTCGTCGAGCATGGGATCGTCCTGGAAAAATTCTGGGTCCATATCAGCCCCCAGGAGCAGCTCCGCCGGTTCCGCGAACGCCAGACGGTTGCCTACAAGCAATACAAGATCACGGATGAGGATTGGCGGAACCGCTCGAAGTGGCCCGATTACCAGCAGGCCGTCGACGAGATGGTGGCGCGATGCAGCACCGAGTTCGCGCCTTGGACGCTGGTGGCCGGCAACGACAAGAAATTTGCACGGGTGCAGATCCTCGAACGGGTGATTACGCGGCTGAAGGCCACGCTCTAACCCCGGCGGGCGAATTCCGATATCGACCGCTGGACCGGGCTGTAATCGTCCAGCGGTCTCGCCGGATCAAGTCACGTCCCGGCCGGCCGGGAGCGCTTGTCCTTGGGTGGGACGATCACGACCGGGCATTTCGCCCGGAGCAGCACGCCATGGGTCGTGCTTCCCACCAGCAGATCGTAGATTGCCGTGTGCCCATGGGATCCCATGACGATATAATCGGCGGCACGCGCTTCGGCCTGGTGCAGGATCTGCGCGACCGGTGCGCCCGTCAGCTGCACGGTTTCGGCCCCGATGCCGGCTGCCTGCAGCCTCGACTGCAATTCCAGCAGCCGCTTTTGCGCCGCGGTTTCACCCGCCTTGGTAATCGCCTCGAAATTGTCGATCATGGGCGCGTACTCGCTCGTGATGACCGGAGGCTGTACCACCGTTAACAGGACAATGCGTCCGCCGCCGGCCTGGGCGAGGTCTTGGGCCTGCGCCACGACCGCGTCGCTCACGCTGGAGGAATCCACCGCAACCAGGATCGTCTTCATGCCTGGACTCTAGTGGATTCCCCCGCGGTTGCCAAGCCACGGAATCGCCTGGTGCCATTCAGCGCTTCAATGCCGCGCAGAAACGGCTCAGACGTTCCACGCCCTTGCGGATGACCTCGTCGCTCGTGGCGTAGCTGAGCCGCAGGTAACCCTCGGCGCCGAACGCGCTGCCGGGCACCGCCGCCACCTTCTCCTGATCGAGCAGCCGGCTGCAGAATTCCATGTCCTTCAATCCGAAGCTGGAGATGTTGGGGAAGAGATAGAAGGCGCCCTGGGCGAGCAGGCACGTCATGCCGGGGATCTGGTTCAGGGCCGTGTGCAGCATTTTCCGGCGCCGATCGAAGGCGGTGAGCATCGACTTCAGGGCCGCGGCCGTCTTCTCCTTTTCCTTCAGCGCCGCCAGCGCGCCAAACTGGGCAAACGTGGTGACGTTCGACGTCATCTGGCTCTGCAGTTCCGCGATCGCCTTGGCAATCGGTGCGGGCGCCAGCGTCGTGCCGATCCGCCAGCCCGTCATGGCATAGGTCTTGGAAAAGCCCGCGACCGTGATGGTGCGTGCCTCGACCTCCTTGCTGAACGTGGCCACGCAGGTGGGTTTCACGCCGTCATAGACGAGATGCTCATACATCTCGTCGGAGAGGATGTAGAGATTGTGCTTCAGCGCGACGGCCGCGATGGCCTCGAGTTCCTGGCGGGTGTAGACGGCCCCGGTGGGGTTGGAAGGGGAATTCAGGATCAGGAGCCGGGTCCGCGGGGTGATGGCGGATTCCACCATTGCCGGCGTCAGTCGGAAGCCGGTGGTATCGTCGGCGAACACATACTTGGGGACGGCGCCGGCGAGCTTCACCATTTCGGGGTAACTCACCCAGTACGGAGCCGGAACAATCACCTCGTCGCCGGGCGAGCAGGTGGCGAGCACGCCGAGATAGCAGTTGAACTTGCCACCGGGGGAGACAACCACCTGCCCGACCGTCGCCTTGAGCCCGTACTCCGCAGCATAGCGATCCACGATCGCCTGGCGCAGCGGCTCGATGCCGGGCGTGGGCGCATATTTGGTCTTGCCCGCACGCAAGGCCGCGATGCAGGCCTCCTTGATGTGTTCGGGAGTATCGAAGTCGGGTTCGCCCGCCGCGAAACCACAGACGTCTTCTCCTGCTGCTTGAAGGGCCTTGGCCTTCGCATCGACCGCGAGGGTCGGCGAGGGTGAAACATTACGGGCCCAGGTGGACAGAGGCGCTGGAGGTAAGCTCATGGAACAAACGAAGTGACCAAAGGGCTGCCGCTCCCCGATTGCAAGCCCCAGGGTCGGCCGATTCGAGCCCGGTCGCCACTTCCCGGCTTCCCAGCGGCGGCCGCCGACTCCCGGAATCCTCCGCCGTCACCCGTCCCGGGCATGCAGATAGGCTTTCCGGGCCCAGAACGGAACGTCGACCGCCGGCCAGTCGGCGTCCGGCCGATGATGCATCACCGCGACCCAATCGTCACCACATCCCGGGTACGCCTCGCCTCCGGTCAGCAGGGCCCGGCTCTTCATCCTGGGATCGAGCCGGAATGCAATCGTGTGCATCCCGGCCGCGAGGCCGAAGATTATGCCCCTCGTCGCGGCAACGACGTACCGGTATTGCTGCCAGTCCGGACAATAAAGCAGCACGTCCCCGAGCGGCTTCACGGCGCTCCGGAGGACATCGGCGATGTCCGAATGAGCCGAAAGCCCCTCGACCTGCCGCAGCACCGTGGCATTGGCAGCAGTCGCCAGTTCGGCCGGAATGGGTCGGATCATGGACGCCCTCCCGTTATTCCGGCAGACCGGAATGCCGTTTCAGATCCCAGGTCAAATTCCGATTTCATGGGGTGTCCCCTCAAATCACATCGCTATTTCGCAATCAGACTCCGGCCGGTCATCTCGGGTGGAATCGGCAGTTCCATCAGGGTCAGCACCGTTGGCGCGATATCGGCCAGCCGGCCTTCGGGCCGCATCCGGGTCTCGCCCGCCACCAGGCCTTCGCCAACCACGAAGACTTCGACGAGGTTCAGCGTGTGCGCGGTATGCGGGCCGTTCACGGTCGGATCCCACATCTGCTCCGCATTCCCATGGTCGGCGCATACCAGCGCCCGGCCACCCACGCTTTGCAGCGCGGCCAGCAACTCGCCCACTCCGCGGTCCGTCGCCTCCACCGCCTTGATCGCCGCGGGCAGCGAACCGGTGTGGCCCACCATGTCGGGATTGGCGTAGTTCACCACGATGAATCCATACTTGCCACTGAGGATCGCGGCCTTCGCCACCCGCGTCACCTCCGCCGCCGACATCTCCGGCTGAAGATCGTAGGTCGGCACCTTCGGGCTGGGCGGGCAGGCACGATCCTCCCCGGGGAACGGCTCCGCCCGGTAATTGTTGAAGAAGAAGGTCACATGGGGGTTCTTCTCCGTTTCGGCACAGCGAAACTGGGCGATGCCGGCATCACTGACCACCTGGCCCAGGATGTTCCGGAGCCGCTCCGGTTTGGGCGAAATCACCTGAACCGGCAGCCCCTTCTCATATTCGGTCATCGTCGCATAAAAGAGATCGAGCTTCGGCCCGCGATCGAAGCCGCTGAATCCGTCCGTCACGAATGCCTTCGTCAGCTCCCGCGGCCGATCGCCGCGGTAATTGTAGAACACCACGGCATCCCCATCGCGGATACACGCGAGCGGACGTCCCTCCGGGCCCGCCACGGCGGTGGGGATGATGAACTCGTCACCCTTCTGGGAATCGTTGGCCGGCTGGTCGTAATACGCCTGCACCGCCGCCGCGGCGCTCGCCGCCGTCGCATAGCCCGCGCGGCCGGTGAGCAGCCCATAGGCCCGCGCCACCCGCTCCCAGCGATTGTCGCGATCCATCGCCCAGAACCGGCCGCATACGCTGGCGATCGCCCCGATGCCAATGGCCTGGCACTGCGCCTCGACCTGCCGCACATAGCCCAGCCCGCTCTGCGGCGGTGTGTCCCGCCCGTCGGTGAAGGCGTGGATGAACACCTGATCCGGACGCAGCCCGTCGGCCTTCGCCTGGCGCAGGATCCCATACAGATGCTCGAGCATGCCGTGCACGCCGGCGTCGCTGACGATGCCCATGAGATGCAGCCGCGCGCCGGGCCGGGACTGCAGCCGTTCCAGTACACCCCGCCAGACGGGGTTGGTCGCGAGCCTACCCTCCAGGAACAGCTTGTTCAGCCGCACGAGTTCCTGGTCCACGATTCGCCCCGCGCCGATGTTCTCATGCCCGACCTCGCTGTTGCCCATGACCCCTTCCGGCAACCCGACATCCAGCCCTGAAGCCCGCACCAGGGTCTTGGGCGCGGTCGCCTGCAACCGGTCGTCGCACGGCTTGCTGGCCTGCACGACGGCATTCGTCGCGTTCTGGCTCGGATCGGGATTTTTTCCCCAACCGTCGCGGATGATGAGAAGGACGGGCTTGCGCGGTGTGCTCATGGAATCGGCAAAAGGCTTATTGATTCGCGACCAACGAGGGAAAACTCAAACCTCAATTGAGAAGTTCGGCCCCGGTCGCTCCCCGATCCGGAATGGGGAAACGCCGGGCCGGTCCTCACCCCACCCCGCTCCGCCGGGAAATTGGTTCCCGCAATCTCTCCCTCCGCCGCCAAATTCACCACGGCTCAAACCGCGACCCCGCAGGTCGAACTGGCAACAACCCTCCAACCGGACGAGAGATGTCCCTCATCATTCGAGACCAACTGGTAACCCCGCCGACCTGGTTTTCCTCCTTCCGGGATCTCACGCTGTATTGCCACGTGTTCCTGCATGCCGAGATCGTGATCGAATCCGAGGATCCCGACCCTTATTGGCGCTGGATGCGGCCGCGCGGCGGGATGGATTTCGTCGAGGATTTTGTCCGCCCCGGGACCGAGGACGGCGTGCGGCTCGACGTGGAACCCAACTATCCGCGTTCGGTGATCACCGACCGGATTGCGCCCGAAAACGTTCACCAGCTGATTGCACGGATCCGGTTCTGCAGCGGGCTTGCGTGAAGCCGGCCGCAGCGCGTGCCGCGTCCGCCATGGCCGCGGCGCCGCCAAACTTCACATCTTCGGCAAGATGTGTAAAACGGTCTGCCGCCGCGGCACCGGCGGGTTAACGCCTCTTCACTCGAACCGCGCCGGGCTCTCAGGCCGGAGTCGGCGCCGGCGCCGGCCCCATCGGCTCGGGCGCCGGGCTCTTGCTCGGCGTCTTCTTCCCGGCAGGAGGCGGCTTGCCGTCGCTGGCGGACAGGGCCGTCTGCGGCACGATCGGCGAGCGGATTTCCCCGAATTGCAGGATCTCCAACACATGCTTGCCGTCGATCGTCTCGTGCTCGATCAGCGCCTCTGCAATCTTGTCGAGCGCCGGCCGGTGCTTCGTGATGATCTCCTTCGCCCGGGTGTACTGCTCGTCGATGATCCGATGGATTTCCGCGTCGATCTTGCGGGCGGTGTCCTCGGAAATGTTCTCGTTCCGCGTGATTTCCCGGCCGAGGAAGACCGTGTCGTGGTGATCGCCGAATGCCACTGGTCCCAGCGGACTCATCCCCCAGTCGCACACCATGTGGCGCGCAATCTTCGTGATTTGCTTGATGTCGCCGGCTGCGCCGCTGGAAACATCCCCCAGCACGATTTCCTCCGCGATCCGGCCGCCGAGCCCCATCGCGATCTGCCCGAGCATCCGCCGCTTGGCGTGGGTCAGGATGTCCTTCTTCGGGATGAACATCGTGCTCCCCAGGCTGCGGCCCCGCGGGATGATGGTCACCTTGTGGACGGGCATGTGGCCGTCATCGAGCACCGCCTGGACCAATGCATGACCGGCCTCGTGGTAGGCGGTGAGCTTCTTTTCCTCATCGTCCATCAGCCGCCGGCGCTCCCGGCCAAACTGCACCTTCTCGCGCGCGTCATCGACGTCGACCATCTCGACCTTCTTCTTGCCGCGGCGGGCGGCGAGCAAGGCGGCTTCATTCAGGAGATTGGCGAGCTCGGCGCCGGAAAGCCCCGGCGTGCCACGGGCGATGACCTGCAGATCGACGTTCTCAGCCAGCGACACCTTTTTCGCATGGACCCGGAGGATCTGTTCGCGGCCAACCAGGTCCGGCAAATCCACGTAGATCTGACGGTCGAAACGTCCGGGCCGCAGCAGCGCGCTGTCGAGCACGTCGGGCCGGTTCGTCGCCGCAATGATGATGACCCCCTCCGTCGTGTCGAAACCGTCCATCTCCACCAACAGCGAATTGAGGGTCTGCTCGCGCTCGTCATTGCCGCCACCCAGGCCGGCGCCGCGCTGGCGGCCGACCGCGTCGATTTCGTCGATGAAAATCAGGCACGGCGCGCTCTTGCGTCCCTGTTCGAACATGTCTCGCACCCGGCTCGCGCCGACGCCGACGAACATCTCGACGAAGTCGGAGCCGGAAATGCTGAAGAACGGCACATCGGCCTCACCCGCCACGGCCTTGGCCAGGAGGGTCTTGCCGGTTCCCGGCGGGCCCACCATCAGGATCCCCTTCGGGATCCGGCCGCCCATCTTGGTGAACTTCTTCGGGTCCTTGAGGAACTCCACCACCTCGGAAACCTCCTCCTTGGCCTCGTCGCACCCGGCCACATCGGCAAACGTCAGCTTGTCGCGATCCCGGGTGAGCAGCTTGGCGCGGCTTTTCCCGAAGCTGAGTGCGCCGCGGCCGGCCTGCCGCAGCTGCCGGACGAAGAGGAAGTAAAGCAGCCCGATGATGATGATGAAGGGGATCACCTGGACCGCGATCGTGGACAGCAGGGTCTGGCTCGGCTGCTCGATGAAGAGCTTCGATTGCTGAATCCGCATCATGTTCTCGTCCGTGACGCGCCCGGCGGCACGGAACGGCTTGAACGGGCTCAACTCGTCCTTCCGGCTTTCGCCGACGACCTTGTGCCAGTCCCTCCCCCCACTGAGCTCGGGGCTGATGATGGCTCCCGGCTTGATGTTTTTCGCCTCCGAGCGTTCGACGACTTCCTGAATCGACAACGCCTCGGGGGTGGTGGACATCCCCGGGGTATAATAAAGCAGCGCAAGGACCGCCGCCACCAGCGCCAGCCAGAAGATCAGCATCTTCGGCTGGAAGCGATCCGGCGGGAGGTTTTTCAGCGCGCGGCGGGACTTCTTGTTGTCGGGTTCAGGCATTTCGAAATTTTGGACGAGGGCGAAAGGTGGATGTTCCGGTGGGATAAGTCAATTGACGGACCGGCGGAAATTACGCCGTGCGTTTCCAACGGATTCGACGCGCAATACGCCGCGGTGAACGACGGCAAATCCGCCCACGCCGAGGCTCTGCCGGGTCGGCGCGCCTCGCTCCGCGGCGGCCAGCAGGGCGTCAAACGCCTGGCGGGAGAGACCCTCGGCAACCCGTTGCTGCATCAGCCACTGGTGCAGCGCGCGACGCCAGACCGCCCGCGGCCTTCCCTCGAGCCGCTGCAAGACCAACGGGCCGCCCGGCTCGATTGCCGCCAGCTCGCCGGCCCATTGCTCCAGCGCGTCATGATCCTCCTCGAGCAGCGCCCGCGCCCGCGCCGCTCCCGCCAGCGCATCGCGCCGCGCGGCGTCAGCCCAGCGCGGCAGGACTTCGCGCCGGATCCGGTTGCGAAAATAGTCGTCTCCCGCGTTCGAGGAGTCCTCGCGCCAGCCGATTCCCAACCCCTGGAGCGCCGCAAGCAGTTCCGATTTCTTGAGCGACATCAGCGGCCGCAGATGCACCCGCCTGGAACCGATAGACTGGACCGGCCTGGGCGCGGCCAATCCACCCGACCCGCTGCCGCGGGCCAGCCGCATCAGGATCGATTCCGCCACATCGTCCATCTGATGCCCGAACCAGATCGCACGTGCATGGCGGCCGAGAAACGCCTGCCGCGCCTCGCGGGCCTCGGCCTCGCTGGCCGGCCGCCGGCTTCTGCCCCGGGCCGTCCATGCGCCCACCCGCAGGCTGACCCCAAGGCCGGTGCACACCCGCCGGCAATACGCGGCGTCGGCCCGTGATTCCGCGCCGCGCAGCCGGTGGTCAAAGTGCAGCGCCACCAGCCGGTCGCGCCGCTCCGGCCAGTGCGCCCACACGAGCAACAACAGCGCCAGCGAGTCCGCCCCGCCCGAGAACGCCACGCCCCAGGTTTGGCGTCGATTGGCCGCCCCGGCCCACGCGACCACCGCCGGCTCGAGCCGTTCGCGGGGAAGCACCGCCCCGAGCCGGATGGCCGCATCCGGCCAGGAAATCTTGGATTGCGGCTTCATGGGCGACCCGGCCCGCCCGGATGGCTGCGGCCATCAGGCAAAAGTCAGGTATTCCTTTCCAAAGTACGGGACGAGCGCCGCCGGGATCCGCACGCGGCGGTCGGCCTGGAGATGGTTCTCCAGCAAGGCCGCCAGCACGCGGGGCACGGCCAGCCCCGAGCCGTTGAGCGTGTGGACCAGTTCCGGCTTGCCCGTCTCGCGGCTGCGGAACCGAATCTGTGCCCGGCGCGCCTGGAAGGCCTCGAAATTGGAGCAGCTCGAAACCTCGAGCCAGCGCTTCTGGCCGGCCGACCAGACCTCGAGATCGTACTTCTTGGCCTGGGCGAAACCCAGGTCGCCCCCGCACATCAGCAGCACCCGGTACGGCAGCTCGAGCTTCTGCAGCAGCCGTTCCGCGTCGCCGCGCATGGCCTCGAGTTCGTCGTAACTGGACGATGGATGCACCCACTTCAGCATCTCGACCTTGTCGAACTGGTGCAGCCGGTTCAGCCCGCGCACGTCCTTGCCGTAGCTCCCGGCCTCCCGGCGGAAACACGGGGTGTAGGCGCAGCGGCGGATCGGCAGCGCCGCCTCCTCGACGATCTCGTCGCGGAAGAAGTTCGTCAGCGGCACCTCCGCGGTGGGCACGGCGTAGAGCGGATCCACCGTCTCGTACATCTGCCCCTCCTTGTCCGGCAGCTGGCCGGTCGCCGTGGCGCTCGCCGCGTTCACGAAGATGGGCGGATTCACCTCCAGGTATCCGGCCCGGGCATTCTCCTCCAGGAAGAAGTGGACCAGCGCACGCACCAGCCGCGCCCCGTCGCCGATGTAGAAGGGGAACCCGGCGCCGGTCACCTTGGCACCCCGGGCAAAATCGAAGAGCCGCTCGAAGCCGGGAATCTCCCAGTGCGGCATCGCGTCCGGCCACGGCTGCCCGGCGTCGCCATGCGTCGCGTGCACGACGTTCTGCTCCGGCGTCCGCCCCTCGGGCACGCTGGCATGCGGCAGGTTGGGCACCGAGAGCATCGCTTCGCGGAACTTCTCCTCCGCCTCCTTCAGCTGGACCTCCTGCGCCTTCACCTGGGCGGCCACCGCCTTCATCTCGGCCAGCTTCGCCTGAAATTCGGGGCTGCCCTTCGGCAGCGCCGCCATCGCCGCATTGGCGGCCTTCTGCCGCCCGCGGGAGGCCTCCACCTCCCGGATCAGCGCACGCCAGGACGCATCGATGGCCAGGATGCCGTCGAGGTCGACCTCGAGATGTTTCTTGGCGATCGCGGCCCGGACGACGTCCGGCGATTCGCGGAGGAGCTTGGGATCGAGCATGGGAAGGAGTTGGGCGGTTACTTGAAGCGCGCGCGGGCGCGCAGGAACCGCGCGTAGACATCCTTGGCGGGCAAAAGCTTCAAATCCCCCACGGGAGCCTGGACGACGACATTGCCGGGCGCGGTCAGCGGGTAGGGCCCGAACCGGCGCGGATCGGTGGGACCGAAAATGCCCAGCACCCGCACCCCCAGGGCGGCGGCGAGGTGCATCGGCCCGCTGTCGTTGGCGATCACCCACTCGGCCCGCTTGATCAGCAGCGGCAGCGAGACGAGGCTCGTGTTGCCCGTGAGATTGAAGAATCGCGCCGGCGGATACGCCCCGCGATCATGCACGTAATTGCTGCCCGCCCAGATCACCTTCCGGTTCTTCTGCTCGCGCAGCAGCAGCTCGGTCAGCTGCTTGAAGCCGCCCCAGCATTTTTCGGCCCGCCGGCTGTCAGGGAAGATCACGATCGGCTTGAGCCCGCCGCGGGCCTCGGCAAAGCGCAGCGGCAGGCTGTCGACCTCCCGGAAGCGGAGATTCCCCTTCAACTCCGGCTTGGCATCGAGGACCCGGCAGAACTCGAGGAGAATCTCCAGCGCGTGGCTGTTCTTTCCGCCCGGCGGCAGCGAGACCCGCCGGTCATAGAAGAGCCCCGACATTTCACGGGCATCGCGCCGGCCGACCTTGGTGGTGGCATGGACCCGCGAGGTCATCAGGCCCGTCCGCAGCAGGCCCTGGAAATCAAATGCATAGTCGAACTTCGTCTTCCGCAGCTCCTTGGTGAGCTTGAGAAAGCCCTTGGCGCCCGAATTCCGCTCGAACACGTACGTCCGATCGATGGCCGCGCAGGCCCGCACGATGGGGGCGAAGATCTCGCGCACCACCCAGGAGATCCTCAGATCCGGCCGCTGTTCCTTCAGCGACGTGGCGACCTGCAGCCCGTGCACGATGTCGCCGAGCGACGAGGGTTTGATGATGAGGAGTTCAGTCATGGGCGGAAACGCCGGCGGCGGACAAAATCTGCTTTTACCCGCTCGAGGATACGTTCCATGGTTTTTCCCGGCGGAAATCAAACGCCAAATCCCGCTCCCGCCCGCGTGTTGCTATATTCACTCAAGTTTCTCGGCTGGCTGCTCGCGCACACGCCCGAATTCGTCCTGCGCGCCCTGGCCGCCGGGCTGGGCGACGTGGTGTTCACGGGGCTGCGCCGGCGGCGCCGGCTGGTGCTCTCCAACCTGCACCACGCGTTTCCGGACCAACCTGCCACCTGGCACCGCCGGATTGGGCGCGAGAGCTGCCGGCGGATGATCGAAACCGGGCTGCTCTCCCTCGCCACGCCATTTCTCGGCGCCGCCCGGCTCCGCCGAATCATTTCCCCCGCGCCGGCCCTGCAAGCCGTGTTCGCGGAGCATCGCACCCGGCCGCAGGCCACCCTGTTCTGCGCGCCCCACATCGCCTATTGGGAAGCGCAAACGTCGATGCCCCTCGTCCTGCCCGATCCCTTCCCGGAATTCGGCGTCATTTACCGGCCGCTGGACAACCCCGCCGCCGATGCGTTCGTGAAACATTCGCGGGAACGGTTCGGCATGAAACTCCTCTCGCGGCGCGAAGGTTTCGCCGCCGCCCTCAACATCCTTCGCCGTGGCGGCTGCGTCGGCGTGCTGTTCGATCAAAATGCAGGCCTGCAGGGCGCGCTCACCACCCTGTTCGGCCGCGTGTGCTCGACGACCGAGTTGCCGGGGCTCATGGCGGAGAAGTTCAATGCCCGGGTTTACGGCATCTTTCCCCGGCGGCTGGGATTCTGGCGCATCGAACTCGATGCGTGCGCCATTGCCCACGAGCGATCCGGCGCGGCGGTGACCCTCGCACTCAACCGCTGGCTCGAAACCCTCCTCGCGGCGGACGAAAACCTCTGCTCTTCCTGGCTCTGGGCCCATGATCGCTGGCGGAACCAGGACATGCCCGCCCGACGGCTGCGGCTCGAAGCCAGGCGCAACCTCCTGGCCGAGGATCTCTCGCTGCGCGGGCTTGCCTCGCTGCCCCACCGCACGCGGATCTGGATCCGGATGCCAAACTGGCTTGGCGACGTGATTCTCGCGCTCCCGCTGCTACGGGCACTCCGCTCATCGCGACCCGATGCCGGGATCACGCTCGTCGCGCCGGCTGCCTTCGTGGCGCTGCTCGAGCGCTGGCGGATCGCGGACCACGTCCACCCACTCCCGCCCCGCGGCCCCGGCTACTTCGCCCACTTTCGCCGGCTGCGCTCCCACTACGTCGACGTCTGGGTTCTCTTCACGAATTCGCCCCGGGGGGACGCGGAGGCATGGCTGAGCGGCGCGCGGCAGCGCTTTGGCATCCTCCGCCGCGGCCGGATTCGGCCGCTCCTTTCCCATCACTATCCGGCTCCGGCCGGGTTTGACGAAACGAAGCACCACCAGATCGAGCTCTGGGAAGATTTCCTGCGCCACTTCGGGCTGACGGGCAGCCTCAATCTCGAACCCATGGACCCGCCGGCACCGGTGCGCAGTGGCATCGGCCTCATCTGCGGTTCGGAAAACAACCCGGAGAAGCGCTGGCCGGTGGAGCACTGGCGGAAGTTGATCGATGCGTTTCCCGAGGAGCAATTCATCCTTTTCGGAACCAGCCGCGATGCGCCCATCACCGCGGCCGTTGCCAGTGGATTCGATCCGATCCGCGTCCAGGATCTCGCCGGACGGACGGACCTCGCCGAATTCGCCGCGGGACTTCGGCCGCTCCGGCTGCTCGTGACGAACGACACCGGCGGCATGCACCTCGCCAATGCGCTCGGCGTGCCCTTGCTGGCGCTCTTTGGCCCCACCAACCCCGTGCGCACCGGCCCGGTGTTCCGCGCGCCGGCCCGAATCCTCCAGCCGCCGGGTTGCCCTCCGACCGGTGGCCGGCCGTTGGGTGAACTCGCCCCTCCCCTCGTGGCCGCCGCCATGCGCGAAGCATTCGACGCCGAACCCATCCATCGCCCCTGAATTTCCCTGCGCTTTTCAGCCTCACTCTTCCGTGCCGCTCCTCACTGTCACCGATCTCCGCACCCACTTCCATACCCGCAACGGCGTCTATCGGGCGGTCGATGGCGTGAGCTTCACCATCGAACGGGGCGAAACCCTCGGGATTGTCGGCGAATCCGGTTCGGGCAAGTCGGTCACCGGCTATTCCCTCATGGGCCTCGTCCCGACCCCGCCCGGCCGGATCGAAGGCGGGACGGCGGTGTTCGATGGGGTTGACCTGCTCCATTGCACGCCGGCGGAGGCCCGCGCCATCCGCGGCAAACGCGTGGCCATGATCTTCCAGGACCCGATGACGTCGCTGAATCCCTATCTGCGGATCGCGGATCAGTTGATTGAACCGTTGCTCATCCATCAGGACATCGGCCGCGCCGAGGCTCTGCGCCGCGGGCTCGAAATGCTGGTGGCCGTCGGCATCAACGATGCGGCCAGGCGCATGCACCTTTATCCGCACGAGTTCTCCGGCGGCATGCGCCAGCGCGTGATGATTGCCATGGCCCTGATCACCCGGCCCGAACTGCTGATTGCCGACGAGCCGACGACCGCCCTGGACGTCACGGTGCAGGCACAGATTCTCGAGTTGATCCAGAAACTGCAGCGCGAACTGGGGATGGCCGTGATTTTCATCACGCATGACCTCGGAGTCATTTCCGGGCTCTGCGACCGCGTGCAGGTGATGTACGCCGGCCGGATCGTCGAGACCGCCGACACCCGGACACTCTTCAAGGCTCCCAGGCACCCGTATACGCGTGCGTTGCAGCGTTCGATTCCTTCGCTCCAGCAGAAGGGCGCGGAGCTCTATACGATCCAGGGCATGCCCCCGGATCTCTCCAAGCCGCTGCCCGGGTGCCCGTTCGCCGCCCGCTGCGAATTTGCGCTCCCGAAATGCGTCGAGACCCCCGTGCATCTGCGGGAGGAGGTTCCGGGTCACTCCCATGCCTGCCTGCGGGCGCAGCTCGGCGAAATATGAACCGGGTGGTCTCGAAATGACCGATCACCGTTGCCCGATTTCACGATCCGCTGTCCTGATTCCCCATGCCTGAGCCGATCCTCGAGCTTCGCGACGTCAAGACCCACTTTCCCGTCACGCATGGGTTCATCCACCGGCGGCTGGTCGGCACGGTGCGGGCCGTCGATGGCGTCACGCTTTCCATTGCGCGCGGCGAGGTGCTCGGGCTCGTCGGGGAGTCGGGCTGTGGCAAGTCGACGCTGGCGCGAACGATCCTGCAACTCGTGCCGGTCACGGGCGGCGCCATCATCCTGGAAGGCAGGAATCTGACGTCCGGCACCGCCGCGGAAATCCAGGAGGTCCGGCGCGATCTGCAGATGGTCTTCCAGGATCCTTACGCGTCGCTCAACCCGCGGATGACGGTGTTCGACACGCTGGCGGAGCCGCTGCGCGTGCACCGCGTGGCCGCGCCCGCGGACATTCCCGGGCGGGTGGCGAGGCTGATGGAGCTGGTCGGGCTGGCCCCTCGTTACATGCGGAAGTATCCCCACGAGTTTTCCGGCGGGCAGCGCCAGCGGATTGCCATTGCCCGCGCGCTCGCGCTCGAGCCGAAGGTGATCATCGCCGATGAACCGGTGTCGGCGCTCGATGTTTCCATCCAGGCCCAGATCCTCAACCTGCTCGCCCAGCTTGGCCGCCGGATGAACCTCTCGCTGATCTTCATCGCGCATGATCTCTCGGTCGTGAAGCACATCTCCGACCGGGTCGCCGTCATGTACCTCGGCAAGATCGTGGAACTCGGCCCCGCCGTGGAGGTGATTGAACGGCCGTTGCATCCGTACACCCGGGCGTTGGTGAGTGCGATCCCGAATGCAAATCCGGATACGGAGCGCACCCGGCAGCGGATCGTCCTGCCGGGCGATCCACCGTCGCCAATGAACCCGCCCGCCGGCTGCTCCTTCCATCCCCGCTGTCCCTTCGCGCTCGAAAAGTGCCGGGCGGCCGTGCCGCCGCTGCTGCCGGCCGACCATCAGCGGACGGTGGCCTGCGTGCGACTGGGCGAAATCTGAGGCGTCCAAACCGCTGGCCCGCACCGGGGTGCAGGGAACTCCCGGCGCGTTTGGCGGACAATGACCTCCGCAATCCAGCGCAGCGCTTCGGTCAACCCCATCCCAACCATGCCACGAGGAGACAAGAGCAGCTACACGGCCAAGCAGAAACGCCAGGCGTCCCACATCGAGGACAGTTATCGGAAACGCGGGCTGAGTGAAGGAAAGGCGGAGGAACGCGCCTGGCGCACCGTCAACAAACAGACCGGCGGCGGGAAGAAGAAGTCCTCCACCTCGCGCAAGAAGAGCGGACGCAAGACCACCGGCCGGAAGCGCGGCGGCAGCCGCCGCTCCACCCGCTCGACCGCCCGGACCTCCGGCCGCCGCAGCCGTCCGTCGCGATCCCGCTCCCGCCGCTGACCCGGCAGTCGGGCGGCCGGGACGGAGCCCGGCCCTCCATGAATGCAATCCATGAATCCAATTCTGATTCTAGGATTCGAAAACACATTCATGGAGGGACGCCCTCCGTGGCGTCCTCAAACCCAATGTGAAATTCATTCTGCGCAGCTCATCGATCAATGGCCGGGACGGAGCCCGGCCCTCCATGTACGAGATTCGGAACGTGTGGCCGTGACGGAGCCCGGCCCTCCATGAATGCAATCCATGAATCCAATTCATTATGGTCCCACGGACGAAAACGCACGTTCACAAGTGCCTCGTGATGAGGCGAGGCACGGGCGATTAACGGACGTTGTCGATTGAGGATTTGGGCGATGTTTTCGAAGGTTCACTCTATCAA
>WYBX01000139.1 GCA_011525695.1 Verrucomicrobiia bacterium
ACGCGGCTCCTGTGCCTATGGTTAGTCTCGCTGAGAAACCACTGACTGGAGAGCCGGATGCGGGAAATCCGCCCGTCCGGTTCGGAGGGAGGGGTGGCGCTAACCCCGCCACTCCTACCCCTATCAGATATGAGCTTCCGTACGCCTGCCGGGTGAACATTTCACCTTCTTCATGAAATGTCGGGATTCGGGTGGAGCGCCGGCCGGGTGCGGAAATTACGTGTCGCCGGGAATTCGGTTTGACCGGGCCGGCTGCGAATTCTTCGCTGGCGCCGTTGCCCCATGAACAAGTCCGCCCTGATCGACGAAGTGCAGCGCATTCTCAGCAACGGAACCTCAAAGGCGGCGGCGGAACGGGCGACGGAAGCCGTCCTTGCGGCGGTGAAGCGCGGTCTGCGTCGGGACAAGGAAGTATCGCTGGTCGGCTTTGGCACGTTTGCCCTGGGAGTCCGGCCGGCGCGCAACGGGTTCAATCCCCATACGCGGCAGCCGATGAAGATTCGCGCGATGAGGACGATCCGGTTCAAGCCCGGCGTGGATCTCCGAGGGCTCGGGTGAGTCGCGGCGATCGGCCGAAGTGGGAATGGACGTGGCGGGGCGCGGCGAAAACCTGGGGAACGACCGCGCCCGCGGGTCGGCGGCGTTTCAGGTTCGACCCGGGAGAGCGGGGAGTTCTCCCTGATGGAGCCATCGCATGAAAGCCGCCATCCTGTCCAAGTTCCGGAACGTGTTTGGGCGCCAGCCGGAGATTGTCGCGCGCGCGCCTGGCCGGATCGAATTCATCGGCAACCACACGGATTACAATGGCGGCACCGTCTTGGGCGCAGCCATCGATCGCGGGGTGTGGGTGGCCTACGCGTCGCGGGCGGATGGTCAGCGGCGGTTTGCCAGCGACCAGCGCGGCGAGATCATCTCGGTGCCCGCCGCTGCGATCCAGCGGCAGGAAGGCCCGGCGCGGTGGACTAACTATCCCCTCGGGATCCTCGCCTCGCTCCCGGAATCCGGGCTGCGCGGTCCGGCGGGGTTCGACTATCTCGCGATGTCGGATCTTCCGGCGGGCGCGGGTTTGAGCAGCAGTGCGGCCATCGAGCTGGCCTCGGCGCTGGCGTTTCTCGGCGCGGTGGGCAGCGAGCCGGAGCGGGAAACCGTGGTGAAGCTGGGCCGCCATGCGGAAAATCATTTCGTCGGCGTGCCCTGCGGGATCCTCGACCAGGGCGTTTCCGGCTTTGGCCGGGAGAATCACCTGGTGTTCATCGACTGCCGCGGTCCCCGGTTCACGACCGTCCCGATGCCGGCGGGCGCCCACTTCTGGATTTTCAACACGCATACCAAGCACGCGCTGGTCGACGGGTTCTATGCGCAGCGGCATCGCGAATGCGCCGAGGCGGCCCGGGCTCTGGGCGTGCCGCTGCTCGCCGATGTCAGCCCGGACGCCCTGGCGGCAGCGGCGGACCGTCTTAATCCGGTGGCATTCAAACGGGCGCGGCACGTGGTCGAGGAGATCGCGCGGGTCGCGGCGGCGGTGACGGCGCTCCGCCAGGACGATCTGGCGGCGGTGGGCCGTTTGCTCACCGCTTCGCATCGCAGCTCGCAGACCTTGTTCGAAAACAGCACCCCCGAGCTCGATTTGCTGGTCGACGTTCTCACCGGCACGGCGCACGTCCACGGCGCGAGGCTGACCGGTGGCGGTTTCGGGGGTGCGGTGATGGCGCTGACGTCGGCGGAATTTGGAGACGCGCAGGCCCGCGGGGTGGCGGAGGCGTATGCGGCGCGGTTTGGTGCCCGGCCGGACGTGCTGCACGCGCGGACGGGCGACGGCGCGGCGCTCGTGGCGATCTGACCCGAACATTTCCCCAAACCCGATATGCGGGCGCAGGCAAGACTGCGCCCCTACGAATCCAATTCGGATCCCATATTCGAAAGCCGAATCATGGAGGGACGACCCCCTCGACGGGCTCGGGGCCCGGCCCGCCATGAGTGACTTTCTTCACTGGGGATGCGGCGCACCGCCGCCTGAAATCCGTTCGGCAATGCATCCCACCGCGACGAGGGCGTCGCGGCTCCATCAGGGAGGGTTCGATTAGGGTTAGAGCAGGACCGCGACGTCCGCGAGCCAGCGGAGTGCGGCGTCGCGGAAGAAGAGAAAGTAGAGGGCGCCGGCGATAGCCAGCATCGGTCCGAACGGCACGTGGGCGCCAAACGCGAGCGGGGCCGGCTCGCCTGCGGCGTCTTCCGTTGGCGGAGCCACGGGAGCGGGTTTGCCGGCGGCCTTTTCCCAGAGCAGTGCGATCACAAACCAGACGGTTCCCACCAGAGCGCCGCCAAAGACGGCGAAAACGGCGCCCGGCCAGCCGCAGAAAGCACCGATGGCGCCGACAAATTTCACGTCACCGAATCCCATTGCCTCCTTCCGCAGCACGACCTCGGCGAGCAGCGCGATCCACAGCACCAGCCCCGAGCCGACCAGGACGCCCTGGATTGCGGCGACGCCGCTGCGGAAGCTGTCGAGAAAGAAATAATCCTCCTGGAAACCATGCAGGGCGGGGACCAGCAGCGAGAGCAGCACACCGGCGACCGCGAGGCCGATCGTGAAGACGTCGGGGATGATCATGTGGTCGAGATCGATGAACGTTGCAGCGACGAGGCAGCTGACCAGCACCCAGCCGCAGGCGGCGACCGCGGGTGGAAACTGCAGCCAGCAGGCGAGGAACAGGAGCGCGGTGAGCAGTTCGACAAACGGATAGCGAATGGAGAAACGCCGTCCGCAACAGCGGGCGCGGCCGCGCAGGATCAGCCACGAGAGGATGGGAATGTTGTCGTGCCATTTGATCGGCTGCCCGCAGCCGCAATGCGAGCCGGGGCGGACGATCGACTGGTCCTTGGGAACCCGGTAAATGACGACATTCAGGAAGCTGCCGATGCAGGCGCCGAAGACAAAGGCGACAAGCGGGAAGAGCCACGGAAAGGCGGCGGAAATCTCGGAGAGGGAAGCGGCGCTGGTCATGCCGGTGGCAGCCTGGTGGCAGGCGGTGCGGTGACGGTCGCGAACGCGGGCGAGGCTGGCAAGCCCGCTCCGAACCGTTTCGCGAATGGATTGTGTTCGGTCAGGTCAAGTAGACCTGACCTACCGGTTGGGCGGTGCGGATCGAAGCGTCGTAGGGGCGCAGTCTTGCTGCGCCCGTCCGCCGGATCGAATAGTCTCGGGGACGCAGCAAGACTGCGCCCCTACGGGTGAACCTTGTTGGTGGGATGATAGGGCTAAACCCGCCCCAGGGCCTGATCGAGATCGGCTTCGAGATCGGCGAAATCCTCGATGCCGATCGAGAGCCGGACATAATCCGGTGCGACGCCGCTCGCCGTCTGCTCCTCGGTCGTGAGCTGGCTGTGCGTGGTGCTGGCCGGATGGATCGCAAGCGACTTCGCGTCGCCGATATTGGCCAGATGGGAAAAGAGCTTGAGCGCCTCGATGAGTTTGCGCCCGGCCTCGTAACCACCCTTCACGCCGAACCCGATCAGTCCGCCGAAGCCGCCGGAAAGGTACTTCTTGGCCGCGGTGTGATTCGGACTGGTCTTCAACCCGGGATAATTCACCCATGCGACCTTCGCATGGTTCGAGAGGTACTCGGCGGTCTTCTGCGCATTTTCGCAAATCCGCTCCATCCGCAGGTGCAGGGTCTCGAGACCCTGGATGCCAGTCCAGGCATTGAACGGCGAGATGCACGCACCAATGTCCCGGAGCAGTTGCAGCCGCATCTTGAGGATGAAGGCGACATTCGCGCCGCCGGCGGGCGGGAAGCTCTTGAAGGCGTCCCAGTGCACGAGCCCGTGGTAGCTGGCGTCCGGCTGGGTGAAGCCAGGGAACTTGCCGCGGCCCCAGTCGAAGTTGCCGCCGTCGACGACGATGCCGCCGATGGAGGTGCCGTGCCCGCCGATGTACTTGGTCGTCGAATGCACCACGATGTTCGCGCCCCACTCGAAGGGGCGGTTGAGCCAGGGGGTGAGGCAGGTGTTGTCGATGATCAGGGGCACGCCGGCCTCGCGGGCAATCTTGGCGACTTCCTCGAACGGGAAGATGTTGAGGGCCGGGTTGCCGAGCCCCTCGCCGTAGAAGGCCTTGGTGTTCGGGCGCAGCGCCCGGCGGAAGCTGTCGGGATCATCCGCGTCGACGAAGGAGACCTCGATCCCGAGTTTGGGCAGGGTGTGGTGGAAGAGGTTGTAGGTCCCGCCGTAGAGCTGCGCCACGGAGACGAGGTGATCCCCGGCGCCGGCGAGGTTGAGGATGGTGTCGGTGATGGCGGCCTGGCCGGAGGCATGGGCGAGCGCGCCGCTGCCGCCCTCGAGCGCGGCGATCCGCTGCTCAAACACGTCGGTGGTCGGGTTCATGATCCGCGTGTAGATGTTCCCGAGTTCCTTCAGCGCGAAGAGATTCGCGGCGTGCTCGGTGTCGCGGAACACGTAGCTGGTGGTTTGATACAGCGGGACGGCGCGCGAGCCGGTGGTGGGATCGGGGCTCTGGCCCGCATGGAGGGCCTTGGTCGCGAAGCGATGGTTGCTCATGAAAGGGGGCGGGTTGGGAGGCGTTCCAAGCAACTCACGGGCCGGCGGAGGTCAACGACCAACGTGCGCCGGCGCCCCCGCGCGTGGAATGCCGTTCCGCATATTTGGACGCCACGGAGGGCGTCCCTCCACGATTCTGTTTTTGAATCTCAGGATCAGAATCGGATTCATGGAGGGCCGGGTTCCGTCCCGGCCGCGTTTGATGCCGTTTCGCAATGCAGTGTGCGGTCGCAGCGGGCTGCGCCCCTGCAATTCCAATTCAGATTCCTGGATTTGAATGCCCGTTGGTCGGGGATGCGGCGCTGCCGCTTCGTTACTGCTTTCCGGATGCCGGCGGAGCCACGGTCTGGTCGAGCGGAATTCCCAGCTCCTTGTAATGGTTCAGCCGGCCGCGCTGATCGCCATCGTAGATGCGCTTCGCAATCTCGCCGACTCGCACCGCGTGCTCGCGGGGTACGACGATCACCCCGTCGCCGTCGGCCACAATCACGTCGCCCGGAAACACGATCGCGCCGCCGCAGTTGACCGGCACGTTGACCGCGTCGAGCCAGACGCGGCCGGGGCGGACGCCGCCGCCGATGTTCTTCGCATACACCGGGATCCGGCCGGTCTTCACGATCTCGTCGGTGTCCCGCGCATTGCCGTCGGTGACGGCGCCGACGAATCCGTTGCGGGCCCAGCTGAGGCTGTTGTTGGAGCCGATGTAGCCGACGTAGCCAACATCCTCGGCATCGAAGACCACGACGGCGTTGCCCCGCTTTCCGAGATCGCTCCAGGCCTTCTCCGTCGACTGCCCATATTGGGCTCCCTTGAACTTGCTGTACTCTTCGTAACTGGAAAACGAGTCCTGGCCGACCCGGAGTTGGGCGGGCAGATAGCGCACGGTCACCGCGAATCCGACGATCCGATGGGTGAAGTTCTCGGTGTCGCGCCACAGCGGCCGGATGCCGCGGTCAAACGCGCCGATGTCCTGCAGCCCGATTGCGTCCAACCCGTCGCAGACATCGGTGACGCGAAGATCCTTGTACAATTCGAGGATCCGCTGGCGGGCGGTGTCGCTGTCGTCGAAGCTCTTGTTCTTGAGGATCCGGCGGATTTCCGGCGTGGTCAGATTCGGATCCTGGGCACCGTCCGACTTCTGTCCGGCACCGGGCAGGTTGAACGGGAGCAGCAAAGCCGCGGCGAGACCGAGGCAGATCGATCGACACAGGTGTTGCTGGGGAGCGGTTGTCATGAGGTAAGCCGTCGTTGGCAGCCGCAGCCTGGTTTTTCCCGGAAACAAAGGCACGAAGATTTGTGGCGCCACGGCTGCGTCGAATGCCGTTTCGCATATTTGGACGCCACGGAGGGCGTCCCTCCACGACTCTGTTTTTGAATCTCAGGATCAGAATCGGATTCATGGAGGGCCGGGCTCCCTCCTTCGCTGAAGCTAAGGAGGGCAGGCCGTCATCGTCTCAAAGTTCCGAACTTCGTACATGGAGGGCCGTGCTCCGTCACGGCCACGTTTGCCTTGAGCAACAAATGTCGTCCCGCAATGCAGCATGCGGGCACAGCCCCTCGACAGGGCGCGGGGCCATGAGCCCTTCGGCTGTGCTCAGGACGAGCTTGTCGAACGGGCGAGGTGCTGGATGCGGCGACCCCTCCACCCAGCCATCAGGCGAACCAGTGAATCAGGAACTGGCAGAACAGCGCGCCGAAAATCGTCATCGCCATTCCCCAGAGCAGCAGTTGCCGGAAAAGCGCGCGGGAATTCTCGCCCGCCGGCAGCGCGGCGAGGCAGAGCGCGCCGATCGTGGACAGGGGCGAGACATCGACCATGGCGGCGCCCACGTTGATGCTGAGCGAAAGTTCGAGCGGATTGCCGCCGCCCAGTTTCTCGACCAGCCCGGGCACGGCGGGCAGGAACGCGGGATAGACGACTCCCGAGGTCGAACTGTACGTGGAGATGACGCCGGTGACGAAGGCCATCATCCCGTTGGCCAGTCCCGCGGTGGTGATCTGCGCGAGCAGCGTGGTGAAGAGTTCCATCCCGCCGGTCTTCTCGACGACGCCGACCAGCGTGCTGACGCCGCACACCATCACAATGACCGACCATGGCACGGCCCCGAGGGCGGCGTGATCCTTCACCGTTCCCGCCAGGATCAGCAGGCTGGCGGCGGCAAAGGCGGAGAAGCCGAGTTGCGCGTTGAACCCAACCACGGCCACGATCCAGCACGCCAGGACCGCGAGCGTCAGCAGGTGGCTCTTGCTGTAGGGAGGCACGGCGATGGCGGGTCGCGCCGCAGGTGCCGCGCGCAGGAGCGCCCGCCCGCCGAACAGGAAGTAGGCGGCAATGCCGGCCACGGCATGGGCAGTGAAATTGGCGGTGAACACGGCGAGATCATGCTGCCCGATTCCGGCCCTTGCCATCTGGGTGTTCACGATCACGCCGACGGCGCTGAACGGCGAGAGGTTGCCCGCGTTGGCGCCGTTGGCCACGAGCAACGCCATCAGGAAGGGCGGGACGCCGGCGGTCGCCCCGGCCGACATTGCCAGGGGCGCAATCAGCGCCGTGGCCGCAATCGCGCCGGGACCAAGACTGGAGACGGCGCAGGCGAGCAGGAAAAAGCAGCCCGGCAGCAGCGCGGGATTGCCGCCGCAGGCCCGCACCGCGTGACGGGCCACAATCTCGAGGGTGCCGTTCTTTTGTGCCACGCCAAACAGCAGCGTCACACCCACGAGCGTCAGGAAAAGTCCCGCAGGAAACGTTGCGGTCAGGGCGCTGGTGTTCCAGCCGGCTGCGAACACCGCCACCATCCAGCCCAGCGCGATCGCCAGGATGCCGACGTTCAGTCGCGCCGTGAGGCTTACGCCGATAATCGCCACCAGGGCGGCGAGGGAAAGGGCCGCGGGGCTCATGCCGGCGCCAACCACGGCGGCAGCAGGTGTTTTTGCACCTTGCCCAGCGCGGTGCGGGGCAGGGCATCGACGCGGACGAAGCCGCGCGGGAGCTTGAATGAGGCGAGTTGCGATTTCAGCGCTGCCAGCAGCGCATCCGAGTCGAGGGCGCGATCGGAAACGAGGTAGGCAACGGGCACCTCGCCGCGGACCGGGTCCCGGATGCCCACCACGGCAGCCTCGCGGATGTCGGGCTGCTCGAGCAGCACCTCCTCGATCTCGCGCGGGTAGATGTTGAATCCGCCCGAAATGATCAGATCGCTCCGCCGGCCCTGCAGCGTGATGTACCCATCCGGGGCGCGCACGCCGAGATCGCCGGTGCGAAACCAGCCGTCGCGCCACGCGGCGGCCGTGGCATCGGGCCGGCGCCAGTAGCCCGCACAGACGTTCGGGCCCTGCACCCACAGCTCACCGCTGGTGCCGTCGGGCACGGGGCTGCCCGCCTCGTCGCAGATCCGCACGCCGACGTGCGGCAGCGGGAGGCCGACGGTGCCGGGGCGGCGTTCGCCGGCATAAGGGTTGCCCACGTTCATAAGGGTCTCGGTCATGCCGTAGCGCTCGAGAATGACCGAGCCGTAGAGCCTCCGGAACCGGTCGTGGAGCTCGGCCGGCAGCGGAGCCGAGCCCGAGACGGCGAGTCGCAGCCGGCCCCCGATCCGCGCCGCGGTCTCCGCGGGCACGTCCGCGAGCCGTACAAAGATAGTGGGTACGCCGAAGAAGAGGGTCGGCTGGTAGGCCTCGAACCAGCCGGCGGCCTTCGCCTGCTCAAAACGCTCCACCAGCCGCATGTGGCATCCGCTGATGAGCCAGCAGTGGAGGCCATTGGCGAGTCCGTGGACGTGAAAGAGCGGAAGGACGGCGAGGTAGCGATCGTCGGGTGTGATTTGCCAGCCGACCACGAGGGCAAGTGCGTTGGTGGCGAAATTGCCGTGTGTCAGCACCGCGCCCTTCGATGCGCCCGTGGTGCCGGAGGTGTAGATGATCGCCAGCGGTGTGGTGGCATCGCAGGGCACGACCTCGCGAGCCGCCGGTTGTGACCGCGCCTCCGTGTCGAGTTCGTCGACATCCCAGATGGCGGTGCCTCCCGGCAGCAATGTGGCGAGGTCCCGCGAGGAGACGACAGCGACGGGTGCGGCGTCGGCCAGGATGTGCTTCAGCTCGCGTTCGCGGTACAGCACATTGATGGGCACCAGGACCAGGCCCAGCTTCACCGCCGCCAGCCAGAGGTCGATCACCTCGACCCGATTGGCGAGGAAGAAGCCGAGCCGGTCACCCCGGCCAAGTCCGCGGGCGCGCAGGAGGCGGGCGAGCCGGTTGCTCCGCGCCTCGAGATCGCCGAAGCTCAGCTCGAGCCGGCTGCCGTCAGGGAGGTCGCATTCCAATGCGGGCCGGGTGGCGCGACCGATCAGGTTGAGGTCAAACAGCGAAAGCAGCGACATCGTCCGGCGCTACTTGATCGCGGTCATTTCCGCGGCGATGAGTTCGTGGGCGCGCGACCGGGCGTCGGCCAGCGGAATCTCGCCCCGGTCAATCCGGGCGAGGAGTGCCTTCTGGGCGAGGTAATCGCGGCTCACGATGCCGGCCTTGCTCTGCAGCATCCGCCAGGCCTTCCGGCGCTCGACGGCGAAGAGGACCATCTGGCGCGACACCGCGAAATGCCGGACCTTGCCGCCGGACTCCGCCTTGATGAAGCAGCCAAAGTTCGGCACGAAACTGCGGTGCGCGGAGTTGAAGACGCGCCGGTGGATGACGTCGTCCTGCGTGATCAGGAGCAGCATGGCATCGAAGGGGATGAGCCGGGCGGCCTCCTCGTCCTTGACGGCCTTCACGTGCTTGCGGAACCGGCCCTCGGTCAGCGCCCAGTGGGCGACGGTGAAATTGAATTCCTCGCCGTTGCTGGCGAACTTCGTCCGCCACCAGTCGCGCTCGGGGGTCGGATTGCCCTTGAGATCAAACGCCTCCTGGGAGGTTTCGCCCCGGCGGGGGTTGTAGACGAACTCGGGCATGCCGCGCGCGTCCCGCACGAGCTTCGCCTGATCCGCGCTCAGGTTGTCGGCGACCGCGTGCTCGGGCTGGCAGGTGGTGTAAGACTGGAAGAACGCGGTGCCGCGATACTCGAGCCCGTCGAGCATCGCCTTGTAGAGCTTGGCCGCGTTGGCCATCGACACCTGCGCGACGAAAGGCGAGCCGTGCCCGCTGGTGAACGCCTCGGCGACATTCTTCTTCTCGATCAGCTTTCCCTGCGAGGCGACGCCGAACTGGTTCATGTCGTAGCCGCCGAGCATGGTCGACGAGTCGGAGTTCTGGCCGCCGGTGTTCGAATAGACCTGGGTATCGAGCATCAGCATCTTCACGTTCGGGCGGTTCTGCAGGATCACCTTCGAGACATTCTGGAAACCGATGTCACCCAGCGCGCCGTCGCCGCCGATGACCCAGATCTTCGGCAGTTCGCGGATTTCCTGGTCGGTCATCAGCGCGTCATCGAGGTGCGTGAGGAGGAAGTAGTCCGGCTCGCTCGCGATCCCATCGGCGCGTTCGAGCAGCGCATCGGCCAGCCGCTCCGGCACGACGGAGCGCCGGGCGTGCTGGAGGATGACGGATTCGGCCATCAGCCATGAGATGGTCGCCCCGTCCTGGAAAAGTGAATTCATCCAGGGGTAGGGATGGGGATTGGAGGGCGGGGTGGAGCCGTAGACCGTGTTGCAGCCGGTGCTGGCGCCCATCATCATCACCGACATGCCATTGGCCCGGCGCCCGTCGACCGCCTGGAGTTCCTGGTGGTTGAAGGCGTCCTGCCGCAGGATGGCGGCGAGCCCGCTGACGATCTGCTCGTGGGTAATCGCGCCGTGCCGGGCCTCATGCGCGGCAATGCGCGCCGCGGTGTCGTCGTCGTTCTCGCCGCCGAGCCCGATCACGACATGGGCGAAGGTTTTCCGGAAAAGCTCATACTCCTTGGGATCCCGGGTCTTTGCCGCTTCGAGTCGGACCGCTCCCTCCTGCTCGAGCCGGGCGGCCTTGGCGCGAATCCGTTCCGCCTTCCGGTGGTAGAGCGGCCGCATGTAGGCCTCTGTCACGCTCGCCGCGGCCCGGAGGATGCTTTTCTCGCCGCAGCCGGCGCAGGCGCCATCGCCCGAGACCAGCGCCTCGTAATTGCGGCGGACCATGAGATGATTGCGCAGCGCGGCCTCGCGCGAGGCCGCGGCGTCATCATCGTTGTAGAGGCCGAGGAATTTCTGGGGGGTGTCGGGCAGGAGCCGGGAGAACACCTGGGCCGTGGTCAGCTCGGCGTTGAGCTCCTCGGTCTCGCGGGTCATCCGCAGGGCATCGTGGTCGCCGCAGACCTGCACGCATTCGCCACAGCCCTTGCAGAGGTCCGAGACGAAGATCGAGAAGAGGCCGCCGGCGCCGGGCTGCTTCGCCTCGAGCGAGCGGAAGATGGCGGGGACGTTGTTGTAGGCGAGCGGGAGTTTCTCGATGATCCCGGTGAACTCCGCGCGGCCCTGCTCGGAGACCGCCGTGAGGGTTGCGACCTCCTCGCGGATGATCTGCTTGAAGGGCAGCTTGGCCTTCGTCTTCGCCGCCTCGATCATCCGGGTGCGGGCCCGCTGCTCGAGCCCGGCGATCTCCGCGCCGAAGGCCCGGCGGTCCGCCACGCTGGTCACGTAGTTGTTCACGGCCGTCCTCAACACCGTGCCGACCTCCTGTGCGGTGTTGGGCAGTGCGGTGTCGGGGCAGGCCGTGATGCACTCCATGCACTGGGTGCAATTCTCCGCGATGTAGACGGGGGTTTCGCGGCGGGCGACGTACTTGGACTGCGTGGCGCCGGTGCCCGCGCCCATGACCCCGAGGGAGGCGAGCGCACCGGCCGGCTGGTGGTATCCGAGTCCGGCCCGGTACTCGCCGTCGAATTTTGCCAGGGTCTGGAAGGGGGCGCGGCCGCCCTGGCCGGCGGGCATCGGGATGCTGCTGCAGCCGGCCGAGCCGCAACCGGCGGTCGGGAGGATCTGGTGATCGCCGAGCGGCCGGATCAGCGGGTTGCGCATCGACGAACGGTCGGGATCGCCGGGCCGGCCGTAGCGAATCTCCACCACCCGGGCAAATCCCTGATTCATGACCGTCATGTTCGATGTCACCACGGCGTCGCCAAAGCGGCCGAATTTCTTGACGTACTGGCGATGGACGACGTCCTGGAACTGCTCCTCGGAGATCCCGAACGTTTTCAGGAACGGCGAGACGCGGAAGAAGGCGCCGAGGAACGAGTTTCCCTGCATCCGGAGCTGGAGCTCGGTCTGGGAGGTGGCCTGCCGCGCGATGTCGAACCCGGGCAGGATGAAGATCCGGATGTTGTTCTCCTGGATCCACTGCCGGTATTTCGCGGGCACGCGCTCCCAGGCGACCTCGGGTGATTCGCTGGACTCCCAGACCAGGCTGCCGCCGGGTTTCAGGCCCTCGAGCGGATTGGTGTGGGTGAAGGCCTTGGGATCGCAGCAGAGCACCACGTCGACGTGATTCAGCTCGCAGTTCACCTTGATGGGCGACGGCGCGACGGTGAGATAATAGTTGGTCGGTGCGCCCTTCTTTTCGGAACCGTACTTCGGGTTCGCCATCACGAAGAGCTTCTCGACCAGGAACCCGTCGGCATCGTAGCTCGGATTCTGGCCGGAGATGAACGTGCCGATGTCGCCGATGATGGAGCCGAGGTTCTTGCCGGTCGTGATCATGCCCCAGCCGCCGATCGAGTGGAAGCGGACCGCGATGGCGCCGGGTGGGAGCAGCGAGGGCGTGTCCCGGCTGATGACGGCGTAGGGATGATCGACGCCGAGGACGAAGTAGGTCTCGCCGTCACGGACGGTCCGGCCGTCCTGGCGGGCGGTCTGGCCGACGACGAACTCGTAGGCGCCGAGGGTGTGCTCGGGCCGAAAGTCGCGAGAGCCAATCCCATAGGCGCCGCGGAAGAGCCGCGGGGTTTCCCCGGGGGTGAGGGCGGGCAGGCTGGCCGGCCGGCCGTTGCCGGACACGTGGGCGGCGGCGAACCGGGCATTCTCGTTGGCCTTGCCCAGGGCCACGCGGATGTCACGGGCGAGCGGGTTGTCGCCGGCGAGACCCTCGTCGGTGCGCTCGAGGATGATGACGTTCTTCTTGCCGCGCAGGGCATTGATCACGGCGGCCTCGGGGAAGGGGCGGATGACGTTGATGTGAATCGAGCCGACGCTGCCGGCCCGCTGTTCGCGGATGTAATCGCAGGCGGCCTCGATGTTGTCGGCCGCGCAGCCGAGCGAGACGAACACGGTCTCGGCGTCCTCGGTGCGGTATTCGTGAATGAGGCCGTAGTGGCGGCCGGTGAGCCGGCCGAAGTCCGCATACGCCTGTTCGAGCATCGGCAGGATTGGCTCGTTGAAATTGTTCCGGCGGGCGACGACGCCGTTCATGTGGTGTTCCTGGTTCTGCACCGGCCCGAGCAGGACGGGATTCTTCAGATCCATCATCTGGGGGACGCGCCGGCGTTTCGGGCCGAAGAGTTCGCGTTGGGCCGGGGTGGGGCAGTCGATCTGGTCGTCGACGGCGCCGAGGTATTCGCGGAGGAACCCGGCCTCGGGCGCGAGGTACATCCGTTCGCTGTGAGTCGTGAGCATCCCATCCTGGATGTTCATGCCCGGGTTGAGCGAAAGTTCGTTGACGCGGCGCATGATGATCGCCTGGTCGGCGGCCTGCTGAGCGTCCTTGGCGATCATCATCGTCCAGCCGGTGTCGAGCGCGGCGTAGAAGTCATCGTGGCCGCAGTGGACATTCAGCGCATGCTTGGTGAGGGCGCGGGCGCCGACCTCGAGCACCATGGTCGAGAGCTTGCCCGGAGCATGGTAGTACTGCTCCATCGCATACACGATCCCCTGCCCGGAGGTGAAATTCACCGTCCGGCGGCCGCTGACGGCGTAGGCGGTGGCGCCGCCCTGGGCGGCATGTTCACCCTCCGTCTCGACGGCGACCTTTTGCTGGCCCCACACGTTCAGCTCCCCCTGCGCATAGGAGCCCTGGTAGATTTCGCCGCCCTCCGTGGACGGGGTGATGGGATAGAACACGCCGCCCTCGGTGATTCGCGTCTCCACATACTGCGTCACCAGCTGGTTGCCGTTGCAGGTGACGCGGATGCCCGGGTATTTCGGTTTCGCCCGTGCCGCCGGCGTGGATTCCGGCGGGGCGCTGTTCCGGGGCGGGACGGATTGAGACACGGGGGCGGACTCACCGGCGGCGGATGGGCTCATGGGCGGGGAACTGGCGTCAGGGGAAACGCGCGGGGTTGTGGGGACGGAATCCGCAAGGGGTTGCGGAGTGGGATTGCCGGGTAAAGTGAGTTGCGATCGAGCCGGAGCGCAAAGGAAAAGAATGTCGTAACCGGGGGTGGGGATGCATGAATCCGGTTCTGATCATGGGATTTGAAAACCGAATCCTGGAGGGACGCCCTCCGTGGCGTCCACAAACCCCATGTGACATTCATTCTGCGCAGCTTATCGATTTCAATGGCCGTGACGGAGCACGGCCCTCCATGTACGAGGTTCGGAACGTCGCGGCCGGGACGGCCTGCCCTCCGTAGCTTCAGCGAAGGACGGAGCACGGCCCTCCATAAATGCGCTCTTGAATCGAGGATTCGAAGACCCATACGCCACGGGCAGGCGTGGCCACGGCGTCCCGCCGTGGCGGTGCGTTCCGGAACGTTTCTCAGTGGCGAGACGCCGCTGCCACTTGCGATCTTCGTGTCGTCCAAAGACGCGATGGGGAAAATCGTTCCACGCGGTTACCTCGATCCGTGCTTCTGCATCCGGCCGCTCAGCAATTCCGCCACGAGCGCATCGGCATGGTAGACCTGCTTCATCGCCTCGATGATGGCCCGGGCGTCGACACTTAGCGTGCGGGCCTGCACATCCTCGTAGACCAAGTCGCCGACGAGGCTCTGCAGATTGCCGTCGAAGATGATGCCGACGAATTCCCCGGCGGTGTTCACGACCGGGCTGCCGCTGCTGCCGCCGACGGTATCGGGCGTGTGGACGAAGTTGAACGGCGTGCTGAGATCGAGCGCGGACTTTCGCTCGAACCAGCGGGGTGGCAGGTTGAACGGCTCGCGATTCTCATGAGCCGCGTTGCGTTCATAGAGACCCGCAAACTGCGTGTACGCCGGAATCCTGCGCCCCGCCTCCTCGTAGCCCTTCACCGGACCATAGCTGAGACGGAGCGTGAACGTGGCATCCGGCGCACGCGTGTTACCCTCCAGGGCAAACCGGGCCCGCTCGATCACTGCGTGGGCCTGCTGCTTGATCTCCTCGGCGGCGTCCCATTGCCGGCGCAATTCGCGGGACTCGGCGTCGACGAGCCGCGCCAGCTCGATCAGCGGATCCCGGGCGGCTTTCACGGCGGGGGCGCCGCCATCGTAGAGCTGCTTGCGGAATGCGACATCGCGCACCCGGGTGCCGTGGATCAAGGCGGCGGCGCGTTCCCGGGGCGACTGGCCGGCGAGGACGCGCTGGACGAGTGGGCTTTCAAAGCCGGCCTGCTCGGCCAGCAGGGTCAGCGAGTCTGCCAGCAGGAGGATTTCCAGATCGGGATAAATCGGCTGTTCGGAGAACAGCGCGAGTTCCAGCGATTCCCGGCGGGCGTCGCCGAATTCCTCGAGCCGCCCGCCGTTCGGCTTCGGTCGCTCATCGGCCGCCCGGAGCAGTCGCCGCGCGATGCGGAACGACTCGCTGAAGAAGGCATGGCCGCTTTCGAGCAGCCGGTATTGGCGGTAGATCTTCGCCTGGAGATCCGTGGCTTCGGCGATCCGGTCGAATGCGGCCAGGATCTCGCCGCCGCCCGGCAAGTCGCGGGCCTGCTCCTTGAACGCCTTCTCCTCCGCGGCCCTGGCTCCCATGATCGCGGGCGAATACAGGCCGGCCTGGAGCCCGTCGTGCACCTTGCGGGAATTCTGAAAGCTGAAGAGATCCTCCTTGGCGCGGCGGGCATTCTCCTCGCTGCGCGCGCTCCAGTTGGCCAGCAGCACCTCGACCCGCTTGATCCACGGCACGACATACGGATACTGCACATCGCGCAGCAGTTCGAGTTCGGCCACCGTGAACTGGCGGTTGGTGCTGCCCGGATGACCGGAAACGAACGTGAGATCGCCCTCGCGGGTGCCCTCGCGCGACCAGGTCAGGTAGTGCTCGATCTTCGCCGGCCGGCCGTTCTCGTACGCGCGGTACACGGCCACATCCAGGCAGAAGCGCGGAAACTCGAAGTTGTCCGGATCGCCGCCGAAATACGCGATCTGCTGCTCGGGCGCCCACACCAGCCGGACATCGGTGTACCGCTTGAAGCGGTAAAGATGATAGGCCGCGCCCTGGTAGAGGGTCACGACATCGCTGCGCAGGCCGGTCTCCCGCAGCGATGCGGCCTCGATCTCAGCGATGACATTCCGCCGGGCCGCGGCCGCCGCCTCGCCGGTTGCGCCCGGCGGGAGCGCGGCGTTGACGCGATCGGTGACGTCGGTGATCGACTGGAGGACGTTCAGCTCGAGGTCCACCGCCTTCATTTCCGCGGCGAGATTTGGCGCATGGAACCCGTCGCGCAGGAGGTTGTTGTTTTCGTCGCCGAGCTTCTGCAGGTCGCTCGCGGCGACGTGGTGGTTCGTGATCACGAGCCCATCGGCGGAAACGAAGGAGCCCGAGCCGCCGCTGTTGAAGCGGACCGAAGCCTTCATGAGGTGCTCGAGCCAGGCATCGGTGAGGTCGAAGCCGTACTTTGCCTTGATTTGGTGCCGGGGCGGGGCGGAGTAGAGCCACATGCCCTCGTCGGCGCGGGCTCCGGGAAAACTGGCGCCGAGCAGGAGCACGATGCCGAGCCCAAGATGGGAGCGGGAGTGCGATTTCATAAGGGGAAAACCTGTGCCCACCGCCGTCCCAAAATCCAGTCTGAAGCGCGCAGCGGGTCCTGCCGCCCGCCTTCGGCCTGCCTCACTCTTTCTCTTGAATCTTTCTCTCTATCTTTCTCCCGCCTTCGGCTTCGGGAGAGAACGATCAAAGCGAAAGGCCATGCCCCCAAACCCGCACCCCGGAGTTGAAGTCTGGCAAAGTTGGCACAGGGTTCCGAACGCGCATGGTGTTGTCGTCGCTCATCCCCAACGGACCCCGCTGGCTCCTCCCCTTTCTCGCAATTGCCGCAGCTTCACCGGCCTTCGGCGCTTTCGGCTTCTTCCGGAGCGCCCCCGAGGTGGTGAGCCCCCGCTCCGGCAAATGGGCGCACGAGGGGGCGGCGGTGGAGCCGGACCCGCGCGTGATCTGGGGCCGGCTCGACAACGGTTTCCGCTATGCGCTGCTGCCGCATCACGGGGTGCCCGGCCGGGTTTCGCTCCAGCTGGTCGTCCTCTCCGGCTCGATGGACGAACGGCCGGACGAGCTCGGCATGGCGCATTACCTCGAGCACCTCGTCTTCGGCGGGTCGCGCAATTTCAAGGCCGAGGACATGGTCGCGCTGTTCCAGCGGCTGGGCGTTGAGTACGGCAGCGACGTCAATGCGAACACCACGTTCGACTCCACCACCTACAAGCTGGATTTCCGGGAGAACGATCCCGCCCTGCTGCGCGATGGGCTGCGGCTTTTCCGCGACTTTGGCGACGGCGTGACCCTCGCCCCCGAGGTGATCGAGCAGGAGCGGCGGGTGGTGCGGGCGGAGATCCGGAACCGCAACACCCTTTCCGGCCGCCAGCAGCAGGCCTCGATGCCGATCATCTTCCGCGGCCTCAAGTTCACCGAGCGGATGCCGGGCGGCAGCGAGGCGCAAATCGCCCGGTTCACGCGCGAACAGTTCCTCGCGTACTACCGGCGAAACTACCGGCCCGATCTGATGGTGCTCGTCGGCGCCGGTGACTTCGATCCCGCCGCGCTGGAGGCGGAGACGAGGCGGATTTTCGGCGACATGGTGCGGCCGCGGGAGCGAATCCCGGAACGCGACGAGGGGAAGCTCGACGACCGCGGAATCCGCGCCGGTGTCTTCCGGATCAATGGCGTCTCGTCGGCGATGGCGGAGGCGGCCTCCGTGCAGTCACTCGCGGGCCGGACGGAGAGCCGTGAGGCCCTGGTGGAGCGGCAGCGGCGCGAGTTCGTGATGAATGTTTTCGCCGAACGACTGCGCAACGGGATCACCCGCGGAGGAGGCGCCGAGGCAGCCTACGAGGAACTGCTCGGCAACGGGGTGGCGATGGCTTCCGTCCAGGTCGGGGCGAAGGACTGGACCCACGGGGTCCGCTCGCTCGACGAGATGATTCGGCTGACGCTGGAACGCGGGCTCGACGCGAGCGACGTCGAGACGGCACGCCAGCGGCAGCTGCGGATGGCGGCGCACATGCTGGCGCAGCTGCCCACGCTGGATCCCGGGGTGCTGGGTGACGGGTTGGTGGAGTCGATCACCGCGCACACCGTGTTTGTGGGATTCGACCGGCGGTTCACCTGGATGCGCGAGTGGCTCGAGCGGATGAACCCCGCGGAGGCGCAGGAGGTGTTCCGTGGCCTGTGGGACCTCAACTCGATGGCCTTTCACGTCTCGGGCGGACTCGGGATCGACGTCACGGCGGACAAGGTGGTGGAGGAGGTGCAGAAGGCGCGGCGCACGGGTTTCAGCGGCACGCTGGCCCGGCAGCGCCAACCCACGCCCTACCGGCTGCCGCGCTGGCGGGGGTCGCCGACGGAGGTGATTGAGCGGCGGGAGCTGCCGCAGCTGAACGCGCAGCTGATGCGATTCGGCAACAATGTGCGGCTGAATTTCGTCCCCAGCCAGCAGGAGCCGGGGCTTGTCCGGGTGCTCGTGCGGGTCGGGGCCGGGCTGCTCGAGATGCCGGGCAACAAACCGGCGCTGAAGGAATTCGGACTCAACACGCTGCTCGCGAGCGGCTCCGTGCACTTCCGGCCCGAGCAGCTCAACGGGCTGATCGAGGATCGGTTTCTCGAATTCAGCTTCGATATCGCGGATCGCGATGCCTTCACGTTCCGCGGGGCGATGGCGGTGGAAAACCTGGAACCGTTCCTCGCGATCGTCGCGGACATCCTGCACGCGCCGAAATTCAACAGCTATGTCCACAGCGACACGCGGCTTCGGGCGGCGATGAGCCGCGCGGCGGACAGTGTCGGCATGCAGGACGGGATGCGGGAGCTCACCGACTACCTGTTCAAGGGCGACCCGCGGTTCACCTGGGGTTCGCCGCTCGATTACATGTCGATGAGCGTGGTCGACGTCCGCCGCTGGATGGAGGAGCCGCTGACGAGCGGCTATGTGGAGGCGACGATCATTGGCGACCTGCCGGAGGCGGCGGCGGTGGGGACCGTTGCAAACACGCTTGGGACGCTGCCCTCACGCGCGGAGCAGAAGCGGCTGACGGCGGAGCCGAACCCGGTGGTGGTGACGGCGCCGGCGGGTTTTCACCGGATCGAGTTCGTGGGCGAGCAGAACATGGGGCTGGTGGTCGGCACGTGGCCGGTGACCGAGCCGCTGCGGATCCGCGATCAGGCGGCGCTGGAGCTGCTGGCCAAGATTCTGGAGATCCGGATACGCGGCGAGGTGCGCGAGAAGCTGGGGCTGGCCTATTCGCCGATGGCGAGCTTCCAGGCCTTCGATGGGTTCCGGGCATTCGCGATGATGCGGGCCCAGATCGATTCCGCGCCGAACGACTCGGGGCAGGTGGCGCCGCTGGTCGAGCAAATCGGGAGCGAGGTGGCGCAACGGGGCGTGGGTGAGGGCGAGTTCATGGGCGCCCGCGGCATCCTGAAGGGCCAGTTGCGGCAGGCGTTTCGGGAGAATGGTTTTCTCATCACGATGCTGATGCGCGCCCAGGAGCGGCCGGAGGAGATCGAGGAGATTGTGGCCCTGCATGGGGGCTTGATGGACACGATCACCCTGGAGGAGGTGAATGCCTGGGCCGCAAAGGCGCTCCGGCCGGAAAATTGCCGGACCACCGCCATCGTGCCGAAGGCATTCGTGGGCGTATTCGACGCGGCACCGCTGTAGGTAAACGCAGCGACGACGAACCGCGCAGCGGGCCATGCGTGCCCACCTCGGACTGACGGATCGATTCAGTTGGGAACCGCGAAGCAGCGGTTGAACTGCATGATCTGCGCACCCGCCTTGCGAGATTCGCAACGACTCACGCTCCGCCGAAAAACTTCAGGATCCGCTGGAGGCTTTTCACCAGGACGTCGATTTCCGCCTCGGTGTTGTACACGTAGAAGCTCGCGCGCGTCGTGCTGGTCAGCCCGAGTTTCCGCATCAGCGGCTGGTTGCAGTGATGGCCGCCCCGCAGCGCAATCCCATCCTCGTCGGCGAACGTGACGACATCGTGCGCATGCACATCCGCAAAGGCGAAGCTCACCAACCCGCCCCGCCCGCCGCGCGGACCGATGATCCGGATACCGGGCAGCGCGGACAATTTTTCGTAGGCAAGCTGGCCGAGCGCGTTGTCGTGCCTGGCGATTGCCTCGCGACCCAGCCTGTCCAGGTAATCGCAGGCCACCGCGAGCCCGATGGCGCCCGCGATGTTGGGTGTGCCAGCCTCGAAGCGTTCCGGTGCCGGCTTCCACCTCGCGCCGTCATAATCCACGCTGACGACCATCCCGCCGCCGGTTTCCGTCGGCCCGAGCCGATCGAGCAGCGTGCGCCGGCCATAGAGGACCCCGATCCCGGTCGGTCCGCACATCTTGTGGCCGGAGAAGGCCAGGAAATCGCAGCCGAGCGCGCGGACATCCACCGGCATGTGGCCGATCGACTGCGCGGCATCGATCACCGTCAATGCCCCGGCCGCGCGGGCGCGCTGGCACAGTTCCATCGCCGGGTTGATGGTGGCCAGCGTGTTCGACATGTGGGTGAAGGCGAAGACCTTCACCTGCGGAGTGAGCAGCCGATCGAGGGCATCCAGGTCGAGCCCGCCTTCCGCGTCGACGCCGAGCACCGGCACATGCCGGAGGATTGCCCCGGTGGCGCGGGCCACCTGCTGCCACGGCACGAGGTTCGAATGGTGTTCCATCTCGGTGGCGAGAATCACATCACCGGGCTTGAGCAGGCTGGCAAAGCTGCGGGCAACGATGTTGATCCCCTCGGTCGTTCCGCGCGTGAAGATGATTTCCGCCGGATCCGCGGCATTGATGAACCGGGCGATCCGGGTCCGCGCGCCCTCGTAGCCGTCGGTCGCGCGCATCGACAGCGCATGGAGCCCGCGATGCACATTGCTGTTGTCGCTTTCGTAGTAGCGGACGAGCGCATCGATCACCACGCGCGGCTTCTGGGCGGTGGCGCCGTTATCGAGGTAAACGAGCGGCTTGCCGTGGACCGTCTGCTGCAGGATGGGAAAATCGGCGCGAACGCGGGACCAGTCGGCAGCCATGGCGGACGAAGGGCTGCAGGCCTGCTCCTGCCCGCCGTGGATAGTGGGCGGTGCGGGAGGCACGGTCGTGGGCGGTGCAGAAGGCGCAGTCATCGGTCGAGCAAGGAGGAAAAGGGAAGGGGCGGCGGCCCGGGTGTCACCATCCGAGTTTTCCCGGGGTTGGCAAATCCCGCGCGGACTTCTGCAAGCCACGCGCAGTGCGGTGGCGGGTCGGCGGCTAGGATGGGCGAATCGCCTCCCCTCCCATCATCGTTCCCGTGGCACCGCCGCGCCCGCCGTGGTTCCGGCCGTTTCATGTTCTGGCCAAGCCGATTGGCGCGCGCTGCAACCTGGAGTGCAGCTATTGCTTTTATCTCGAGAAGGAGACGGCCTTCTATCCGGGAGGCGCGATGATGCGGATGAGCGATGCCACGCTGGAGCGGTTTGTCCGGGACTACCTCGCGGCGTCACCGGCGGAGGAGGTCGGATTTGCCTGGCAGGGCGGGGAGCCGACGCTGATGGGCGTGGAATTCTTCGAGCGGGTGACGGCATTGCAGCGGCAGTACGGCGGCGGCCGGCGCGTGACGAATGCGCTCCAGACGAACGGCACGCTGCTGGATGACGCCTGGGGCGCGTTCCTGGCGCGTGAGAAGTTCCTGGTCGGGCTCAGCATCGACGGGCCAAAATCGCTGCATGATGCCTATCGGTTGGATCGGCGCGGCGGGCCGACTTGGGAGGCGGTGATGCAGGGGCTCCGGATTCTGAAGAAGCACCGGGTGGAATTCAACACCCTCACGGTCGTGCACCGCCGCAACGTGAAGCATCCGCGCGAGGTGTACGAATTCCTGCGGGCGCACGGTTCGGGGTTCATGCAGTTCATCCCACTGGTGGAGCGGAAGCCGGCTCCGGCGGAAGCCGCCGCGGGCCTGGCGCACGCGACGCCGGCCCCGGTGCGAGGGCGGCTGGTGCCGGCCGCGCTCGCCGAGGACGAGGTGGCGCGCGAGTGTCCCGGCCGCGCGCAGTTCGGCGAGTTCCTGAGCTCTGTATTCGACCTTTGGGTGCGCCGCGACGTGGGGCGGATTTTCGTGCAGTCGTTCGATGTCGCGCTCAATGCGTGGATGGGTCTCGGACCCACGCTGTGCACGTTCGAGGAGCGCTGCGGCCGTGCGCTCGCGCTGGAGCACAACGGCGATGTCTACGCCTGTGATCACTACGTCTATCCCGAGCACCGGTTGGGCAACCTGCACGCCACGCCGCTGGGCGACATCGCGCATGGCGCGGGCGCGGAGCGGCTGGGCACGGCCAAGGCCGATTTGCCCCGGGCATGCCGCGAGTGCCCGGTGCGGTTTGCCTGCAACGGTGACTGCCCGAAACACCGGTTTGTCGCGGCCGGGCCCGATGAACCGGGGATCAGCTATCTTTGTCCCAGCTACCAGCGGTTCTTCACCCACATCAAGCCGACGATGCAGCGGATGGTCGCGCTGCTGCAGGCGGGTCGCGCGCCGGCGGAAGTGATGCGAGGATTTCGCTCCGCGAAATCCTGAGGAATCCGGCAAATTCCTAATCGGTATGGCTCTCCGTCGTCGTCGGCGCGGGATCGCCATGGAGCGCGCTGAGCGCGGCATGCCAGCCGAGGGTGGCGCACTTGATCCGGGCCGGGAAGGCGTGCACGCCTGCAAAGGCGGCGAGATCGCTGATCTCCTCGGGTGCCTCGCCCGTGGTCACAATGTGGTGGAATTGCTGGAAGAGCGCCTCGGCTTCGGCGGCGGTCTTGCCCTTGAGCTGGGTCGTCATCAGCGACGTGCTGGCCTGTGAGATGGCGCAGCCGGAGCCGTCGAACCCGATCTCGGCGATGCGATCGCCCTCGAGCCGGAGGTAAACGTCGCACTGATCCCCGCAGGTCGGGTTGTCGCCATGGGCCACGCGGTTGGCGGTCGGCAGTTTGCCCCGATTCCGCGGGCGCTTGTTATGATCGAGGATGACCTGCTGGTAGAGTTCGGAGAGATCGCCGGACATGCCGGGACTGTCGGCGGAACCCGGCCGAATGGCAACCCGGGAGGGCGGTCGCTTCGCGACCGGGGTTAAGGTTCAAGGTTGAATTGGATTCGTGGAGGGCCGGGCTCCGCCCCGGCCGCGAAGGTCGATCAGCTGCGCAGAACGAATTTTGCATTGGGTCTGCGGACGACGCGGAGGTCGTCCCTCCATGAAGGTTGTTCAGACCGGAATTGAGCATTGGAATCATGGAGGGCCGGGCTCCTTCAGCCCTCGATTACGTTCGACCATGTTCCTGGGATGCATTCGCACCGTTGGCGCTTCAGATCACGAAGCCGCAACCGGACCGGCGGAAACGATCAGTGCGTCGCGATGAACTGCGCGATCGAGGCGGCGGATTTCCACGCGCCGTAGATTGCCAGGGCGAACAGGAAGGCCATCACCAGGTTCTCCCACCAACGGGTCCGGTGGGCGGCGCCGATGAACCGGGCGCTCGCCGTGATCCACCAGATCCCGCCGGCCAGCAACGGCAGCAGGATTACCTGGGCACTGTTGGCCACGAGCGTGAGAGCGACGAAGTCCGGCATGCCGGGCAGCGTCCACACCAGCGGGCTGACACAGCACCACACGGCGATGCCGCGGTACATCGGGTGTTCCCGGTAGCCGGTGCGAACCGGCTGTCCGGCCGGTGTCCGCGAGCGAATCCAGGCGTGGCTCCCGAGATATGCGAGCCCGGCGGCATGGCCGATGATCGAGGTGTAGACGGCGGAGAAGATGCCCGCGTAAAAAAGCAGCCGGCCGCCGGGGCCGAGGACGTTGCTCAGCAATTGCGGCAGGTCGTCGAGGGTCCGGATGTGCTTGTCGGGGAAGAGCAGCTCGGCGCCGAGCGTCCAGACCGCGAGGTTCAGCAGGACCATGACGCCGATCGCGAAAAGGAAGTCGTAGCGCTGCACCTTGAGGTACTGCGGCCCGCGCCAGCCCTTCCCATCGAGAAAGTACGGGTAGACCAGGTTCATCAGCGAACCGCCCACGGCGCCAATCATGGCGATTGCCACCAGCATCGGGTCGAAGCGGCCATGCTGGCCCGGCATCTCCACGCGGAAGAGACCCTGCAGGACGCCGCCGGGGTTGATCCCGACCCAGACCGCGCTGCCGAGGAACGAGATGGACAGGACCGCCAGAAAAAAGAGGAAGACGCGTTCGAGTCGCCGATAGGCCGGCTGGAGCACGAACACGAGCGCGACGGCATTGCAGGCGAGCGACCACTGCCACACCTGGCCCGCGCCGAAGACGTTGCGGCAGGTCTCGCCCACGCCGACGCTCATGTAGGAACCGTAGACGTGGCCCATCAGGACGGCGGCAGCGAAGAGCGCGGGTGCATACCAGCGGTGCAGCCGGGTCAGCCCGTCGAGCACGCTTTCGCCATGCTGGTTGCACAGCTGGTAGCGCGCGATCAGGGAAACGAATACGAACCGGAACACCAGCGCACCCACCAGCACCCACATCAGGGAGTAGCCGTAGTTGCTGCCGGCGACGCCCATGTCGACGACGTCGCCCGCACCGAGCCAGGTCAGGGCGATGATGATCCCGGGTCCGAACGAGCGGAGGTACTCCGCGAAGGATTTCGGCACCGGCGGGGCGGGGATCGCCACCGGGTTCGGCGCGGGCGCCGGGGATGAGGCCGTCTGGCTGGGGGTGGAGGCCATGAACGGGCAGCGATCCTGCCAGCGAATCGATCGTGCACAAGCCGTTTAGCCGATGGAAAGATATCCTTTCCGCCTCTCCGCGCGCAGCGCGGTTAGGCAGACCGCCGGCCGGGTGCGTGGCTTTGCGGAAGAGGCCGGGCTTTGCCGATGGGCTGCGCCTGCAGACTGGGGCGGACTGCCTCTATTCCCAGTATTCGGCCCAGCTGGTGCCGGTCTCCGTGACGCGAATCCGTTCCAGCCGGACGGCGCGCGAAACCGGCAACTCCGCATCGGCCGCAGCTGCCTTCAGCTGCGCATGCACCTCGCAGAAGATCTCACGCGCCAGCACCTCGGTGGTCGGATCAGTCCGGTTGAAGGCGAGCACGCGTTCGCCGTACGCCGCCCGGAAGTCATTGAACTGCGGATCGGCCGTGTTCAGCGCAAACGCGTGATCGTAGCGCGCAATCACCTCGGCTGCGGCCGACTTCAACGCCTTGAAATCACACACCATGTCATGGTCGTCCAGCGTGTCGGACACCACGACCACCTCGACCGTCCGGCTGTGCCCGTGCGGAAACCGGCACGCCCCCGGATGCTTCGTGAGCAGGTGACCGCTTTCAATGGTGAAGGACTTGGCGATGCGAAAGGGCATGGCAGGATCGTGGCGCGGCCATTCAAGCGGCGAGCCGCCCGCTTCGACACGGGAGGCGGCTCATTCGCGACCGTCGTAAAGGAGGGCGACGACGGCGGCAACGAGGCCGACGCAGACAGCGGCGACAGGGACGGCCGGCACCCGGATGGTGAACGTCTCGGCGACTTTCGCAGCCACGATCTCACCGATGATCACGGCTGCGACCATGCTGGCGACGAGCCAGCGGGCTTTCAGATGGTGAATCGTCAGTTTCATGGAGAAAGTCTCAGCTGTCCCTGGTCCCTGGTCCTTAGTCCTTGGTCCTTGGTCCCCATGCTAGATCGTCCGCGAATGCTTCCGGGGGCCGCCGGAGAGCGTGTTGTCGAACCGCATGGCGACCACCCGCAGGAGCGGGACGCCAACCTTGGTGACCTTGAACCCCGAGGCGGTCCGTGCGATCAGTCCGTCGGTTTCCAAATCGGCGAGCGAGGCGATCTCGTTCGCGTACTGGCTTTCGAAGTCGATCCCGAGCGCCTTCGACAGCGCCGGATAATCGAGCCCGCGGTTGCACATCACCCGCATGATGATTTCGCGGCGGCGGACATCCTCCGGGCTCAGCCGCAGCCCGCGGTCGACGGGAAGCTGGTTCGCGTCGAGCGCCGCGCGCCAGTCATTCAGGGATTTATAGTTCTGCCGGTAGGTGGTCGCGGTCGAGGAGATCGAGGAGATGCCGAACGAATAGAGCGACGCTCCGCCGCGTGTGCTGTAACCCTGGAAATTCCGGTGCAGGCTGCCCTCGCGCAGGGCGACGGCGAGTTCGTCATCGGGCCGGGCGAAGTGATCGAGCCCGATGTCGATGTAGCCGGCGGCCGTGAGTTTCTCGTGGGCGATGGCGAACATCGCGAGCTTCTCCTCGGCGGAGGGAAGCTGCTCGCGGTCGTCGAAGATCTTCTGGGCGGGCTTGATCCACGGGACGTGGGCGTAGCTGAAGACCGAGAGCCGGTCGGGGCCGAGCCCGAGGACATCGTCAATGGTCTTCGCGAAGCTTTCCGGCGTCTGGAGCGGCAGCCCGTAGATGAGGTCGACGCTGACGGAGCCGAAACCGACGCTCCGCAGCCAGTGCATCGTCTGCTCGTTGAGGTGGTGCGGCTGGTGGCGGTGCACGGCGAGCTGCACGCGCGGGTTGGTGTCCTGGACGCCGAGCGAGGCGCGGTTGGCGCCGATTTCGCGGAGGGCCTGGACATGCTCGGCCGTGAGCCGGCGCGGATCGACCTCGACCCCGAACTCGACCGCGGGCGAGATGTTGAGGAAGTTCTCGCGAATCAGGGCGCCGAGCCGGCGCAGCTGATCGGGAGGCAGGAAGGTGGGGGTGCCGCCGCCGAGGTGGATTTGGGCGACGGGCCGGGTGGCGTCGATCCGATGGGCCGTCAGCCGGAGCTCGCGCGCGAGGTCGTCGAGGTACTCTGACGCGGAGTCGCGGCGGCGCGTGATGACGGTGTTGCAGCCGCAGAACCAGCAACGGGTTTCACAGAACGGCAGGTGAAAATAGAGCGAGAGGGATCCGGCGCCGGGGGCGTTGTCATCGGCGATGGCCTCGTCGAGCCGCAGGCTGGGCAGGTCGGTCGTGAACTGCGTGGCTGGCGGGTAGGAGGTGTACCGCGGTCCGGAGATCGAGTATTTCCGGATCAGATCGAGGTCCAGCCCGGCGGGGCGTGAGCCAAGGGCGGCGACGACGTCGGGCGGGGGTGCGCCCAGCGGGGTGGTTTCGTGGGTGGAGATCATGGGTGGGTGGGAGGCCGAAAGCTTCTCACGCACCCGCCGGAGTCGCTGCGCGGCATTTGCGAAACCCTGTGCGGAATTTGCGAGCGGCCATTTGCGCTGCGCGCAAATGGCGGAGAGGGAGGGATTGACTCGCTACGCTCGGGGCTTCGCCCCAAACGCCGGCAGCCCGGCGTTTGCCCATATCCCTCCCTCGCGTGCTTCGCCCGCGCTTCGCTTCGCGAAGCCCGCATATTTGAGCAGCGCAAATGGCGGAGAGGGAGGGATTCGAACCCTCGGTAGGGGTTAACCTACACGCGCTTTCCAAGCGCGCGCATTCGACCACTCTGCCACCTCTCCAGTAAGTCCTGCCCGGGGGCTGGTCGAAGACCGATCCTCGGGCGAAGTGGGCAAAGAAGGTCCAAGCCGCGCGTTGGGTCAACGGCAAACCGGTCTTCCCGCCCACAGCAGCCGGCATCGGGGTTTTCCCGGCAGGGGAAGGTTCAAGTCCGGCTGCCGAATTCTTGCGTCAGCGCTTCTAACTGCGCCAGCATTCGGGGCTTTTCGGAAAAGCGACTTGCAGGACGATCGAGCGCTGCCAACTGTGCGACGCATTTTCGTCCCGCCGCCTTCCTGCAAACCCATGGTCACCTCCAACACCGAGCTAGCCTACAACAGCAAAGTCGAGGGTGGGGTCGTGGTCTCGCGCGCCGATGCGGTGATCAACTGGATTCGCACGAATTCGATGTGGCCGATGCCCATGGGGCTCGCCTGCTGCGCGATTGAGCTGATGGCGGTGGGCAGCGCACGATTCGATATCTCCCGGTTCGGCGCCGAGGTGATGCGATTCTCGCCGCGCCAGTCCGACTGCATGATCGTCGCGGGCAGCGTCACCTACAAGATGGCCCCCCAGATCCGGCGGATCTACGACCAGATGACGGCGCCGAAGTGGGTCATTGCCATGGGAGCCTGCGCCAGCTCCGGCGGCATGTACCGCAGCTACGCGCACATGCAGGGGGTCGACCGAATCCTGCCGGTCGACGTCTACGTGAGCGGTTGCCCCCCGCGGCCCGAAGCGCTGCTGGACGCGCTCATGAAGCTCCAGGCCAAGGTGAAGTCGGAGCACTCGGCGCGCGGCTTGATGAAAGAGGGGGTGAGGAGCTGAGGAGCAGGGACTAAGGACCAGGGACCAGGGACGGAGGACAGACGACCGAGGACTGAGGACTAGGGACTGAGGACAGAGGACGGAGGACTGATAACCGATAACCGATAACCGATTACCGATTACCGAGACACCAAGAGCGAGTTAACCTAAGCAGAGAGCATTCGCCCACCACTATTGATGACCGCAGACGCCATCAGCGCACTCAGAGCGAAGTTTCCGCAGATCACCGAGCGGCCGAGCGTGGATCATCCGGCCTTCAATGTGCCGTCCGGTGACGCTCTCGCGGTTCTCCGGCACCTCAGGGATGAAGCCGGGTTCGACCTGTTGATGGACATCACGGCGATCGACTGGGCGGAGGGAAACTCGCCGCGTTTCACCGTCGTTTACCACCTGCTTTCGACCACGAACACGGGAAGCTATGTTCGGATTGCCGCGGATTGCGCGAACGATGCCGCGCCAACCGCCCCCAGTGCCGTCGAACTCTGGCCGGCGGCCAACTGGCACGAGCGCGAGTGCTTCGACATGTTTGGTATCCGTTTCGATGGGCATCCCGACCTGCGGCGGATCCTGATGTGGGACAGTTACCCCTACCATCCGCTGCGGAAGGATTTTCCGCTGGCGGGAATCGAGACTGATCTGCCGATCGCGGATATCGCGGAGGAGACCGGCACGCGGGTGATTTCCGCACCGATGGCCGGGGGCCCGTTCGTGGCCTCGACGGGCGAAATCAACCTCACCGAGGCTGAGCCGCGGGCCAAGGATCAGACCTGGAGCGATCGCCGGCCCAAGCCGGGAGACGCCGAACTGCGGCAGGTGAAGGAGTGAGCATGGCCACCGAATTTTCATTCCAGGACAATGCGGCCAGGGCCGCGGCGGGGGGAACGGAAGCACCGGCGGAGTTCCAGACCGAGAAGATGTCGCTCTCGATGGGGCCCTCGCATCCGTCGACCCACGGCGTGCTCCGGTTGCAGATGGAACTGGACGGCGAGATCCTGACGAAGGCGGAGCCGGTCATCGGGTATCTGCATCGTGGGGACGAGAAGATCGCCGAGAACATGACCTACAACCAGTTCGTGCCGTACACGGATCGGTTGGATTACCTGGCGCCGCTGGCCAACAACATGGCCTATGCGATTGCGGTCGAGAAAATCGCCGGGCTCACTGTGCCACCGCGCTGCCAGGCGATCCGCGTGATTACGGCGGAGATGGCGCGGATTTCGTCGCACCTGATGGGGCTGGGAGCCTTCGGGCTCGATGTGGGCGCATGGACCGTCCTGCTCTACACGCTCAACGAGCGCGAAAAGCTCTACAAGCTGTTCGAGGAGCTGACCGGTGCGCGGTTCACGACCAGTTACACCCGGATTGGCGGGGTCACGCGGGACGTGCCTGAGGGCTGGCTCGGCCGCGTCGGCGAATTCTGCGATCAGTTTCTGCCGATTCTCGAGGAGACGCTGGCGCTGCTCACGCGGAACAAGATCTTCATGGATCGCACGGTCGGCATCGGCGTCATCTCGCGGGAGGATGCGCTGGGCTACGGGCTCACGGGGCCGAACCTGCGCGGGTCGGGGGTGGCGCTCGATCTGCGGAAGGACAAGCCGTACTCCGGCTATGAGAATTACGAATTCGACGTGCCGGTTGGCACGCAGGGAGACTGCTACGACCGGTACCTGGTGCGCGGCGAGGAGATGCGGCAGTCCGTCCGGATCATCCGGCAGATCATCGCGAAGTTTCCGGACGGGCCCTGGTATGCGACCGATGCGAAGAAGATCCATGCGCCGCCGAAGGACAAGATCCTCAGCTCGATGGAGGAGCTGATTCAGAATTTCATGCTCGTGACGGAGGGCCCGCAGATCCCGCCGGGCGAGGTCTACTTCGAGGCCGAGAATCCCAAGGGCATTTTGGGCTTCTATGTCGTGAGCAAGGGTGGCGGGGTGCCCTACCGGTTGAAGATCCGGGCCCCGTCGTTCTGCAACCTTTCGATCCTGCCCAAGCTCTGTGTGGGCAACCTGATTTCCGACGTCGTCGCGATCCTCGGGTCGCTCGATTTCGTGATGGGGGAGTGTGACCGGTGAACATGAGTAGCGAGCATCGAGTAGCGAGTAGCGAGCATCCCGCGGGCAAACGCGGTGAGAGTCTTCGCTGCCGTCTATTCGCCACCCGCTACCCGCTACCCGCTACTCAAGACTGATGAACCTGAAACCCGAGACGCTCCGCGCGATTGACGAGGTCATCACGCACTATCCGGTGAAGCGGAGTGCCGTGTTGCCGCTCCTCCATTTGATCCAGGAGGACGTCGGCTTCATTTCCGGCGATGCGATCGAATGGGTGGCGACGAAACTGGAGCTCGAGCCGATCAACGTCTACGAAGTCGTGACGTTCTACCCGATGCTGCGGCAGAAGCCGATTGGCCGGCGTCACATCAAGGTCTGCCGCACGCTGTCGTGTGCGTTGATGGGCGGCTACAAGACGTGTGAAACGCTCGAGCAGGAGTTCGGGACGCACCGGGGGGAGATTTCCCCTGATGGCGAGGTGACGATCGAGTTTGTCGAATGCCTGGCGAGCTGCGGCACGGCTCCCGTGGTGATGATTGACGACGACCTGCACGAGAACGTGGACGTCGCGAAAGCGAAGGAACTCGCCCGCCGGATCAAGGCCGAGGCGGCGGGACGAGCAAAACCAGCAGCGAGTAGCGAGTAGCGAGCATTTCAGACCAAGCAATTTCACAACGCCATTTCCCAAAAGTACCAACCCAACATTCAGGAACGCAGCCTACTCACTACTCGCTACTGGCTACTCACTACTTCTCACCACCCATGCCCGCACCGCAACAACGCCGGATGATTTTCAGGCATATCGACGAGCCTGGTTACACGAACGACCTCGCGTGTTACCAGCGGCATGGCGGGTACGGCATCCTGCGGAAGGCGGTGACGATGGCGCCGCAGGCGATCATCGATGAGGTCAGGAAGTCGGGCCTGCGCGGTCGCGGCGGCGCGGGCTTCCCCTGTGGCGTGAAATGGGGGCTCGTGGACCGGAAGAGCGGGAAGCCGATTTACCTGATCGTGAATGCGGACGAATCCGAGCCGGGCACGTTCAAGGACCGCTATATCATCCACCAGGATCCCCACCAGTTGCTCGAGGGCACGATGATTTCGTGTTTCGCGAACAACGTGAAGCAGGCGTACATCTACATCCGCGGAGAGTTTCCCCATGGGGCGCGGATCCTGGAACGGGCCATCGCCGAGGCGCGGGCGGCCAATCTCTGCGGGCCCAACATCCTGGGCACGGGCTACAGCTGTGAGATCTATATCCACCGCGGCGCGGGCGCCTACATCTGCGGCGAGGAGACCGGGCTGATCGAATCGCTCGAGGGCAAGCGCGCCTACCCCCGGATCAAGCCGCCCTATTTTCCCGCGGTGCTGGGGCTGTACCAGTGCCCGACCATCGTGAACAACGTCGAGACGCTCTGCCACGTGAAACACATCGTTGACATGGGCGGCGAGGCGTTCTCGAAGATCGGAACCCCGAACAACACCGGCACCCGGCTGCTCTGCGTCAGCGGCCATGTGCAGCGGCCCGGATACTACGAGTTCGAGGTCGGCAAGATCACGCTGGGCGAGCTGCTCAACGAGGTGTGCGGCGGCCCGCTGCCGGGCCGGAAGTTCAAGGCGGTCATCCCGGGCGGCTCCTCGGCCAAGGTGCTCAAATTCGGCGAGACCTTCACGTTGAAGAACAAGGACGGCTCCACGCGGACGCTCACGGTGGAGGACATCCCGATGGACTTCGACACCATGGCGGCCTGCGGCACGATGGGGGGGTCGGGCGGCGTGATCGTGATGGACGACTCGGTCAACATGGTGGAGGCGCTGGCCAACATCAACGCCTTCTACGCCCATGAAAGCTGCGGCCAGTGCACGCCCTGCCGCGAGGGCTCGCTCTGGATGAAGAAGATCACCACGCGGATGGTCCACGACGAAGCCCGCGCGGAGGACGGGACGCTGGTGAAGAGCGTGGCGGATCAGATTGCCGGCCGCACGATCTGCGCGTTTGGCGAGGCCTGCTCCTGGCCGACGCAGAGCTTCGTCGCGAAGTTCGGCGAGGAATTCAAGGAGTATGCTGCATTGAAGAACTCAAAGTCGGCAGACGCACTGCCCATTGTCTGATGAATGTGGTGGAATCCATGCCTCCTCCGCCCAAACCCGACCTCATCACCGTCAACATTGACGGCCGGGACGTCGCCGTGCCGAAGGGCACGAATGCGATCGAAGCGGCACGGCTGGTCGGCGTGGACGTGCCGTTCTATTGCTATCATCCGAAGCTGTCGGTGGTGGGCAATTGCCGGATGTGCCTGATCGAGATCGGGATGCCGGCGGTGGATCCGGCGACGAAGGCGCCGATCATGGATCCGGCGACGGGCAAGCAGCGGATCAACTGGATTCCGCGGCCGCAGATCGGTTGCGCGACCAACGCGTCGCCCGGCCTGCACATCCGCACGAACACGCCGCAGATCAAGGACTGCCGCGAGGGCGTGATGGAATTCCTGCTGATCAACCATCCGCTCGACTGCCCGATCTGCGACCAGGCCGGCGAGTGCAAGCTGCAGGAGCAGGCGACTGGCTACGGCCGCGGCTACTCGCGGTTCATCGAGCAGAAGGTGGTCAAGCCGAAGCGGACCCAGCTGGGCCCGCGCGTCACGCTCGACGACGAGCGCTGCATCCTCTGCTCGCGCTGCATCCGGTTCTGCAAGGAAATCGCCAGGGACGACGTGCTGGGTTTCATCGACCGCGGCAGCTATTCGACCCTGACCTGCTATCCGGGCAAGAAGCTGACGAACAATTATTCGCTCAACACCGTGGACATCTGCCCGGTGGGCGCGCTCACCAGCACGGATTTCCGGTTCAAGATGCGGGTCTGGTTCCTGAAGCAGACCAACAGCATCGACACCGAGTCGAGCGTCGGGGCCAACACCGTGGTGTGGTCCCGCGAGGGGATCATCTATCGGATCACGCCGCGACGGAATGACGAGGTGAACGACACCTGGATGAGCGACAGCGGCCGCGAGCTCTACAAGCAGGTCCGGTCGTCGGACCGGCTGACGGCGATCCGGGTCAACGGGATCGACAGCAGCCTCGACGTCGCCGTGCAGGCGGCGGCGGAGTTGATCCGCGCCAGTGCCGGCGCGGTGGCGGTGGTCGGATCCGGCCGCAGCTCGGTGGAGGAGCAATTCCTCACGCACAAGCTCGCGAAGCTGCTGCAGGCGCCGGCCGGAATTGTCAGCCGGGTCGGCGAAGGCGACGGGATTTTGATCTCCGCGGATCGCAACCCGAATGTCCGCGGCGCGCTGGTCACCGGGCTGATCCAGGGGCTGCCGCAGCCCAAGCTCGAGCGGCTGGCGGCGGGGATTGATGCCGGGACGATCCGGACGGTGGTGGCGATCAACGAGGATCTCGTCGCCGCCGGGCTTACGCCGGCGCAGCTCGCGAAGGTCGCAATCGTGTATCTGGGCACGCATGTCCAGCCGACGACGGCCGCCGCGCGGGTGGTGATCCCGACCTTGACGGTTTTCGAAAAGAGCGGGACCTTCGTGAACCAGCAGTTCCGGCTGCAGAAGTTCGCCAAGGCGGTGCCCGGCCCGGCCGGCGCCTCCGATGATCTGGTGGCGCTCAGCCGGTTGCTCGCGGCCCTGGGTGGCGGCGCGATCCCATCTGAAATCAACGCGCTCTGGTCGCTGATGGCGGAGGAGGTGCCGGCGTTGAAGACAATCGCGTTCGGCCGCGTGCCGGCCACGGGACTCCAGCTCGATCCGGCGCCCTGGGCCGGGCTCCCCTACGTCGAGGGTGAGACGCTGCATTACAAACCCGCGCCATGATCGACTTCTACCTCCATCTTCATCCGCTGGTGCAGGGGACGCTGAAGGGCCTCGCTGTCATCTGCGTGATTTTCCCGATTGCGGGCGTTTGTTCGATGGCGGAACGAAAAGTCTCCGCGTGGATCCAGGGCCGGCCCGGTCCGAACCGCGCGATCGTGCCCTGGGCGGCGTGGATTCCGTTCATCGGGCCGTTCCTGCAGAAGCTGGGTGTCTTTCATGTGATGGCCGACGGCGGCAAGATGCTCTTCAAGGAGGACTCGCTGCCGGGGCACGTGAACAAGTTCTACTTCGTGCTGGCGCCGATCATCGCGATGATGCCCGCGCTGACGACCGTCACGGCGGTGCCGTTCGGCGCCTATCTGGACGAGGCGGGGCGCGTGGTGCCGATCGCGCTGGCGAACGTGGACATCGGGCTGATTGCGGTGTTCGCGGTAGCCTCACTCGGCGTGTACTCGGTGATCCTGGCCGGCTGGGCCTCGAATTCGAAGTATCCGTTCCTTGGTGGCGTGCGGGCCTCGGCGCAGCTCATCTCGTACGAGCTGTCGATGACGCTGTCGGTGATCCCGCTTTTCCTCTGGGTGAACGAGCCCGGCCGCGAGGGGACGATGGGATTTGCGCGGGTGGTCGAGCTGCAGAGCAACCCCGGTTTCTGGGGCGGTGCCTGGTTCGTTTTCGTCATGCCCATTTCGGCGTTCATCTTCATGACCGCGCTGTTTGCCGAGACGAACCGGCAGCCGTTCGACATGCCGGAATCCGAGGCCGATCTCGTCGGCGGCTTCCACACGGAGTACGGCGCGTTCAAATGGGGACTGTTCTTCGTCGCGGAATATTCGCACATGCTGATCGGCTCCGGGGTCTTCACGCTGCTCTTCCTCGGCGGCTGGAACCCGCTGCCCTGGATCCCGCTCGCGACGCTGGTCGACTGGCTGGGCGTCACCAGTCCGATCCTGGTCGGGCTGCTCTCGATCGTGATCTTCGTGACCAAGGTCCTCGCATTGATCTTCTTCTTCATGTGGATTCGCTGGACTGTGCCGCGGTTCCGCTATGACCAGGTGATGGAAATCGGCTGGAAGAAGCTGCTGCCGCTCTCGCTCCTCAACCTCGTGGCCTACGCGATTGGAATCGCGGTCATTCAATCATGAAGAATGCAGAATTCAGAATTCAGGAGCCGGAAATCAGGAGGCAGCTCCTTGTCGCGACTCTGGGCCTTCGCATTCTGGATCCTGAATTCTAAATTCTGAATTCTTCCGTTCTCTCACCTCATGGCCGTCATCCAAGTCGAACGCAAACCGCTCACCTTCGCCGAGCGCACCTACGTCCCGCAGATCATCGCGGGGCTGGTGACGACGTGGAAGCATCTGGTGCGGCGGAAGGACACGCTGCAGTATCCCGAGCAGCGGCCGGCGATTCCGCCCGGTTACCGGGGCGTGCCGACGCTGGTGAGGGATCCAAACGGCCGGGAAAAATGCGTTTCGTGCCAGTTGTGCGAGTTTGTGTGCCCGCCGAAGGCGATCCGGATCACGCCGGGCGAAATCCCGCTGGATGCGCCGCATGCGCACGTCGAGCGTGCGCCCCAGGCCTTCGACATCGACATGCTGCGGTGCATCTACTGCGGCATGTGCCAGGAGGTCTGCCCCGAGGAGGCGATCTTCCTGCAGCAGCAGTATTCCATGAGCGGCTACACCCGCGAGGAGTTCGTCAACAACAAGGCCCGGCTTTATGAACTGGGCGGCACGCTGCCGGACCAGCACTTCAAATGGGACAAGAAGAAGTCCGCGGAGGAGCGCGGCAACGAGCATTGAGAGAAGTAGCGAGTAGCGGGTAGCGAGCAGCGAGCATGAGGCTTTTCAGATTCCATTTTAACTTCATCATTCATCGATCGGCTGCGCTGCGATCGACAGGGCATCCTACTCACTACTCGCTACCCGCTACCCGCTACTGATTCCCATGGGCACCCTCCTCTTCAACCTCTTTGCCATCTTCACGGTGGTGACCGCCGTGGGGGTGATTGTCTGCCGGAACACCGTCAACGGCGCGATGTGCCTGCTGCTGTCGCTGGTCGGCGTGGCGGGGCTGTTCGTCGGGCTGCATGCCTACCTCTTGGCCTTCCTGCTCCTGCTGGTCTATGCGGGGGCGATCGTCGCGCTGTTTCTCTTCATCATCATGCTGCTCGACACCAAGGGGCAGGACCGCCCGAGGCTGAGCGGCATCCCCGTGGCGGCGCGCGTGCTGGCGGTCGCGTTGATCGGTGCGGGCGTCGCCTCGTTCATCGCCCGCGGCAGGCTGAACTCGCCGGATCTGGCCACCGTGCCTGATGTCGGCTCGAACCTGAAGCTCTACGCGTACCAGCTCTTCACCACCTATCTCCTGCCGGTGCAGGTGCTGGGTTTCCTCCTGTTGATTGCGATGCTCGGAGTGATTGTCCTCAGCAAGCGGTTCGAGGGAATGGAGGATGTGAAGTAGTAGCGAGCAGTGAGTAGCGGGTAGCGAGCATGATGAAATCATCGACATCACATTTCCGAAAAGTCCGCGGACGCCCTTGGGCCGCGTCCCATCGTCACGGCTTGTCTACTCACTACCCGCTACTCGCTACTCGCTACTGACTCCTTCTGCAATGCTCACCCCTGATCTAAACTCCTACCTGCTGATCAGCGTGCTGCTGTTCGCGATCGGGCTGGCCGGCGTGCTGATCCGCCGCAACACGCTGGTCGTGTTCATGTGCCTCGAACTGATGCTCGTGGCGGCCACGCTCGCGCTGGTGGCCTTCTCGCGGTTCAACGGCACGATGGACGGCAACGTCTTCGTGTTCTTCATCCTCACCGTCGCGGCGGCGGAGGTCGCCGTCGGCCTCGCCATCATCGTGGCGCTGTTCCGCCGGCGGATGACCATCCAGGTCGACGAGTTGAATACGCTGAAGAATTAGTAGCGAGTAGTGAGTAGCGAGTAGCGAGCATGACGAATTCAAGAATCCATTTTCACAGTTCCCGTGGTCGACCGGTTCGAGGACCGGGATCGGCGGAGCATCCTACTCACTACCCGCTACCCGCTACTCGCTACTGCTCCTGCGCTACTCGCTACTGCTCCGGCGCCACCCGCTACTTCTGCCTCACTCCTCACTGCTCTCCGTAAATGTCGCCTTCCAGCCTCACCTTCACGCTCCTCCTGCTGCCGCTGATCTCGGCCGCGACGATCGCGCTGTTCCTGCGCCGCGCGGGTGGGCTGGCCTCCGCGGTGTCGGTCCTGGCGGCCGCGGGAATTGCGGCCGGGGCGCTGGTGCTGGCCTTCGGCGGCGAGCGTTTCGAAGCGTCGGTGGAATGGCTGCGGCTGGGTGATTTCTCGGTCTCGATCGGCGTGAAGTTCGACGACCTCGCCGCGCTGATGCTGGCGATGGTCGGCGTCGTCGGGTTCTGCATCCACGTGTTCTCGCTCGGCTACATGCATGACGACGGCGCGCGCGGCCGCTTCTTTGGCGGGCTCTCGATCTTCATGTTCTCGATGCTCGGCATCGTCTTTGCTGACAATCTTTTCATGATGTTCATCTACTGGGAGCTGGTCGGCTTCAGCTCCTGGCTCTTGATCAATCATTACCTGCAGCGCCAGTCGGCGGCGGATGCATCGAAGAAGGCCTTCATCGTGAACCGGGTGGGGGACTTCGGTTTCCTGATTGGGATCGTCTGGTGCCACTCCCACTTCGGGACGGTCAACCTGGGCGAACTCGCGAGCCTGGTGGAGGGCGGCGCCACGGTGGCGACCGCGCTGCCGCTGCTGCTCTTCTGCGGGGCGATGGGCAAGTCCGCCCAGATGCCGCTGCATGTCTGGCTGCCCGACGCGATGGAGGGACCAACGCCGGTGTCGGCGCTGATTCATGCGGCGACGATGGTGGCGGCCGGCATCTACATGCTCTGCCGGATCCACGTGCTGATGGTACCGGAGGCGCTCACGGTGATCCTGTGGGTTGGCACTGCGACCGCGGTCTACGCCGCGCTCTGCGCGATCGTCCAGAGCGACATCAAGAAGGTCCTCGCGTACTCCACGCTGTCGCAGCTCGGGTACATGGTCGCGGCCTTCGGGCTGGGTTCGCTCGCGCAGGAGCACGAGATGGGCGGGATGACGCACCGGATCATGGTCGCGGCTGGCGTTGGCGCCGCGATGTTCCACCTGATCACGCATGCCTTTTTCAAGGCGCTGCTGTTCCTGGGATCGGGCTCCGTCATCCATGCCTGCCATCACGAGCAGGAGATTTTCCGGATGGGCGGGCTGGCCCGGAAGCTGCCGCTCACGTTCGTGACCTTCACCATTGGCGTGCTGGCGCTGATCGGCACGCCGTTCTTTGCCGGATTCTACTCGAAGGATGCGATCCTGTACCTCGCCTATGCGAACAATCCGCCGGTGTTCGTGTTGCTGGCGTTCACGGCGATCCTGACCGCCTTTTACATGATCCGGGTGTGGAAGCTGGTGTTCCTTGGCGCGCCCCGGAGCGAATCTGCCGATCACGCCCATGAAGGCGGGATCTCGCTCACCGCGCCGCTCGTCGTGCTGGCACTGCTGTCAATCGTCGGCGGCTACGGCTGGTTCTACAGTGGGCTCGGCCGCGGGGCCTTTGCCGGGGTCATGGATCTCGTGCAGCATCCGCATGGGGCGGCGCATGGCGTGATCCTGGGAACGAGCCTGGCGGTCGTGCTGATCGGCGCGGTGGCGGGATTCCTCCTCTACCGTCCGGCGCCGGCCGATGCGCTGGCGGAGAAATCGCCGGGACTCTTCGGCGGGCTGCGTGCGATCTGGGCGTCGTTTGATCGCGGCTACGACTATTACGTGGCGAAGGTGCAGCAGCGGTTCGCGATGCTGCTCAATTTCCTCGAGCAGATTCTGCTCGCCGGCGTGATCGTCCGCGGGCTTGCCGGGCTGGTGGGCCTCTTCGGGCTGGGGGCACGGGCGCTCCACGTCGGCAACCTCAACGCCTACGCCTACTGGTTCCTGCTCGGGCTGGTGGTGCTGTGGGCCTTTGCGGCGGGCGTGATGGGGGGATGATCCCGCAGACTTGGAACCGCCAATGGACACGAATGAACACGAATCTCTGCGAAGCGAATTGCGCCCCGACACCTTCTCCGGATGAGTGAACTGCCCTTCGATCCGCTGCTCGTTGCCATCGTGACCCCGCTCGCGCTGGCGCTCCTGATTGCGCTGGGGCTGCCGAAACGTTGGTCGGTGCGGCTTGCGTATGTCGCCTTTGGCGTGCCGCTGCTGCTGGCGCTCCATACCTGGTGGCATTTCTCCGCCGTGGAGCAGGCGGACGGCTACGCCTTCCTGCGTACCTATGACACCGGGCTCACGGGGCTGGGAATCAGCCTCAAGCTGGGGCTCAACGGCATCTCGATGCCGCTCTTCCTGATGGCGGCGATCGTGGGCCTGGCGGCGGGTTTGTACGCAATCCAGTCGGGAGCCGAACGGCTCAAGATCTACCTGATGCTCCTGCTGATCATGCAGGGCGGATTGCTGGGCGTCTTCGCGAGCGTGGACGTGTTCTTCTTCTATTTCTTCCACGAACTCGCGCTGATCCCGACATTCATCATGGTCGGGATCTGGGGCGGCCGCGACCGGAACTACGCGGCGATGAAGCTCACGATCTACCTGACGATTGGGGCGATGATTTCGCTCGTGGGGCTGATCGCGCTGTATGTGAAGAGCGGCGCGGGGAGCTTCGATCTCATCGTGCTGAAGCGGCATCTCGCCGCCAACCCGCTGGAGGTGACCTGGCAGAACAACATCTTCGGGCTGCTGATATTCGGTTTCGGGGTGCTGGTCTCGCTCTGGCCGTTCCACACCTGGGCGCCGCTGGGCTATGGCGCCGCCCCGAGTTCGGCGGCGATGCTGCACGCGGGCGTGCTGAAGAAGTTCGGGCTCTACGGGCTGATCCAGGTCGCGCTGCCGCTGCTGCCGGCCGGGCTGGGGCACTGGGCGCATCCGCTGGCCTGGCTCGCGGTGATCGGCAACGTCCTGATCGTCGGGCTGGTCACGATGGCCCAGCGCGATTTGAAGCAGATGATCGGATACAGCTCGGTGATGCACATGGGTTATGCCTTCCTCGGCATCGCGGCGGGCTCCGCCGTCGGAATCGGCGGAGTCGTCCTGATGATGGTCGCGCACGGGCTTTCGGTGGCGCTGCTGTTCCTGCTGGCGACCAGCGTGCACCACCGCACGCACACCTTCGCGATGGACGAGATGGGCGGGCTGGCGCTGCGGGCGCCGGTGCTGGCGGCGCTGTTCGTGGCCGGCACCTTTGCCAGCATCGGGCTGCCGGGCTTCGCGAATTTCTGGGGCGAACTGGCAATCTTCGTCGCGCTCTGGAGCTTCTCGCCCGTCATCACCGTGCTGGCGATCGCGGGCGTGGTCATTTCCGCGATTTACGGGCTGCGGGCGGCGGCGCGCGTGTTCTTCGGCCAGCCGACGGATCATTTCAACGAAGTCGCCACGCGGCACCCCCCGGCGGATCTGCGCTGGGCGGAACGGATCCCCGCGCTGCTGCTGCTCGCCGCCCTGTTCGGCATCGGGCTCTGGCCGAAGTCGCTCTCGGAGCCGATCAACGAGGCTCTCGCACCGGCGCCCCAAATTGCCCGGCAGTCACGCTGAACCCCGCGCCTCCTCCACCCGATGACCCTTGAAGAAGTCAGACTTGCCGCCGCGGACAACCTGTGGAGCGCGATTGCCCCGGAACTGATCCTGGCCTCGCTCGCGCTGGTGCTGCTGGTGCTCGAAATGGTGCTGCCCAAGCGCCATCACGGGCTGATTCCCGACATCGCCAGCGCGGGGATCCTCGGCACCTTGCTGGGCCTCTTCCTCAACTGGCATCCGGTCACTTTGGGCACCGAGACCTTCAGCGGGCTGCTGCAGCACAGTGTGACTGGCCAGGTGATGCGTGCATTCTTCCTGCTCGCGGCGCTGTTCACGTGCCTGCTGGCGCGAATCACGCTCGCGAGGCAGCCGATGCCGCGGGTGGAGTTCTACCATGTCTTGTTGGTGGTGACGGCGGCAATGATGCTGCTGGTCCAGGCGAATCATTTCCTGATGCTGTTCGTGGCGCTGGAGACGCTGACGATCGGGCTCTATATCCTGGTCAGCTATCTGCGGACGACGACCGCCTCGCTCGAGGCCGGCCTGAAGTATCTCGTGATGGGTGCGCTCAGTTCCGGGCTGCTGCTCTTCGGGATCGTGCTGCTGTATGGCGTGACCGGCAATCCGGCGCTCCCGCTGCATTCGGGCAACGCCATGCACTATGAGGAACTGGGGCTGTTCCTCACGGGCAATCCCGACAACTTCCTCGCCAGCCTCGGGATCGTCCTCGTGCTCGCGGGGGTCGCCTTCAAGATCGGGGCGTTCCCCTTCCAGGTTTGGGTGCCCGATGTCTACCAGGGCGCGCCGACACCGGTGACGGCATTTCTCGCCGTCGCCTCGAAGGGCGCGGGCTTTGCGGTGCTGCTGGCGCTGTGCGGTCCGCAGGGACCATTCACGCCGTATGCCTGGCTGGTCATGCCGATCCTGACCGCGATGGCGGGAGCCACGATTCTCTTCGGCAACATCGCGGCGCTGACGCAGCACAACGTGAAGCGGCTGATCGGACTTTCCGGAGTGGCGCATGCCGGGTTCCTGCTGCTCGGCGTGGTGGCGGCGGCCGGTTCACCGATGGCGGTTGGGGCGGTGTATTTTTATCTGTTCGCCTACCTGCTCGCCTCGTTCGCGGTGTTCGGCGTGATGGCGCATGTCGCCGGGACAGATGACGCCGGGCAGGAACTGGATCACTACGCCGGGCTGTCGCGCCAGAGCCCGTTCCTGGCCACGGTGCTGGCGGTGGGGCTCGGCTCGCTGGCGGGAATCCCCCCGCTGGCCGGGTTCATGGGAAAACTTTTCGTCTTCATCGCCGCCTTCCAGGCGGGCGCGCGCTGGCTGCTGCTCATCGCGGCAGCGGGTGTGGTGGTTTCAATCTATTACTACTTTGGCTGGATCAAGGCGGCGTTCTTCGACGCGTGGACACCGCCGGCGGAAACGACGGCACCCGCAAAGCCGGCGGGGACGCCGGTGGGTTGGGTGGCGGGGTTGTCCTTGGGCACGCTGGCGCTCGCGTCGATTGTGCTGGGATTCTATCAGGGCCCGCTCGGCCAGTGGCTGATGCTGTGGTGAGTCAGGGGGTGTGAAGCGAACGGCGGGAGCCCGGTTCTCCAAGAACGAGGTTCGGAACTTTGTGGCCGTGACGGAGCACGGCCCTCCATGAACCCATTTCGGATCCATTGATGGTTTCTCATTCGGAAAGACCGTCTTGGAGGGACGACCTCCGCGTCGTCCACAAACCCCATGTGATACTCATCCTGCGTAGCTCATCGATCTGAATGGCCGTGACGGAGCACGGCCCTCCATGAATGCAGCTCCCATTCTGATGTGAATACGCATCTTGGACTGCTTCATATAATCACGCAGCCGTAGGGGCGCAGCCTTGCCTGCGCCCTCTGGACGATTCATCCACCCGGACGGGCGCAGACAAGACTGCGCCCCTACGAACGGAGAGACGGGTGATCGATTGGGTATGCGGGCGCAGGCAAGACTGCGGCCCTACGACCCAATTCCGATAAAATCCTATTTGCCCGACGCCGACAACTCGGCCAGCCGGGTCTCGGCCGCCTTGATTTCCGCGAGCGCGTGCTCGAGCCGTTCGTTCTGCCGGCGCTGCCGGTCGGCGAGGTAGCTGGACGAGGCGGTGTCGCCCGGACGGGTCGTGAGCGTGGCGGTGCCGGCGATGATCTTCTCCATTTCGGTGCGCTCGACGTTGAGCCGCCAGAGCTTCGCGGTGTAACCCTGCTGGAGTACCTCGCGCACCGTGCGGCCGGCGATCCGTCCACGCAGCGCCTCATTCACCGCCTCCGTGCCGCTGGCCTCGTTGTCGGCCATGATCTTCAACTTGATTTCCTGCAGCGCGGCCTCGAACTCCGTCCACTGTTCGGGCGTGAAATCGGCGCGGTTGCGTCCCTGCCAGCTGCCGAACGCCGCGGCCGTATCGGCCTCCACAGGACGATCGAGCAGTGGAGCGCGGCTGCAGGCAGTGCAGATGAAAACGGCCGCGGCAAGCAGGATGGAGGCAAGTGACGGGCGCATGGAGTTCTCTGATTTAACCGCAGATAGCGCAGATGACACGGATACAGGAGCCTGCCGTTGATCGTAATGGCAAGACCCCATTCATCCGCCAGATGAACCACCTATGGCGACGGGCAGCTATTTCCGGATCAGCTGCCGATCGTGAACCGACGCGTAGCCGCCGCCCTTGTTCCGGGCGATCCAGTAACGGTATTCGCGTTCCTCCAGCGCGCCCATGTACCGGTGGGGGATCTCCTCCGTGGCCATGACCACCGCGATCGCCCGGCCACCCTTCGCAGTGGGAACCTGCAGGACAATCTCATCCCGGAAATCACCGTAGAGATCCGCGACCATGATCACGGTGCCCTGGGCAATGGTATGCGGGACGACTCCTTGCTTCACCACGACTTCCTGCCCGTTGAAATCGCCGATCACGCGAGCACCGTCCGCCATCAGCTCGCGCGTTTCGTCGCCATCCCATTCCAGCGGCTTCCAGTCGCGGGGAAACGGTTCGAGCAGGAGTTTCCCGGCGGCGGAGAAGAGCAGGTAGTGATGGTCGACGTGGCCGGCGCGGTTCGTCATGGCCTCGATGCCGGGAGACTCCTCCCAGATGTCGGAGGTCCAGGCGATATGCCCATGGGTCCACGCGCGGTCGTCCTCCCGGTTCTGCTTCCAGATCACCTCGCCGGTGTTCGCATCCACCATGTAGATCCCCGCGTGCATGCTGGTCTCGACCACGAAGCAGACCTCGAGCCCGGGCCGGTCGGGCAGGTAATCCTGGATCGAGACGATGTCCGGATGCTGCCGGTACAGCGACCAGCGTAGCGTGCCATCGTGGTTCAGGCAGGTGGTGCCATTGAAGATCTCCTGCCGGCCGTCACCATCGACATCGGCCGCCTCGATCTTGTGGCCGCCGCTGCCGCTCGTCTCGCCAAAGCTGTTGAACTGCCAGAGCTTTTTCAGGGTGGAATCGTAGGCGGTCAGGATCTCGTTCTCGTAGAGGCCCGATTGCGTGATGACTGCGGGAGTCTTCCCATCCAGGCAGGCGACCGAGAGCATCACGCGGGTGGAGGATTTCTGGAAGTCGGACGCGAGCGGGGTCCAGGGCGCCGTGTGTTTCACGCGTCCGCTCATGCCATCCAGGATTGCGACCACGGCCTCCTCGCCCTGCTGGAGAAAGGTGATGACCTCCGCCCGGCCGTCGCCGTCCATGTCCCACACATTGAACGGCACGTTGTTGGCATTGCCGTAGGCGAGGGCGTGGTTGGAGATGTCGCGGCGCCAGAGTGAGCGACCCCAGCTGGAGAACGCCTCGAGTTGCACCGGCAGCCCGGGATCCTGCGACATCTCGGTGTTGCCGTTGTCGAGCCGGATGACGCAATCCATCGTGCCGTCGCCGTCGAGATCGCCGAACACGGGGACGAGCGAGCCCTGCTTATAGAGCGGGGTGAAAGTGACGAGGACGTTGTCCGGGACCGCCTCGCTGGCGGTGGCGCCCATCCATTCCGAACGCGGCAGCAGGGTGCCATCGGCGGCGACGGGCCGGAGATAGTATTGGAAGCGCCGGCCGCCGTCAGCCTCAGTGTCCAGGAAAGTGGAGCGATCGCGGATCGGCTCCTTGGTGATCTGGAAACCGTCGTGCTCCCGCGAGGCGGCGCGGAAGACATGGAACCCGAGGCCGGCGGGATCGCCGGCGAGCATGGACCAGCTGAGCAGCACGCCCTTCTGGCCTTGGGCGAGGGCGTTGAGCCGGCGCGGCTGGATCCGCCAGTCCTGGCCCGCCGGTGCACGCACGGGCCGGAACCCCGAATCAGGAAACCGGATGCCCGAGCCCTGGCCGCCGCTGGCCGGCCGGTTCAGGTAATCGGCGGTCCGCGCCCAGGAGCCGCCCATCACGGCGTTCTCGTTGAGCGCCGCATCCTCGACGCGGTAGCGCCAGTGCAGGACGGCGGGGTCATCGCGCCGGATCACGGCCTGCCAGACGTTGCCGGCCATGCCGTAGAGTCCGAAGCGATTGGGCGGGCCGGAGCGGGCCGGCTGGAGAAAATCGGCCCAGCGGTTGAAAGGGCGGTCGCCTTTCGGATCGAAGTTCGCGCGCTCGAGGCTCGGCGGCTCGCTGCCCCAGGGGAAGGGCAGGTCGGCGGCGCCCCCGGAGGCGGCGTATTCGAATTCAGCCGACGTCGGCAGCCGGTAGATCCGGCCATCCTGCCGGCTGAGCCACTCCAGGTAGCCGCGGATGTCGGCCCGGTTGACGAAGATGACGGGATGCTCCTCCTTGCCGGCGGGGATCCGGCCGTTCGTCCAATGTTGCGGCACCGGATAACCGGTGGCGGCCGTGAACCGGCGGTACTGGGCGTTCGTGACCGGGTGTTCCTGGATCTCGAAATCCTCCACCCGCAGCTGGACGCGTTCCCGGCCAGCGGCAGGCGCGCCGCGGTAGAATGTGCCGCCCTTGATCAGGACGAACCGGCCGGGCGATTCGGCGGCGGGCGCGAGCAGCGGAACCGCGAGCAAAACGGCGACGGCGAGCCGGCGCAGGCGACGGGACGGATGGCCAGGGGAGTTCATGCAAAGCAGGATTGGAGCCGGTGTATCCGTCTGGCCAAAACCGCGCCGCGGTCCTGGTGAGTGCCATGGTCGTTGTGGCTGCTCCGGATACTACATCTCCCGGAGGATGGCGGCTGTGACGCCCGCAGCGACCAAAAAGATCCGGACAACACCTTTTCACCAGCTCATCGGTTACGCCCCAGGATTGCGATTGCCTCCTGGAATCAGGCAACGCCTGCCGTCCTATTCAGGGTCCCGTCTGTCGGCCCCGTCCCGGGCCCCGCGGCCCGCCGCCATCTTCAGGGTCCGCCGGTCGGCGAGCATCTCGGTGGCCTGCCCTTCATCACCCTGGGATTTCATCCACGAAAACAGGCGTGAGCGGAGCTCCGCCTTGACCTTTGCCAGCGTTGGATCGTCCGCGAGATTGTTCAGCTCATAGGGGTCGGCCTTCACGTCGTAGAGTTCCTCTGCCGGCCGGTACCGGTAGCGGTCGACGAGAAAGCGGGCATGGGGATCGGTCCTGGCGGCTGCCAGCCAGGTTTCCCAGAACGACGACCAAGCCCCTTTCATGTTCGTCACATTGTTCGCGAACGGTATCTCCGGCGTCAGGTTCACGATCAGCTTGTGGCGTTCCGTTCGAATCGAGCGGATGGCGTAATAGTCCGAGCCATTCGCAATGCCCCGGGTCGTCTGCAGCCCATACACGACTTCCTTGTGCTTTCGGGTTTCGCCGCGCAGCACCGGCAGGAAGCTGCGCCCATCGAGTCCGGTGGGGGCTTCCCCGCGCGCGGCCTCGACGAGGGTGGGCACGACATCGACGTACTCCACCATGGCGTCGGTCACTTGTCCGGGGGCGACCACGGACGGCCAGCGCGCGATTAGGGCCGATTGCAGCCCGGTGTCGTAGCAGGTCCACTTGGAAAAGGGAAACGCGTTGCCCTGCTCGCCGGCAAAGATCAGGAGCGTGTCGTCGGCGATGCCGAGCCGATCCAGCATGGCGACGACCTTTCCCACGGATGCGTCGAGATCCATGACCTCGGCGAAATAGTTCGCCAGCTGCCGGCGGGTTTCAGGCGTGTCCACCATGTTCGGTGGGAGGTCGAGGCGTCGGGGATCGATAGTCGTGGAATTTCCCCGGTTCCATGGAGTGTGCGGCTCACGGAAGCAGAGGAAGACGCAGGCCGGTTGCGCCGGATCCCTGCCCAGGTACTTTTCCACCGCGTCGAGATCCGGATCGGCGTCGTCATCCAGATAGTCGAAGGGAAAGGCCTCGGGCGGCAGCACGTGCCGCTTCCCGGTGAGTGCAACCCGGTAACCCAGCGGCCGCAAATGGTGCACGATGCTCCTCACTCCAGGGTATACCCAGGTCGATTGCGGGTACGCGCCGGATCGAACGGGATATAGCCCGGAATAAAGGTTGTGTCGCGTCGGCGAACACATGGCCACGGCCTGAAAGCACGCGGTGAACCTCATTCCCTCGGCGGCCAGTCGATCGATATTGGGAGTGGCCACGTTCCGACTGCCGTAGCATCCCAGGTCGCGAAAGGTCAGATCGTCCGCGAGGATGAACACGATGTTGGGCTGCTGCTGGGGTGTCCCGATACAGGCACCCGCGATCAACACCAGCCCGGCAAGGATTCTCGACTTCTTCATGGGGGAGACCGGCAACCCGTGCGGGTGAATCCGCGGCGCCTGTTCCCGAAACCAATGGATAATCGCGCACCAGGCGAGCTGACAGATGCGCAACTGTTCCACGACGCCGCGGTTGTACGACAATCCCGAGCCACTCAGAGCCATTGGCCATGAAACTCGCCCCATTGGCCGCACTGCTTGCAGCCGTCGTGTCCTCGGCGGTTGCCCCATCCACCGCCGGCCGGGACACGCCGCCATGGCAGCGGGCCACGGAATGGCCCGACCGGATGATCGTCACACTTGCGGCGGACCCCGCACGGAGCTTCTCCGTGACATGGCGCACGGATGCATCCGCGGGCGTGGCCCTTGCCCAAATCGCACGCGCGAGTGCCGATGCACGGTTCGATCTCGACGCGCTCACGGTCCGCGGCGTCTCCAGCCAGCAGGACCTTGATCGCGTCGAGCGGCCGGATGGCACGGCAGCCCTGATCGAGAATGACGGCCTCCCGCGGGTGCACTATCACTCCGTGACTTTCCGCGGGCTCGAGCCGGACACCGCTTATGCCTACCGGGTGCGGGGCACGCGCGGAAAATGGAGTGCGTGGCGGCAGGTGCGGACGGCGCCGCTCGACGGTCCCATCCAGTTTCTCTTCTTCGGCGATGCCCAGACCGCAATTCGATCCCACATCACGCGGGTATTCGACACGGCAGGCCGGGTGGCGCCCGCGGCCCGATTCGCCATCCATGCCGGGGATCTCGTCAACACCGCGGCCTATGACCAGGAGTGGGCAGAATGGTTCGAGGCCGTTGGTGACATGCATCGCCTGATCCCGGCGCTGCCTGTGCCCGGAAATCACGACTACATCAACTTCGCCGGCGATGAGGAGGACCCGAAGCTCTTTCAGATCGAGGACAAGAGAGTCAGCCCGCTGTGGCGGCCGCAGTTCACCCTGCCCGTGGTGAAGGAACTTCCGCAGGCGCTCCACGAAACCGTCTATGACATTCGGTATACGCGGAACATCCACGTCTTCGCCATCGACTCCTCGGGCACGTCATTCGATGCCCAGATGGCCTGGCTGGGCAGAAGTCTGGATGCCTCGGATGCCCGGTGGAAGATCGTCACGATGCATCACCCGCTGTTCTCGTTTGTCGGGGGTGAGGAGCATCCCAGCGCGAGGGAGAGGCGGTTTGCGTTGCTGGAAATCATGCGGCGCCACGATATCGATCTCATCCTCACCGGTCACCGGCATACTTACCAGCGGGGTGCTTATGGCGACGATGTCGCCCGCCACGCAGTGGGTTCCGCGCATGATGTTCGCACCATGCTGATCGTCACGGCATCGTCCACCAAGCGCGGCCAGACCAAGCGCGAAGGCTGGGATCGTTATGCGGAGGAACAACAGGGGCGTTTCAAGCTCGACCGCCACGGCGATAACACGCCGATTTTCGCCGTGTTTGATGTCGCGGCCAACCGACTCGAGTATCAGGCGGTCGACGCACTCGGTGAGGTGTATGACGCCTTTGCCCTCGAAAAGGACGCAAATGGAAGGAAGCGGGTCGTAAACGGGGCGGCCTCAACCGGTCCGCTGAAGACCTACGAAAGCACCGGGCCTTATCGCGAATGGAATGACTTGCGGTAGGACGCGGTCGGACTCCTGGCCGCGCGCACGCGCGGAAACCAGCAGCCCGTCAGCAAGGCCCACCAAGTTGCCGGAAAAATGGCATGAATGCCTGCTGCGCTCGACTGCAGGTCCGACGGGCTGCTACGCGTGCGCCTCCTCGGCCGTCACCACGTGTTCAAACGGCTGCACCGGCGGGGCGTCCACGAAGCGCGGCGGCACCTCGCCGATCGCGACCATGCGCCGGGCCAGCCGTTCGCGCAGGACCTTCACGACCCCGGCGTGCGACGTATAGCCTGCGAGGTTGGTGAGTTCCCAAGGATCCGCTTTCAGGTCATAGAGGCAGTCATCGACCCAGGTATCCGCCGACATGCGACTCACCGGATCCCCGTTGTCGTCCGTGTCCGGGCAGCGCACCGAATATTTCCAGCGCGGGGTGCGCACGGCCCGGCCGGTCTGGCTTTCACTGATCTGCACGAAGACTTCACCCGGCCAGGGGTGGTTGGAATTTCCCAGCAGCGGCAGGATGGAGCGGCCCGCCATCTCCCGGGGCAAGTCGAGCCCGGCGGAATCCAGCAGCGTTGCGGGAAGGTCGACGATGCTCACCAGCTGGCGCACCTCGCCTCCGCCGTTGAAGCCGGGCCCGGCGAACGCAGTCGGAACCCGGATCGAGGCATCGTGGCACGACCGCTTGTATTCGCCGTTGCGGGTCTTGAAGTGGTTGCCGTGATCGGAGGTGAACAGGAGGATCGTGTGCTCCCGCAGCCCGAGGCTCTCGACCGCATCGAGCAGCCGGCCGAAAGCCTCGTCGATCCGTTTCACCATTCCACAATATCCCGGCCAGTGCTGCAGGCCGGTCCCGAACGGCACCCGGAGGTCCGGCGGCATGTGGGCCGTCGCATAACGGGCCTCGTAACCCGGAGGGGCCGGGTAGTCGTCCCGGGAATTCTGATGATGCGGCTCGAGGAGCGAGACGAACAGGAAGAACGGCTGCCCGCTCCGGCTCCGTTCGTGCACATGGCGGATAGCCGCGTCGGTTACGGCATCGACGCGATAGCCGGGCAGCCTGTGTTCGCCTCCGTCTTCATCCCACAGCCGGCAGTCAAAGGCATCGGAAACGAATTCAAGGATGTTCGCTCCCAGCCAGCTCTGATAGCCTCCCTGCAGATGCCGGGGGACCGCGGCGGCATACTGGTTTGAAGCGAGGTGCCATTTCCCAATATAACCGGTGTGATAGCCCGCCTCGTTGAAGTAATGGGCCAGGGTGCGCCGGCCGGCAAAGGCATCCTCGCCGTTGCGCCACATGCCCGTCTGGGTCGCATAAAGCCCAGTCTGAAGGCATGAGCGCGCCGGAGCGCACACCGGCTGGCAGGTGAAGCTGCTGGCAACGTGGGTTCCCTGCCGGGCGATCCGGTCAAAATTGGGTGTCAAACCCAGGTCACAGCCATGCGCGCCCGTCGTATCGTGGCGCTGCTGATCGGTCAGGAATACGATGACGTTGGGTTTCAACTCCGCGCAAGGTGCCGGTGGATTCGCTTGAGTCAGCGGCCGAGAATTGGAAGCGTTACATTCAACCCCGCACCCGCCCGACCGATCCGGAGCCCGGTTCCCCCCTGCCGTGGCTCCAGTGGGTGCGGATTCCTCCGCGGTATGTCCCCAACAACGAGACCCAATATACAGGCGATTGCCGACAAGGTTGGCGTGTCGAAGGCAACCGTCAGCCGCGCCCTGCGGAACCTTCCCGGGCACCGGTCTGCAACCAGGGACCGAATCCTCGCCGCAGCCAAGGCCCTCGGATACCGCTCGCACCCGATCATGTCGGCGGTGATGTCGAGCGTGCGTTTCAGGAAGACCTCGCTGGTGTCCCCGGTGATAGCGGAAATCCACTGCCAGCCGCGAGGCTACGATCGGGAGGGCAACCCCGAATCGCTGCGCCGGAGCATCCATGAACAGGCGGAGCGGCTCGGTTTCCGGGTGGACGAGTTCCACTGGTACGAGCCGGGGATGAGCCCGCAGAGGATCATGGGGATCATTCGCGCACGCGGGATCCGGGCGGTGATTTTCGAGCACTTCATGGAGCGCGAAGTGGATTTGACGGGGCTGGATCTCGGCGGACTGGCGGTTGCGGCCATTGGCGGCGCGGTGCTGCGCCCGAAACTCCATCGCGTCGAAGTCAACCACTATGGCAATCTGGTCAAGGTCGTGCGGATCCTTCAGGCCCGGGGGTACTGCCGCTTCGGGGTGATTATCCCCAACGTTTTTGAGCGTTCATCGGACTTCAAACGCAGTGCCGCGCTGCACACGGACGATCTGAAGATTCCACGCAAGGATATCATACCGATGTTTCATCGCGAGCGGGACGATGATCTCAACGAGCTGGGGCGGTGGCTGAGGCGCTACCGGCCGGACTGTGTCCTGGGGGTGGGGAAGGAAATTCCATCGCAGCTGAGGAAACTCGGCTACCCATTCCCGGGACGCGTGGGCTATGTCCATCTGGGCTGGCATTCATCCTACGGCAGCATCGCGGGCATGAATCCCAAGTGGAACAGCGCAGGCAGGGTTGCCGTGAACCTCGTTGTCGGCCAGCTCACCCGCAATGAACTGGGAGTCCCCGAGGATCCGCTGTGGATCCTGGTGGAAGGCGAGTGGGTCGATGGCAGCAGCGTGCGGCCGGATTCCGCGGCGGCCGTTGCACGTTGACCGCGGATGGTTCGTGGTCTGGCGGGCGCGATTTCCGCGTCGTTCGCGGAACCGTGAGGGATAAGTTTGGATCAGCGATAATCCGCGCCGCTGGCGCTGCGCCGGCAGGATTCACGCCAGGCCTGGAGTTTCAGCCGCATCGCCTCCACGCGGGCAGCATGCCGTGGCGCAAGATCAGTCGATTCCGCTGGATCGTCTTCGAGGTTGAACAGCTGAAAACTCACGCCGTCATCCGCAGAGTATAGTTTCCATTCGTTGTCGATCAATGACACCTGTCCCACGAACTCGAACGGAATCACATCCGGCCGCCGTGTCTTCCCGCGTCTGAGGAGACTCACGGCATCCGCGCCGTCCAGCGGTTCCACCGCCTTTTTGTCCCCGCCGCCAACGAGCGCCCGAATCGATGGCAGGAGGTCACTGGTCGTGAACGGCAGCGCGGAGGTTCCGGCTGCGAGCCCGCCGGCCGGCCAGCTGACAATCCCGGGGACCCTCACGCCGCCTTCGAGAAGGCTGCGTTTCCTTCCGCGAAATCCGGCTGCCGATCCCGGGGCGGGCTCCGATTCGCGGTGGGAAATGCTCTCGGGCCCGTTGTCGGATCCAAAGAAGAGCAGCGTATTGTCCCATCCGCCCGCCGCTTCCAGCCCGGCGCGCAGCCGGCCAATTTGCCGGTCCATAGCCGTGATCGCTCCGAAATAATGCTGCTCGAAGCCGGTTCGCCCGGAGTACATCCGGGTGAACTCGGGGCCGGCGACGACCGGCAGGTGGGGTGCGTGGAACCAGACCACGGCGAGGAACGGCTGGTGTCGCGCGATCGCCCCGCGGGCGAATGGCAGGACGCGATCCATGATGATCCGGGAATCACAGCCCTCGAGGTTTCCGTCGGCCGGCTGGTTCTCGCCCGTCCAGTAAGTCGTGCCGTATTCGATCCACCCGGCTCGATCCCCACCGGGCGAACGGGGCGCCCAGTACGTCTGCACGCCATTGTCCGGCCGTTCCATTGGATTCCACGTCGGCACCTTCGACTCGGTGGAGAAGCAAACCTGAAACCCGTTTTCCCACGGAGGGGAATGAACCCCTTTGCCCCGCGGGGTGCCCGCGCGCTGACCATCGCGGCGCCCCTCGACAAGCGTTCCCAGGTGCCATTTCCCAAAATGACCCGTGGCATAACCGCGATCGGAGAGGAACTCCGCCAGGGTTCGTTCCTGCGGTTCCAACCGTCCATCGTTGGCCCGCGGAACCCCAAAGCGCTGCCCATTGCGACCTGTCAGCGCGCTGGCCCGGGTTGGCGAACAGGAGGGGGCCTGCGCGTAGAACCGATCCAGCCGCACCCCATCCCGCGCCAGCGCATCCAGCGCAGGCGTCTGAACGATCCGGTTGCCGTTGTATCCCACGTCGCCCCACCCCAGATCGTCGGCCAGGATGATGACGACATTTGGTCGCGCGGCTGCGGTTTCCCTGCCTGGCAGGTACGGCCCCGCCAGCAACGCGACCACCAGAGCGAGGAGGGCGCACCGGTTCATCGGACCGGCCTCAGGGGCGCAAAGCGATCGATGACCGCCTGCAGCCGACGGCGGGATTCCATGGCGCCTGCTTCCATGGACGAAACCGGCAATGGCCGCATTTCCAGCGAATCGCGCGGGAGGTCAATGAACCGGCCATCCGCGTAAAGCTTGAAACGCGCATCGCGGGCAAAGACCGAAATTTTGTCCTCCTCGCCTTCCTTGGCATACCAGCAGTAGGACCACTGGCGCGTCGTGGGACGCTCCCCCTTGAAGACCGGCATCAGGTCAACGCCATCCAGCACCCGATCCCGTGACGGTACATAACCGGCCGCCGCCTGGAGTGTCGGCACGAAGTCGGAAAAATCGACCAGCCTCTCCGATACGAGTCCGGCTGGAACCGTCCCGGGCCATGAAACGATCAACGGCACCCGGGTCCCTGCGCCCGTGGTTCTGCCCTTTCCGCCCTGGACGACGGTGCCGTCGACCAGCGCGGAGCGCACGTCGGAATTTGTGCCATTGTCGCCCGTAAAGATGAGAAGCGTCTTCTCGCGCAGCCCGAGCGCCTCGAGTTTCTCCACTACCCGGCCGACCAGCAGATCCATGTAGCTCACCATATCTGCAAAATATTGCGGATCCTGCTCCCTCGGCTCCGCCCCGCCCTGCGAGAGGGGAGTCGGCACAAACGGGGCATGAGGCAGCATCATCGGGTAATACACGAAGAAGGGACCGGTTCGGTGCCGCTCGATGAAATCGAGAACAAATCGATTGACGACATCGGGCCCGTATTCCCCGCGACTTCCCGGCAGCACATCGCCGTTCCGGATCAGTTCGCCCACGCTGCCATAGCGCCAGCTTTTCTTTTCGAGCCACCAGAGGCAGTACTCATCGAACCCGAACCGGCCGATCGCCTGCCGATCCCCACCCAGCTGCCACTTGCCGGAAATCGCCGTCGCATACCCACGGTCGCGCAGATCATGGGCAAACGTTCGCTGCGACGGATCGATGTGCCCAAAATGCGTGTAGTTCCTCACGTTGTACTGTCCGGTCATGATTTGGACCCGGGAAGGCGTGCAGAGGGGCTGGGAATGGCACTGCGTGAACCGCAATCCGCCGGCGGCCAGCCGGTCGAGATGCGGTGTCGTGTAGCTGGCGCCCCCATTGGCGCCAATGCACTCGTAGCCGAGATCGTCGGCCATGATGAGGACGATGTTGGGCGGCGGGGTTTGCCCCCATGCGGATGGGCCGAACCCAGGCAGCATCGCCGCTCCCAGCGGGATCAGCAGTTTGAAGTGATTGCCGAACCTCATGGCTCCACCTCCGGAATCCCAGGTGACATCAATCCGGGGGCATCCGACGAAAATCCGGCCTCGGCAGCGCCGCCTGCTGCCGTCAGGGGACCAAACAGGAACGGCAGCAGCGCCAGCACACCGATCCGCCGGTACAGGATATTGGAGTGGTAAGTCATGGGAAGCGGACCAGCCCGGAAGAGTGTGCAACAGGCGTGCGACCGGATCCAAACGCGGCCTCGCGAAACCGTTACAGTCAGCATCGTGTCGGTCCCAGGAATGTTGGATTGCTGACGAGCGAAACCGGGGCGGACTGTGCCGACACGCTGCTATCGCGCGTCGCCGACGGATGTCTTCAATGCCTCCAGCATCCGCTGGAGCCGGGCAATGTTTCCGTCATTGGCGGGATCGCCGTAACCGTTGTGCAATTCCCGGGGATCGCGCTGCAAATCGTAATACTCCCATGCGGGCGCGGTCGGCTCCGGCTCTGCTCCCGTCATATCCAGGGGCGCCCCGTAGAACCGGATCAATTTCTCGGTCCTGGTGCGGATTCCATAGTGAGCCGGCCTGGCTGCGAGGTGCTGCCAGTATCGGTAATAGATGGCGTCGCGCCAGTCCGCCGGCGTGCGCCCCCGGAGGATTTCCCGGAAACTCCGGCCGTCCATCTCCGGAGGAATGTCGATCCCCGCGTAGTCCAGCATCAGAGGCGCGAAGTCGATGTTCTGCACCAGCGCCTCCGGCCGGGCGCCCGGGGAGATTTCGCGCGGGTAACGAATGACAAACGGCATCTGCAGCGGCTCCTCATACATCATCCGTTTGTCGAAAAAGCCGTGCTCACCGAGGAAGTATCCCTGATCCGACGTATAGATGACGATGGTGTTTGCGCTGAGGTCATGGACATCAAGGTACTCGAGCAGCCGGCCGATGTTGTCGTCGATGGCACGACCGCAGCGCAGGAAGTCCTTCACGAATTTCTGGTAGATCCGATGCCGGCGCTCGCGGGGGTCCAGGCCTTCCGGCAGCTCTAATTTTCCGGGATAGTGGAAACCGGAACCTTCGGTGTTCGCATAGCGCTTCCCAAGAACCTCGAGCGTCTGGCCGGCGAAAGTCCTCCCCGAGGAATCCGGGCCCATCTCGTAAAGCGACTCCGGTTCGGGCATGACGACATCCTCATAGAGCCGCGCATGGCGCTCGGGATAGTCGAACGGTTCATGCGTCGCCTTGAAGTGGCATAGCAGCAGGAACGGCCGCGTTGCATCCCGGCCTTCGAGCCACTCCAGGCACAGGTTCGTGATGACATCCTCCGAAAACCCGGCCACCGGCGAGCCGCCGGCGTTTCCGTCCGCCCAGTCATCCGGTCCCTTGAGGAGCGGATTGCGATACCGGCCCTGGCCCGGCAGCACGCGGAACGTGTCGAAACCCGACGGCTTTCGCTTCAGGTGCCATTTGCCAAACAAGGCCGTCTGGTAGCCCGCGGCCTGCAGCCGGCCAGCGACGGTGATGCGCTTCGGATCCAGTGCATCTGCCAGGGTGTAGACTCCGTTGTGGTGGCTGTATTGACCCGTGAGGATGGACGCCCGGCTGGGAGTGCAAATCGAGTTTGCGCAGAACACATTCGGCAGGAGTGCCCCCTCGCGTGCCAGCCGATCGATGTTCGGGTTGCTTACGACCGGATCGAGAAAGGAACCGTAGACACCCCAGGCCTGCGCGGTGTGATCGTCGGAAAGGATGAACAGGATGTTCGGCCGGTCTGCGGCCTGCAGTGCGCCGCAGGCGGCAAGGAGGGCGGCGAGCCGGATTGCGCACATGGGAAGGGTATCGGTGGACGGTTCCGCGCGGGCTGCAGCGTGAGGATTTTTCGGCACGGCCGCGCGTTTCGGTTCAGCGGCGCCAGGCAAGCGGCAACTGTTCGAGGTCGGCCGGCGCGAAATGCAGCCATCGGCGGTACTCGGCGATCAGTTCCCGGACCTTTTCGGGATTTCCGGCCGCCAGATTGCGGCTTTCGCCGATGTCGGTCTCGAGGTTCGCAAGGAATACGCGGTCGGCTTCGGGATCCAGGGGATGTCGGCCCGAGTCGTCGCGTGGGTTCACCAAAAGTTTCCAAGGTCCCTTGCGGACCGCCCAGCGCTCGCCCATCCGCCAGTACATCACGTCACGGAGCGGCCGGTCATCGGTAAACAGGGGCCGCAGGCTGCTGCCTTCAACCCTCGCGGGGAGCCGCTCGATTCCGCACAAATCCGCGATCGTGGGCAGGAGATCCATCTGCATCGCACTGCTGGCAATGATCCTGCCCGCCGGCACTCCCGGTCCGGCAAGGATGGCCGGCACGCGGATGCCGCCCTCGAACAAGCCGAACTTCGCCCCGCGCATGGGACCGCTCCACCCGCCGCCCCCGAAGGCCCGGTCCTCGCACGAGTGCCCGTGGTCCGACAGGAACACCAGGAGGGTGTTGTCCAGAACGCCATAGGCTGCGAGATCGGCGAGCAGCCGCCCCACCTGATCATCGACCGTGGAAACCGCAGCGGCATAGTCCCGGCGCGGCATCGGCAATCCGCCATAGTATTCCCGCCACTTGGCCATGCCCTGCAGCGGATAATGCGGCAGGTTCGCCGCGAAGTAGATGAAGAACGGCCGATCCCGGTTCGCGGCGATGAATCGGCGCGCCCTTTCGTTCATGGCATCGGGAAAGTAACGGCCCTCTTCGTGGATCTCCCGGCCATTCTCCCACAAATCGTGCCGGTTCGGCGGGACCCAGTAGAAGAAATGGGAGTAGTTGTCGATGCAGCCCTGGTAATGGCCAAAGGAATACTCGAAGCCCTGATCCACGGGCCGCAGTGGCGCCTCGTGGCCGAGATGCCATTTGCCAATCTGCGCTGTCGCATAGCCGTGCGCCTGCAGCAACTCCGCCAGCGTCACCTGCTCCGGCGGCAGCCCCGCATGCCCGGGGTTGCGCGGCGCATTTACCTCGAGGCCCGCTCCCGACGGGCTCTTCCCGGTCAGCAGGGAGGCGCGCGAAGGCGAGCACACCGCGGAGCCCACATAGAACTGGCTGAACCGCACCCCGCGCGCCGCCAGCCGGTCGAGATTGGGCGTATGGAGGTCGGCGGCACCGTAACAGCCGAGATCCAAGGTCCCCTGATCATCGGACATCACGATCACGACATTGGGACGGTCGGCGGCGGCAAGGGGAACGCATCCTGCCATCGCCAGCAGCAGGATCGGCCCCCAGGACGTGGGAATGAGGGAAGCTCTCATGGTTCGGGTGTCCGGAGCATGCAGGCAAGCCCGCCGCCCGCACGATGCGAATCCTTAGACGCGTAACTGTTCCAAGCAGGTGGATTTGTGCGCTCGTTCGGATGCCGCGAGGCTTCCCCATCCCAATTGACCCGGTCCGGCACTCGGTCCACAGCTTCCTCCGCCCCACCGCCTCGACACCCCATGGGCACCGTTCTCTCCTTCGTCTTCTTCACCGCGCTGGTCGGCGCCATCACCTACCTCCACACGCACAAGGAGGACCTGGGCAGCCATCGGGGTTATTTTCTCGCGGGCAGCACGCTCAACGGCTGGGTGATCGCGGGCTCACTGCTGCTCACGAACCTGAGCGCCGCCAACTTCACCGGGATGACCGCCTTGGTCTACGCCAGCAACCTGGCCCCGATCGCATGGACGGTGACCGTGATACCGCCGCTGGTGTTCTTTGCGGGCGTGATGCTCCCCACATTCCTGCGCAACGGCTTCACCACGATACCGGAATTCCTCGAGTATCGCTATGGCACGGGCACCCGGCGCCTGGTCACCGCGCTGTTTCTGTTCGCCTATGTATTCGGGGGCATGCCGGTGGCCTTGTACGGTGGTGCCATCGCCTTCATCCACCTCTTTGATGTCCAGGGGCTGCTCGGGCTGGGCGAGGAGGGAAGCGTCTGGGTCGTCGTCTGGTCGTTGGGCATCATCGGCGGCATCTATGCCCTTTTTGGCGGCCTGCGTGGCGTGGCGATTTCGGACACGATCAATGGCGTCGGACTGCTCGTGGGCGGGGTCCTGGTGCTCTTCTTTGGCATCCGCGCCGTCGGCGGTGGAGCCTTTGCCGAGGGCATGCACACCGTGTTCACGACCGAGACCTGGAAGCTGGATGCGATCGGAGACCATGACGACATCGTTCCCTTCTCCGTCCTCTTCACGGGTATGCTGCTCCACAATCTCTTCTTCTGGTGCACGAATCAGTTCATCGTGCAGCGCTGCTTCGGGGCCCGGAGCTTGCGCGAAGGGCAGAAGGGCGTGCTGATCGCCGGGTTCTTCAAGCTTCTGAATGTATTCTACATCGCCATTCCCGGTGTCATCGCCTTCCACCTCTATGGCCCCGGCCACTTTGCCAACAACGACTGGGTCTACCCCACGCTGGTCCGTGACGTGATGCCCGGCGTGTTCGCCGGGTTCTTCGCCGCCGTGATCTTCGGTACGGTGCTCAGTACCTACAACAGCATCCTCAACAGCACCGTCACGATTTTCGCAGTCGACTTCTACAAGCCGCTCCGCGGCGCGAGCCTGTCCGATGCAAGCATCATTCGCCACAGCAAGTTCGTCGGCTCCGGGCTCGTCCTGCTCACGATGCTGATCGCCCCGCTCATCATGCGGTTCCAGGAGGGCATCTTCCAATACATGGTGAAGACCGAAATCCTCTTCGGCTCACCGATCTTCCTGATCCTCCTGGTGGGATATTTTTCAACCCGGGTCTCCGCCGCCGCGGCGAACATCACGCTCGTGTCCTACCTGACCACCCTGGGAGTCCTGCAGCACCTCGTGGACACGGGACTGCACTTCCTGCACATCCTCGCCCTGCTGTTCATCGTGCACTGCGGGCTCCTCTTCGCGCTTTCACGCATCCTTCCCCGCCATCGTGCCGGGACGCGACTGCCGCCGGTGGCTGACACCGGAATGGATCTGCGGCCGTGGAAATATTTTTCCCACCTCAGTGCGCTGGCGGTGACGGCGATGCTGCTGACCTATGTGGCATTTTCCACTTGGGGCCTCGTCGACGAGGCACGGCCCAAGCAACTTGACCCGGAATTCATCGCCGGGGGCCTGGTCCTTGCCGCCGGAATCCTCGGAGTGCCCGCCTGGATCCGGCTCCGCCGGCGGCCGGCGGCCTGACGGCGCGCTTCCGCTCAGGCTGGAAGATCGGGAAACTCCCAGCACGGCCGGATGATTTCCGGGTCTTGCGAGACCGGGCTGCGGGCCGGGCGCAGCGGCCGACATCCAACCGGGTCTCGGGCGATGCCAGCCGCCTCGGATCAATGCGAATACCCGACGCTGAAGGCGAAGATCCGGCCCTCGAACTCGAAGTTCTGATACCGCTGCGGAATATCATAGAACTTGTACGCCTGCTCTTCCGTGAGGTTCAGCGCATCGAATGACAGCCGGAGACCGTTCTTGAAGCTGTAGCGCACCGAGAGGTCGAGCCGCCCCTGTCCCTCCCCATACAGCGCATTGGCGCCATCGGCCGTCTCGGAAGGGGCAATGAGGTAGTCGTCGCGACGGTTGTACGCCAGCCGGGTGGAGAATCCCTTCTGTTCATAATACAGCACCAGGTTGTACGTCGATCGTGAGGCGCCCGGGAAGCTGAACGTGTTGCCGAAGGCATCCGTGAATTGCGAGTCGGTGTAGGTGTAATTTACCGCCCCGCCAAAGTTGCCCAGCAACCCGGGCAGGAACGTGAACGGCGACTGCAGATTCACCTCGATGCCCCGCACCGACGCCTCGCCGCCGTTCCGGAACGAACTGATGGTGTACGTCTCGCTCGGCACACCCTGATCCGGAAACGCAAATGTTCCCGTGGTCGTGCTCGGCACGATGAAATTCTCCACGTCCTTGTCGAACGCGGCGATGGCGAACAGGCCCTCGCCCGACTGGCCGAAATACCACTCGAGCCCAAGGTCGTACTGCCAGGCGAGGAAGGGGGAGAGCTCCGGATTGCCACGGCTGACTTCCAGGTCCGTCGTGTCGATCGAAGTGCTGGGGTTGATTTGCGTGACCGTCGGCCGCGTCATCGCCCGCGTGATCGCGGCGCGGATCTGCATCCGCGAGTCCGCATGCGGACGGACCAGCAGGTTGAACGCCGGCAGGGCCTTCGTGTAGTCGCCTTCGAGCGCAGGCTCGTCGTCCAGCACGTAGGTCTGGCTCGGCGTCGACAACGTGACCCGGCCGCTGCCCTTATACTCGGTCTTCACCAGCCGCACGCCAAGGTTGCCGCGCGCCAGCGCCGGACCCAGCCGGTTCTCGAACGCCGCCATGACGTACCCCGCCCGGTTCTTCTCCCGGATGGTGTAGAGGTTGCTGTTGTCGAACTCAATTGTCCCCCCCGGTGCATAGCGGAGGAACATTTCCTTCGCGTCGACTTCCGGCCATTGGGTGAGGAAATCCGATCCCCCCTTGCCGAACCCGAAATCGCCGTGGAGGACGAAAGGCGACACGCCGTCCGCAAACGTCAGGCCCGAGGTCGACGGCGACGGCGGGCCGCCCTGCCGCCGCGTGAACTCGGTCTCGGCGCCCCGAAGGCCGAACTTCAGCAGGTTGAACATGCCTCCGGTGAGGGTCCGCGACACGTCGGCCTGCATTTCCGATTCGCCGATCGAGATGATCCTCTTGTCATCGCTCAGCCCGCGCAGCGAAATGGCCGATGGCGCCAGCAGCGTCGCGGCGGTATATAGCCGGGGCGTGCGCGGATCGTCACCGAGCTCGTAGCCGCCAATGCCATCGCGGTTAATCCGCGCCTGCACCGTATATTCGTCGAAGTCCTCCTTGCTGTCGGAATCGTTCACCTTCCCTTCAATCTTCCACAGCCCGCTTTCCCAGATGAAACCGCCGGTGACTCCCGTCGTGTTCACGTTGGTTTCACGGGTGAAGTCGTTGAGATCAACGCGATGCCGCTGGAACTCCGCCGCGACGAGCGTGCCGGTGGCAGGATCGATCGTCCCGGTCTGGAACACCCCGCCCTGCTGAAAGTCCACCTGGATGCGTGACTTGTCCTCGTTTCTCTCCTCGCGCGTCAGCACCGTGTTGGCGTAAAGTTGCAGCTGCGGGGTCGCCTGGAACTGAACCTTGGCATTGAGGTTGAACTTCGGCATGTCGCCGGAACGCTGCTCGAGGCGGAGCCTCCCGGGATAGCGGCCGCCATCCAGATCCGGGTCGCTGCTCGTGACCCGGTTCCATACCGGGTCCCCCGTCTGCACCTTGTCGAGCCGCCGGTCGCGCTTCGAATAGGTCGCATTGACGAGCACGCCGAGTCTGCCCTCCAGGTATGTGTCGCTGAAGAACGCCTTGTAGGTGTATTCCGTGCGGTCCCGCACATCGGCGTCCGTCAGCGCCGCCTGCAGCCGCCAGTGCATCTTGCCGAGTGCAATCGGATCGGGCGTCTTCAGGCGCACGGTGCCGCCGACACCGCCCTCGACGTCGGCCGCCGTCGGGGACTTGATGACGTCGATTGAGCGGTAGAGATCCGCATCGAAAACGGAAAGCAGTACCTCCCGGCCGGGATTCGACTGGTCGGCGGTCATCGCGGTCGAGCGGCCGTCGATCTCCACGCGGGTGAATTCCGGCGCGAGCCCACGCACCGTGATGAACTCGCCCTCGCCGTTGTTGCGTGTGAGCGAGACGCCCGAGATGCGCTGGATGGCCTCCCCGATGTTCTGCGAGCCGAATTCGCCGATCTGTTCAGCCGTGATCGTATCCATGATCTGGTTCGAGACCCGCTTGGCCTCGACGGAATCGGCGAACGAGGATCGGAATCCCACCACCTCGAAGGCGCCCATTTCCACGATTTCGCCGTTTGCGGATTGAGGTTGGACGGATACCTGGGCGTTGAGCGGCGGCAGAAGGGCGAAGGTGATGAGGAGGATTGTTCCAAGCGGAGCACCGTGTCGGGCGGAGCGGGGATGAACGTCTGTTGTCGGTTGCATGTAGGGTGGGGATTTGACAGTCGTTGCGCGAGGTCTGGGAGGCGGATACGGCCAGGGAACTGCCGTGGCCGCTGCCGTCCGGTGTAGCTGTGGGGTGAATAGCGCCGCCGCCAGCCGCCGCACTTCGTATTCTGTGAAACCGTTACGCAAAGCACGGAAAACACGTGCTCGGATTCCGGCCCCAGATTCCATTCCCCGATTGAGTCAGTCCCCGCAGCAGGAACTGCCTGGCCTGCACCTTCGAACGCTCCATGCCCTCAGCCTCGCCGCATAGGGGGAGCCGTGGATCCGAACCGGTGCCGCTCCGAACCCTCATGCCTGCCCGAAAATGCCGCAGGCATTTTCAATCAGCAGCCTGTCGGATGCGTCTGCCTCACATTCGGCATCTTCACGTCGAAAAGCAGTACGACCGACAGGCTGCTAATCCACGTCGACGGCCTTGCCGCCCTCGCGCTTGTCGTAACTGCGGAAGGCGAACATGGTCTCGCTCTCGATGATGCCGTCGGTGCGCAGGAGCTCGTCCGTGATCACCGACTCGATCTTGTCGATCGAATCGCAGGTGATCATCACGAGGAGATCATGGCGGCCCGAGATCGAATAGACGTCCGTGACGTCGGGGATATCGAGAATCTTTTCGGCGGTGCCGGTGACCCGTTTGTGATCGATCTTCAGGAGGACGATTGCGGTGGCCATGAGGAGAGGGCTTTCGAGGGAGGACCGTGTGCGCTGCCGGTGTTCGGAATGCTGGCCACGTTATAGGTGCACGCTGGCTCAGCTCACGTCTTTTCCGAATCCGTTGTGCATAGGTCGGGAAGGTCGTGACCGACCCGACGAGTTTGCCGCAGGGGTGCAGACTTGTGCGGCCGTCCGGGTAATCGAACCGCACTGAGGGCGCAGGCGAGGCTGCGCCCCTACGCCGGGTGATTGAACCGTATTGAGCGTTCAGTGCCGCTGAATCGGTTCAACCTCAGGCCCGGCCAGGGTCGCCGGAATCGGCGCGCGGCGGCGCAGGCGAGCGCGACCAGCCCGCCGATCATGGCATAAGTCGAGGGCTCCGGAATGGCGGAATAGCTCAGCGTGAAATTGTCGATCGCGACGGTGTCGTACGACGAATCGCTGGCGCCGGCCGCGTTGTGCAGCCGGAAAAAGACCGGATCCAGCTGATCGTTCAGCAGCGTCAATGATGACGAGCCCGATGAAAATGAGAACACGCCAAACGGGGAGGTGGTCTCGTAGGTGCCGAGCAGGATGAATGGCCCCGACGTGCCGACGCGAAACTCGATGTTGTAGGTCTGGTTGGTGGAGCCCGAATTGTTCGCAGTGAACACGTCGAAACCGAGCTGGAAGTCGCCGTAGCCCGCCGTATTGGCCAGGGCGAATACGATGCTGCCATCCCGGCTGCCCGCATTCAGCGGCCGGAGCCCGAGTGCCCGATCCGGGTTGAGCGCCTGCTCCGCGGCCAGGGTCGTGCTGGGAATCGTCGGGCCGGAGATGTTGCGAAAGCTGGTGCCGGTCGTGGAACCGGCCCAGCTGGTGAGGGCCATGGTGAACGTGGCCGCCGTGCCCAGCGTGGTCGCGGTCGAACTGGTGTAGACGGCCCAGCCGTCGGGCAGCCCGGTTCCGATCTCGTTGAAATCCTGAACATAGGGCGAGCCGCTGAGGGCGAATTGGCCCATCAGGCCGCCGGGGACGAGCAGCCATCCGGCGCACGCGGCCAATGACCGAAATATAGGCTTCATAGGCCAACAGATCAGCCGGGTGTCCCGCCAGCTGTCCATGGCGCCGAATACCCAATCCAAGGTATATTGGTCGGGGCGAGAAGATTAAGCACCGAACTTGAATGGTGCTAATAGTTCAAGATTCATCGGATCTTAGAGGGAGGATACGACCTGCGGATTGGATTTCGACTGTTAAACACGTGGCCAATCCGTTCCGATTGGATTTGAGGCCCTCCAAACGAAGCCGCGCATTTGCACCATTTGCATCACCGCGCAGGCGCCGCGGCGCACCCCGCGCGGAGCGGGAGGGCGAGCGGAGAGTGCGAGAGGGCGGCTCGAACAGAGCCCTCTCGCAAAAAGGCCATGCGCGGCGGGCGGCCAGCATCCGCTTGCCGGATGCGAAGAGAGGCCGCGCGTCCGCTGGACACACCCGCGCCACCGCCTTCACCGGCGTCCGGCGCGCCGAAATCACCATCGCCTCCGGTCGCGCCATTGCTAGAAACCGAAGCCGACCGATGGACGACTTTTTCAAGGAATTCAACGAGATCGACTGGCGAACTTACCACACGTTCTCCGCCCTGTCCTCCTTCGAGCGGTTCTGGCGCGACACCGAGGAACTGGTGTCCACGGATGCCGACCGGCACCAGCACGCGCACGGTCCGAAGTGGCGCGCCGAAACCGAAGAGGAAATCGCCGAACTCTTCGCCCAAATTCGCGCGATCCGATGCGTCCATGATGAAGTGATCACGCCGACGTTTCGCTACGCGGTAGTCATCACCCTGTTCGCCCTCTTTGAACGGGAAATTCGCCGCGCCGGGGATACGTTCGCTGCGGAGACGAAGCGTCCCATCAGTTATCGCAATGTGCGCGGCGGCCATTGCGAGCACGTGCGCAAGTTTATGCGGCAGCACGCCGGGTTCGATCTGGCCGGTCTTCCGGGATACGAGGAAATCTGTGACCTACAGAAGGTCCGCGATTGCCTGGTGCATTGCTATGGCGACGCCGAGCTGTCGCGCGATTGCGACTACCTGCTGAAATTGTCCTCACCGCGCATCGGGCTAGAAGTGGACCGGGGCATCGAGATCGTAGTGCTCCCCGCGTTTCTGGAACGTTCCGTCGAGGCGATACGGGATTTCTTCCATGCTTTATTCCTCCGCCTGCAGTGGAAGGTGAATGAAAAGTGGCAGTCCGCCGCTGGACCATCGCGCAGCCGGCGACGCTCAACCCGGCCCACTAACAAAGCATAGTATTTCCTTGTGGTCGCGCGCAGAACCGCCGCCTGTCGCTACGTGCTTTGAGACGGAAGAGTCGTATTGGTGGTGCGACACCGTGCAAAATTTTGTCGGATCAACTCCCGAGTTTCGAGCGAATCCAAGTTCCATGCTTGCCCCAAAAAACGATAGACGGATTCCAATTGTCGGATGGGTGCAGCTCCGAGAAAAGGACCGTCAGTCTCCGGCAGAACTCGGTCGCGTGGCAGAGCAGCGACCATTGCTCGATGGCGGCTCTCGGACGCAACCATGCGATGGTTAATCGAAAGATAGTGTCCGTCGGCCAGCACCGTCTTAGCGGCTTCGGCACCGCCAATAAAATAGTGGAAACAAACCGGACCAACACGGGCCACCTTCAATCCCTCCAACGTCTCGCGCCACGCTCCTCGCGAGTGAACGGTCACGAATGCTCCCCTTTGAATGGACGCAACGACTTCGGCAAAATTATCCTTCTGAGCCTCCAGCGTCGGTCTGCCCTGGGGCGAGCCGTCGATGCCAATCTCTCCAATGAATTCCGCGGAACGCGCCAGATTCTTGAACCGCTGTATTTCCCTGTGCCCTTCCCGCGAGCGCAAAGGGTGGAGCCCAAGGGCTGGGGTTGTCCGCCTGAAGGCGGTGAGGTGCCGCTGCGCCATCTCGAAGTGACTCGGCAGCATGGTCACTGCAACGCACGCCTCGACTTCCCGTTCGAGCAATCGTGCCACTCCCACAGGGTCGGGAAAAAGATCCACGTGGCAGTGCGTATCAATCATGCGATGCGACGGAAATCACGCCGAGATCAACCAACCAAGTTTCTAACTCGGTCCGTTGTCGCTGCACCAAAGAAACGTAGTCGCTCTTGTGGGCCAACGTGACGCGGCCGTTGGCGAGGATCGTGCGCCAGACCTGCCGATCGGAATCTCGTCGCAGAACAAACTCCTTGGTCGCCTCCACGCTTTGATTCGGATCGCCCAGTTTTAGTTTGCCCCACGTCGATGGATCTTCGATCCGCACGCCGTAGTCTCCCTCCAGCCAGTTGTTGCGGTGCAATGCAGCCTGCCGATAGAGGCACGGCACGCAGCAACCGCAATGATCGGCGGTCGCACCAGACACATGCGCCTTGTATCGCTTGCGATTGCCGCACGATACCGACTCCAAATAGGCCTGCTTCAGCAGGGCGGCATTCCGGCATTCGGCGATCATCTCCCCCTTGGTCTTGAACTCATAGGGATTCGTGAGCGTGCAATCCACAGACAAAGCAGCCAGCAATTCGCGCAGTTGTTGCAGAAAATAAGGATGCACGGTCCGGGTGCTAAGGGAGCCGGACCGCGCTGGCGTCAGTGGATAGTTCAACGCGATGGAACCGTTTTCGGGAATGATGAGCGTGCGCCCGTTATCGAGGAATTGCGCAGCGAGCACCCCGAACGAGACGAAACAGAAGGAGCGGCTGCGGTAGCTGCTTTCGGCCCCTGCGCCGCGAATCCCCATTCTCGACGTCAGGCGATGAAGCCGATTTGGATAGGCGGGCTGCAGATGGGCGAAGAGCCGCTCCTGATCGGCACCGGCGGGTTCGGCATCCGGGTCGTAGGCGCCGCTCAAGGTCAGCGCTTGGTCGGGGTTCTGCTCCAGCCAATCGATGACTCCGATCAACGAATCGAGCCCGCCGGAAAAAAGCGACACCGCTGCGCCGCCCGCCTTGGTGCGATGGCGAAAACTTCTCTTCGCCTTGCAGAATTCTTTCCCGAAAATCTCACAATCCTGCGCGACAAACTCAAAATGCCATTCGTCGCCCGTCAGGAAAGAAACCATGTGCTCAGCGATTCCGCGGGCGGAATTCCATGCCGCAGGATCGGAAACTGGCATTTGCAGCATGAACTGCCGAGTCCACCCGTCGTCGGCCGCATCGCGAGAAGCCGCGCGGTCGCAGCCGTAAACCGCCAAGGCGAACAGCACGAAATCGAGGGCGCGCGGATCAATGGGACGCCGCAGCCGTGCGAAGTCTTCAATGCTGTGGCCGAGTTGAACCTCGCTGCCATCGGGGCGGGTCAAGAAAAGCGACGAACCGGAGTTGCCGTAGTTCCCGCCGCCCAGCCTCACGGTAAAACTAGTCATAGCAGCCGAGGGCGTCGATGACTTCCTGGTTTAGGTGTCCGGCCCGTTCAACCGCGTCAGCGCTGTTCAGATCGTATTTGGTGAGATCCACCTCCTTGCTAAGCCGGTATTCAACAAAGCCGCGGATATAGTCCCGAGCCTGCTCTAAAAATGCGCGCGCCTGCTGACTGTCGGACATGCGTTCGCGTATGCGCGCAAACTCCTTCACCTCAAAATTCACGGCGAGTGCGTGGCAATAGTAGGTCGCGACCACCACTGGGACATTCATGTCCTTGGCGGTGAGAATCGCCTCCAAGTCGTCCGCGGTTTGGGCATCTCGACACAACTCCTCCAACGTTCGGTCCATCGCCTCTCGCAACGCCGTATCATCGAGCAGCCCATCGGGCTCGGTCAATGCCTCCACCAAGGCGTCGCAAATCTCCTCCAGCGGGCGTCCGCGATACTCCTCCAAGTTGAACTGCTTGAGAGCCTCCTGAAGTCCGCGCTGCTGAGCAGTGCCGAGAAAAGTCGCCAGTCGTGCTCCCGACCTAGCGGCTCGGCCACGGCTTCCACCACCACCGCCGCCGCCACCTCCGGATCGTCCGCTACGGGCCGCCCCTGCGCCGCTGCCCGCCGAGCCGCCGCCTCCACTACCGCCGCCCGAACCGCCCAATCGAGCGCCAAAATCGCGCGCAAAAGCGGCGACGGCAGGTCCCACGGTAGCTCCGGAGACGTTACCTTCCGACGCAGCAGAGTTCACCGCGTCTGACGATCCCGGCCAATTGGGTCCTTTGTAGGAAGCGGAGGTGCCCATTAAATCAGGTTTTAGCGGGTGGCACGCGCAACTGCGATACCGAATTTGCCTTTCCGGGCGATCACTTCGGTCCTGACTTTTATTAGGCGTTCGACACTTTCGTTTCCACTGGCGGACTTCAGTGCGCCGAGCGCCTGGGCTAGGCGGAGATTGATGCGGTCGGGATCAGATTGGGTCAGCACGCGAGCCAGGACGTCGGTGGCTTCACTGTTCCCTGCCGAAGCCAATTCAAAGAGCGCTTGCAGCGCCTCCGGCTTTTCCGGGTCACGGAGCGCAACCTTGCCGATGGCGGAGGCGACCTGCTGGCGCTCGCGTGGATCGAGTGCGCCGTGAAGCGAAACCCCGGATTTGCGGCCCGCGAGATCGCCGGACAACAGAGCCTCAATGCAGCGGCGGACTGCTTGCGAAACCAACTGGACGCCGGCGAAAGTGTGGTCCAGCGAACTGCGCGAGAGCCAGAAGTAGTCGCGCAAATCGACGTGCGCGAGCAGCGGGGCAGCTTTGAGCCAGCGCGCGACCTGAGCGTCCTGCCAAGGCTTGAGCGTGTCCGCCAGGGTTCCCACCTTCTGCGGATCTTCCACCGTTTCCAACGGAGCCGCGCTGCCGTCCTCGGATTTGCGGTGCCAGTCGTAAATCTCGCGGAAACGGTCCTCGTTGATATACTCCAGCACCATCAGCTTGATCAGGATCGCCCGATCCAAGCGCTCGAGTTTTGCGACCCGTGCGAGCTGCAACCGCATCCAGAGCGCATTGAGAAATCGCTTAATCTGCCGCGGATTTCCCTTCAGTCCCTCCGTGATCGGATCGCAGCACGTTTCCACGACGCGAAACACTTCTTCAACCTCGTCGCGATGCGGATCGTTTCCCGCCAGCGCAAGGTGGCGGCGCACGTCGAACGGTTCGTAGCGGTTTTCCCGAATGAAGTTCGAGTAGGCGATCCGGAGCGCGTCGAACTTACCCGGAACGACTTTCTTCAGGAGCAAAAGACTGAGATAGGACCTGACCTCATGCGGCGCCAACTTCGGCAACGTATAGGGGACCTGCACCAATTTCTCCAAATAATCGGTGACGAGATTGCTCCGTTCCTCTTGGTCGAGGTTTGTCGAACTGAGCACATCCGTATATCGGACGCGGATCGCGTTTTCGACAATCCGGCGATCTGCCGCGATCACGAAGGCGATGCCCTTCACGTTGAGGAACAATTTTATGGCCTCAAGGTTTTCAATAACTCGCTCAGGGGAACAGCGGTCAATGTCGTCGATCAGCACTACGAGCGATTTGAGCCCTGTCTTCGCCAGCATCACCTCGAAATCGCGTCGAAACGTCTTCACGTCGGTCGCGGTCTCTTCGGCATCACGCAGCCATTTGTCGTCGCCGCTCGCGCTTGGTTCCTTCTTCTCTGCGGACTTGCCGGATTCGTCTTTGGACTCCGGACTCTTCCCACGCAAGGTTGCGATAAAAGGCAGCGGATTTGCTACCAAGTAGCTCGCGCCAGCCGCTAAGCCAGCCTTGGCGACCTTCATCCAGTTAACTCGCCCCAAAAGTTCAGTCGCCTCATCAAAAATCTTGTTTTTGAACGCGCGGTGTTCCCTCAGTTCTCGCAACAGTACCGCTAGGATCGCAGCCTTGGCATCTTCGTAGCCTTGGAATACCCAAGTATCGAAATAGACGACGAGGACATCGGGCTTGTCCGGGTCCAGCGGCTGCAAATCGCGCTGAAGGAGCTTCAGGATGCTCGACTTCCCTCCACCCCAATCACCAAAAAGCCCGACCGTGACCGGCAACATCGTAGGGTCCGTCACAATGGACTTAACGAGGTTCGCATGAATCTCGAAGCCCAGAAGATCTTCGTCTGTTTCGTTATCTGCCCACATTTTCCGAGGTTATTACTGAATTTCGCTTTGTGCGGCAATCTTGGTTTCGCGTACGGACAGGGCGGCGAAAACCTGCGCGGGGCGATCGCGAGGTAGCATCGCCAGTGGGGGGGCGGCCGCGGATGGCAGACTGGGCCATGACGTGGGGAAACGGAATGCCTGCATATCATAGGATACGACAGAGCGTGAATTGAAATCGCCGGGCTCTCTATGGTTGTTATCGTCGGTTACAGATTGAGCAAGGAAGCGAAGGTTCTATATCCAGACGGGATCGATTACGCCGACTGCGTCGAGCACGTGGCCGCCGAATTGCGCACGCGGTCCTTGGTGCCGATGTTCGGAGCGGGGATTTCGGTTTCTTGGCCTGCGTGCCTGCCTTCCGCGAGGAAACTGCTCTCGCCATTGATCAAAGTGATTGTCGATGCAGTCGAACAACCGCTGCCGGTGTATCGTCGGGGGTTGAGTCAACGTAAGACGGTAATCGATCAGATTTGCCGGGCGCGCCTCGAACGGGTTCTCGATGCGTTTCATCGCATCTACGGCGATGCCGCGATGCATTGGCTCGGCTGGCTGGAAAGCGAGAACTGCAACGACAATCACCTGACCGTGGCCGCCTTGGTGCGTGCGGGCGTCTTGCCGCACATCATCACGTTGAATTTCGACCGACTGATTGAGCAGGCGATCGGAAGGCTGGAGGTGCGGTGCGTCACTCGCTGCACCTTATACCCGGCGTCATTCGAGACCGGCGAGGGGCCGCTCCGGTGCATTGTCACCAAGCCTCACGGTTCGCTTTTTCCGGCAAACGACGAGCGATTCCGTCACCTCGGGGCCACGCTGGCCCAAGTTGGAGTGCATGTCTCGACCCGAACGTTGCTGACGTTCTCGGAGATTTTTCGCGCGCATCCGACGCTTCTCGTGGCGGGTTACAGCGACAACGATTGGGACATCATGCCAGCACTCATGGACCCGGAAGCCGAGGTGCAGCGGGTGATCTGGGTGCAGCACTCCTCTGCGCCGCCGGAGCGGGCGCTGGAGTGGATGCGCTGCCTCGATCCCGAGGGCCGCGGGCGCAACGCGATTGTGGTGCAGGGCAATGTCACGCAGCTCTTGCAGGATTGCCTCACGGCGCTGGGCGCGGCGGCGCCGCCCAAAGCCGAGTTCCGCCATCCGCCAATCACCCGCGATGTCCGGCACCTGTTTGCCAGCAAGAACAAGAATGCGCTCGTCTTCGCCTATCTCCTCCACGATGACGAATTGAAGGAGCGTTTTCTGAATACACTGGGCGAACTCGCCGACCCCGAGGAGGAGGCGCTGCGGCTGTCGGGGCTCGCCTCCGTGGCCCACACCAGACGCAAGGTAGGTCGGGCGTTGCGGCTCAATCGCCGGGCGTATCGCCTCAAGGCGGCGGCGAAGAACACTACGGCTGACGATCTCGCGGGACGGATCGTATGGATGGGCTACGAGCACCTCTGCCTTTGCAAGCGGCTGCACTGTCGACTCGTGCTCGCGCCGTGGAACTTCTGGCGTGGCCGTGCGCTCCTGCGACGAGGCGTGCAGGCCGGCGAGGACGCGACACGGAGACGCCGTCAGGCACTGGACGAGTTTTACCGGGCCGACCTTGTTCACAGTTGGGCGAATGTCTTGATCGCTTGCGGGCCGCGGGCGGTCGCCCGGTTTCGGAGCGTCTTCGTGCGGCTCGCCCGGCACTACGACCGCGTCGATCAACTCGACCCCGAACTCATGGCGGGCGAGTATTACTGGCTGCGAAGACTGGAAGTCCGGTTGCTCGCGGGCGAGGCCATCGACGTGGCCAAGGAGCGGGCAAAATTGTTAGAAATTCTGGAATCGTATGAACGGATCCAGAACAGCGTACAACGCGGGAACCCGCACGTCTATCTGGCGCTCTTGGAATTTTTGCATGGGGCGGGTATCACGGCGGCGGCGGGGCATCTCGACCAGGCCGAGGCGATTTGGCGACGGCACGGCAATGTGACGCCGGCGGGGTTGGATCGGGTCGCCGTTTATCGGCGGTTTTGCGGGATCAAAAAGAGGAAGTAGCTTTGGACGCGGTGCGAGGGACGCATGTTTTCACGCTCGGGCTTGTTACCCTGCGATGAAGACATAATCCGATCCCACTTCTGCGCCCCACAAAGGGCCCTCTTGGTCATGCCCTCGCCGGCATTCGCAAGCAATTCGGCGAGGGTTCCGTGCTCCGGATCGGCTCGACCGAAGCGCTCAAAATCGAACCGTTCTCCACCGGTTCGCTGGCGGCGGACATCGCGCTTGGCGTCGGCGGGCTGCTGAAAGGGCGCATCGTCAAGGTGTTCGGTCCCGAGGCATCGGGCAAAACGACGTTCTGTCTGTCGGTCATCGCCGAGGCGCAACGGCGCGACGGGGTCGCAGCGATCATCGACGTGGAGTACGCGCTCGATCCGCAGTGAGCGAAAACCTGCGGGGTAAACTGCATAGCCGCCGCCGCACACGCGACGCAATTCCAGAAGTAAACGGCGCCGCCTTTGAGCATTGCGACGCCCTCGTGCCATCGCAACATCGGGACCAATCCAGACGCCGATGAAACGAATCAGCGACCACGCGGGGCTCCTCGACTCGGACACGGACTTTGTGCGAAGCCTCTTGCGAGGATGGACGCCCACCGCATTCAATCTCGACGAGAAAGCCCAAGAACAGAGTCTCTACACTTGGCTGAAACGGAAACTCCCAGATGTGCCGATCAAGGCGCAATACGGCATCGCTTGGGGCATTGCGGACATCGTGTTACAGGACGAGCATGTCATCGAACTGAAGCTTGGGTTCGACACGACCAAGGTCGCCGACTTCGACCGCTGTCTTGGCCAGCTCTGGCGCTACAAGGAGAAATGGGTGGAAGCGAAGGATGGACGCCGCGTGTGGTTGGTCGTCGTTGGCGAGTCAGAGGCGGAGTTTCGTCACTTGCTGAAAAAGTATTTCGAGGAACTGAATGGACATTTCGTGCTGTCCTCGCCCTTCGAGTGGCTTGAGATACGTCCACGAGTAAACCACTGATGATCTTGTCTGAGGATTCGATGGCATTGAGGTTGAATCTCATCGACGCGTTTGCAGGAATCGGAACGCCCCCAAACAGCCCATGCTCATTGCCAGCAAGACCATTCCCGAAATCCAGAAAGCTCTCGATTCCGGCCGGAGTGTGCCAGCGGACAAGCAAGGTCGCTACAGCGCATCACTTTCGGCGCTTCTGTATTTGGCGGTAGCGGCGCATCGCGGGAAGCAGCGTGGCGATTGCAATACGGCCAACTTTATAGCGGCGCTTGGACTGGCCCGACTACAGCTTGTGGTTGATTTGTTGGCCGCCGACGGTCGGCAGAAATCGGACAATGCTTTCGGCACCTATGATTTCGAGGTGTATCGGATCGGTTCACGACAGGATCTGCTGACCGACGATTGGGTTTACTTTTGCGACCGTTTCCGGCGCGCTGCGTCGCGCCGAAAGCAAAGCCCCGCAGTGCTCGCGATCGCCTCAGTTTTTCGAGAGATGGCTGACAACGTGGTCTGCCATGCTTACGAAGTCCCGCATAATCCATGTCGCGCCCTTGCGGGCTACCACGTGACGGATTCAACGACGGCGTTTTCTGTGGTGGACGATGGGCAGGGATTTCTTCGAAGCCTCCAACGTAATCCACTGTGGGCGAGGCTGCGCGACGATGGCCAAGCGCTTGATGCCGTAGTCAGCAAGCAGGCAACGTCACGGCCGGGCGAAAAGGCCGGCGGCGGGTTCAAGCAGCTTTTCAACGGGCTCCTGAATTTGAACGGTATGGTCATTTTGCGAACGGGCAGGGCTAACTTCACCCTCCGCAACGACGGGGACCGCTGGCAGCGGGTGGAGCACAACTCCCATCATGTGACTGGTTCGCAGATCACCTTGGTCGTCGGGCGCAATGGATCATGCGAGGAAGAGCAGGCGTAAGAATCCTCTTGATTCATTCACGTGAATGAATAAACAAAAGGAATGCTCCGAATCCAACTTGCTCAACTACCCCCCGCCGGCTCGGTTCTGGCGGGTGCAACCTTGGGCGATAATCATGCAGCGGAAATCACCCGTTTGGCGACGACCCAAGGTAAACCCGCTCTTAGCGTCGTGCTCGATTTCGCGGGGGTGGAATCGATCACAGCGAGCTATCTCAAGGCGGTCTTCAAGGTATTCGTCGCCGATTGGAACTCCCCTGTCCAACTTTATCCTCTGGTCGCCAATGTGGGCAGTGCCGATCTTCGCTACGAACTTGAATCTTACCTGAGCGGCAAGGATCGCGCGCTGCAGGAGGTCTCTCTTGTTGGCGACAACGTCATTCCGGTCACAATGGTCGGCCGATTGGAATCCTCCGCTGCCGATGCTTACCAGCAATTGAACGCAGTCGGGCCGACGAGCGCGGCTGGTCTGCACGAACGCAACCCGGAAAAAGCGTCTAATCAAACCGCGTGGAATAATCGTCTCACGAAGCTTTTTGAACTCCGGCTCGCCCACCGCGAACGCGTCGGGCGCAACTGGATCTATCACTCAGCCCTCAAAATCTAACCCACGAACCACCATGGGAGTCGGCCAAAAGAAAAAACTTGCCAAGCGCTACACGGAACAAATGGACGCCGCACGCACTGAGGAAATCGAGCACACGACGCTCGGCACCAAGGATATCGAATCCAAACTCGTTCTGGATTGCGAGTTGACCGACGATTCGGTCCGATTGAAAGTTGGTACCAAGGTTCGCTTGCTCGACCTGAAGGGAGTTCGCGTAGAGGTCTTCATCGGCGGACGGCAGATCGGCGTCGTTAGTGCTGTTGGTAGCGCGACCCTCCGCGAAAGATACGGCATCACCGCCCGGAAGGGGCGTTCCGTGGGGGCGGTGGTGGACCACGTGGCGGAGTTCACGGATTCCTTTGCGGTTCTCGTCGACTGATGAATGTCCTCGTCCAAGCGCCGGAATCAAGGACGAGACAGGTCGGCCTATTGCCGAAGGATTGTGCCTCGTGCCCGCTGCTGATCCCCTGCGGTGGTCATCCGCTGGAGATTATCCGGACGATTGGTTGTGCGAGCTTTGCCAACGGCGAGTTGCCGCGGGACAACAACGACATGAACCCGCTCGACGAGGACCGCTACTGGCGGCTGTGGGACGATGTAGATGGCCTGTTCGATTTTTCGATCTCCAAGATCACGCCGATCGTTTCGCTCGACCTCCCGGTTTACGTTCCGCTGCTACAGCATCGCTATTCCCGCGCCGCGATTCTGAGCGCCGAGATTGTGGCGCTGCATCTTCACCAGATTTTTCGAAAGTATTCGGATGGGCGTTACATAGCACGCTTTGCCGACGCAGCCCAACTGCGGGCCTACTATCGCCTCCGGCCGGACGCCAAAATCATCCTTTCCGGGGTTGCGATCGATCGGCGATTGGAAACATTTTGGGCGGCGCACCGAAAATACGATGTCCCTGGTCAGCTTGCCCGGCTCGGGATTACCGGAGTGACGGCGCCAAATTTTTCCTTCTTCACCGACGTAACGCGTTACCAGATCTTGCGGAATCGAAAACGCATTCTGCTGGTGACCGAGCGACTATCTGAGGCTGGTATTCCCGTTGCACCGCACTTGAATGCGATCACGGACCAGGATTGGGATGGTTGTGAGGAAATGCTGCGCGATCACCCGGCCACGGCGGTTGTGGCGCTGGAGTTTCAGACGGGGTGGTCAACCTTGGCCGAGGGCCGGGCGGCTTTGGATCGAGTGGCGGGCCTCCAGCAGCGGTTGGGACGGCTCATCCACCCGATTCTCGTGGGCGGGGCCAAACACTATCTCGATGCGCAGGCGCTTTTCTCCCGTTTCACGATCCTGGATTCCCGTCCGTTCATGGAGGCGCAGGCGCGGCGCGTCCTGACGGCGAATGCGGCCGGCGGATTCAGTTGGACGCGTGCCCGCACCGACGACTGGGCGCCGATCGACGGATTGCTGGAAACTAACCTCGCGCTTTACCCGGCAAAACTTAACCAGCCTTTCCGGCAGGAAGAGGCGGCCGTGGTGGATGCCGGCCAAATGGAGCTCTTCGACTCGACGCCATATTTGACTGCCCAGCCGGTGGCGTGAGGAATTTCCTCAAGAAAAAGCGGCGCGACGGTGCCCGCCCACTCATCACGGGACATCCAGCGCATTTCCGTATGATCGAATACCCAGGCGGCATCCACTGCCAACCAGTGGCTATGCAGAAGGCTCCAGCCGGCGAAAAAATCGAATTTCGTCCACGGGCCGAGCCACTGGATGAGAGCCACCCCGTAGTGGGGCCATTCACGTCGGTGCGTGACGGTCGCGACGCCCGATTCTGCAAAGGCCCGTCGCATTTGCGTCAGATTGGTCCACGGTTTGGTCTCGAAGTGCTCGAAATGCTGCATGACGCGGCAAACCTGGCGGCCCGTGGCAACCGCAAACGAAACCGGCCCGCAGTTCGCGCCAAAATTATAGCGGGCTACCTCGATGTCCCAAGGAATGAAACGATCGGTCTTCACGGCAGGGCCGGAGTTCATGCGGTCTGGCGCTTCTGGCAGCGTTTCGCGTAGACTCCGGCGAGATCGTGCAGGAGGGCCTGTTGGACCGGCAGCGGTTCGCGGGCAAACCGCGCCTGCCATCGCTGTCGTTTTCGCTTGATGGTCTGGCGGTCCCGGTAAGTGAAACCCAAATACCGAAAATCGTGCACTTCTGACGGCTGGTAGTTCAGCCATACGCTCTCCTCCCTAGCTCCGATATGAGACGTTCCGCGAAACGCGCGCCGCCGCCAACCGGCCAGGATTTCCGCGTAGGTCGGATTCGCATAGCCGGACAGCATGATCTTGCAGGGCAGCACCCGCAGCAACTGGAGCAGCCGAATGTGATCGCCGGACTCATAATCGAAGCGATAGACGGGCCGAACCGATGCTCTGGCGTCCGGCCAGTAGGGAGGATCAACGTAAAGGAACTCATCGCCCTGAAACGCATACCCGCCAAGATACACCTCGGCGCGCGCGCAGACGAAATGGTAACAAGACGGGAAACCGTCAAACGACGCGATCACCGCGGGATCGACATCGATGCCAATGTTGTGTTCGGCCGGTGCCTTGTGCCGCAGCACAGCACCTCCGCCGAGGTGGGTCTCGATATAGACGCGGTGCCGCGGGATCAAATTGATCAATTTCTGATAGCAGCGGAACTTTCCTCCAGGATAACGCACCCCGCACGCATCGTCAGATTTGACGATGATGTCAAGAGGCGAAAGGCCAGGAGACGCCGGTGTCGTTCGAGAACGCAACGAGTCACGTTTGAACTGGCGTGTGCTCGACCAGACAGCGGGTCGAGGCCCAATGGCAATGGCTTCGCCCACCTCACCAATTTTCGAAACTGCGGGTGCAGCGGATTGTAATCATGTTCCGTGCGTGTCGGAATCGCCGCCGACGGCACCCGGGGCGCTATGGATTTCATACTGCGGAGCAATTCGTCGCCAATCTCGACCGTCTGTGAATGAATGATCAGGTCAACCGCAACGGCGCAGCAGAGTCAGCCGCGTTTTGTTCATAGTCACTGGGTCAACTTGGAGTCTCTTTCCCGCGCGTTTTCCCCATTCTATCACGGCGCGCCATGGTGATCTGGGCTGCGCCCAGCTCCACCATCCCCTCCGGGGCCTTCCCCTTCGCGCGGTGCACAAGCACCGCGCTCAGCGGCCCGCGTCGGTGGCGGCCGTGCCTTCAGGGGCCAACGCGCGAGGAGCACCTCGACAACCGGACACGTTGTCCGGCCGAGGCGGCGCCACGTGCGCCTGGCACGATGCAACAATCCCTATTCGATTTCGGAGCAGTAAGCTCCTCGAACGACGACACGCCACTCGCGTGTGGCGAGCAGCCGCAACATCGGTTGGAACATTTCGGAGTGCGCGCCATGAGCGACTCGGAGCTGATAGCGATCATGATTCAAGGGAATGGCGTGCGGGCGAAGGATGCCCTCGATGTCGCCAGGAAACTCGTGGCGGAAGCGGGATCGCTTGCGGCACTGGCCGGATGGCAGCCGGCGGATTTTTGGAGGATCAAAGCCATCGGACGAATCAAGGGCTGCCAGTTGTCGGCGATGGCCGAAATCGGCCGCCGGATGATGCGCGGCCCGGAACAGACGCCGCTCCTCAACCGACCGGAACTGATTGCGCAGTTCATGGCGCCCATCGTATTGGGCCTTCAAGTCGAGAAGTTCTTCGTGCTCTGCCTCAATCGGAAGAACCGTTTGATCAAACTGGTTGAAGCTACCTCGGGCACCGCAACCGCTGCCTTGGCGTCACCCAAGGAGGTGCTCAGGATTGCTCTGAGAGAAGGCGCCGTGGCCGTGGCATGTGTCCACAACCACCCAAGCAGCTCAGACCCGGCCCCAAGCGCGCCGGACATGGCCGTCACGCGGCAACTGCGCGAGGCGTTCAAAGCGGTCGACTTGGAGCTAATCGATCACGTGATCGTCGGCCGCAAGGAATGCGACCCGCTCGGCGTGGGATTTTTCAGCTTCCGCAGTGCAGGCATCCTCTGAGCGGCACTTGCAGAGTTCACAGGTAGAGGCGCGCCAGCGCCACCGCCAGAGAGATCACGCACAACGCGGCGGTGAAGCGCCGCGCACCGACAAGCCGGGCCGCCGCTTCCGCCACTTCGCCATGTCGGCGATTTCGGTTGTCGCCCCGCTCCGTTTCACGGAGAGAAACAGCGGCAATACGCTGTCATGGCTCGTGCCAAATCCCAATCCGCCGTTCCGCTGACCTTCGATCTGCCGGTTTCGCTGCTGGCGACGATCGATGCGCGACGCAAAAGCTACGGGCTCAATTCGGCGAGCGAGGCGATCCGCCTCGCCTCGAGGAGTTCGACGTCGCGGCGCATCGGCCGAATCGGGATGAGCACACGCAGATTTCAGTGCGAATTGCCGCGTCGCAGCGCAAGGAGCTGCGGGCCGCGGCGAGACAGAAAAAGGCAAGCGTCGGCGAACTGATTCGCGCCGCCATCGAGGCGCTGCCCGCACGGCCGGCGCGCCGTTAGCTTCCGACTCCCGAGGATAATCAGACCGACGGCGTGGGCTCGGGGGGCGGTGAGGGTTGGGCCGGCGGCGGCGGCGCCTCGGTCGGCGACACCGCAGGTTGGATCACTGGCGTCGGTTCCGACAGGTTCTGGTTCACGAGCTTCGTCAACTCGAACATGTTGACGGCATCCTGACCGTTGAACACGGCCTTCAGTCGCTCGTCGGCTTTGATTAGCCGGCGATTCTGCGGGTCCTGGAGCTGGTGCTCGCGGATGTAGGTCCATAGCCGGCGCGTGATTTCGGTGCGCGGGAGGGGATCGGAACCGACGATGGTGGCGAGCGCCAGGCTCGGCGCCATCGGTTTCATGAAGGCGGCGCTTGGCTGACGCGACGCTTTCTTCGCCGGTGCAGCCGCAACTTTCATGGCCGCCACCTTGCGGGTCCTCTTGCCGGATTTCTTGATCGGCTTTTTGGTCGGACTCTTCGCTGACGGCTTGCGTCTCTTCTTCGCGGCTTTTTTTGAGGGCATGATCTCGGGGCTGAGGTTGGAGGTTTCTGCGCGCTGGAAAACGGACCCGACGGGCCGATATACAGCAGAACTGGTCGTGGAAACAAGCGCGCAGGGAATGCCCCAATGTGGCCGTCGTACTGCCCGGTTGTTTCCATCGACCTGCCGTCAACATTCATTTTGCTCCCTGCGATGAAATTCCGCGAAAGCGGCATGCCGGATGAAGATTACTGGGAATCGCTTTTCGACGTGGAAGCGATCCTCAGTCGTTTTGGTTTCGACGCCAAGACCGGCGATGTCGCCGAACTCGGTTGCGGTTACGGAACCTTCACGATCCCGCTCGCGAAGCGAATCCGCGGCATCGTGCACGCGATCGACATCGACGCGGCGATGGTCGAACGCACCCGACAACGGGCCGCCGCGGAGAATCTCGCCAACGTGCGCCCGGTGCAACGCGACGTGGCGGCCGATGGCTTCGGCGTGCTGGACGATTCGTGCGATGCCTGCCTTCTGTTCAACATTCTCCACGGCGAAGACCCGAAAGGTCTGCTATGCGCGGCCCGGGAATCCGTTCACCGGGGCGGTTTGGTTGCCGTCATCCACTGGCGCGCGGACATCGTGACGCCGCGCGGCCCGAGCGCCGCGATTCGTCCGAAGCCGGGGCAAATTCTCGCGTGGGCCGCGGGCGCCGGCGATTTGGCCCCGGCGCTCGATGCACCGGTGTTCCCGCTACCACCGTGGCACTACGGACTGAAACTCTTCAAACGGTAGCGATCACTCCGGCGAGCGGACAGGCGAAGCGCACAACGGCATCACCGTTGTCCCTCACGAGAGTTTATCGACGAAGACGCGGGACATGTGCTGGAGCGCGTTGAGCACGGATGCCGGCGCTGCCGCCAACGGCTTCGATCCCGTGACGACCTGCTGGCGAAGCGCAGCCACCGTTCCTTCCTTCGTGAGGTGCTGATATCCCGACACCGGCGACGTGCGGTTTTCGAATTTGGCGTGGTAAGCGACGATCCCGGTGGCGGCGGGCAGCCCCGTGTCGGAGTCGAGTGTCACCACAAACGGATCGACGTCGTAAACCTTGTCGCGCTGCGCACCGGTTTGGTCCACGCGATACGGGCAGATCACCAGCCAGTCGCGCTCGTTGTGCGCGTCGCCGGAGATCGCCACAATGACCGAAACGCATTTCGCGAGATACTCGGCGGGGTAGAAACCCGCGAGCGAACCAGTCGGGAAATGCGGGATGTCGTAACAGACCACTGCATCCATCCCAACGTCCGTGTAGAGGTTGGTAACCGCCTCTTGGTGTCCGGTCACGAACTTCAACGGCATGACAGCCTCCGGCCTTTCATCGTCCGCGCTCGCGGCACACCCACGCCCCATCTCGCCACGCCGCTACCGGTCGCGAGGTGGCCGGAGTAGGATGTCGGCACGAAGAGAGTTTCTTGGCGCATCTTCGGTCAGGTGAACAGGTGGCCATCTCGAATCAAGTGCGCACCTCGTCATTCGTCGGGACCGTGGAGGCAACACCGCCCAACTGCTCGTTCAATCGCTCGACGAGTTCCGTCATGTCGAACGGTTTTCCGAGGACTGCCAGCGCGCCTGCCTCGGCCGTCTGCTTTTGAACCTCGGCAGTCGCCGCGCCCGTCATCAGCCACACCGGCGTCGGACCACCCGACGCGGTCCCGTGTTTCCGCAGCGCCCGGCACAATTCGATGCCGTTCATTCCCGGCATGTGAACGTCGATCAAGGCACCGGACATTGTTTGCTCCTTGGCCAGTCGGAGAGCCTCTGCACCTCCGGCGGCAGTGACCACACTGAAACCGTGAGCGCTCAACACGTGTCGGAGAATCTGGAGCACGGAAGGATTGTCGTCGACGACCAGGATGGTGCGAGGGGCGGAGTTCAAGGGAACTGACGATGTTGGCAGGCTATGCCGCACGGATCGAGTGACATGGCAACGGCCGACTCAGGCGCCGAAAGTAATCGGTCGTGGGGCGACAAACGAAATCCGCCAACGCTTGGATTTGGGCGAACATAGCACGCTGACCTTTCTCGCGTCCGATCAGGGTTGGCTTTTCTGACGGCACGGCGCAAACTGCGCTGGTGACGCTACCCCGGATTCGGATGTCACCGTCGCAACTTGGGGCGAAGTTTAGCCGCTTCGCGGACGAGCTTGTCCGGTTCGACGCCCAAACCGGCCCCGAGGAGAAAAATCGTGTCCAAGCTCGGCTGGCGCTTGGCGCGCTCCAGCAGCGAAAGTGTCGTCGGGTGCAGGCCGGCCCGTTCCGCCAGCTCCTCATGAGTGAGCCCCCGCTCCTTGCGGAATCGCAGCAAGACATGGGCGAAGGCTTCGGTAGTGTCCAAGCCGCCATTCTAAAATCCGTTGACCGGCGATTAACACAGACAGTAGTCAGGATGGATCATGGCCGATTGACGAGTCCGCAATGCGCGCGATCCCCATTACGCCGATTGGCGACACCCTGACCCTGTATGCCGTGTTCGAGATTGCGCGGTTCCGGCGACGCCATCCCGTGCTGGCCGGGCTGCACGTCGGCCCGCCGCTGCTCGCCTTCGAGCCGCGGAATTTCGACGACGCGCAGCCGCCCGACCTCTACGAAATCTCGATCCCGCTCGCCCGCGTCATTCTCGTCGGGTGGACGCCGGACTGGAACGCCCGCCTGCTCGACACCGCCCGCAAAGTCGGCGCATGGGCAGCGCGGCGCGGTGCACGAGCAGCGGCAACCGGCACATCTGACGCACCAGGCCAGGAAATTGCCGGCGCTGGATTCGAGCCGCCGCAACCGCGCATGCCCCTACGAAGCGTATTTTGCCGGATGCAGGAAACGAGCACGGCCGTCGCGGGCTTTTCGCTGGCGACGAGACGAAACCATCCGGAGAGCGCGGCGGCCGTGTTGGTAGATGGGGTGGACGCCACGGCTGAAATCCGCCGCCGCTTGGAATTGAGCGAACACACCACGCTTACGTTTCTTGCGACCGAACGGGGCTGGCAGTTTTAGCGGTGCAACATCGACGTGTATCTATCTACACCACCATTTCCGCGCAGACAACGCCGCCACGAGCAGGGGGCACCCGCCGTTTGGAACCATCAACCGATTCCCGTTTTCTTTCCGTACGCCGCAAAGGCGCCCCATTCCGATGCACCACAACTCGATGCTATGGTGGACGCCAACGGAGTCGTGCAGCCGGAGCCGTGGATGAACGAGCGTCTGGTGGCATTGGATCGGATGAGCCCGCGTGATCGGATTTCTGCCATCGAAGGCGACCTCCGCAATTACCCCAAGGAATGCAGGGCCGCGTTGGTTTTTCATCGCAAGGCCCTGCTGCGAATGCTCGATGCCGCGCGGCTGGCAGCCGGACTTGTGACGCGAGAGCAGTTGTAGCAGGAGAACTCGCCGGTGGAACGCTTGGATTTTACCAAGGCTACCATCATTTACGGACGGCGCCTCCGTGGCTGACCAGGCCACGATCCCGGAGGACTTCAATCCGATCCGTCCTCGTAGTCGGCGGTCACGCGGTCAGCCTCTTGGCGAATAACTATGCGCCGCGCGGCGATCCAGCGCTGGCGCCGCACCTCGAAGGACGCCGATAGTTTTCTGCCCGACCCCGAGATGGCGATTCGCCGTGGCCGCAGTGGCGTCGAAAGCCCTTCTACACCGCCATGCGCGCCGAAGGTGCGATGACCGGATTGATCGCCACCTCTGTCGATTCATCCGCGGTCACGCGAACTGATTTTCTTGGCGTCTCTGCCGCAGGTGTATCGGAATCCCCGGTCTCCGCCGCGAGTTGAGACGAAGCCTGATTCTTCGTGATGTCGAGCGCCTCGACCAGTTCGCACTGCCGCTGCTGCGCCTCGCGATAACGCGCCTCGTGTTCGAATGGTTTGCCGACCAGTGCCGAAAGCTCGGCCAGATTCTTTCGCGTCTGACCAAGGTCGCTGCGGCGCGCTTCGATCCGCTCCTCGATCGAGCGCACGGCGTGTTCGAGCGATGCGATGATGCCGACCGGACTCATGGAGACTTTCGCCGGATAACTCGCCGCGCCGTGCAGGGTGAGCGTGTCGGCGCTCGTCGGCCGGAACTCGATTCGGAAACCGGCCAGTTCGCCGACGATGGCTGCGCCCGCCGCGCGCAGTCGGCCGCCGACCAGATAGATGAGCGCCTCGCCGGCCTTCGCTCGCTCCGTGAATCTCTCGCCGCTGACCACCATCCGAAAATTGTCGCCATGCGTGTCCTGCCGCATCTTCAAGTCCTGCTCCATGCCGGCGATGTTCCGCTCGATACGGATCACATCCTCCTCCATCATGCGCACCCGAGCGCGGGCGGTGTATTGGCTTTCGGCATGCTCTGCGCGCAGCCGCGACAACCGCATCACCTCGGCGTCGATCTTCGCCTTTTCGATCACCATCGGGTTGCCCGACGCGATCGCTTTCACCTCGGCGTAGCTCAGCGCCGGGCTCTCGAGGTCCTCGATACGGCGCGCGGTGGTTTCGCCGGTCATGATCTGCGAAATGAACCGCGCCTTGTTTTCCAGCAGTCCCCACACGTAACTGTCGAAACTTTGTTCGGTGACGTAGCGGAGCACTTTCACGACCGCGTTTGAATTGCCTTGGCGCAAGATCCGGCCCTCGCGCTGCTCGATGTCGGCGGGTCGCCACGGCGCGTCGAGGTGATGGAGCGCGATCAGCTTCGATTGCACATTGGTGCCGGCACCCATTTTCTGGGTCGAGCCGAGCAGAATCCGCACCTTGCCCGTCCGCACCTCCTTGAACAACGCGGCCTTCGCGGCGTCCGTGTCGGCGTTTTGGATGAACTGGATTTCGTCCATCGGCACGCCCGCGGCCACGAGCTTTGCCTTCATGTCATCATAAACAGAGAACCCGCGGCCGCCGATCTTCGGCGTCGAGAGATCGCAGAACACCAACTGCGTGAGCCGCTGGGCACGCGTTTCCTGCCAGATCGAAAAGATTTCCCGGACGACGTGGTTGACCTTGCTCGCGGGATAGTCGGCCGACCGCGGTCGCCCAAGCGCAGGTCGAGTGCGGCCTTCCGACCCTCTCCGGTGATTTTCAGCATGTTGTCCTCGCGCGGATCGACGTGGCCGGATTTGAGTTTCTCAGCCCGCTTCGCCAGCGCCGCCACCACGGCCTTCATCTCATCCGTGCTCGGCGCACTCACGATCCGCGGCTTGCCGCCGTCGAGCGCCGGCGTCGGCAACTTCAGCATCGCCGCGGTGCGAATGTCGGCCATCTGCCGAAACAGGTGCATCAATTCGGGCACGTTGACGAAGCGGGCGAACCGCGTATTGAGCCGGTAGCCCGAGCCGTCGGGCGCGAGTTCCATCGCCGTGACCGTCTCGCCGAACGTCGCCGCCCACGAATCGAAGTGCTGCAGTCGCTGCCGACGCAGCACGTCCATTTGCAGGTAACGCTGCATCGTGAACATTTCCGCCATCGTGTTCGTGATCGGCGTGCCGGTCGCGAACACCACACCGCTGCCGCCGTTGATTCGCTGCACGTGCTGCACTTTCAGAAACATGTCGAACGCGCGCTCGGAAGCGGTCTGCGGCAGTCCCGCGACGCGGGTCATTTTCGTGACGTAAAACAAATTCTTGAACGCCTGCGCTTCGTCCACGAAGAGCCGATCGACGCCGAGCTCCTCGAACGTGAGGGTGTTGTCCTTCCGATGTTCAGCCGCGAGGGTCTTCAATTTCGCTTCGAGCCGCTTTTTCGCGGACTCCAGTTGCTTCACGATCCGGCTGTCACCGGCATCTTCCTTCGATTGCCGAATGCACTCGGCGAGTTCTTCGAGTTGCTGTTGGAAAAAATCCTCACGCGCTTTCGTCGAGAGCGGGAGCCGCTCGAACCCCGAGTGCGTGACGATTACGGAATCCCAGTTGCTGGTCGCAATCCGGCTCATCAGCCGGCGCCGGCCGTCGCCCTCGAAATCGTCCCGACCCGCCACCAGAATGTTGGCGTTGGGATACAGCATCAAGAACTCCGACGAGAACTGCCCGAGCATGTGATTCGGGACGACGATCATCGGCTTGCGGGCGAGACCAAGCCGGCGCAGTTCCATCGCCGCGGCCGAAAGCACCATCGTCTTCCCGGCGCCGACCGAATGCGCGACGAGCGTGTTCGGCGTCTGCAGAATCCGCCAGATCGCCGCCTTTTGGTGGGGCCGGAGTGTGATGCTGGCACTGGCGCCCGGCAGGGTGAGGTGGTCGCCGTTGAACGTGCGCACGCGGTAGCAGTTGAATTCGCGATTGTAGAGCGCGACGAGCCGCTCCCGCCGCCCGTCGTCCTGAAAAACCCACTCGGCGAATCGCTCCTTGATCTTTTGCTGCTTCTCGCGCGCGGCCTCGGTCGCCGTGGCGTTGACGACGGCGTTTTTCTTGGCGTCGTAATCGTAGATCGTCGGTGTGCGCAGGTTCAGCGCGGCCTCGATCAACTCGTGCGCCGGCGCGCGCTCGGTGCCCCATTCGGCCAGGTTGGCAACGCAGCGCTTCGCGTAGTAGCCAACCTCGACGGTCCACAGGCCGAGGTCCGCTGCGTGTGCGACCCGGGTGTTGTCTTCCTCCGGCACGGCCAGCAACTCCCGCACGAACTGCCCGACATCGGCGGCAGGGATCCATACGGCACCGAGACGGGCGTCGATTTCCGTGGCCTTCAAATCGACTGGCTGGACCTCGCGCAACGCCTCGACATTCGCTTTATAGATCGGGCTGAATTCTTCCGCTTTCTCCGCCTCGACCAATTTTTCGCGAACATTGCCAGCGAGGTATTCGTCCGCCGTTTCCCACCGCTCTGCTCGGTCGAGCGTCGGCAGACTGAACATGGGATTCCGGAATCCCTCTTCCGTTTTCCACTGCCATTTGGTGGCCGGGACCCGGAAGATCAGCCCCTGAAGGTCAGGCAAGAATTCCTTCACCGGTTTCCCGAGCAGCTTCGCCATGTGCTCCAAATCAACCCGGCCCCTCTCGTTCAGCGTGACGACGAGCGCTTCGTTGGCGCTACTGACGCTCTCGACCGGCCGCTTCGGTTGGATGGTCCGCTCGTGGAAGATGGCTGTCTTTGTCGCGGTGTTGTTGTCCTCGTCGTAATTCTCCAGCGAGAGGAGCAGCGGCAGATCGGGATCGCCGGCGAACGCCCGCACGTTGGCCGATTGCGACACCGGGCCGAATTGACCGACGAAGTAGTCGTAGTCCTGGTTCAGCCGGAAGCGCGCACGCTCAACCTCGGTTTCGTTTCGCTCTTCGACCTGCGTTTGCAGGCAATCGCGCACGGCATCACGCAGCCGGATCATGCCGCGAATCCGCCGCTGTGTTGTTATGGAAATATCCGTGAGCAACACAATCTCGTCGCCTTCGCGGCGCGCGACTTCGCCCAGCTCCGTCAGCGCATAAGCGTCTGGCTTCACCCTGGGCGGCACCGACATCGTCTGCCGCACGCCGGCCGCCTCGGCGGGAGTCAGCGGTTGATAGACGCGCTCAGGCAACGAAGACACGGCCGCCGCCAGCGCTTCCCTCAAATTGCGGCCGTCGCTCACGAGCTCGGGCTCGTTGCGGCCATACATGCCGTGTGCCGACACCTGCATCCGGCCGAGCATCAGGTCCACGCGCTGGTGGAAGAATTCGTTGACGTGGATTGGCTCCGGGCCGCCGACCCCCATCGGACGCGACTCGATCCACGCCGCACCGCCCGGTTTTTCTCCCGGCGCTCGCTTGCGGAGAAACACGATGTCGGTGGTGACCTCGGTGTTGGCGTTCTTTTTGAACGCGGTGCTCGGCAGCCGGATCGCGGCGAGCAAGTCGGCCTGATTGCTCACGACCTCACGCAACAGCGAGTGCTGCTTGTCCAACGTGCCGCGCGAGGTGATGAACACCAGCAATCCACCCGGTCGCACCCGTTCCAACCCGGCGACGAAAAAATAGTCGTGGATGCGGAATTTACGCGCGTTGAGTTTCGGATCGAAGGGTGCGTAGTCGCCGAACGGCACATTCGAGATGGCAAGGTCAAAGGAATTCGAGGGCAGCGCGGTCTCCTCGAACGGCTCGGTGCGGATCTCGGCGTCGGGGTAGAGCATGGCCGCGAGCCGCGCCGTGAGCGGATCGATTTCAATGCCGGTGAGGTGCGACCGCGCCGCCATTTCTTCCCCCATCAGGCCGAAAAAGTGCCCGAGCCCACACGCCGGTTCGAGAACGCGGCCGTGCGCGAAGCCAAGGCGATCCAAACCGGTGTAAATCGCCCGCACCACAACCGGCGCGGTGTAGTGGGCGTTGAGCACGGTCGCGCGTGCGGCCACCAGTTCGTCGTGGCTGAGCAGAGCCTTGAGTTCCGCTTGCTCTGACTTCCATTTCGGCGCCTCGTCCGGCGTGGCGAACACCTGCGGCAACCCGCCCCAGCCGGTGTATTTGACCAGCACGGAGCGCTCCGCCACCGTCGCCGTTCGGCCTTCTTTCTCCAGCGCCCGCAACAGTTCAATGGCGACGACATTCTGCCGAAATTTTTCCTTCGCTGAGCCCTCGCCGAGGGCGTCGCCATCGGTGATGCGATAGTTATTCTGGTTGCGAGGGGCCTCTAACTGGGGCTCTCCGGCGGGAGCAGAATGTATTTCTCCCGCACCAGCTCCCACGCCTGAGCGTGCGCCTGTTGGGGATTCAGTCCCCGCCGGCGAAACTCCCGCAGGAGCGTTTCCATTTCGTCCAGGGTCCGCTCCTGCGCCTCCAGCAGCATCTCCCGCAGCCGGCCCTGTTCTTCTAGATCGCGCACCATCCGTGGACAGTGCTCCCGCCAATGCTTCTCCGCCATCCGTCCGTAAGCCAGGAGGTCGTTCATTCTCTCGATACCCAAACAGATCGAGTTGGTAGGGATCGTTGGCTTTCTTTACCGCCATCGTTCATCGCGGCTCAATCTTGATCCCGCAAACCCGCGGCTGGTCGTCCGGCCCCGGCGCGCGAGTCGGCGGGGATTCGCGCAGCACTTGCAGGCGCCCGACATCGAGGGCGTCGAGCACTGACGCCAACCCGCGCCCCGTGACCGTCACGCGATCCTTCGCGAGATCGATGATCAACTTCTCCTCGCCGACATTCGACCATTCCCAGCGGGCGACGGCGGAAAGTGGACAACACACGGTCTTTTCTGCGAGCTCGAAGCGCACGCTCGTGATCGGGCTGATCGAGACCACGACACATCCCGTGGGCTTGGCCGGCGGTGTCCCGCCGGGTGGTTCGCGGCGCTTGATGCTCACCGGACACCTCCGGCGGCCTGACCGAGCCCCGGCCGGTTCGGCGCGAAGTAACGCTGCCACACCGCTTCGTGCGCGCTCGTGTCGAAACCGGCGGAGGCTTCAACCGCCTCGGTCGCGAGCGTGCGCTCGCCGGGCCGCTGCATCGCGGCGAGCGCCTCGGCCCGATCCGTCGTGTAGATCATCTGGCTCTCACGAAAACGGGAGTTGCTCACGTAAGCCTGTTTCAAGTCGGCGGCGACGATGCCCTCCTCGGCCATAAATAAGAGGCCGCGCTCGACCGTGCGACCTTGCGCGCTGTGCGAGGTCGTCGCATAGCCGTGCGAGAATTGCCGGAAATCCGCCGGCAGCGTGCGGCCGTCCCTGAGCCGGATTGCGCTGTCGTCGGCGAATCCGGTGACTTCAATGATGTCGCCGTTTTTCAACCCATGCTCCTTGGCGTTGGCGCGGATGAGTAGGCGTTCGCCAATGGCAATGCCGAGTTCGCGCATCAGGCCGACCTGAAAACCGCCGGTGCGGCGCGGGGCCAGAAACGTCCGGCTGCCGTCCGCCCGCTGGACGAGCAGTTCGCTGCCTTCCCGGGCCACCACGGTCACGAGTTCGCCTTTGTGAAAGCCGCCTTCCGGCCGCCAGAACACGAGCACATCGCCGGCGTGGTAGTTGTGCACGCGGCGCCGCTCTTCCTGGGTCCACTGAAGCGGCGCGACCGTCGGCACCATCCGCTCCGGGCCGCTCAAGACGCCGGCGGTCTTCAATTGCGCGCGCACCTCCGCGGTGAAGGCGTGAATCTCCGCCCACACCGGCGAAATCGCCAAGCAGCTCTTGCCCGCCGCAATCGTCTTTACGTAGTCCGCCGCCGCCGCGCGGAACATGTCACGCTCGTCGCGGATTTCCCGAACCGCCCCGAGTTGATCGAAGCGCCGGAATGCGCCGTAGGCGTCACCCTTCGCCAGCAGCCCGACGGCCACGCGGTAGTCGAATTTGCGCTGCCGCCGGATCTCGATCAACCGCGCCACCGGCACCTTGGCGTATTTCTGCAACGCGCGGAGCGCGTCACCCGCCTCGACCGAATTGTGCTGTTTGATGTCGCCCACCAGCAGCAGCCGGTTCTCATGCACCGCCGCCAGGCGGCAGAGCGCCTGCATTTGGCGCACCGACACCAGCCCGGCCTCGTCCACGATCACCACATGGCCGCGCGTGCGTTCTCGCAACGACTCGTTCACCAGCCATTGCTGAAGCGTGTCGGCGGTCGGCGTGAGTTCCTTCCGCAACACATCGGTTGCGCCCGCCGAGGGCGCACAACCGAACACCCGCCCGCCTGCCTGTTCGATCCCGGCGACAATGGTTTTCAAGCAGGTCGTTTTTCCGGTCCCGGCATCGCCCTGGAGAATCACCACGCGAGCCGTCGCGCCGAGCACTTGGGTGACGGCGGCTTTCTGCTCCCCGGCGAGCGTGGCCAAGTCACCGGGTGTGCCAAGGCGCGCACACGCCGCGCGGTTCGCGTGAGCCCAGCCAACAAACTCCGTCTCGGCCGCCACCGCTTCGCTCGACGCGAGGTCGTCGCCGCCTCGCTGCATAGCGTTGCTCGTTACTCGCCGCTCAATCTCCTCCCGCAGCGCCATCACGGACACGTTGCCCCGACCGGCAACCAAGCCCTCACGCAACAAGTCGCGCACGTTCACCACCGATTTTCGCTCAAACACGTGCGCCTCCGCGGCGGCCAATGCTTCTGCCGGGCTCGGCCCGCCCGGCGTGAAACGCTGCCCGGCCGCTCCTGCGGTCACAGCGCGCAGCGGCGCCAGTTCGGCGCCAGCCTCGGCCTGCCACCTGGCGCGCAACTCGTCCGGCGCCACGTGAACCTTGTCGTCACGCGTGTCCACCGTGATGGCTTTCAGCGCCTCCTGACTCGTCGCGCCGAGTTCCGCCGCTCTTTTGAGGATTTCATGCCGCCGCTTGCTGAAGCGCTCCCGCAACTCCGGCGGCACGCCCTTCAAGTTGAATCCGTTGCCGCGCACGTCGGTCAGCTCGTAACCGGCCGCCGTGAGCCGGGCCTTCAGCTTTTGAAAGCAAACTTCGCGGAAAAATCCCTGATGCCGATAGATTCCCGCGGGTTGCACTCCCTTCCACCGCTGCTCGGTCTCGTCGTAGGTGAGGTTGATGATGCAGATGTGCGTGTGCAGTTGCGGATCGAGCTTGCGGCTGGCGTCGTGGGTCACGATGGCCGCGAGCATGTTGCCGGTCACCCGGTCCTCGTTCGCGCCCTTGCGGCGGACGCGCGTGGCGGTGGTCGCTTCGATTTCGACGAGAGCCTCGCGCACCGACTCCTCCCACCAGGCGCCGATTCGCTTGTCACCGGCCACGAGGTATGCGAGGGACACGTCCTTGGGCGCGGAAATCTGCGCGAAGAAACACACCCTACGGTGCGCACCCTTGTCCCGCACGGTGAGTTTCTTCCCGGTCACGGGATGCAGCCCGCGACACAGGTTCTCAAAGTGCAGCAACTCGCATCCGCCTGAAAGACCCAGCTTCTGCGCCCCGGTCCCAAACCACGTCATCCGCACGCGATTACCTTCCGTCAGATAATCGCCCACGCCCAAATGCTCGCGGAAATACTCCACGGCACCCGAGACCAACAGACATGGTTTGTCGATTCGCAGCATGATATTATACTAGCATAGTCGCATACTCCAGACAACCACCGCAGGTAGATTATCCATCGATTCCCGCACCGACCAAGAAGCCGATCATGCCAAGTGGAAAGAATTCCCGTGACTTGATTCAGACCGAGAGCATTCGCCTTGGCCTGATTCAATCGAATCTCCTATTTTTCATATACCTCGGGACGCAGTTCCCCTAACTCCGTTAGGCTCAGACCGCATCCGCCACCATCGCCTCGACACCCGCGAGTCGTCCACGCACCGACGCGTTTTGCGCTCACATCGCTTGCATATCCGCATATGCCAAGCTACCGTGCGGCATGTCCGATGAACTTGATCGCCGGCTAATCGCCGATGCCGAAGGTTACGATGCCGCGGCGCACACGCGCAGCCTGCTGGCGCCCTATCGCACCGCGCTGCTGCTCCAGCGGGCGAAGTTCATGAGCTACGAGCAAATCTCCGCCACGTTCGCCCGCCACGGCATCAACGTCTCGCCGACAGCCATCGGTGTCTTCTGCCGCCGCAACTTCTCAAAAACGGAAATCGAACGCGTGCGCCGGGAGCGCGCCATTCGGCCGGCATCACCGCCACAGCAAGACCTGCCTGGCATCACCACCACCACTCACTCGCCACCACCGTCCGCGCCTCAAGCAGCGGCCGGCCAACGCGGACCAAAAATCGCCCGCGATGACTTCTAACCCAACCGCCTCACCAACGTCCCGGCCCAAACGTCTCGTGCTTTGTCCCCAGGACAAGGGCGGCATCGGCAAGAGCTTTGTTGCCACGCTGCTTTACGACTACCTGCGCGAACGCGGAGTCCGCGTGAAGGCGTTCGACCTCGATCACGCCAATTCGACGTTTCACCGTTATGTGCCGGAAGCGGAGTTTCTGGACACAGACGTCGACGCCAGCCGGCTCGCGGTGTTGGATCGGCTGACGGACGCGTTCGACGAAGCCGACATCGTGCTCGCGGATAACCGCGCGACCGGCGGAGCGAAAGTGATCGCCTACCTGGAGGAATCGCGTCTGCCGGCGCTCCAGGCCGAGCTCGGTTTCACGCTGGTGTTTGTCGTGATCGCGGTGGACGACAAAGATGCACTGTCCCAGATCGCCGAGTTGTTGGGGAAATACGGCGACCGCGTCCGCTGGCTCGTCGCGCGCAATCAGCGTGATGGTGCGGCCCTCGGCCTCTACGCGCAGAGCAATTCCCGGAAAACACTGCTATCGCTTGGCGCCGTCGAAGTCGATGTGCCTTGTCTGGCTGAAATCACACGCAATCGACTGCAGGTCGCAAATCTGACCGTGGCCCGCGGCCGCACGGCGGAAAAGCTTCACGTCCTCGATCGCTCGCGCTGCGTCCGTTTCCATCAGCTGATGGCGCTGGAGTTCGCCAAAGCGGATCGGTTGCTCCTGGCATGAAGGTCGAAGAACTGCTCAACAAGGAGAACCTGCCTGACGATCTCCACTGGGTCGCGCACGAATACCAGCTTCAGCCGAACGACCCGGTTTTTCTGCTGATCGCGTGGCATTGGGCGCACACGCGCAAGGCCGAGGACACGCTGCGTGCGGCGCAGGTTGAGCTGAAAGCCGCGCTCGACAGCCGCATCAAAACTATCGTCGGTGCCATCGACAAAGCGGATGCCCTCGCAGACAAGCTCACGCGTCTTGAAACCGCGCTCACGCCGAAACCAGCCGAGATCGCAAGAGATTTCGACGAGGCCGTCCGGCCTGGTCTGGCTGACGTCGCAAAAAACATCGCCGCGCTGGCGAAATCCTCCGCGGCACTTGCGTTTCATGCGCAGGCGGCGGTGGCCGCCGCGAGTCGCCGTCAAGTGTTGGCCGGCGTCATCGCCGGCGTCGCGTTCGGGATCACCATCGCAGTGCTCATCTTTTTCCGGTGAATCGCCTGACTCTCGTGTTGGCGGTGACTCTATTTGGCGCGGCCTGGACCGCGTTGAAGGTTCTTTCACCACCGCTCAACGGCTGGGTCACGCTGGCGTCCGCGACCAGCGCGGCGTGGTTGCTCTACTGCGGGTTCGCGTTTCCCCGCGACCGGCACAAACGGATCGTGCTCCGCCTCTGGGGTCACACGTGGACGCGCGATGAAATGTGCAGTCACTTCTTCATCACGGGCGCCACCGGTATGGGCAAGACCGCGCGGGCCGTTGTGCCGATTATCCACGGATTGCGCGAGACCTTGCCTGACACCGGCATTCTCGCGATCGACTCCAAGGGTGTCCTCTGGCAGCCGCTCGCGGCGATCGCCAAGGCGCTCGGCCAGGAGCCGGATCTGCGGCTCATGCGGGTTCGGCCGCCAGACATCGCGGCCAAAGATTGGAAACCGCCGCTCACACTCAATCTACTCGGCGACCGTTCCATTCCCTGGACCACCTACGCCAAGATGCTCGTGGACACCGCCACGGCCGCCGGCCAGCGCGGCGGCCAGACTTTCTTCAAAGAAGTCGCACGCGATGCCATCACCCATGCGATGCAGGCGCTCGATCTCGTGGGCGAGAATGTGACGCTCGATAACGTCCACAACGTGATCTGCATCTCCGCGGACACGGCCTGGCTGGTGACGCGGCTCAAAGAACTCCCCCGGGAGACCGGCAAGATTGAACTCGAGTATTTCAAGGACTTCGCCGCCCAGCCACCCGAACAGCGTGGCGGCGCCGTCTCGACCGTGGCAAATTTTCTTCGACCCTATACCGTGCCGGATATCGCCCAAGTCTTTGGCTCACTCGATCCGACCTTTTCGCTCAACGACCTCGACGAGGGACGGCTGGTGTGTCTTTCGATTCCACAGATCTACCAGGTCGAACGCCGCTACCTGAACCTGCTGTGCAAGCAGCTCTTTTTTCTGCACGCGTTCCGCCGCTTTGATTTGCCGGAAGTCGAACTGCGTCGAAAGAACGTCATCGCGCTCGTGCTCGACGAAGGCCAAAAAACAACGCTCGTTTCCGAAGATGGCTTCGCCGACCACACGACGGTCGACGAATTGCGCGAAGCCGGCGTGTGTTTGATTTCGGCGACCCAGACCCCGTTGTCGCTCTACGCCGCATTCGAGACCGAACGGAAAGCTGACGTGTTTATGGCGAACCTGCGCACCCAGATCCATTTTCGCGCGGCCGACGAGCAGGGTGCGAAGATTCTCTCGGCCAAAATGGGGGGACGCGAAATCCGCAAATACAGCGGTGGTGTCAGCGCTGGCCGGCAATCGCGCAACTGGCAAATGGTCGATGAGCCGTGGTTCAAACCGCAGCAGCTTCTCGCGCTCCCTGACGGTCACGCTATCATCCGCCATCCGCGGCACATCGGTCGGCCTCTCCAGCGCCGGTTGCCCTACACGTCTTTCACACGGGTAAACGAATTCCTTGCCAGCGACCACGGTGCCGTTCGATAATTAACAGATCACCATCAATTGCGACCGGGTTCGCCCTGAACCAGCGGTCGCCGCGCGGCGCGCCTCGTCAAGAGCACCCTGATGGATTTCGTCTTCGCTTTTGCGCGTCGCGACTCCGTCAGCTTCCGCCGATACGTATTCAAGCTGAGGTAGCCATTGAGATCGAGATACTCTTCCGCGATCGTTTTGGCGCGACGGTTGGTAAGTTCCATCGCGATCAGGTCGCTGATCGTTGGACATTTCGCGCCCAGCACCGGGCGCAACAACTGGTGAGCCGCGACGTAGACCAACAGCCGCGATGCTGGGATTGGGATGAATACGAACATAACAGGGCTTTGGTTTAATGATAGGAGTTGGACGTCGAGCGGCGGCAGCGCGGCGGCAGCGGCTGCCGTGCTTCCGGCTGGGTTTGCCTCGGGAGGAAGCAAGTGTGTTGCATCCTACAAACTCTGCACAAAAATTTCTCCGGCCTTCGTGCGCTTCAGACTTGAATTCGTGCGATGCGTTGGCGCCGGTTGAGTTTTCATCACACCAGGGGAGACGCCGAACTTCCTTTTGAAATTATACGCGAGCTGATTGTGGTCGCAGAAACCAACGTCATGTGCGACAGTCGTAATCGATCGTTTGCCAGCCGACAGCCACGATTTCGCCGTTTCGAGACGAAGATCCATCACGTAGCGCCCGGGCGTCTTCCCCGTGGACAGCTTGAACAGCCGCGCAAAGTGCCATTGGCTGACGCCAGCTACGCGGGCCAAGATTTCGCGGGACAATTTCTCGGCTAGATTCTCACGAATATGGGAGAGCACACTTTCCAAGACCGCATCCGAAAGCCCGCTGTGTTCCTCGCGCTCACGCCGGCCCGGGGCGAGGTGGGCCGCAATGAGACGCAACGCGAGGAGCCCGCCTGCCCCGTCGATTTCGTTGCGTCCGGGCGAAAGCCTCCGGTTGCGAAATTCCGCGAACGCCGCCACCAGATCGGCGATTAAGTGATCCTCCGCGATACAAGGCCTGAGCGGAAACAACTCCGCGCACAGACGTGCCCCCTTAGTTACCTCGTCGAAATACTCCGTCTTGGCAAAAATCGCAATTACCTCGGTCGTCGTTTGCAGACGGATCCAGTGCGGCACGCCGGATGGAACAATCAAGACGCACGGTCCTTTGAACGGCTCCACGATTTCACGTCCATTAGTGTCAACCCAGCCCGCTTCGCCTTTCGCGTCGCCAAGGAAGAGCGCGGCCTGCAATTCGGGACTGCATAGTGCCCGCCAGACACTGGCCGGCTCGATTCCGCAAAACACACGCACGCGTCGTCCCACCATCGCCCGGTCACGAAAGGAGCGCGCGACGGTGGGACAGGACAATGTGGACCATGACGCGAGCGACGGCTCGTCACCTCCTCGCACCAGGGCCTCCATTCTCGATAACGCTGCGCGCAATACGCATAATTCACTGAGAACAGAGCATATCGGCACGGAGCGCCAGCGGCTCCGGGGAAACGGCGGTACCTGCGGGTATTTGTGCGCCGGTTCACAAAGCTTGTGACATACCAGTGAGCGCCCACTCCACCGCGGCGCGTGCGTGCAGGCGCGGAGCCCCATAAAAGCCCAGGGCTGTATCAGTCGGAAATACGATCGTCAGAAGCTCCGGCGCAACCACGACGACAGCTTGGGCGCCGCTTCGTTTCAGCGCCTTCATGGAACGGATCATCGTCACTCGCGATGGTTCCTTGATCCGACCAAACGCGAGTTCCGCGTCCATAATCTCAACGATACGTTGCCGATCCGGCCGGTGCGGCAAGACCACGTCGATGCCGACATGTTTGAGCAACCAGTCCCGCCAGATTTCTTCCTCTTCGCTGCAGCGTGTGCCCAACAAGCCGGTGCAAGAGATTCGGTTGGCCTGCAACGCACGGGCACACACAGGCACGCAATGTAGCAACCGGACCCCCGCTGCTGTCTCCACTGATCTTGCCACGACGTGCAACGTGCTTGAATCGAAGAGCAGTGCCTCTGCTCCTGCCTGCACCAATGCGCCTGCGACCACTTCGAGTTGTCGGCCAATCCATCCCCATTCCTTTCGAGTGTGCGCCAGTGACAACTCGTGCTGATTCAGCACCGCGATTCGTAGGTTTCCTGAATGATTTCCTCCACAGCGTGCCCGCACCTCATCATGAATGAACCGCGCATAAATGGCTGAGGCTTCCGAGCTCAATCCACCCAGCAGGCCAAGACATCGTATGACTACCCCAGTTGAATTAGACATAAGACGCTTTTCACGCCCGAGTTTTCCAGAAGCGATGCAGACACCGCCGGTGACTTCCGCCAACAACTCCTCGCTCCTCGCGGCGTCGATGTTGTGGAGGCGAATATCCGCAGAATGATCTCCACCTCAATCCGCAATAAGCAACGCATTCTCAAAGGATCATGATCTGGTTGAACAGTGAGCTCTGGCACTTTGCCGATAGCACTCGTGAAGGCGGCGCGTCACTGGGCCAGGCATACCGTCTGCGATGCGTGTGTGGTCGACCCTGTTCACTGGAATCAACTCGCGCGTGCTCGATGTAATAAAGACCTCATTCGATTGCTCCAGCAGCTCATGCGAAATCGGAGCCCGGCGACTCGTATATCCCTCTCGTGCAGCCAGGCCCAAGACGTGTTCGACGGTAATTCCACGCAGAACGTCGTTGATCGGAGAAATCAATTCATTCCCGATCACGCTCACAACGCTAAAGGTTGTTCCTTCGAGTATGTGACCGCTGTGATCACAAAAGACCACCTCATCGAACCCTTGCTGTCTGGCCCGAATCGTTTCCGTTATCCCGGCAAGATACCCCGTTGATTTTACGCGGGGCAGCGTGCGAGAGAGCGTGGAGGTGGCAAGACCGACTCCTCGCTCGAAATGCCACGACGGATACGTCCTCACCTCGTCGATCAGCACCATCAGGCGTTCGCGATTCTCGGGAACAAAGCCGGTGGCGTCACCGCCCGTTACAAATATGCGAATCAGGCTCTCTGGGAATTCGTTTGCCGCCAAGGTGGTGCGAACCACCTCGGTCAATTCCTTCCGACTTAGCGGAATTTTCAGCGATAGAAGTGCACACGACTCTTCGAGCCTTTGCAGATGCTCGTTGAGCAAGAACGGCACTTTGCCGTAGGTGCGCAATGCATCGAAAGCGGCGTAGCCACGGGTCACAGCCAAGTCGCTCAAAGGAACCGAAGCTTCATTCCGGCCGACGAATCTGCCATCGAGCCAATACGTCGGTCGGCTGACCGTTGGCACTGCATTCGATGAATACAACGATGGCGTCATTTCGATGGTAAAGGCGGCGCAGTTCTTGGAGATCGAGAGTACTTGGTAACGACACCGCCGAGGGGTCCAATAGAACGCAATGGACGGACACCGACGGACATCAACATTTCCACTGCGGGTTACTCCAGAGCGGAAGCCGGAGTTCGGTCACGAGTTTCAGTCCCGGGGAGGCATCGAGCAGTCGCGGCACGACGTTGATTAACGCCGCCACCGTCGCGTCGTCGCCAGCTACTCCGCCGTTGACCATGAGGTTCAGCTGGGGGCGGCCCTTGACCAAGATCGCATCATGCGGTAGCGGCGCGCCGAGGTACATCTGGAGATCGAGAACGACTTTTGTCTCACCACCCGCGAGTCCGATGCACCTTTGATGGAGTCCGAGACTCTGACCGGGCGCGACGTCGAAAAACTTCGTGGCGATGCGACTCGCCGCGATGACCGGCTCGCACGATTCACGAATCTCATCGAGCTGCCATCCCATCGCATGGGCCAGGAGCGCCACGGATTGCTGAAAACCAGCATGCCCACTCTTGCCGGCCGCGAATTTCGTACGGAAATCGGCCGGATCCTGCCCACTGCCGATCTTCGCCTGGAGCGGCTGCCGGCGCGTCGAGGCGTCGACGACGCGTTCGACATAAATGGAGGTCACCTCGCGACTGACCCCCGTGAGGGCAATTGGCAGAACGTCCATGACAAACCCTGGATTCACGCCGGTAGCCACAATCCGTGCACCTTTGCGCTGGGCAAGCTCGTGGAATTCTGCTGCGAGCTCGGGCGACTTGAGTGCCGGGAATATCAACTCTTCGCAGGTCGAAGCGACAGTTAATCCGTGTTCGATTGCCGGTCGGAGTTGGTCGAGTGTGTTCGTGGCACTCGATGAGGCGGTGTGCAGAATCACGTCGGGTTGAGTCGCCGCAATCAATTCCACCAGAGACGGAAAAACGCGCGCGTCCTCCATTCCCGCAATCCCGCTGAGATCGCTCAAAGATTTTCCGATCTTCCAAGAATCGATGTCCACCCCTCCCACCAATTTCATGGAGCTTTGCGCGGCCCCGAGCTTCACAGATTCGATTCCAATTGGCCCCAGCCCAAATTGGGCGACCCTCATTTGTCTTGTTCCGTTCATAAGTTTCGGCGTCACAGTTGCTGGAACTCGGCGACGCCGGCCTCGCGCATCGCCCCACGCAGATGCGCCAGTGCCTGCTGGTAATTGGTCGCGCCAACGTACTCGAGCACAAGCGGCGCAGTGGGCGTGTGCCGTGCCGCGAGCGTGACAAACCGCCGGTAATCAAGGTCGCCCTTTCCCGCCGCGACACCCCGATCGGTGTGCAGCTTGCGATCCTTGGCATGGAGACAGTCGATCCACGGCCCAAGCTGCTGAAACATTTCATCAAGATCGTTCAACTCGATGAGATTTGCTGGATCGAGGAGCGCCCGGATGCGAGGCGACTGGATTTCCTCCAGAAACAGCCGCAGCCGCTTGGCGCTCGCCAGGAAGCCGCGGTAGAACGGTTCAAACAAAATCCTGGCATCGTGCCTTGCGGCGATGGCGTCGAGGCTCCGGGTGGTGGCGATCATGCGCGGCCAGACCTCGTCCTGAAACTCCAGCGGGATGCGCGGCCCCGGCAGCTTCGGGTCGTGATAATGGCCCGCCTCGGTGATGAACGTCCGCACGCCCAGGTGGCCGCCAATCACCATCATCGCCTCGAAGTAGGCGAGGTTGGCGGCGCGCTCGTCCGCGTCCGGATGAATCAGGTTCGTGTATACACCGAGGCTGTGAATGCCCACGCCGTTGTCGCGGTAGGTGGCAGCGATTTCCCGGCAGCGCGCGGGTGTCAGGCTGGAAACATCGGAACGGCTGTTGTACTTCCAGAACCGGCTGTCGGTCTGGTTTAGAAAAAGCTGGACCGTGCGGATGCCCGCTCCGGACAGTTCCTCCGCGAGGGCCGCGTTGGTGTGATCGGCGAAACCAAGCGTGGCGATGCCAATTTGCGGTCCGGAAGGGGGTGCGACCGATGCGCCCCGCAGCGGTTTTGATAACGCACCCAACCCGCACAGGACAGCCGCCTGGCTCGCACTCCGGAGGATTTCGCGGCGGGAGATTTTCGCTTGCATGGTGTACTCAGAGCTCCCATCCCGGGCGATAATCGCGATGCAGCAGCCGGTTGGCGGCCGAATGGTTCGTGATCTTCATGTTAGGTCCGTCCCAGTACAGCTTGCTCTGCGCACGGACGGCAACGTTGCCGAGCAAGCAGACTTCGGACAGCAGGCCCGAGTGATCCACAAAGTTGGAGCCTGCCGGCGGGCCGCCCCGGCACGCATCCACCCACTCTTTGAAGTGACCGGGCGAGCGAGCTAGCGTCTTCGGCGGCCGGCCGTAGGCTTTCTGACGCGATTCTGGGATTAGGCGGGTCCCCATCAATTTCCCTTTCTCCCCGAGGTATATAATGTCGCCCATTCCCTGGCCTGATTCGAGTTCCGGTGGCCGCGGCGGCTTTAATCCGCCGTCGTGCCACGTGAGTGTCACCGGCGGCAGGCCGCCGCGCGCGGGAAATTCGAACCGCGCGATCACCCCGAGCGGATAGGTCTCCGGGTTCAGCTTCGTCGAGCAGGCCTCGACGCTGGTGGGATGACCCAATTGCAGCGCCTTGAAAACCGTCGACAGTTTGTGGCAGCCGAGATCGCCGAGCTGGCCCGTCCCGAAGTCCCACCAGTTGCGCCACGTCCATGGGCAATACTCGGGATGATACGGCCGCTGCGGCGCCGGCCCGAGCCACAAGTCCCAATCCAGTCCTTCGGGCACTGGCGGGGTCTCTGTCAGGCGACTCTCCCAGGGCTGGAATTTCCAGAAGCGCGGAGGACACCAGACCTGCACTTCATGCACCGGACCGATTGCTCCATCGGCAATGAACTCCTGGACAACCCGGGCCTCTTCGGTGGCCTGGCCATGATTGCCCAACTGCGTGGCGACCTTTGCCTCACGGGCGGCGTCCGTCACGCGCCGCGCCTCGAAGACCGAGTAGGTGAGAGGCTTCTCGCAATAGACATGTTTGCGGCGCTTGAGCGCCGCCATCGTGATGACGGCGTGCGTGTGATCCGGAGTCGCGATCATCACCGCGTCCACGTCCTCCTGTTCGAACAACTCGCGATAATCGCCATAAGCCCGGCAACCGCGATATCGTCCCGACCGTTGCGATTTGCCGTAGAAATCGTCCACTAGGCGCCGCGCCGGCTCGCGCCCGCCGGGTTGCTGCTCTTTGCCCTGCGACCAGTTCCAGGAGAGGTAGCCGCCGCTCTCGCGGTTTACGTCGCAGACTGCGACCACCTGGACTTCGGGGAATTGCAGCAGCGCCGCGATGTTCTGCATCCCCTGACCGCCCGTGCCGATGCCGGCCACCGTTATCTTCGCACCCGCGCCCACCTGACCCGGCCCGCCCAAGGCGTGTCGCGGCACGATCGTGAGCGCGGTCGCCGCCGCCGCCTGCCCGAGAAAAGTGCGGCGGGTGGTTCGATTTTCACCTGGGTCGCAGGCAGTCTTCTTCGCAGGATTGGTTGGGTTCATCGCGAATCGCTTCATCGTTTGTTCCTTTCTTGATAGTCTTTCACCTTTCCCGCGACGGCCACTCGTTCTGCTTGCTCCGCCATCCGCAAGTCGGCCAGGCGCGTCTCCAGATCACGCCATGTCACTGCGCCCGCTCGTTTTTCCCATGGCTGGCTGGACACCATCAGCAGGGACCGCATTTGGGCGGGCAGGAGTACCGGAATGCCCCGCGCCATTTCCTGAACTGACCACGTGGCGCTGTTCCCGCACAACAGCGCTCGGTCGCTAACCAAATCGGTCACGTAATATTTCCCCTCCGGCAATGCCAGCGGCGTCAACAAGGCCAACCGCGACTGCAGATTGTCCCAGTTCATGAAGTAGAACACCTGCTTGTCTCGGCGATCCAGGACATGGGCTTCCGTATTGTACACTGGCTCGCCTTTCAGGTCGATGAGTTCGAATGGCTTGGAAATGCCGGCATGTCGCAAGAGGCTGCCGAACAGAACCGTGGACGACCTTCCCTCCACATTTTCGATTCCCACATAGTAAACCTTGCCTTTGCCCACCTTGAACTCGGAGACACATGGTCGATCCGTGCCTTCGATCGTCGCCAAAGGCACGGCCCCTTGGAGGAGGAACCGGTTGAAACAGTCAGTCCGAATGGGCACCACTGCGTCGAGCGCGAACGTGGGGCTCAAGGTACCAGCCAGTTTCTCCGGCAGTTCCTCCCGCACAACGCCCAACAAGTCGGCAATCTCCAGCCTGTGCCCGTATTCATCATACATCATGCCGCTCCCAACTACAATCAACACTCCGCCGCCGGCCACGTAGGCCTTCAACGCCCGCACGGTGTCGCCGAAGACGTACTCGTTCCCCGGTATAATCAACGCCATGTAATGATTGGCGGTTCCATCCAAGATACGCTCCTCGAAAATCACGTCCTGTGGATAGTGCGACAGAAGTACCGCCTGGTGGCAGTTGCGCTCCCGCTCCCCGACGGTTTGCCTGCGCCCCGTCTCCGGTCTGAGTGGCGGATTCTGCCAGACCGTGGGTTGCGAATGCACCAGCGCCACCGTCCCGCGAATCCGCGGTCGGGGGAGAACCAGGTGGCCCAGCTTGTCCATCTCGCGATTGAAGTCCCGGATGCCTTCCAGTGACTCCCGCGGAGTTGCCCACGGATTCAACAGATTCGCGTTCAAGTAGGGCGGATCCGTTGGCCCGTCCAGTCTGAAGCCCTTTGCCCAGAACCAGGAAAAGAACTCAACGAGACTGCTGCCATGAATGAGTTCGGTCCATAGGTGGTTCAAGAAGTCAGTCCGTTTGAGCGGCTGGCGGCCCAGCCCCGCGATGCTCCGGCCGAGATAGGCCTCTTTGTTCACCACCGGCTTGTGCGGCACGAGCCCGCTGCAAACGTCCAGGATGAACTGGTGCCCATACCCCCCATTTCCATGCATCGCCTGCGTGAGCAGGTCCCCGCTCGGATCTCCGGTTTCCAGCGCTCCCCCGAAACTGACGCCTCCTTCCAATCCGAAGCAGTCCACCACCTGTGCGCCTTTGTAGCAATCCGCCCCCTGTATATTCGCGCCATACTCCATGGATAGCAGCGACGCATTGGCGATTTCCCACGTGAAATAGGTGTTCGGTCTGGCGTCAACTTGCCGCACTGCCCTCCGGGCATCCAGGAGCACTTCACGCCAGCGATCCCCCATGAACTTCATCCAGTCGCTCCATAGTCCCTTGTGCGTTCTATAGTTCTTTTCGGCAACGATGTCCGGGAAAGACCTGAAGTTCGTGCCCCAGGTGCGGTTGACAGCATCCAAACTGGCATATCGTTGCCTCAACCACGCCAGAAACATCTCCTGGTTGTACCGACAGGAGCAGTTGTAGTGATGCAGTTCGTTCCAAAACTCATAGAGCCACGGATTGGCACCCAGGGAGAGATACCAGTACGCGCCATTCTGGAAATAGGCGTGGTAGTACTCCCGGCCGATGGGATCCTCGGGGCAGTAGGGCATATGGCCGCCCAACGGCCGCCCGTTCAAACTCATCAGCATCGAATCAGACAAGCCGGCCATCCGCACCTTCAAGGCCGCCATGGGGCCGGTTTCCCATTCGGGATAGAAGTCCGGGCTCAACGGAAGGCCCTTGAGTCTTCTGACTTGCTCGGCGCTGAACGGCTCCAATCTTTCGAGCCAGCCGAAACGACGCGCTTGTTGTTCGGGAGAAAATTCTTCCTGCTGATGCGGCATACTCATCAGGCGCGCAAAAGCGTCGCGGAGTCGTCCGTCGGCAATAAAGGGATTGGCGTAAATCGTCCTTCTGGGCGTGCAGACGATCGACACCGACTTGAGGCCGATTTCATCGCAAATCTCCGCGCTCAGTTGCTGGTTGTAGATCGGGTCGTCTCCGACGATCCGTTTAGCCGCCGTGGTTTTCGGGCCCGTCGCGTTCACCGCGTGATTGTAACCGAGATTCACGCTGACCAGGAACTCGGGTTTCCCGTTCACATAGAACGTCCCGTTGCTGCTTACCGGTCGCGTCCATTGGTCACGTGTCACCGGGAGATTCATGGTAATGGCAGGAATCTCGAACTCCAACTTCGAGCTGTTCGTCTGCGCCTCGGCAGTTGAAACGGACGGCACGAGCGCAGCGAGGCCCGCGAGGATATTACGCCGTGCGCAAAATCCGATTTCCAACTTGGTTTGGAGGAAGCGTGCAGCCCCGACGCGGAGGAACGGCATGTCTGGGCACTGCTTTGGCGCATTTGCCCCGGCATGAGCTTGACTCAGCGTCATGACCGCAAGTGGCGGGCAAGAAACTGGAAGGCCCTCAGGCCTTGGGCTTCGAAGATCAGGGAGGGGTTGTGTGGCATGGCCTCGATCTCCTGGTACTCGAAATCGATCTTGAGGGCCTCGAGCACGGTCTTCATCCGCCGATTGTGCTCCAGGAGCACATCCCCGGTTCCCACGACAAGCCGCAGCGGGACGTCGCCACGTCTGGTGCGAGCCAGCGTCAGAGGCGATTGATCGTCGAAGCACTTCACATCGTCGCCAAACATCTTCTTGAATACCTCCGGGTGGCGGGTCTTCGCGTACTCCCCGGTGATGAACCCTCCGCCGAATGAGACCGCCGCTCCAAATTGAACAGGATACTTGAAAGCGAACTTGAGCGCACCGTGGCCACCCATCGACCAGCCCAGCACCGCCCGTCCTTCGCGCGCGGCGACTGTCTGGGCCGTCCGGTCTATGTGCGGAATAAGCTCCTTGATAAAAACCGTTTCGCCCATGACCTCGCCATCGGGCGAGTCGGTGTAGAAGCTGTTCCGTCCGCACATCGAGTACACCAAGATCATGGGCGGCACTTCGCCGGCGCGAATGGCATGGTCAAGAATGGTGAAGAGCTGCGGATGAGTACTCTCACAATCGGTCATGCCGTGCAGGTAATATACCACGGGAAAGCGTTTGTCCGATCCGGCGTACCCCGGTGGCAGGTAGAGGTTGAAGCCCACCGCACACTTCATCGCGGCGCTTTGGAACGTACGGTGCTCGACGCCGGGGAGTGCCTCCTTGGGCGGGTTCACCCAAGACTCTCGATCTGTCGGTTGGTTCAACGGTCGGACACGGAGGTTCTTGAAGTAGACTGCGCTTTTTTCGTCGTGCGCCTGGAGGGCGAAGGTGCCGTGAGACAACTTTCGTTCGGAAAACCATGGTGGGTGGCGGACGACGAATTCCGCCGGTTCGGTCCAATCCACGACAGTCTGGCCGTTCATCTTTATAACGACGCGCTTGCCACGCACGATTACGTGCAGTTGAAACCACTCGTTGTCGCGGGCGGGCGATTCGGCAATATCCGCCACGGCGTAAAGGCTGCCAGTCCTCTTCGGGTGCGCCGGATCGTTGTCGATCTGAATCTCAAAGCCTTTCTGCGGCCAGGCGTTCGCGACAAATTCCGTGTGAAAATAGATGCCGCTGTTGGCGTGGTGCTCGCTCTTCACGTCGGCCTTGAATTCGAAGTCGGTGAAGGAAGCACGGCCGTCCGGCCCGACGTAGTATAAGTGGCACTTGGGATGCGGGGCCTGCCCCTTGATGGCCGCGCCGCTGGCATGGGCCACGATCATGCCGTCGCGGACCGAGAACGACGCGGAATCCTCGCTTGCCTGCCAGCCGGCGAGCGTCTGGCCGTCGAAGAGCAGCCTCCAGCCGGCCTTCTTCTCCGCGTCGGTCAGGGTATTCGCTCCGGGGGTTCCCGCCATCAGTGGCGTGCCCACGACCAAGCCGAGGCAGACGCCCATCAATTTGCGGCAAATCGATTTCACTTGTTGTGTTTTGTTCATAGGTCGTCTGATCCGAAGTACAGCAGGCATTGGGGTTTCAAATCAGTCGTTCTTGTATCGTTTTCGCGTTCCTCGCACTCACCGCGTCAGCCCCAACCGCACTGTCGTTACCAGTGCAAGCATGCTCATTTTGAACTGGTGCTCCAGTGGAGTCGGCTCGCCTGTCGTCACATGGCGGTTGTTGCGAACCTCGCTGACAATGCGCCGCACGCCATCACAACGGCCGGCCCAGTAGTCCTTGAAGAACTGGTGGCGGGGGTAGCCGCGATACGCGACGACCGGCGGCCGCGGCTTCGCTCCGGCGGTCCGCCATGTCTCGATGAGAACATTGGCCCACCGGTCAATCTCCGCGCGCTGCCCTCCCGGCAGATCGTCGTAATCCGGGGGCAAGTGAATCGTCTCGTCGTGTTCATGCTGATGCATCTCGAGATAATGCGTGTAGCGATAGCGGCTAAACAGTTGATCAACGACCCTGGTGTGGGTCGAGCGACGGTCCGTGTTCGGCTCGACGTAGAGGTCCTCCTCAATCTGCTCATACTCGATTCCGACCCGCTTGGGTTTGTGTTCGCTCGGCTTCCACTCCGGGTAACGTCCAAAGCGCTGGCCATCAGCCGCGACACCAAAAGCGATCGTCAGGAACTCATCGTTGGAGTACTTGCCAACCCAGAAGCGCTCTGGCGACTGGGCGCGACCTTGCGGGTTTGTATCCGGGATCAGCGTCAGCAAGGCGTGCGATAAAATCTGTTCGCGCTCCTCCGGGGAAATGTCCGTCGCGGGCGAGCCATCGCGATGCTTGCCGGTCAGAAGCTGGCAGGCGAAATCCACGATCACAGCCGTCGACGCCGGTTCGTGGGCATGTGGCACCGTGACGAGCAGACGAAACGCTTTCTCTGCCGCTTCCGCTCGGGCAATCGTGAGGCCGCGGACGAATTGGCCGCCGAACTGCCTCCACTCGTGCAGGGTGACAAGGTCGGGATACGCTGCTTGCCACTGATCCAGCAACGGTTGCCACTCGTGCGGATAGCTCGTCCAGCAGGCTTTGGGGTTCGCGGCTCGGCACGCGCCCACGAACGTTCCAATTGCGAATACAAGAAGGAGAACGAATCGCGAACCGCAACTGGTGACCCGCAAGTCAGCAACTATGTCGGAGAAGCAGATATCTCGTGGAACATGAAGATTACAGCGGACTCGGGTTTCGCGCGGTGGCAGCTGGTTTGTAGTCATGGGGTTTGCCGCGCGTGACCAGCGGCCAAGTCAACCACGAATGACCTGGTGCAATGCCCTAGGGGAATTTGCAGGAATTCTTCATGGACCGCCTGGTGGCGGGTCCTGTAGCCCCATCACGGGGCGGTCACTATCGGCCGGCCCGCAGGATGATTTGTCCTCCAGAAACTTCAGCACCGACGCCGAAATTACGTGACGGCACACAGAGACACCGACGGTCGTAACTGAGCCGTTCAAAAGCTTACGATTTCAAATGAGGAAGCGGATGAAGGTCGTTGCCGCCGGGTTGCGGGCGCAATGCAAGCGCGTTAAGCTGCCATCAAACGGAGGGGCACCTCCCACAAAGTGTGTAACCCCCGTCCGGCTTTCCGCATCCCATCATCCATGCACTCCCTTGCCGACTCGCCAATTTCCGAGCCCGAACCTTTGCCTCGTCGCGAAGTGACCGACGTTCAAGCCGTGGACGAGGTGGTCCAAGGCAACCGCGAGATGTTCGAGGTCATCGTGCGACGCTACAACACGCGCCTCTTTCGTGTCGGGATGGCATATCTGCGGAATCATGCCCAGACCGAGGATGCGATGCAAAACGCATACCTGAAGGCGTTCCTGAATATCCGCAGTTTCAAGGGCAATGCGGCGTTCGCCACGTGGTTGACCCGAATCATGATCAACGAGTGCCTGATGATCATTCGAAGCAGGAGGCGTGCGGTTATGGAGAACATCGACGACGAGCAATTCAAGCATGAGCCCGCGATGCTGGCGTTTGCCGCCGCCGGCGAATTGCTTCGTGCCGACGAGATCCGCGAGGTGCTTGAGCGGGCGGTACAGACGTTGCCGCGGCAACAACGAACGGTGTACCTGCTGCGTGCGGTGCAGCGTCTCTCCACCTCGGAAACGGCGACGTGCCTTGGAATCTCACGGGAGAACGTGAAAGTGATCCTGCATCGCGCGCGGGGAGCCCTGAAGGAGCGGCTACTTCAGAGCGCGGCCGCGGTGGAAATCTTCCGATATCCTGCACCCTACTGCGATCCAATGACTGCCCGCGTCATGCATCGCGTGCTCGGCTCTTCCGCGCCCAGCTCAGGGTGAGCGTCAACCCGCCATCCTGCGTCGTCGCGCTGGTCGATTGGCACGGGACTGGAAAAGCCGTCGCCTCTTGAGTCACCTCTCACCGCCATCACGCTGCAGCATCATCCACTCCAATCGGGCAGCCGGCGGCTGCGAAGCCGATCGTCACGGGGCGGCTCACGCTTAATCCGGCCGCCTTCGTTTTCCCAACGCTCAATCGCGCGCCTTCGGACATTCCATTCGTCGCTCGAGGCTACCCCTCGTGGCGATTCATCCCTTCCGAAACCACTCAGATCGCCCGATGCTGCGTTGGCTCTTCGTGTCGTGCCCATAGATCGTCCTCTCCGAATTCAGGAAAGCAGGACCCTTTGCCGACATAGCAATCGGCACAAAGAAGCAGTTCAGCAAATTGGGATGCTCCGAAAGCGCCGCACTCTTCGCAGCGAACCGGGGGATCGGCCGCCCGGCCGGGTGTGCAGGTGGGATGTTCGTTCATGATGAGTTCTTGGTTGGATGCACCTGACAGCCGCTCGTAGGGTAGCGCGCCGGTGCCGAGCAGGCAGTTGGGACGGCCGCCGGCAAATTCGAGGATCCGATCGATCTCCCGATGAATCCGTTCTGTGTCGCTGCCGGCCACGATCCCGGAATCCATGTTCACGCGCACCTTCACGTGCGTGCGCGAAACCGCCTCGACGAACGGCCGTTGATCCGTCTCGGGATTGCTTACCAGGAAGCTCGTCCCCGTGGAAAGCAGTTCGTCCACGATGGGAGAGGTCTTGCCTCCCATGATGCAGGGCAGCGGATGCCCGACGCATTCGGAGGCAATGCTGAGAATCCGCCGGAGCGCCGGCAGTTCGAGCTTCCTGAACTGCCGCGGCGAAATCATCGGTGGCGCCGCTGCCGATTCGAAGAAGGCAATGTCCAGCCGGGAAACCCGAAGATGTGTGCGTTGCGAGGTTATTGAGGTGCCCCTGAGCTGCCTACACGTCTTCAGGCACGACAAACGGCTTCCGGTATTCGCGCCGAAGCATCGTGTTTGCCCAGTAGCTAAGGTCGTACTTCTCCTTGGACGCAAACGACTCCCGGCCTGCATCGAGTTCGAGCAAGGGCCCAACGATTGGGGCCGCGGCGTCTGGATCGACGCCGTTGGCCTGGAGATGCTCCAACATCCGAAGATGCGAGTCGCATGTCGGCTCGTGGGACCGCACCGCCTCCCGGATCGCCGCGTTGGCGGTCTCCTTCCCTAGGCGATGGGAGATGTTGCCGATGTGGCAGAGCGCCGATGAAATATGGCCTCCTGCAATGGGCGCGGCCAGGTCGGAAGTCTTGCGGCTACGCATGGCGGCGATGAAATTGGCTTGGTGCTCGCCGCCACCTGGGCTGCTGAATTGCCGGAGTTTCCCACCGGCATTGTCGTAAACGCCCCCGCCGCCGGCCCCACCGGCAAAATAGCCGCCTTCGCATTGAATGACCAACCCGATGCGGATGCCGCGGTAGGCGTCCATTGCTCTTTCGCCGGATTTTCGCGGTAAACCCCGCACCTCGAAGATCAGGGGAGCAGGCTCATAGTTGAACACGGCGATCTGCGTGTTGGGAGTTTCGGCGTCATCATCGTAACCAAACCGGCCGCCAATGCTCATTGCCGTTGGCGGGAGCCCCTCCTGCCCGAGCGCCCAGCGGCACATGTCCATCTCGTGAATGCCTTGGTTGGCAATATCGCCACCTCCATAATTCCAGAACCAATGCCAATCGTAGTGCACCGTTCCCCACTTCGGGGTGTTACGACAGGGCGCAACCAGCGCTGCGGGACCGGTCCACAAATCGTAGTCGATGGTCGCCGGCACAGGCTGCGGCCCCGAAGTCCTGCCAATGCTCTCCCGAGGCTTGTAGCACAAGCCCCGGACCCACTGGATTTGGCCGAGATTGCCTTCCTTGATATAGGCAAAAGCCTCTTGCAACGCCGCGTCCGATCGCGATTGCGTGCCGGTCTGAACGATCCGTTTATACTTTTTCGCAGCTTCGACGACCTTTCGGCCTTCCCAGACGTTGTGCGATACCGGCTTTTCCAGGTAGACATCCTTGCCCGCCTGGCAACCCCAGATCCCCATGAGGGAATGCCAGTGGTTGGGCGTGGCGATGACGACGGCGTCGATCGAGGCGTCGTCGAGCACTCTGCGATAGTCGGTGTAGCTGGCGACCTTCTCGCCACGCAGCTCGAATTCCTGGATCTCCCTTGCCATGACTGCCTGATCGACGTCGCAAAGCGCCGCGACCTTCACGCCGGGGATCTGGCGAAAACTGTTGATGTGCTCGCGACCCTTGCCATTGAAGCCGACGATCGCGACGCGGATGTCGCCGTTGGGGCTGCCGCCGGGGGAGATCGCGGCAACGGCACGATAAGGACGCGTGAGCAGGGCGGTGGTCCCGCCCGCGAGGGAGACCTTGAGGAACTCTTTTCGGGACCAGGTTTTCATTGTGGAGTTTTGGGAGCTTAATTGGGATGCCGGGTTGGAATCAGATGCTTTTCTCGCCCGGAAACGGAATGGTCTTTCGATTACGGCGACCTCGAGGACCCAGCCCACCGGGGCGAGTTGAAGGCAATGCCAGCCGATTGGCGAGCGAAGTCGTGCAATTGACGGGTCCGCCACCGGGGAAAGCTGAAAGCGGCGCCCTCATGAGATCACGACCGGCTCGCAGTCGAGCGATTCCAATGGCACGTCATGGAGCACGCCGAAGGGCGCCGCGACCACCGAGCGGACGGAGATGTATCCGTCACGGATGTCGAGGGTGGGCCAGCTGCGGATCCCGCGCCTGTATAGGTCTGGATGTCCGGACAGCGTCGTTCGTTGAACTTGTTCCGGCCAGATTGATAGACCGGCGAAATAGTGGTGCCCATTGCGTTCCACGGTCTCGTTGCCTAGCATAGCCTGCACCGCGAGATCCTGCAGCAGAGCGATTGGCCCGATATTTGCCAGATCCTCGCCGCTCATCAGGAAATGCCCATCGGGATGCATTCGACGCAACTGGGCTATCCGGCATGCGTTCGCGATGCCCTTGAATACGCCCTTGCAGTTCTTGTGGCTGACCCCGGCATAACCACGTTCAAGTGCCAGTCGCAGGCTGTCGATCCCTCCATCCGATTCATCGATGATAATTGGCGGACGCCCGCACCATGACAGGCCCGAACTCCCGCCTGCATCCTCCAGAGCAACATCGCGGTGGAGCGGTTGTTCGACAAATAACAGACGACGCACAAAGGCGCGGAGACCCGGCCGGTCGTTCATCTCCGCCCAGAAATCGCGGAGCGCCTCGAAACTGGAAAAACTTTCATTTCCGTCGAGGCTGAAGGCATATCCTGCAGACGCATTTTTTTCCAACACCGCAGCAATATGCTCGATCCGTGCAAGGTCCTCCCCGCACCGGCCGTTAATCTTTATCTTGAAGTGCCGCAAGCCGTACGTGCGGATGCAGGCCTCCAGCGACTGCGGAAGTGCGTCGTCGAGCCGCGACTCCGAAGCGATGTCAGCCTCGGTCAGCGGATCGGAGAGCCCGATCGTGTGCCGCACGATCACCCGGGTGAGCGGGGACGGCGGAAGCCAATCCGAAGGCTTGCTTCCGGCCAGCTCGGGATGAAAAGCGCCAAGGTCAATTCCAAGCTCATGACCTTCGAGCAGCCGGTGGAAAGGCACCTTCCGACAGCGGGCAAAGGCATCGATGACTGCGCGCTCGACGAGCGACGTGCCGAACTGCGCCAAGAGAGAGGGGATTTTTCGTGCCGCGGCCCAATCGGCCTGGCGGTGGAAAAGCTCCTGCCAAAAAGTGAACACACATGGGGCCACGATGTCGCCTGCTGCCGTCATGGCATGTTGGATGACCTGGAACATATCCTCAATCTCACTGCCAGGGTCGCGCTCCGGTTCCTTCGTGAACCATTTCGGCGGAAGATTATCGGAGGCAGTCCCGTCGCGAATTGCACCATCGATTTCCACTGTGGCGCGAACAAACACATGGGGAAGCTCCGTCATTGTGGCTATGCCATACCTGAACGGCATCCGCGTCCGAATTGCGGCCCGGTACATTCGACATGATCGCAGGCGAATCATGACTAAATCGGGCTCATGATTCCAACCACAGCCTGCCATCGGTGCATGCGAGCCGTACACCGAGTTGGCTCCCGGCTTCCGCGAGCGCAGCGCGCAGCATGAGGACAGGATCCGTGCTTACAGCGAGGCGGCGCATGAGACCCTCGCCCCTGCGGGTGCCAAGTGTCAGAGTCACCTTCAATCCGCGCCGCTTGGCGGAAAATTTTACGCCGTCAGGCAGGACGACTCCCGCCTTAAGCGGCTTGAGGAAGGCGTCGACATAATGCACGCCAATCCCGGAACGATCGTTTTTCCCCGGATGCAGCATTTCCGGTGCCGCGGGGTTTTCAGGACACAGCTCGATCTTCATGGTGAATCAGTTTCGGTACCCCGGCTGGCGAGCGTGAAGTGCAACGTCTGCAGCACAACCAGCCATTTGTGCGCCAGGTTTGCCGCGGAGCAGACACATCCCGCAGGTGACGTGGCTGGGCGCCAGTCCAACACGGCAGCCAGCGGACATCCCACCAACGGTTGCTCGGTGCGCAGGGATTCCAGCAGGCTCGTCGCATCTTCCAAATAGCTGCACATGCGTTCGTGGCCGTGATCCCCAGGAAGCGGATCACATCTCAGTTCAAGCAGTCGGAACCCCTCGCTCGCTGCGGCTACCCGCACGACGTAGCCGAGGTTGAATGGAATATTGCCGCAGGTGCTGCCTTCGAAGTGAAACCTGGCGCAAACGCCGCCATCCGGTTGGTCGTGCAGCACGATCCGCTCGTCGCGCCACCGGTTCAGGGCGCGCAGCGGGAATGCATAGTGAGGCGTGGCGGAGGTCATGAGCGATGCCGGTTGTCAGCCGGATTCCATGCCGAAGAGGACGAGATGCGATTTCTTCGGCTGCAGCATGCCCGAATCGAGCGCCCTCAGCGGACCGGGCAGCCTGCCGGCCTTGAGCGCGCAGGTGAGGAGCCGCTGGGTGTCGGCAATCGACCACTGCGAATATCCCGGGCCATGCTGCCGCCAGCGCCCCGCTCCCTTCGATCCGGGGCCGAGTCGACGGCAGATTTCACCCAGGAGCGCCTCGGCCACGGCAGCCGCATGGCATTCAAGGAAGTAATGGCGATCGGGTTCACCCGCCTCCAAGCGGGCTGCCGCTTCCCGATCCGCCTCCGGACCCGCGCTCGCTATCGCGATGGCGCCGTCACCCGGCGATGCGAATTTTTCCGCCAAGACGGGTGAATCGAACCACTCGCCGTCTATGCGAAGCCCCCGGCGCATTTCGGGATGAATCTTTACCGCCATGGCGCACATCCATGGCCACGCATGGGCCGCGTACCACGAGCGCGCCCAGTTCGCATTTTCAGCCAGGCTACCATCGAGTGCCCGTCGTGCAGGGAGGCGGAGAAATCGCCGCAGGTCCGCCATGCGGACTTCCGGGTGAAAATTTTCCTCCCAAAGCAGGAATCCCGCGCCGCGGCGGCGGACCGGTGCAGGCAGCAGACGGCGGTCTCCCTCAACCTTGTGCGCGGTCGGGTTCATGCACTCAACGGCTCGCCGGCGCCGATTGGCTCGAAACGGCAGCCCGCCACGAAATGGTCGAAGAAGTCCGAATTGGTCTCGAGTTCGACATGCTGGATCGTCGCAACGATCCGCTCCAGCTCGCGCCGGCGGCTCAGCGACAGCAGCGCAATGCAGGCCCCTTCAATGGCGAGATTGCCCACGGCGACAATCCTCCCGTCTGCGAGGTTCGGGATCAGCCCGATTCGCCTTGCGGCCGCGAGGTCGAGGTGTCGCCCGAATCCACCTGCGAGATAAAATGTGTCGACGTCGTTCAAGGCGCACCCGAAATGCCGGGCCACGATTTGCAGTCCCGCCACGTTGGCGCCCTTTGCCTGGGCGAGCTCGCTCACGTCGGCCTCGCGAAAAACAATCCCGCTGGCCGCATCCACGGTGAATGCGTCCTCGCCGCTCTCGAAGCGGCCATACTCGTTCATCCGTCCGGTGCGCAGGAGTTCGGCCAGCAAGTCGATCAGCCCCGATCCGCAGATGCCCTCGGGCCGGCCCCCCCCCAGCACTTCGGTCCGGACACGCCCGCCCTCCCCCAGCGCGACCCGCGCGATGGCGCCTTCGAGGCCGGGCATGCCGCATGTGATGGTACGTCCCTCGAACGCGGGCCCCGCCGGGCACGAGGCGCAGAGCAGCCGGTCGCGGTTGCCGAGGATCAGCTCGGTGTTGGTCCCGAGATCCATGATGGCGACAATGCGTTCGCTGCGGTGCGGCTCGACCGCCAGCAGGCACGCGGCGGCGTCTGCCCCGACATGACCCCCGACGAGGGGCAAGCCGTAAACCAGGGCGGAGGGGTGGCAGGGCAGACCCAATCTGAAGGCTGAGGCCGAGAGACTCGTGTCGGGCCTGCGTTTCTGAACTGCGTCGTGCTGCGTGAGCGACCAGTATGGCCGCTGGCCAATGGATCGGACATCAAGACCGAAAAACAGGTCTCGCATCGTCGGATTCCCGGCGACGACAAGGTCGTAAATCGATTCCGCGTCCACGGGCAATTCGGCCATCGCGCGCGCGAGATACCCGAGCAGCGTCCTTTGCAGGAGCCGACCGGGATGCTCCGAGTCGAATTGGATTCGCGCCATTACATCGCTGCCGCCGAAGCGCTGGGGGTTCTCGAAAGCGGTCGTCGCGAGCAGCGCGCCGGTCTCGAGATCGACCGCGCGCACCACGACTGTCGTCGTCCCCAGATCGATTGCGATCCCGACCAGCGGTCCCGCGCTCCGGGCAATTTCGACCTCATTGCGCATCACCCGATCACCCTGGCGCGTGATGGCAGGATCGAGACGTGGCGCATCCACCCGTGCGGGCAGGTTGACGGCGCCGGCTTCGATGTGCATTGCCGCGCGACGGAGGGTATGGGCCCGCACCTGGCCAGCCGGTGCAGCGATGGCACAGCGGCAGGCCAGCCGAAACCCGTTCTGTAGGTGCCGTTCCTCGGGGGCCGGCGCCGTCAGCAGTTCTAATCCCGCCGTAACTTCGACCAGACATTCGCGGCACCTACCCTGCTTGCGACATGATGACGGCACGGCGATCCCGGCTTCGGTGGCCGCCTCAAACAGCGTCTTGCCGATCTCGGCGCCGACTGGCTGCGAGTTGATGACGACCATGGCAGGCATGCGAAATGGCAGGAAAATCGGGTCCATTCGCCGGCTACAGGCCGGGCAGGCTGGGGTCGTCACCACCCGTATAAACGACCCCGTCGAACACGATCGTGAGCGGTTTGCGCAGGTGACGAATCCCGTCCAGCAGCGGCGCAGCGGTAAGCAGGAACCGGGGCTTCGTTCCGACCCGCAGCGCGCCGAAGTTTTCCGCAAAGCCGAGCCTTTCCGCGCCGGCAGCAGTGGCTGCCCGCAACACCTGCAGTGGCGTGAGCCCGGCCTGTTCCATCACCTCCAGTTCGCGGAGGAAACCATGCCCATGGGGGACGCCTTGGGAACCCGCATCGCTGCCCGCAACAATCCGCACGCCCAGCGTGGCCGCGTGGGCGAGACTTGCGGCATGGCGATCGAGAATGCGGCGAAGTCCTGAACGGACGGACTCGTTCCAGCCCAGCCGGGCCGCGTGATCCGCTTGAAACTGCACGGGCGCAAATGTGGGCACCCACGCAATATCCAGATCGCGCATGCGCGCGAGCTGGTCGTCGTCGATGAAGAAGCCGTGTTCGATGGAGTCGATGCGAGCCTCGATGCATGCCGTTACCCCCTCGTTGCCCGAGCAGTGCGCAAAGGTCTGGCGGCGGTGGGCCCGTGCCGACCTGGCGGCGCGCATGAGTTCCTCGACCGAAAGTTGCGGCGGTGATGTGACGGCTGCCAGCTGGAAATTGATTATCCCCGTCGCCAACACCTTTATCCGGTGTGCCCCTTCCCTGACCCGCCCGGCGACTGCTTCTTCGATCGAGCCGTCCGCCTCGATGGTATGCCCCATGAAGGCGCCGTACCGGCCCTGGTGATGAATGGCCGCACCCGGACTGTCGAGATAGGGCATCGCACCGCGCCCAGCAGAGTGATAACTCCGCTGCAGCGCGAGACCGATTCCATTCCGGTCGCCGGCATCACGGACGCCGATAACGCCGAGTCGGAGGATCCGCGCGAGTCTCGCTTCCGCGCGGGCCAGCAGGGTTTCGAAATCCAGCTTCAAGTAGGCACTGCGGACAACAGGATCCTCCTGCCCACCCTCGAGGAACAGATGGGCGTGCGCCTCAATCAGACCGGGTATCAGCGTGAATTCTCCCAACACGTGATCGGGTCCAATCTGTCCGGCGCGCACAACAGCCCGGGGAGGCAGATCGACGCCCACATGCAGAATCTGCCCGGCGTCGTAGACCAGATGCGCGTCACGCAGCAGGTTGGTTCCATCGAAAAGCGCGCCGACTCGGAGCCACACCGCCCTGCCATCGACGCCAAGCAGATGGCGAAGATGGGCCCCACCTGGGCAATCTCTCGTGCTTGATTCGGTCGTCATGGGATTCACGTTGGTCCCTTCTGCTTCGCGTGCTGCAGAAGGCCTCATGCCTCGATGTAGTCGGTGCAGATTTCCATGATCTTCGCCGCCTGGCGAAATCCCGCCTCCTCGACCGATTCGCCATTGATGACCCGGCCCTCCTGCAATGCGGATTCCAGCCGCCCCACCAGGGGATGGTCGGCTGGCAACGGCTCCGCGTTTTGCTCGACGTTGGCGAGGGCCATGTCGAGTCCGGCGCGGCCCGCGAGCGTCAGGTAGGCGCGCTCGAGCAGTGGCTTGGCCTCCCGGGGCGTTCCCCAGGCGAAATTCGAGAGTCCAACCGAAAAATGCAGGCCGGCGAGGTGCGGATCGGCGGCACAAAGCCGCAGGGTGTCGAGGCCGATGTTGACCAGCCCGTAGGTGTCCGCTCCGACGGGCGCAAGCCCGGGGTCGACAATGATGTCGTCGAGCGAGCGGCCGGCCTCGGAGACGAGGCGATCGACGAAACGCTTCACCGTTTCGTAGCTGTCACGCGGGTCCAGGCTCTGGCCCGTGCCTCCGCCCGGCAGGAATTTCTCCGAAGCCATCACGATGCAGCGCAGGTCGTGCTCCCGGATGAGTTCGAACATCTCCCCGAGCCGTTGGCGTGAGGCGGCGAGCGAATTGAAGATGGGCTTGCCCCGGCACCGGGAGCGATCGAAGGCACGCAACGCCGTGCGGTGATATTCGATATTTGGATTGTCGAAGCTGAGGGGAACGTCCGTCTCCGCCTGCAGCGCGGGGATGAGTTGCGGCAGGAAATCGAGCATCTCGCCGGTGCTAACCGACAAGCGCTGGGTGCCGTCGATGTTGACATTGAGTGCGCTGGCGCCGCCCTCGGCCTGCAATCGCGCGAGCGCCCGAAAGCCGGCCAGATCCCTGGTTTCCCAGGCACGACGGGCCCGGGCGTAGGCGTTGTTGATCAGTTCGCCGATGATGCGGATGCGCGGAGGAAGTTTCATGAAGGTATTCGTGTCACGTGGCGCGGGCGTCGCGGCTGGGTCATCTGCTTTGCGCTGCTTGACGAATGGTCATTTTATCGACGGTAGTGCAGGAAGATCGGATGCTCGCGGTCCTTCGGTCTGCCCTTTGCAGTCATCCGCCTTCCGTGCTCCGAATTCTGGCGTTCGGTGTTCTTTCGCCAGATGATCCCTGCCCAGCCAGGTGTTGGCCCAGCTCGAAGTGCCGCGAAGAGCCTGGTCCTGCAGGACCGGGGCGTGCGCCAGCAACTCATCTGCCCGACCTTCCTGCTTCAACCGATCGTAGGCCCGCGACCAGATGCATTCGAACTCGCTGACTTCGCACCTGCCGTCGCGCGTGCCGCCACAGGGTCCATTGCGCTGGTTCTTGGCGCACGATGACTCCGGGCACAGGAACGCGATCTCCGGCAGCGAGCAGTCGCCGCAGTCCTTGCAGCCGAAGAGCGCCGCCTTGCTCGCGTGCTCGATGGCACGCATCCAGGCGGGACCCTGCATTGGATCCTTGGCCCGGGCGCATAGTTTCGCGCCCAGGTTCCATGCTCCCCGGCCCCGGCTGAACATCAACTCGTGGACAAATTTTGAAAACCGATAGGCAAATGGAGCTCCACGCAGCCGAGCTTCTGCCGAACGGCTGACCGGCGCAGGTTGGCGCGGATTGGCGAGACCGGTCGCGGAGTCGGCGGCAAAAAGGAAGAATTCGCCGGGTCGGGAGTAGCGCAACTCCCGGGCAAATTGCCTCCAGTCGTCGGGGGAGAAACCACGCCCAATCTCCAGCACCCGTTCGAAATCCTCGATCCGATGAACGCCGCCGAGATAGATGCCGCGGTAGCCGAGCCCACGGTAGATGGCCGCCTGTTTCGCCGCGAGTTCGAGAAAGAATGCCCGGCCGCGATCGGCGCTGTTCCCGTGGCGGTCGCACACGGCGGCCAGCTCATCCGAAATGACCACCCCCGGAATCTTCTGGCTGCGAAAGAGCCGCGCCACGGCCGGGTTGAGCACATAGACGTTGCCGATGAGCGGAACGTCGCCGCATTCGCGGCCCCGCATCCAGGCAATGAGCTCCGACATCTTCCGCGCGTCGTAGCCGATTTGATTGATGACCCAGCGCGCACCGGCGGCAATTTTCCGCTCGAGTTTCAGCAGCTGCGGCACGACTTCGTTTTCGCGTAGTTTGAAATTGGTGACAACGCAGCCCGGGTAGAAATGGGTCGCGGCCAGCCGCACCGGCTGCTGCGCGCCCGGCCGGGTCACATCCAGCCCGGCATTCATCTGGCCGAGCAGCCAGAGCAACCCGACCGAGTCGATGTCAAACACCGGCTTGGCCCCGCCCGCAATCCCGGCCCCGGCCGCATCACCGGAGAGCACCAGCAGATTATGGAAACCTTCGCTGGCAAGGTGCCAGGCCTCGGACTCGAGTCCGTTGCGGTTGAAGTCCTTGCAGGAGAGGTGAATCACAACCTCCTGTCCGGCCCCCCGCAACGGTGCCCCGAGCGCGGCGGGCGCCAGCATCGGGTTGCCGCCCGCATTGTCCGTGATCGAAACCCAGTCCACGTGCTGGCAGGCGGCGAGGTCCCGTGCATAGGCCACGGTCTGCGCGGCGCGGGTTCCGGTTACGGTGCCACGGGTCGAAACGAGTTCGGCGCCGACGACGAAGTCGGATGTCTGTTCGAGCCGCTGCTGCAACGTGCGCATGGGATCGGGCTGGAGGTCACGCGGCGTTCACGAACCCGAGAAACATCTCGACACTGCTGGGGGCATCGGGCCCGTAGCCGTCCGCGCCGATCTCCTCGGCGAACATCCGGTTCACGGGCGCCCCGCCGACCGCGAGCTTGATCGATGCAAGATCGGGGTGCTTCTGAAATTCATCGATCACGACTTTCATGTACGGCATGGTCGTGGTGAGCAGGGCGCTCATGCCGACGATGTCCGCCTTATGCAGGCGGGCGGCATCGATGAATTGCTCCGCCGTTTGATCCACGCCGAGGTCGATCACCTTGAACCCCGCACCCTCCGCCATCATGCAGACCAAGTTCTTGCCGATGTCGTGCAAATCGCCCTTCACCGTGCCGATGACCAGGGTGCCGCGCGGTGGGTTCTCCGCGGCGCTGGCCACGAGCACTGGTTTGAGGACGGCCAGGCCGGTCTTCATTGCCCGGGCCGCAACGAGGACTTCGGGCACATAGAGGATGTTGTATTTGAAATCCTCCCCGACGACAGACATCCCCGCGATCAGCCCCTCGTTGAGGACTTCGTCCACCGGCCGACCATCGGCGAGGGCTTCGCGTACAAGGCGCTCGACCTCCTTCGCGTTTCCTTCGTAAAGCAGCTGGTTGAGCAGGGCATAATCCGGGGAATCCTTGCTGCGCAAGAAGCCCGGTGCTCCGGCTTCGCCAGAGGACAGATTGCTCTTGGGATGAGTGGGAGTATCCAAATGTACAGGGATGAATGATGGAATTTGGTGGGCCAGTGCTCTGCGGTCCCTGGTTGTTGGTCCTTGACCCTTGCCCTCAGGCATTCCGGCACGCCTGCTTCACCGCCAGCAGGTTTTCCGAAGGCGTCCCGAATGGAACCACGGCAGTTCCCATGATGAAACCCGGCATGCCTCTGCCGCGCCCAACCTCGCGACGGGCGACTTCATGGATCTCATCCGGCATCGCGGTCTCGATCAGCCGGGGTGAGAGGTTGCGGCGGAGCGCGCGCCCGGCGGCCCGGCATGCGGCCGACCACTCGTCGAAGTCGCCGGTGAAATCGCAGAGCAGGTTGTTGCAGCCGGTGCGGATCTGCAGACCCGCGATCTCCGTGGTGTTGCCGCCGATGATGAGCGGGAGATCGCGCAGTCCCTGGGCTGCGGCCCACGCGGCCAGTTCCGCCGTCACCGGCATGACGAATTCCTCATACATCGGGGGCGAGAGGAGCTCCGGCGAAGCCTGGGAATCGAACACGATCAGTTCCGCGCCGGCGTCAAGATACGCCTTCGCGAATTCCATTATGATGCGCTTGGCGTAATCGAGCACAGCGCGCACCCATTCCGGGTGGTCGAGACAGGCCAGAAACAGGGCTTCTGCGCCAACCAGGGAAATCGCCAGGGAGAAGGGCCCGGAGACCGCGCCTCGCAGCCAGACGTCATCACCCACGTGCGCACGCACCCGCCGCGCGGCCTCGATATTGACCGGCATCCGGCCGTCCCTCAGCGGATTGGGCAACCTCGCGCATGACAGATCGTCACCCACGCGGACGACATGATTGCCGGGCTTGATGCCGGGAATGCTGGTATCGTCCCCTTCGTAGAACGTGACCTTGCAGCCGACGGCCTCGGCTTCGAGGTTGTAGACATCGACGCCGACCACGAGGCCGTCGGCGGAAATCGCATCGAATTCGGCGAGCATCGCCTTCGTCAGAAGATCGGCGCTGCGGGAAATCGCCGATGGCGTGCTGCCGATGAACCATGCCTTGTGCTCGTAGATGGCGGGCAGGAAAAGCGGCACCGGGCGCGGCGCCGCGCAGCGGAGGACGGATTCGACTTCCGCACGGGTGGCTGGAGGTTCGGTGACCGAGGGCATGGCGGGGCGCCCGAAGCATCGCAGAGACCGGCCGGATCGTCTTGGCGCATTGGGCGAAGCCTGTTTGCATTTTGGGCAAGGCAATGCCCCAGGCTGTCATCCACCCCATCTCCATTTCGCTGCCTCCTTCCGGCGCGTACTTCGCCGAGAGCGTGCACGACCCGCGTTTCCGCATGGAGTGGCGGAAGGATCCATTCCACAAGTGCATCTATGTGCTGCACGGAAGCACGGAGCTCGAACCGCGCGAGGCAAGAGCATCCATGCGGCTCGACCGTTGCACCCTTGCGGCGATTCCCTTGGGAGTTGAACACCGGCTGCGTGACGTGGAGCCGTGCACGCTCCTGCTGCTGTGCCTGGCTCCGGAATTCATCCTGCGTGAACCGCAGGCGCTGGCTCTTTGGCAGACGATCCAGGCGCGGCCATCCGGGGTAATCCATCTGAGCCAGGGCTGGCAGCATCGTCTGGAGAGTCTGTGGCGACGGGCCATGTTCGAACAGGTCGCGAACCAGCCCGGCTGGCAGCTCGCCGCCAGCGCCCTGGCAGCCCAGATCCTGCTGCTTCTGGCGCGGCTGCCCTCGTCCCGACCGCAGAGTGACCTCCGTAGGCGCGTGGAATTCGTCATCCAGGAGCTTGCGGGTACATTTTTCGACAAATGGAATCTCGACCGGGCGGCTGCGCGCGCCGGGATGTCACGCCGGGCGTTCAGCGAGCATTTTCGCCAGCACACTGGCCGGACATTTACGGATCACCTGACCTCCTTGCGATTGGGGCATGCCGCGCGTTTGCTCCAGGAAGGAAACCACTCGATCGTCGGGGCGGCATTTTCCGCGGGTTTCCAGGACCTCTCGCATTTCTATCGGTTGTTCCGCCGTCGCTATGGCGTCACTCCGAAGGCTTGGGCGGCCAGGCACGTCCGCCTGACTGCTTCATAAAACGACTTTTCCGATCAGCCGGACGTTTTCCGGCGGCGTCTCGTACGGCAGTGCGCCGGTGCCGAGCGGGCAGTTGGGACGGCCGCCGGCCAATTCCAGGCTTTGTTCGCCCGAAACGCCGGGATAGATGTATGCGTCCGGCCAGGCCTGGCCGGACGGATACGGATAGATGCATGATGCATGGCGTGCTTCAACGCCCAACGAACGTCCCTTTCCGATAAACATTAGTTCCTTGTAATGACAAAATGGTAATGTCCGTTTGTCTGCAGCTTTTTGGCAATCAAGACCACCCGATACAGCTCATTTCCCCAGACCTTCGATAAATGCGGATCACTTTGCGGAATCGTTTCAATCCTCCCGGTAAAACTGTTGGCGTCAAAAAGCATTTTAAAGGCACGACCGTCTTTGTTTAACTGAACCACACCGGCAGTTGTTAAATCCGGCTTCACCCACGTCATAAAATTCACCTGGTTGGGCGATTTGGTTTCTGTCAACTCAAAGAGATCATCGATTTCCAGCTTGTCCCGAGTTAAAGTATATTTCCGTGTCCATCGCTTTACCGCCGCATCTTCTGCATAGGCTCTTGCCATATTGAGGGAGAACTGGCTTCCTTGTGAGTCAAAAACAACCTCGCTCGCCTTGAACTGTGCCCCAAACCGCTGTGGCATGCCATTAATCATTGGAAGATTATGGTAATTGCTCTGCATCGTCCAGATATTGTACCGTTCATTGCTGAAGGTCTGCCTTGTATAGGTGCCTACTCCTACATCGATAAATACGGGTATCGCATCGACGTATAATAGGAACGTTCCCACATCATTATGATTGTGGCTTTCCTTATTAAACCCTGCCTTGGCGGCAAGGAAGAAACCAGCCTCATTACGCAGATAACACACCTGCGTTTGAGGATACCAGGTAGAGGAGACTTCGGGTAATGCCGGTATTACCTGGGACAACTCGGACGACGTGCGGATGTCTTCTATGCTGCGAAAAAAATCGACACCCGCATTTGCGCTTGCAACCGACGAACCCGCCTGAGCCAGGTAAGCGGCAAAAGTTTGCATTTCGGCACTGTTGACCGCCTTCCCATACCTGTAAATCAGCCCGCTTTCTCCTCCACTCCTTGCCGAGGCATCGGCAAAGTTCACCACCCATCCGTGCCCCACATAGCTCCTCCCGATGTATTCACCCATGCGTTTAATCATTGGCTCGTCAAAAATGCCGAGCTTGCCCGCACTGGCATTACTGAGCAATTGCAGATAATCATAGAGTTTACCCGCTGCAACGCGCCAGTACGAAGCGCCTTCTTCACACGCACCATCTGCCTGCACATAATTGATGAACTGGTCCACGCTCTGCATGGTGCGATACACGGCTTCAGCCCGTTTGTCCGTGTTTTCCTCGAGCAGCAGGAAGCAGGCGAGCACATTGAAATTGCACCACGGATTCCAGTTGTTCACCATCACACCGGGTTTATAACCGAAGGCCTGCCACCAGAAATCACTACGCTCCATATACGGTGTCAGGATTCGTTCGCTGATGGTGTCATACAAACGACGGGAAATAACCGGATCCACTTTGTCCATCTCGGTACGCAGAAAATACCAGGTCCAGGCTAGGAAGGAAGCCATTTGGCCGGATGCCAAATCAATCATGTGCTCGGTGTAATCGGGTAATGAACGCTTCGATTTCTGATCCGGCATACCCGCCGACGAAGCCCATGATGTCATTTCGCAACTATGCCAGATGCCATTAATAATCTGGTCCATGAAACGTCCTTTCCCCTCTGCCAGCTCGGCAAAAACCAGGTTGCTTAACGCCCTCCGATTTGCCCCCGATGGGCTTTCCATCGGCGCCCTGCTGCCGTTTCGTTCAAAGGCGAGATAATCAGTGGCTGTTATTATCTTCCATGTATAGCCGAGAAAAGCTTCTCCGTTCTTGACCAGGTCCTGCTTTAGCGCCCCGGTTAATGCATCCCATCCGTTCCGGTTCTTGTAATCAGGATAGCCAGGCCAGCTTGTGTCATGAATAAGAGATGCTTTAATGTCCTGCAAGGAAGCTTTTGTCTGAAGAAGATCACGTTTTTCGTATGCAAATAGAGAAGACAGTACAAGTAAGAGAGACAAGCTGAGCGTGGTGCGTCGTAACATGTGTGGTGTTTCTATAGCGCAGGAGTGTAAACGGTTGGATAGTGTACTCTCATGAGCGTTGAATTCAGCGGGTTCTGATCCGACCGTCGCATCTCGCAAGCCAATCGCTCACCCTTGGCGGTTGCAGCGCTGCTATCTCCTCCAGACATACAGCACCGCATCGCCGCCGTGGGGCGCTTTGAACACCTGCTTCGCGCCGCCGATCGTCGTCCCGCCAGGCGTCCGTGTGCCTTCGACGGGATGGATCCACTCCAGGCTGAGTGTCCCCGACGCTGCGGTTAAGTCCACCGTCACATCGCCGCCCGCGGGCAGGTATACCAGGTACGCGCCGCCGGGGCGCGCCAGACAGTATTGCGAGGAAGCCAGGTCGTTGCGGGGAGTCATCGCCGCCAGCTTCATGCGTTCAGCACAGCGTCGTGTCTGCCCCATGGCCTTGCGCATCGCCTCCTGCTCGGCCTCGGATATCCACACCGGCTTCGAATCGTACCAGTCCATGAGAATCGGCTGCAGTCCCCTCGTGAAGCATTTCCAGACCCATCCCTTCTGCGGCGCGGCAGGCCAGATGTGGTCCGGGTCCATGATGATGACTTTCCGCCCATCGTTGGCTGGCGGATCCACCCCCCATACTTTGCTCCCCTCGTCCTTCGCCCATCCGCCAGGCGCGATCCAATCGTAGGGGCCGCTAAAGAGCAGGTCGTTGCGGGCAATCCAGGACTGATATTTCTTCCACTGAGACTTGTCGAAAATCGCGGTCATTCCGACCGGATGCTGTCTGGGTTTGGTGGCCTGGTATTCCTTGATATACTTGCACAAATGAACGCCCCATTCCTCCGCCTTCTCGCCAGGCTCGTTGCAGATCTCATAGAGGACGTTGTCCAAGTCATTGATCGTATCCACGACTTTGCGGACGTAGGCCTCCTGGAGGCGCACCACGTCCGGCACGCTAAGGGTATGGAAGGCCACCATGCCGCCTCCGTCCACTCCGTCGATGTTGTTGTCCGGGTGAAACGCGTGTCCTGGCCAAGCCTCGTGGCCAAACGAGCTTTCAAACAGCATGACGGCGACGTAGATCCCGCGGTCGCGGGCAGCGGTCACACGCGAGCGCATCCGCTCGAAATAGTGCTGATCGAACTTGGACAGGTCGAACTTGGGCTTCCCATCCCGCGCGTTGCCCGGACCCGTGCGAGGCCACGGATGGGGCGATACCGTGAAGCTGTACTTGGTCGAGGGCTCCTGGGCGAACTCGAAGAACCACAGGCGAAAAAAGTTGTGGTGGTAGGACTGGAGGAAATCCAGGTAGCGGTCGAAATCGAACCTCCCGCTCAGTGCGTCCGGGGAGCCGGCTACCTTGAAGCCCTCGATATCCTGCAGGCTGTTCCAAGTATGCGACCCGGTCAGATAGACGGCTTTCAGCGAGCCGTCCGGATTCTTCGTCCCGTCGGTGAAGTAGCGCGGATTGGTCGGATGGACACGCAGCGGGCCGATGGCCTTTGGCGCGGGAGTTTGCGCGAGTGTCGGCGATCCCCATGTGGCCAGTCGCGCGAGTATGACTCCCAGCACCACGCCGAGCGCCCAGAGCTTTAAAATACGTGGCGGCCAAGGCATGGGTCACTTCACTTACTTCGAATGCTGTCCCCGGTTTCCGTGTGCGGCTGTTTGCGGCACCGGGGGCTTCCCGGCCCTCAGGGCGGCATGCGCTTTTCGGTGTCGCTCGTGATACTGTGATGCCGGTTCGAACCCGAACTCCGCGCACAACTTCGCCGTGGTCAACGCGCGGTCGGTGGGCTCAACGATAAAGTGCGCGTCCTCCCGGTAGGACGTGACCTTTACCCGGTCGGGATAGGCGTCCATGATGCGGTCTGGGATGCCCCAGTTGAAGTCGTAGTGCGCCACCACGAAGTCGAGGTTGACGTCCTGCACGACGAAGTTCACCCGTTCATCCGTGTTCGCCACCACGCGGCCACAGGGGTCGATGATGCGCGATCTCGCACGATTCACCGAGGTGATGACGTAATAGTGGTGCAGGCAGGCATAGGCCTGCATTGGAAAGCCGCCGTCATAGGCCGACGGCCAGAACACCGCCTTCGCCCCCTTGCGCGCCAGTGTTTCCCAGTTCTCCGGGAATCCCGCATCGAAACAGATTTGAATGCCCACCCGCCCAAAGTCCAGGTCGAACACGGGTGGCTCGCCTCCCGGGAAGAGTCCGTTCCTGGCCAGCGGGCCCGTCTCGAACAGCGTGTAGTCCGGTGAACTGGTCACTGGATGGGCTTTGTCGTAAACGCCGAGAATCTCGCCTGCCCGATCAATCACCACGGCGGAGTTCCACTCGCGACCGTCCCGCGCCGTCGGGATCGGACAGATGACATAACAGCGGCATACCTTGGCGCGGCGGGCAAAAGCGTCCGTTGTCGGGCCAGGCACCGTCTCCGGCTTCCACTCCTTACTCCCCAGTCCAATGAAGCCCTCGGGGAAGCACACCAAGTCCGGCTTCTGCTTCAGCGCGCGGTCGAAGAGGGCCAACATATTCTCGCGGTTCCCCGCGACCGTCGGGTATCCCTTGCTGTTTTGACAAGTCGTGATTATGCGAGCCACCGAACTCGTTCGCTGACTTGCTTCCTTCGGGTCGCCGCCACCGTATGCGGTGCTAACCAAGCAGGCTGCCGCGGCCGCCCCGACAAACTCGCGCCGATTAATTTTGTCGCTCATCGGATGTAGTCTCCTTGTTGTCACGTTTTGCGTTCACGTGATTCTGGATCGCATGGCCATGCCCCGGTAAACTCAGGGCCTGGCGGGACACGATACGAAGCAACACGTGCCACAGGATGCTAGAAGTTGAACGTATTGGTGAGATACCAGCGGCGCTCGGGAGCGAGGCGAGCAGTGGAAATTTCCCCCCAGGGCTGAACGCCAATTGCGATCGGGTCAGTGTCAGCATAGAGGTTGCGGACATTGAACTTGATCGTCCAATGAATCCGGTCGTTCCAAAGCTTGCGCTTATAACTCACCCACGCATCCACGTTGGTTTCGGCCGGCGCATACCAGGGGTTCGCAATGTCGATGTTGACACTGCTATCCGGATTCCGGGTGGTCGGATAACCGATGCCAACTTTATCCTGCCACCGCACCGCGCCGCCGACACCCCAGCCATGCAGTTTGAAGCCGAAGAGCGAGCCACCGTCGAATGTATAGTTGGTCACGAGGTTGCCGCGCCATTTGCGCTGCTCGGCACTTGCCGAACCCTCCGTCGCGAGCACCGTGGCGTATGGCACCAAAATACTTCGGTCGAGAAAGTCGCCGTACGTATCCATTCCCGCAGGAAGCGGATCGCCAACCTGCCAGCCCAGGGGATACCCGCCTACCGGAACGCCACGCAACTGATTCCAGATCGGCAGCATTAGGGCCACGAATTGTTTCAAAGAGGGCAACATATTGGTCTGCACCGTTTCCTGCTTCGAGACATTGGCCATGATACGCCAATTGCGCGTCGGATTGAATACGATCTCCATCTCGGTTCCCTTGGCGACGTAATCCGTGGTGTCCACAGAACTGATCGCTTCATAACGTGACACCAACTTCGGTGCCTCGCCCTCTACCTTTAAACCATAAAGCTCACGATAATTGGCGGGAAGCGCGCTGAAGAGAAAATCGACCTGTGCATTGCGCATCTCAACGAGGTGTGGATTGACATTGCCTTCTACAAGCCAAGTTTGAGGTACCTGAAACATTGCGTTTCTAATGGCCAAGCCATAAACTTGGGGATTGAATGTGTCATCCTTGATCGCCGTTTCATAGCGATTCACGCGAATGGTCAGCCTGTTGCCAAGAGCTGAAAAGCCGAATCCATAGTCCTTCGTGGTGCCTTGAGGTGAGTCGAGAGGCTCGCCATAATTATTGCGGCGGGTACCCAGGGGCGTGAAATTCTCGGATTGATTATAGAACACACTGAAGTCGGTTCCTTTGGGCAGCTTGACCAGCTTCCGCGGCCAGTTCAAAACGACACCGTAAGAGAAGATCTCTTTGGCGACCGTCCGGGGTGGTGTGTGCGGGAAAGCGAAGTCGTCGAGGCTGTAATGTACCTTCCCGGGATCGTTTCGATCCGCGGGATTCGATACAAAGGCTATGTTCGTGTTAGTGGAATAATCCACATCGCGACGCCAGCCAAGCAGGGTAATGAGATGGTCTTGGAGCCAGTAGCTTTGCAGGACGGCGGCCTTCGACTTGATCACCTCGCGGCTGGCGTTTCCGCCGGCGTTGATCTCGACATACGACAATGGGCCATCTTCGAAACTTCCGAGGTCCGTGGCATCCCCCTGGCGGTTGAAGGAGGTGAGGGGAACCGAGGCCGGCCCGGCGGCAGCCGGCGGAATCTGAATCGGCTGAAGCTGGAGGGGATTGTTGTTCCCGATGATGGACGGGCCAAGGTAGACCAACTTGCCAATCTTGCGCGGGCCTGCTTCGATGAGGGGATTGAAGGCGCGCGCCCCGGGACCGTCAGCCGCGAGACGAGTTTGGTAGTTCATCAACTCGATCGCATAATTCTCGTAAAGCCCCGTCACCGTGTGGCGGCCGAACCATTTGCCCCAGGAAGGGCTCAAATCGCTGAAGTCGTACTTGAGGTAACCGGTAACCCGGCTGGTTTCGCGCCCCGTGGACGCCGTACTCCAAGTGCTCCAATTGAAAACCGTAAAGGGACGACCGAGATTCGGGTTTGGCTCGCCTGTATTCAATACGGCGCCGGTGTCGAGGCGAATGTGATTGTTATTGCCGTTCTGAAAGAACGAGTTCTTGCCGCGACGATCGACACGTTCCGTGGCGTAAGCGACCTCGACGCCCACGCGGTCCTTCCAGGCACGCTGCTCGAGCGCAATGTTAAAAGCGTGAAAACTATCGCCCTGACGCGAAGTCTCGTCGATCATCCGATTCTTCCAGTCGAAGGCGCTAGAATCCGTAAACCCCTGATTTTTTATCCCGGTCGGCGGCAAGCCGGGCTGTTGACCGGGCAGCACGTTGGCGCCCGTCCAGAACCCACCCGAATAATCGAATATGTTCTGGGTCCCGGTCGGAGTGGCGATTAGATCAGCACTGCGGTCACGGTTGAGCAGCGGATGGAAGAGAAGGGGGTGGATATTGTTCGGAGGATTTCCTCCTTGGGTGCCGAGTCGGCTGCGAAGCGCCCTAGCAGCAGCGGTTGCATTGGGCTGATCGTAAAACTCCACGATCTGATCGAAGATCTGACCAGCTCCATTGTGAAATCCCCAAAAACCGCCAGCATTTTGAGTCGCCGCGCTTGGGTTGCGGACCGGGTCATCATAGTAGGTCCAGTCGTTGCTTGGCCGGCCGTCAGCGAACCATTGGTCGGAAATGCTCTTGAAGGGCAGTATGGTGATTGGGCGGTTGGCCAGCGTATTTCCGGATTCGAAGCTCGCGTGCAGCGAGGTCGACTTGAAAGGTTCGAACGTCAGGGCGCCGTAGATCCGTTTCTTTTCCTCAAAAGCAGGCCGCTGATTATACTCCTCCCGGTCGTGGACCGCGGCGATGCGCGCCGCGAGTTTCTTGTCGATCAGCACGCGATTGAAGTCGACCGAGCCACGGAGGCTGTCGTTGGTGCCGTAGCGCATCTCGACGCTATTCGTGTTGCGGTGGAGGTCGGGGAGCAGCAGCGTGTGATCAACGACACCCGCGGGATTGCCCACTCCGAAGAGAGCGGCGTTGGGGCCGCGGTTCACCGTCACTCTTGCGGTGTTGTAGCTGTCGATCCCAATGCCGCTCAGGAATAGACCGCGGGTGACGCTCGGCCTCGCCAGACCGCGCGTGCGCAGGCCGGACTGTGGATCGACGCGGATATTGTCGCCCACCACCGTGACGCTATGGATGTCGTTGGTGGCGCCGGAGAAGTTGCCGCTCGGACCCGCCGCCTCCATGTTCGTGGCGTAGACCATCAGATCGTTGGCGTTGGTCACGCCGAGGTCGTCGATAAAATCTTTCGTGTATACTGAAATCGCGGCGCCAAGATCCTTGAGCGGCGTATTGAGGCGGGTACCCGCCAAAGTCGAGGTGGCCTGGTAGCCGCTATCCCTCTCCGAACTGACAATGAAGGGTGACAGCTCAACGAGGGAGTCGGCCTCCAGTGCTGATCGTTCGCGGGTTGTCGGAACAACGGCTTGTCCCAGGAGAGGGTCGGAGGCGGCGGCCAAGCCAATCAGACTCGCGAATAGGGTGACGATCTTGTTGGTGTTCCTAGGTCTCATAATTTTGGAGGTACCATCAGAAGTTATCGCTTTTTTTTTAATGGAAGATTGAGGGTCGGCGGGTGGGTCGGCGGCCGCATTCTGTCCGTTGGCGCTCGCTGCCGCCACTATCGTCACGACGCCGGTTTTTTCGTCCTGGTTCGCGACCAAGCCGGTGCCACGCAGCATGCGGTCGATCGCCTCGCGCAGGGAAAATTCGCCTTTGACTGGCTGCGTGCGAATCTCCCGTCCCAGTTCGGCGCGAATCAGAATCTCCACATTGGACTGTTGTGCGAACGTCTTGATGGCGCGCGCCACCACGTCGGCCGGCACGTCGAATTTCATCTTGGCAGCTTCCACCGCGAGCGAAGGGCAGAGGACGGACAACGCTGTCGCGCACACGCCCAGCCAGTGAAAAGATCTCGGAGAAAGCTGCAGGGCCATAAGGACGTCGTTCGATTCAGGACTACAGATGCCAACCGCAGGGGCGGATGGCCTCTTTCATCATCTCGAAGACGCTGGCCTTGACGAAAACCTTTACAGAAAAGATTTCCATTTCGTGTGTTTGGTGTGTTTCGTGGGCAAAATCTCCAGAGCATTCCAACCAACATGTTGGTTTCCACAGTCGGATAATCAGACGAGGCAACCGCAACCGAATCGGAATTGCGGTCCTCCGGCCGGGCAGAGCCGAGCCCTCCAAGGGCTAAAACTCATATTTGCAGGGACTGCCTCACTCCGCGTCGTCCGCATGGCAAGGATGGCAGGATGCTTCACATTTGCGGCAAACCCCAAAATCTTGATTCAAATCAAGGCAGATAGCGGCGAGTTGTGCTTGATCTTGGGCTGAGATGAAACTCATCCACGGCTTCCCGGGCGTTTTTGTCCTTTGGGCGGGGCCGGGCAGGCTCTCAGTCCAAGCGACTCTCGCTGCGGCATCCACGTCGACGGACGTTTTTTATTTCCGGCCAGTCGGCCTGCTTCCACTTGGCAGTCGCCTCCTCGTTGCGCTCGATGGCCCGGCGCTCCGGTTTCTACCATGTCCACTCCAAACGCCGAAGGAGCAACCGCCGAGCGCCGGTCCTCCCATAATGTACCCCGAAGCGCTTTTCGATCAGATCGGCGACTCGGCGCAAAGCCCAAAGGTCCGTGACATATCCAGCCTTCTGGGCGCCAACGATCAGCAACTTGCTCAATTGTGTCGTTTGCCCAGCCGTCAGCCGGGGCGGGCGCCCCGGGATCGGTTTCGTGCGCAATTCCATAAGAGAAGCTTGCCGTTTCGTCGCGTCTGGCGCCACATCCCCTGCGGCCGGTCCGTTTCACCGTGAATCTGCCTCCGACATCACTTGAGCGGTCTTCCAATTGCGATCAAACGCTTTGGTTTACCGATGAGGTACAGCCGCACGAAATGTCGTTACGGTCCTACTTGAGAGGTTCATTTCCGACCGTACGCGATGTGGACGACATCGTGCAGGAGTCTTACTTGCGCCTGTTGAAGGCCCGCGCTGCGCATCCCATTCAGTGCGTCCGCGCATTCCTTTTTGGGATCGCACGCCGGCTGGCGGTTGACGTTATTCGCAAGGAGCAGCGGACCGCCGCGCATGAAGCTGTAATGGATATTGATTCCATCAACGTCTTAGAGGATGAGGCGGATGCAGCCGAAGCGATCAGCGCACAAGAGGAAATTGCGCTACTCGCGGAAGCGATTCATTCGCTGCCGGCCCGCTGTCGTGAAATCATGATTCTGCGCAAACTAGCAGCCTGTCGGACTTAGGATTTTCGAATCGCGGGCCGAAGGCCACGCGGACAACCGACAGGCTGCTAAGGCGAAAATGCCGCTGGCATTTTCGCGGCGAACGCTGAACTGGCCGGCGAACTGC
>WYBX01000140.1 GCA_011525695.1 Verrucomicrobiia bacterium
GGGTTCTTGAACCTGCCGGCTTCCAGTTCGCTGATCACTTGTTGCTTGAATGCTTCGCTGTATCGGATCGTTTCAATCGGCTTCATTTTTCGTCTGCCGGGTGTCAACGTGGGCTAGGACGAGACAGTAGTTACGAACCGCCGCGTTCCAGGCCGTTGATGTAGCCTGGGAGGAGTCGGGAGCTCTCGTACTTGGGAAACGCCTCGGTGCAGCGGTAGATCGTTTGCGTGAAAGCATGCGCCTTCTGCCACACGAGAACGTCGCGGAAGGACTGTGATTTGTCTGCCATGCTCACTACTCGCTACTTCCTTCATCACACATCGAGGAATTGCACGTTCAGGGCGTTGTCCTCGATGAACTGGCGGCGGGGAGGGACCTCGTCGCCCATCAGGAGGGTGAAGAGGGCGTCGGCCTTGGCGGCATCCTCGATGTTGACCTTCAGGAGCCGGCGTTTGTCCGGATCCATCGTCGTTTCGAAGAGCTGCTTGGGATTCATTTCGCCGAGGCCCTTGTAGCGCTGGATGTTCAGGCCCTTGCGGCCGCTGGCGCGGATCTGTGCGACGATGTCGAGCGGGCTGTGCAGTTCGGTCCGGCTTTCGGATTTCTGGCCGGCGTTCTCGACGATCACGAAACGGGGCTGGGCCGTTGGCGCGAATCCCGAGATGTCGAGTCCGGTCGTGGCGATGGCCTTGAGCAGCTTGGCCATCTCGGTGCTCTCGAAGATTTCGTGCTTCGTCCGGCGGGTGGCGTAGGCGGCGGGCTTGCGCTCCGCGACGAGCGGCGTGTCGGCGGCGTCCGTGAGCTCGGTCAGGTCGGCGTTGAGCTTGTTGTCCTCGATGAATTGCTTCAGTGCGGTCTCGTCCTTGAGGAAGGTGTGGCTCTCCTGGTTGCCGGCCCGGATCCGGATGATGTACCGCGGCAGTTCGTGCGTCGCGGGATCGTGGGCGTCGAGGTATTCCGCGAGGCTGGCTCCGTAGCGGGTCACGCCGGCGCCGAGTTTTTCCAGCGCCGCGAGGTTTTCGACGATCCGATCGATCTGGGCTGCGGCGAAGACATGGCCGTCGGAAAGACGCGACAGCACGACATCCTCGGAGCCGAGTTCGAGCAGGATTCGGTTGAGTTGCTCGTCGTTGTCGATGTATTGCTCCCGCTTCTTGCGCTTGATTTTGTAGAGGGGCGGTTGCGCGATGTAGACGTAGCCGCGCTCGATCAGCCCCTTCATCTGGCGGTAGATGAACGTGAGTAGTAGCGTCCGGATGTGGGAGCCGTCCACATCGGCGTCGGTCATGATGATGATTTTGTGGTAACGGGCCTTGTCGGCATTGAAGCCGCCGACCGAGTCGTCGCCCTCGCCGATCCCCGTGCCGCAGGCGGTTATGAGCGTGCGGATTTCCTCATTGGAGAGGACCTTGTCGAGCCGGGCCTTCTCGGTGTTGATGAGTTTTCCGCGGAGCGGGAGGATGGCCTGGAACCGGCGATCGCGGCCCTGCTTGGCCGAGCCGCCGGCGGAATCGCCCTCGACGATGTAGAGTTCGCAATCCTTCGGGTCGCGCTCGGAGCAGTCGGCGAGCTTGCCGGGGAGCCCGCCGCCGGACAGAGCGCCCTTGCGGACGGTTTCGCGGGCCTTGCGGGCCGCCTCGCGGGCCCGGGCGGCATTGAGCGACTTGTCCACGATCCGCTTCGCCACGTTGGGATTCGAGCTGAAGTAGAACATCAGCCCCTCGTAGGAAACCGAGCCGACGATGCTTTCCACCTCGGGCGAAAGCAGCTTCACCTTGGTCTGGGACTCGAACTTCGGGTCGCTGTGCTTGATCGAGATGACGGCGGCGAGACCTTCGCGGACATCGTCGCCCGTGATCTGCGGGTCCTTGTCCTTGAGCAGATTATTGGCCTTGGCGTGCTGGTTGATGGCGCGGGTCAGGGCCGACCGGAAACCGGAGAGGTGGCTGCCGCCGTCCGGATTATGGACGGTGTTCGTGTAGCACAGGACCTGGTCGTTGTAGCTGTCGTTGTACTGAAGAACGACCTCGACATGAACCTCCGCCTCCTTGTCGTCGGTCCTGACCTTGGTCTCCTTGCGAATTGCGACGGGCTTCGGATGCAGCGCGGTCTTGCCCTGGTTGAGCTGTTTCACGAACTCCTCGACGCCATCCTTGTAGTAGTAGGTCTCGACCTTCGGCTCGGCGGGCCGCTCGTCGGTGAAGACGATTTCAAGGCCGGAGTTGAGGAACGCGAGCTCGCGGAGCCGCTGGCTGATCCGGCTCGATTGGAAGATGGTCGTTTCCCGGAAGATTTCCGCGTCGGGCTTGAAGGTAATCAGGGTGCCTGTCCCGCGGGCCTTGCCAATGACCTCGAGCTTCTTGGTCGTCTTGCCCCGCTCGAACTTCATGTGGTGGACCTGGCTGTTGCGGGAAACCTCGACCTCGAACCATTCCGAAACCGCGTTGACGCACTTGGCGCCGACGCCATGGGTGCCGCCGGAAAACTTGTAGCCGCCCTGGCCGTACTTGCCGCCCGAGTGAAGCGTGGTCAGCACCATCTCGACGCCGGGGATCTTGTAAACCGGGTGGAGGTCGACCGGGATGCCCCGGCCGTTGTCGCGGATGCTGATCGACCCGTCAACGTGGATGGCGACCTCGATCTTGTCGCAATGGCCGGCCAGATGTTCGTCGACGGAGTTGTCGAGGACCTCGGAAACGCAGTGGTGCAGGGCGCGCTCATCGGTGCCGCCGATGTACATGCCGGGCTTCTTGCGGACCGCCTCGAGGCCTTCGAGCTTGCCGAGTTTTGAGGCGTCGTAGGTTTCGGAGAAGGGCTTTGAATGGTCGAGGTTTGGAGAGTCGGGGGCGTCGGGCATGAAGGGAGGGAATGGGCGATTTCGAGTGGAAAATGAAACAAGAAAAGTCTCGCGGAACGCCCGTGGTGGCGAGGGTTTTTTTGGACAAAATCAGGCGTAAAAAGGCCTTTCTTTTTGGTTTTAAGCGGTTGGCGCCGGGAGGCGTGGGATCCCCCTCGCAGAACGCGGGAACCGCGGCCTATTTCAAAGCTGGAAGTGGCTGCGAAGGAGCCAGGAACGGCCCTGTCTCAGGGCCCTCCGTATGCCGCGGTGCTTTCGTTTGACCGGCGAGGCTCCGGCGGCACAGTGGAGGGCCAATGTCACATCCGGCGCTCGAATCGCTGCTCATCCTTCAAGATCGCGATACCAAGCGGCTCAGCGTGGAGGTGCAGCTCAAGGCCATTCCGCGCGACATTGCCGCGATCGAGCAGCGGATTGCGGCGGAAAAGGGCGCGATCGAGGCGGCGCGGGATGAACTCCAAGGGCTTGAAGTGAGAAAGAAGGCCTTGGAGACGGATATCGGACTGGCGGAGCAGAAGGCCGGGCAGTATCGGACCCAGCAGCTCGCGATCCGGAAGAACGATGAGTATCAGGCGATGGGTCACCAGATTGAGACGATCCAGGGCCAGATCGGGGAGCTGGAGAGCCAGGAACTGGAGTTGATGTACGCGATCGACGAGGCGAGGAAGCGGTTCCAGGCCGCGGAAGCCGAGCTGAAGGCGAACATCGCGGGTCACGAAGGGCGGATAGCCGCGCTGCGGGAGCGGGAGAGCAGTCTCAAGGGGGAGCTGGAGGCAGTCCAGGCAGAGGTGGCCACCGCCCGTGCTCCGATCGCCGAGCGGTGGTTGAAGGTCTTTGATCGGATTGCCACCCTGAACCACCCGGTCGTGGTCCCCATCGTCCTGGGCAAGTGTGGCGGCTGCCACCTGAAGGTATCGAGCGAGGTCGAATCGCAGGCCCGGAGCAAGGTGGCGGATCCCATCGCGCAGCTGCCGACGTGCGATCAGTGCGGGCGGATTGTGTATTGGGAGCAGGTTTGACGACCAGCGAGACGCTGCGTGGACTCGGTTGATGCCGGGTGCAGAGCGGGAGTTCTCCATGCCGGGCGAAGAAAGGATTCAGCTGAATACAGGGGGATCTTGCGCCCGGACGGGATTGGGGCAATGTGCTCCGCTGGCTTTGGGGCCTGATGGTCGCTCCGAGTTCTTTGATCCCAAGGCGCGGGTAACGCCGCGCCGGTTTTCGAGTTCGGAGAGGAAAGTCCGGACACCACAGGGCAGGATGCCGCGCGAGTTTCACCGCAAGCGCGGGCGGCGCGCGTCAAGGCGCGTCGACGGACAGTGTCACAGAAAACATACCGCCCCGCTGGAATCTCAGATCTCAAATTTGAGATTTCAAAGGGGTAAGGGTGAAAAGGTGGGGTAAGAGCCCACCGCGCCGGCGGCGACGCCGGCGGCACGAAAAACCCCGTCTGGTGCAAGGCAAAATAGGTGACTGGGCGGCCCGTCCTACAGTCACGGGTATGCCGCATCCTCCTTCGCCCGCAAAAGCGGGCTGGGAGGACAGCGCCGCCGCAAGGCGGAGCTGAGAGAAATGACCATCGAATCCCGACTCGTTCGGGAGGAACAGAATCCGGCTTACCGGCCCCAAAGCCATTTTTTCCCAATCCTTGGGCGGACCCGGTTCATGAATGCTGTTCTGGCCGCAGTCGGCAGAGACTTGGGCCACGGATGGCCCTGATTCCGCCGATGCCGCTGGATCGAACGCCTCTGCCGGCGTCCCTGAAAGTCAGCGGCTCAGAAGTCGAGCTGCGTCGGATAATCCGCGGCGCGGTCGGCGGCGGACCGCAGTTCGCGCCATTGAACGACGCCGAAGGGATTGCCCGAGTTCAACCGGCCCAGGGCCTCGTCGTAGTGAAAGGCGGCATTGCCATTCAGATTGATGGTGTTGGCGATGACGGCCCCCTGCAGGTTGCCATTGCCCCGGAGTTGGAACGTCGCGTTTGGGGCGTAGATGGCAGCAATGGACGCACCATTACCCACGAACCGGATGGTCTGGCCACCGGGAGTCGTGGCGGTCCCGAAGATCTGCATCTTGGCCGGCACCGCAGTGGCATTCGCAATGCCGTTTCCGGCCGCTTCGATGTCGCCGCTCGTATAGATTTGCAGGCTGCCGTTGGTCGTCACCCGGATGCTGGCATTGCCCGCAAGATCGATCAGATTCGGGCTGGTCGAGGTGTGGTTTGTGGCCAGGAAGACGACCGGCGCATTGATTTGAAGGACGTTGCCGGCGCCACCGGCCGCCGAAAGCCCGTAGTTGTTGGCGAATTCGTAATAATAGACGCCATCCAGGGCTGGCCGGTCGGTTGCGCGCGGGAGCGTGCTCGGAAACGAGATTGTCGCGCTGGAATGAACGGGGGTGACATTGGCTGCCGGGGGGGAGGGTACTTCCACGGCGGGAAACGTTGCCGAAAAATCATTCGTCACGAGGCTGCTGTCCCAGCCGGTGCCCCCCATGGTGCTGCTGAGAATGGCCCCGCTCGTCTTGGAGATGGTGCCGCCCGCATTCATCACCGCCCCGCGGATGGTGCCGCCACCGACATCAATCGCACCGTTGGCTGAATTCGGGGTGCCAACGGTCGCATTGGGCCTCGGCGGCCTTGACGGGTCGCCGTAGCTGCCCTGCGCCGAGTCGAAGGAGTCAGCCAGGGCGTTGCCGCCGTTCCAACGGATCTCGTTTCGCGCCACCATGCCATTAGCCCACAACGATCGACGGCGCAGCGTGACTTCGAGCCACTTTTCCTGGGTCGGGCCCTGGGAACTCGTGATGGTCGCCCGGGCCACGATCTTGGGATCGCTGCCACTGGGGTTAAAATGAGTGCAGTAGACTCTCACCGTGCCGGTCGCACCCGGCCCCACGGAAAACGACGGCAGCGTGGTGGAGACGCTGTTATCCCCGGCGATCGTCCAGTTCCGGCCGCTCACGACCCAGGCGGCGCGATCGTTGGCGGCGTTGTCCAACTGGTTGTAGCAATACATCGCCTCCTCGATCCCAATCTCGGCCAGGTTGAGCGCGGAGGTCGAATAGAACGAGCGATCCGCCAGCTTCATCGAGTTCGTTGTCAGCCGGATATAGCTCGCGAGCGAAATGCCGATGACGGCGGAGACGATCATCACCACGATCAGCAGCGAGCCGCGCTTGGGGGACGGTTTTGCCCGCAAGCCGAAGCGGGGGGCGGCGAGGGGGCTGGGGAGCGGTTGCATCAGTTTGCGACCTTGTTTCTGAGGACGAAGCTCGTGGACACCACGGTCGTGTTGGCGGCGACCAGCGTGGTGCCCGTGCGGCGGACGTTCAGCGTCACCCGAAGCCGTTTGGCTTCGCTGTCGCTGCTGGTCGGGCTGTTGAGCCGGTTGAAGCGGGCAAACTCGAGACTGGAGACGCTCCGGATCAAATCCAGCCGGGTGGCGGATGAGGAGACGTCTCCCGGACGGCGGAAGAAGATCTGATCGTCGCTGTCATACGCATAGGTCACCTGGTTGCCGTTCGCCGCATAATCGTTGGGGACCGTCAACGTGACCGAGGTTTCGCTGTTCCACACGAGATCGCTGGCCATCCGGGCGTCCTGCGAGAAGGACTCGAGCGCGCGGCGAATTTCGGTTTCCGACATGCTGTAATTGGCCGCATTCATGCCGGTGCGGCCGAGCATCAGGAACGTCGCCATCACGCCCGTGAGCACGATCGTGCCCAACGAGGCTCCGATCATGACCTCGGGCAGTGTGAACCCAGAACGACGGCCGTTCCGGCGCGGCGGGCCGTCGTCAGGCGGAATTCGAAAAGAAATCATATAGCCCATTCTCGCCATAGTAGGTCGTGAAGGATCGCGAGAGCTCCCGGCCATCGAACGCGGTCCAGCTGACGGTGAGGGTGATCTGGCGCATTCCCGTCCGAATCGTGCTCACCTGGCGTGTCAGCGTGAACCGATCGGCAATGGCGGCATTGCCGGTGAATCCGGTGTCGATGGTGAGGGTGGTGGGACCGGCAGGGTAGTCGCGGATTGTTTCCCACGGGGACAGGCGCATGCTCTCGAGCTCGCTTTGGAGGATCTGTGCCGCGAGGGTGATGTTGCGCGCGGAGTCCAGCGACATGAACGTGCGCTGCATCGTGGTCAGCGAGGTGGTGATCGCGAGCGACATGATCGCGACCGCCATCATGACCTCCGCGATCGTGAATCCCGCGATCCGCCCGCGCATGGAACGCGAGTGCCCGTTGACGAAATTGGAGGAACCGGAACGCATGGCGTGGGAGCCAGGACAGCCTGGAAGGGTTGCCGTCAGAAATCCAGCGAGGAGGCGTAGACGGAGCGATCATCCGCCGTCGTGAGTTCCTTCCAGCGGCCGACGCGGTACGGATTGCCGCTGTCGAGGTTGGCGAGCGACTCGTCGTAGTGAAAGGCCGCGTTGCCGCTCAGGGTGATGTTGTTCGCGACCACAGATCCATTGATGGCGCCGTTACCGACGATGCTGACATCGCCCTGCGGTGCATACACCACGCCGCTGAACTGCCCGTTGCCGCCAATGTCGATCGTTTGTGTGCCGCTGGTCTTGGTTCCCCAGAGCTGGAACTTGATCGGCTGACCGAGTTCGGCGGTGCTGAGCGATCCGTTGGAATCTGCATCGACACCGTTCATGATCCCTTTGCCCCGAATGGAGACATCCCCGGCCGTGTAAATCGCAAGTTTTCCAGCCGCGCCAATGGATATCTTCGCGGTGTTGCCGCTGATGCTGGTGTTGCCGGACACGCGCAGGACCACGTTGTCAGCGATGGTGAGGGTCGTCCCATTGCCGCTCAGGCCGATGCTCGCGGCGTCGTAGTAATAGACGCCGCCGACGGCGAGCCCCGAAGCGACATCAGTGGGGCGCGGGAGCGTGGTGGTGTTGTTGATCGCTCCCAGGTTGATGATGGCGCCCTGGGTGGGTGCGCTGACCGCATCGAAGTTGGCGGAGAAGGTGGTTGATACGCGGGCAGGATCGACATTTGACCTGGTCCAGGTGCCATCGTCGGCGGAATCGTCGCCCAGGATGGAACCGTTGGATCCCACGAAAGCCGTCGGGTCGGTGCCGCCAGTGGAAACGAACCCGAGAACGTCGGCATTCTGGACGACGACCGCACTGGTGGAGACCGAGATGCTGCCGACGCTGCCGTTGTCGTTGTTGATGCTGGGATCATATGCGACGATGCTCGAGCCATTGCCGTTGGGATCCGAATTCCAGCTATCCACGGTGGCGTTGTTGCCGTTGAAGGTAATCGAATTCTTGGCCACCAGACCGTTGGCGAACTTGGAGGTCTTCTGCAGCTGCACCTCGATCCATTTTTCAATGGGCGGAGCATTGCTGCCGCCGAGGGTGACCAGGGCGCGGGAGACGATCTTCGGCGCCGGGGTGCCGCCGAAATTGTAGACCTGCACACGATACTCGCCGCTGGCGCTCTGGCTCAGGTTCACATTCTCCCATTTGCGCCGCTTGTGCTGCGAACTGACCGGATACCACCCCCCCCAGGTATAGCTCGAGTTCGTCACGGACTGGTTGATGGCGTACATGGCCTCCTCGAGGCCCTGTTCTGCGAGGTTGATCGCAGCGTTGTTGTACACGCCGCGATTGGACAGGTTGAGTGCCGTGCGGCTGAGCTGCAGGTAACTGACGAGCGAGATGCCAATGACGGCACAGAGAATCATTGCCACGATGAGCAGGGAGCCGCGCTGGGAGCGAAGGGCGGGGCGGGTGCGGGTGGTTTTCATAGGGAGGGCGTCAGGCGGTCACCCGCTTGTTGCGAAGCACATAGCGGGCGGAGAGCACGACATTGGTTGCGTTGGTCACGGTCGCAGTGGACCGCGCGGCCGAGAGCGAGAGTTGGACCTGCTTGGTCGTGTTATTCGCCGTGACCCGGGCGGCGGCGGTGCTGAAGTCCGTGATCGGAGTGCCGGTGATGGTGTAGGCGAGGAAGTTGAAATCCGTTATCCCGGTGAGCAGCGTGGTTGTGCCCACCGTGCTGGTCCGGCTGAAACTCGCGGTTCCCGCATTATAGGTGTAGGTGACATTGGCGAAGTTCACCACGAGGGTGAGCGACGTGTCGCTGGTCCAGTTGACCGAACTCGCCTGCCGGGTGTCCTCGGCAAAGAGCTCGAGCGCCCTCCGGGCCTGCGCCTCCATGTCATTATAGTTGCGCATGTTCGCGCCGCTGCGGCCCATGAATAGGAAGGTCGAGAGCACGCCGGCGAGGATGAAGCTCGACAGCCCGGCGGCGACAATCACCTCGGTGAGCGTGAAACCGCGCCGCCGGCGCGGCTCACGTCTGGTTGGCGAGCGTGTAATAGTAGTCATATAGGCCGTTTTTCGAGTACATGGTCGTGAAGCTGCGCGTGTGGGCACGCCCGTCGTAGGAATTCCAGGTCACGGTGATCGTGATATAGCGAACGTCATCCGGCCGGTCCGTATCGCTGGAGACCGTGCGGGTGACCGTATATTTCTCGGCCATCGCCGTGCTCGTGCTGAACATCGAGGTGAGCGAAACGGTGGCGGAGGCGGGCAGCTCGCAGATGCTGTCCACCGCGGCGGTTGACGCGTTGTTCCAGGGCCAGAGTCGCAGTCGCTCGATTTCACTCTGCATGATCTGCGAGGCCAGCGTGCCATCCCGGGCGACATCGATTGCCTTGAACCCCATCTGCAGGGCGATGATCGAGGTCGCGATCCCGAAGGCCATGACGAAGGTAGCCATGGCGACCTCCACGATGGTGAAGCCGCCGTAGCGGCAACGCGCCGACCTGCGGCCATGGGGCATGAGCCGGACTGAAGCGCGGGAGTTGAACGGTACCATGGCCAGAGCTTACTTCCATGCGCGGCAATCGCGTAGAGGCAGACGGGCCCGCATTTCGGGCTCACGGGATCTAGGCCCGTTCGGGTGGGGGGCGTAAAGGGGACGCTAACGCCGAAAGGAGTCAGGTCTTGGGCGGGTTGCCCTTCTGGACGTAGATCGCCGCCGCTTGAGCCCGCCGCTTCACCTGCAGCTTCTCGAATACATTCACGAGGTAATTCTTGACCGTGTTCTCGCTCAAACCGAGTTGCCGGCCGACCTGCTTGTTCGTCAATCCGTCGGCCACGAGCGCAAGCACCCGCCGCTCCTGTGTCGACAGGTTGGCGAGGTCCGGGCCGGCCTCGCTCTTGCCGCCGCGCAGCAGCCGGAGGACCCGGCTGGTCACATCGGGATCGAGGATCGAACGTCCCGCGGCCACATCGCGCAGCGCCTGCAGCAGCGCCGCGGGATCGATTTCCTTCATCAGGTAGCCCTGCGCACCGGAGGTGACCGCCTCGTAGACGAAGTTGTCGCTGGAATACGACGTGAGGACCACGATGCGGGTGGCGGGGGCCCGTTGCAGGATGAGCCGGCACAGGTCGAAACCGGATCCGTCCGGCAGCCGGATATCGAGCAGGACGACATCGGGCCGGGCGCGCAGGCATTCCGCGAGAGCCTGGCTAACGCTGCCGGTTTCCGCGACCACGTGCATCGGGGGATCCGTCTGGTCTGCAAGTACGGTCTTGATGCCGCGTCGCATCAGTTCGCTGGCGTCGACCAGCATGATCCGAATCGGTGGCTGCGCGGGGTTGGGCATAAGGATGGGACGGACAGTCGCTATCAGAACCCTCGGAGGTGCCAACGCGAAAGGCCCGATCGTCCCCATTTATTCCAAACCAGGCAGGCCGTTCCGGACCTACCGACAAAACCCTTGACTACCCGGCACGCGTTTGAGTCTTTGGCCGGCTCCGAATCTTCCGATACCATGGCCAACACCAAATCTGCCATTAAGGCTGCCCGTAAGTCAGTACGTCTCCACGATCGCAACCAGCGCGTAAGGACGCGCCTGAAGACGCTGCACAAGCGGTTCACCGAGGCGGTGAAGGCCAATGACGCCGCTGCCGCGAGGACGGCTGGAACGGCTTACGCGTCGGCCATGGACAAGGCGACCAAGGCCGGCGTCGTGCACCGCAATGCGGCGGCCCGGGCCAAGTCGCAGGTTGCGAAGCACGTCCTCGCGAAGTAAATCAAGTCGCGGCCCCGCCGCGTCCCGTCTATCTCGCCCCGCCCGTCACGCGTGCGGGGCTTTTGTTTGCCCTGATGCTGCCGGGCGGGCGGGTACATCTTCGCAATCGAAATTGGCCGGCGCTTGCAGGTCTGCCGCGCATGGCTCCACCATGACGGCTGATGGAATCCGGCACGTCGATGCTTCGCCGCCATTTCCTGCCTTGGGACCAGCCGATGCTTCCGCAGGCGGCGGCCTGGCTGGCGGGCGGCTGGGCCGGCAGGGGTCCGCTCGACCTGGCCGGCATGCTGGCCCTCGTGCCGACACGTCAATCGGGCCGGCGGCTGCGGGAGGCATTGGCCGAGCTGGCGGCGGTGCACGGAGGCGCCGTGTTTCCTCCGCGGGTGCTCACGCCGGATGCGCTGTTGACGGCCAAGGTGAACGAACCCGGGGTGGCTTCACGGCTGGAATCGCTGCTGGTTTGGGCGGAATTGCTGCGCACGATCGAAATGGAGGGGTTTCGGCAGGTTTTCCCGGTGGATCCCCCGGCGCGGAATTTTTCCTGGGCCCTGCGGCTGGGGGAACAGCTGGTGAAGCTGCAGCAAACTCTGGCGGAGAATGGGCTGAGGCTGGCGGATGTGCCGAAACGGGCTGGGGAGGAATTTGCCGAAAGCTTGCGCTGGGAGCAAATTGCCGAACTCGAGGCGCGGCACGCGGCGATCCTGGAGTCGCGCCAGCTTCGGGATCCGTTTGCGGCCCGGATTCGGCTGCTCGAAAGGACCGATGGGCGCTGGGATGAGTTCAGCCGGCTCGTGCTCCTGGGGGTGCCTGATCCGCAGCCGCTCGCGCTGGATATTCTGCGGGCCATTGCCCAGACCCGCGGACTGCCAATCGATATCCTCATCCATGCTCCACCGGAAGAGGGTGACGCTTTTGACGAGTGGGGCCGCCCAATCGCGGAAACGTGGGCAAGTCGCGAATTGCACTTCGCGGAGTTCGATCGGCAGGTGCATCTTTGCGCTGCGCCCGCGGATCAGGCGGCCCGCGTGGCGGAACTTGCGCGCGGCTATGCGGAGCGCGAGGGGATGCTCGGCATCGGCTTGGCGGATTCCGAAGTCGGTCCGCTGCTCGAGAACGAATTGAAGCGGGTCGGGCTGCAGGTGTTCAATCCCGAGGGTCGTCCGCTGCGTGATGAAGCCCTGTACTCCCTGCTGGCCTGCCTGGCGACGCTGGAGAGCGACACTTCGTTCGCGACGGTGGAGGCGCTGGCGCGCTGCCCGGATTTCTTTGCCTTCCTGCGCAGGCGTGGGGGAGGGGCGTTTTCGGTGGCACGCTGGCTGGCCGGGCTGGATGAATTGCGCGCCAGGCACCTCCCGGCTGATCTGGCGGCGGCACGGCATCACGCGCCCGGCTTGAGGCAGTATCCCGAGGTGGCGGAGGGACTGGCGGCGGTGGCGGAACTGCGAGTCCTGCTTCAGACCGGTTCCTTCGCGGCGGGTGCGACGGCGGCGTTGCAGGCGATCTACGGTGGCGCGAATTTCGAGCTCTCGAACACGGCGGACGAACGGCGTCAGGCGACGGCGGCGGCATGGATGGAGGTGGTGCGCGAGTGCATGGCGGCGGACAGTGATGATCGCCGGCTCACCACGGCCGACTGGTGGCAAGTCGCGTTGCGGCTCTTCGGCGACCGGCGTCGGACCGAGGAAAAGCCTGCTGGTGCGGTCGAATTGCAGGGCTGGCTGGAGCTGCTTTGGGAGGATGCACCGCACCTGGTGGTCGTGGGGATGAACGATGGGCGGGTGCCGGAGGCGGTGGTGGAGGACGCGTTCCTGCCGGAGGGATTGCGCCGGCAGCTCGGGCTCAAGAACAATGCGGCTCGACTCGCACGGGATGCCTACCTGGTCCAGGCGGCAGAGATGTGCCGGCGCCGGGCGGGCCGGTTTGATTTGCTTCTCGGCAAGACCTCGGCTGCCGGCGATCCGCTGCGGCCTTCGCGACTTTTGCTTCGGTGTGCGGATGCAGAGTTGCCGCAGCGAGTCGGCTTTTTGTTTCGTTCGCGTGCGCCGGTCGCGGCCAGCGAGACAACCTGGCGGCGCGCCTGGAAGCTGGTCCCGCGGATGGTGCCGCCGCCCGAGCGGGTGGCGGTCACGGGATTGCGCAGTTACCTGCAATGCCCATTCCGCTTTTACCTGCGAAACGTCCTGGGGATGCAGGGCATCGATCCGCTGAAGAGCGAGCTCGACGCCTTTGACTTCGGAACCCTGTGCCATTCGGCGCTCGAACAAATCGGGCGGGATCCCTTGTTGCGCGATTGCACGGACGCGGCTGAGTTGCGGCGGGCCCTGCTGGGACATCTGGATCGAGCCGTGCGCGCGCGGTATGGCGATCGGCTCGCGCTGCCCCTGGTGATTCAGGTTGAATCGGCACGGCAGCGGCTCGGGCAGCTGGCGGAGTTGCAGGCCGCGGAGCGTGCGGCGGGCTGGGAAACCATCGAGGTGGAGCGACCATTCGAGGTCGAGCTTTCCGGACTGATCGTGCGCGGCCGGATTGATCGGATCGATCGCAATGTGCACTCGGGTGCCATTCGGGTCCTGGACTACAAGACTTCGGACAAGCCGGTGACCCCGGCGGAGGCTCACCTTCGCCCGCTGCGTCCGGTTGATCAGGTGGCCGAATGGGCCCGCTTCGAGGGTGGCACAAAGCCGCAGGTCTGGGTGGATTTGCAGTTGCCCCTTTACCTGCGCGCATTGGCGGAGGAGTTTTCGACACGTCCCGCCTGTGGTTATTTCAACCTGCCAAAGGCAACGGGCGAAACCGGCGCGGCCTGGTGGGACGAGTACACTCCGGAGCTCCATGCCTCGGCAAACCGCTGTGCCGAGGGTGCCTGTGCCGCGATTCGGGCCGGCGTCTTCTGGCCGCCGAACGACGCTCTCAAGGCCGAGCGTGACGAATGCGCGGCGCTCTTCCATCACGGAGTACCGGAGAGCGTGGAATGGGATCGCCGATGAATCCGCTCCAGCACGTCATGATCCTCGCCTCGGCCGGTTCTGGGAAGACCTATGCCCTGACGAACCGGTTCGTGGAGCTGCTGGTGCGCGGCGCGCCACCGGAGCGAATCGTTGCGCTCACCTTCACGCGCAAGGCGGCCGGGGAGTTTTTCGACGAGATCCTGAACAAGCTGGCGAAGGCGGCCGGCGACCCGGGGGCTGCGGCCCGGCTCGGCCGCGAGGTGGGTGCGCCCCAGCTCGGTTGCGCCGAATTCCTGCGTTTCCTGCGCGCATTGACGGACACGATGCACCGGCTGCGGCTGGGGACGCTGGATGGCTTTTTTGCCCGGATCGCGCGGGTTTTTCCGCTGGAGCTGGGATTGACCGGGGAGTTCGAGCTGCTGGAGGAGCATGCCGCCCGGCGCGAGCGCCAGCGGGTGCTCCGTCGGATGTTCGCGCGCAGCGGCCGTGAACTGGGCGCAGACCAGAAGGACTTCATCGAGGCCTTCAAACGCGCGACGTTTGGTGCCGAGGAGAAGCAGCTCGGCTCGCGGCTCGACGGGTTTCTCGACGATCACCAGGAACGCTACCTCGAGGCGCCGGCCGCCTCGCTCTGGGGAAATCCAGCCCGAATCTGGCCGGAGGGCAACGCGTGGCTCACGGCCGACGGTGACCCCGTGGCCGCAATCCGAACTCTTCGCGCGTGGCTCGAGAGTGCCGCCGTGGACGACAAGCAGCGGGAACGTTGGGCGGCATTCCTGGCTGCCGCCGAGGCTTGGTCGCCCGGGGTTCCCGTGTCGGACGAGATGGACTATGTGCTGAAGAAGGTGATTGCCGCCTGGGCCGACGTCGTCAGCGGCCGCGCCATCCTGAAGTTCGACCACCGAAAGCAGCCGCTGGATTCGATGTCCTGTGCGGCACTGGCGGACCTTGTCCGGCACATGGTCGGTGGCGAACTGCGGCGACGGCTCGCGATCACGCGCGGCATCCATGCCGTACTGCGAGGATATGAAGCCTGCTACCAGGATGAGGTCAGGCGCGCCGGAAAGCTGACCTTCGCGGATGTCCAGCGATTGCTGGTGCCCGCCGGCGAGGCGGGTTCGCTGTCCGGCGTCCGGGGTCAGGAGGGGCGGCTGTATGTCGACTACCGACTGGATGGCGGGATCGATCACTGGCTGCTCGATGAGTTCCAGGATACGAGCCATGGGCAATGGAGTGTGCTGCGCAACCTGATCGACGAGGTCGTGCAGGACACCGGTGGAACGCGCAGTTTCTTCTGTGTCGGAGATGTGAAGCAGGCGATCTTCACCTGGCGCGAAGGCGATCCGCGGCTGTTCCGGGAAATCTTCGAGTACTATAATCGCGCCGCGCCGGGAGCGATCACGACGCGATATCTGGTCGAATCCTGGCGATCCGGCCGGCCAATCATCGAGATGGTCAATGCGGTGCTTGGCGCCAGCGCGGTGATTCACGAGCTCTTTCCCGGGCCGGCCGCGGATGCGTGGACGTCGGAATGGCGGACGCATTCATCGGCGGTGCCGGATCGAACGGGCCAGGCCGCATTGATCCTGGCGGTGGACGAAGCAGAGCGCTGGCGCCGGGTGGCGGAACTCATCCGCGAGATTCGGCCACTCGAGCGCGGACTCAGCTGCGCGGTCCTGGTGCGGAAAAACGCAGTCGCCACTGAGTTGGCGGATTTCCTGCGACGGGAGACCGGGATGCCGGCCTTGGCCGAGTCCGATCTTCACGTCTGCAATGACAACCCGCTCGGCGCCGTGCTGCTCGCGCTGCTGCAGGCAGCGGCCCATCCCGGCGACACGTTGGCCTGGGAGCATGTGCAGATGACGCCGCTGGGTGCGGTGCTGGGCGACGCAGGTGTCACCACGCGCGAAGCTGCGGCTGAACGGCTGCTCGGGCAGGTGCATGCCGAGGGATTCGAGCGCACGCTGGAGTGGTGGCTTCGCCGGCTGGAAGCGCGGCTGGATCCGGCGGATGGCTTCAGCCGGGTTCGGGCGCGGCAATTCGCCGAGGCAGCGGCGGTGTTTGACCAGAGTGGAAGCCGTGATGTCGCGGAGTTCATCCAATTCATGGAGCGGCATGCCGTGCGGGAGCCGGAAGGCGCCGGCGTGGTGCGGGTGATGACGATCCACAAGTCGAAGGGGCTTGGGTTCGACGTGGTCATATTGCCGGATTTGGAAGGGAAGCGGCTCGATCAAGTGCGGACGAATCTTGCCGTGCACAAGTCCGCCGGTCGGGAGGTGGAATGGGTGCTGCAGATTCCCTCGGAGCCCTTCGCGCAGGCGGACGAGACGCTCCTGCAACATGACCGGGCCGCGGGAGCCGAGGCGTGTTATGAGGCGCTCTCGTTGCTTTACGTGGCTCTCACCCGGGCAAAGCGTGGCCTCTATGTCATCGTCAAGCCGGCGGGAAAATCGGTATCCCGCAATTATCCGAAATTGCTGGTTTCTGCACTGGGTGACGTCCCGCGGGAAATCAGAGTCGGTGACCTCAGCCTGCCCGCGGTGTGGTCGAGTGGAGATCCGGACTGGCACCGGCCCATCCTCGCGGCAGCCGCGCCAGCGCGGGCGGCGGATCGATCGGCGAGGCTGCCAGTACTCGCAGAGGGTCGGGCCCGGCCCGCGGTTCGACGCCCGGCCCGTCGGCCCTCCACGCGATCCAACCTGCGGATACCGGCGGGCCAGCTTTTCTCACTCGGATCGGCTGCTGGCGTTGAATTCGGCTCGGCGGTTCATGCGCTGCTGGGGGGGATCGAGTGGGCGGACACAGCCGCGATCGCCCGTTTGCAGGCGAACTGGGAGGGATCCGGCGTCCGGATGGATGCGGTGGCAGAGGTGGTCGCCTGCTTGAACGCAGAGGCGCTGGAGCACGTATGGCGGCTTCGGCCGCGGGCGGAGGTGTGGCGTGAGCGATCCTTCGAGGTCGTCCTGGATGAAGCGTGGCTCACGGGCACCTTCGACCGAGTTATTGTCGAACGGGGCGATCTGGGCGCAGCGCTGCGGGCGACGGTCTTCGATTTCAAGACCGAGCTGATCACGGATGAACCGAGTCGGGCCGCCGCCATTGCCAGTCACGCGCCGCAATTGAATCTCTACCGGCGGGTGGCGGCGGTGCTGACGGGGCTCCCGCCCGCGGCTGTCCGATGCGAGATTGTCTTCACCCGGGTCCGAACTGCAGCCGTGGTTGGCTGGGAAGATGGCTCGGAAGCCAAGCCCAAATTCGGGCTTTACAGCACGGTGGGCGCGCCGCACGGTGCCCGCCACCAATAACTGTCCCATGGGCAATCTGAAAAAGAAGCGTCGTCTGAAGATGAACAAGCACAAGCGCCGCAAGCGCTTGAAATCAAATCGCCACAAAAAGCGCACGTGGCAGAAGTAGGCTGCTGCTCCACGCGCCTGCACTCGTTTGTTCGCCGACCCGTTGCGGAATCCGCAACGGGTTTTTTGCATCCCGGCCAGTCCTGGGCTGAGGTATTTCGTCCCCCCGGTCCCAGCGATTCGGACCGCCCTTCGAAGCCATCGGGTGATTTGGCCTGACGCGCATCGGGAGTTTCACTGACTTCCTTAAGAAAGCGTAAATGGCGGACCCATAGGGAAAGAGCCGATGTTTGATCTTGTAACAAACGGGTGGTTTTGGGACCGTCCCGGGCCAAGGCATCCGATGAGTTTTTACATTTGGCGGTCCCACTCGCCTGGCGAAAACACCCTAGAACCACTTTGCCCCAGCTCGGTTAGATCGTAGCGCCTGACCACAAGCATGCTTTTCTCCCAAAAGACCAAGGGGTTCTTCGTCGAGTGGAATGATCATGCAGTCCTGCTGGCACGGACGTCCACGCCGAATGCCCCGTTCACTGTCGAGGATCTGCGGGAATGTCCGCCGGATGATCCCGCTGCGCTGCAGGAGGCGATCAATCAGATCCAGATTCGGAAGAGCCAGACGGGGTATCTTCACGCCACGGTTGGCATTTATCCGTCGAAGCGGCTTGTGCGCCGGCATTCGCTGGAGCTTAAGCGGGTGAAGGAGCCCGGGTATTTTGCGGAGGTTTGCACCCAGCAATTCCGGATCGAACAGGACAAATACACCCTGGCATTGCTCAACTCGGCGGACGGCACGGATTACGACATTGCGAAGGCCGCCCAGAAGGAGATCATCTTTTGCGGGCTGCCAACGGAGGAGGTCACCGCATTGCAGAGCGCGCTCCTCGAGCGGTCGATCTACCCGGAGCGGCTTGAACTCGGCAGCCTGGCGACGCTGGGAGCGATGGTGGATTACCTGAACTTCACGAAGTCCAAGGCGCCAACCCTTGTCCTCGAAATCGGCGCGGACGCCACGCACTCCTTCATTGTTTCAGCCGCGGGCGTGGAGGCGTCCCGGCCGATCCCACAAGGCCTCGATGGGATGGTGCCGATTGTGCAGAAGGAGCTTGGGCTGAAGGATGAGGAATCCGCGCGAAAGCTCTTTTATTCGAACACCTTTGATTTTACGGGCATGGGCCCATTGCTGATCAAGCGGCTGCTCAAGGAACTGCAGTCATCGATTGGCTTTTACGAGGTGCAGACCGGCCAGTCCGTCGGTCAGATTCTTTGCACGCAGCTTTCGCCCAAGCTCACGTGGCTGGATGCGGCAATCGCCTCCGGCCTGGGCATCAGCAGCCTGAAGATCGATCCGCTGGCATGGCTGCAATCGCGACACGTGACAATTCCCGAAGCATTTGCGAAGCCCATGCAGGATATCCGTTGGTTCGGACTGCTCGCGCTGATGGCTCAATACAACGTCGTCCATGCTGTCACTGCTGAAGAAAAAAAGTGACGCGGCTGCAGCGTCGACGGTGCCGGCCTGGCACCCGAACTTCCGGAACTACGAGAAGTTGCCGGACATCAAGGTCGTGCGCACGGCCTTCTTCGTCAACGCCGCCGCCATCTCCATTGCCCTTGCGCTGGCGATCTACTTCGGGTTCCAGGAATGGAAGCTCCATGTGGTGCGGGGCCAGATTGCGACCCAGGAGAACCTGATCACGCGGGACAAGGGTGCGAGCACGCAGGCCGTGGCGCTGTTCAAGAAGTTCCAGGCGGAGGAGGCGAAGATCCTCGAGGTCGATGCCTTCGTGAAATCCCGGCCGGTGGTGTCTGACCTGCTGCTTCATGTGGGTCGCACGCTGCCGCCGAACATGGCCCTGGAGGCCTTTGACCTGCGGGATGGCGGGCTGATCCTGCGGATTGCCGTGAAGGGAGCGCCAGACATCGCCTCGGGGCTGGCCGAAACGTACGCGAAGCAGCTGAAGACGGATGAGCGGCTGATGGAGCGCTTCTCCAACGCGAGTATGACGAATCTATCGCGCAACCCGACCACGGGTCGGCTGGCCGTGGAGATCACACTGCCGAGCAAGGCTGCGGGAGGGAAGAAGTGATGACCAACGAAGAACTGCTGGCATTCATCAAGAAGAACCCGATCAGCTTCGGCTGCGGGGTGGTGGCGGTTGGTCTGGCGGTCGCGATCTATTTCCGCGGCGGCGAGATTCCCGCGGCGGAGGCGGAGCTGGCGCAGCGGACCGCGGAGGCGGAACGTTACGCGGCCAACATCACCTACTCGGTGAGCCTCAAGGAACAGCACGACGCCTTGGTGGCGGCGGTGAAGGAGATTGATTCCCGGCTGATCCGCGCATCGCAACTGGGCATCAACAACCAGTATTTCTTCAAGCTGGAGAGCGACACCGGCGTGACGATGGTGGATTTTCGCCAGGGACAGATTGCGGCCGGGCGTGCAAAGGGAGCCTATTCGCCAGTGCCGTTCAATGTCGCCGTGCAGGGAGAGATGCCGCAGGTGATCCACTATCTGAATCTGCTGGAAAGCGGCGCCCACTATTGCCGCGTGCTGAGCGCCTCGTTCACGCCCGTCAGTCCGACCCGGCCCGGGTACCTTTCCGTCTCCCTGAACCTGGAATTGCTCGGTCTGCCATGAACTTTCGCGCATCAACCCTCCTTTTGATCTCGCTGGTCATGGCGCTGCCAGCGGCAGTGGAAGCCGCCGCGGCGAAGGGCAAGTCCGACCTGCTTTCTCCTGCCCGCCGCAAGGAGACGGTCGACAAGGCCGAGTGGCTGACGCGCGCGCCCGACGGCGCCCCGCAGACCGCTGCGTCGGAGTTGCCGTCTCCCTTCAACCCGCCGGGGTTCGACCAGCCGGATCCCGAGGAAATCAAGGCGGGGACGGTCCCGCCCGCGGCGGGCCCAGCGGCTCCCGCGGGGCCGACCGGCGATCGGGAAATCCTGGAGACCCTGGCCGCACGGCTCGTGCCCTCCGGCACATTCATCTTCGGCGGGGCCCCGCAGCTGGTTATCGGCAAGAACCGCTTTCCCGTCGGCACCAAATTCACCGTCACGTACAACAACGAAGACTACGAACTCGAGCTGGTTTCCATCGACCGCACCACGTTCACGCTGCGCTTCCGCAGCGAGGAAACCACCCGCCCCATTAAACCCGTCCGCTAACATGAGAACTTCCACGCCCCTGCCGATTACCGTTTTTGCGTTGCTGGCCGTCTTGACCGCCGTGCGCGCCACCGCGCAGCCGGCCGAACCAACTCCCGAGCCTGCCCCGGCCACCGATACCGCCCCCGCGGCGGACGCGACTCTGGCCGACCGGCCCGCCACCGAGGGCGAAGTCACGGTTCAGGGTGGCAGCGCCGGCAGCTCCGCGGCCCGGGGTACGGACGCAGCTGGCCGCGACACCCTGTCGGTCGATTTCCCCGACGAGGATATCCGGAACATCCTGCGGAACGTCGCCGATCTGTTCGAGCTGAACATCATCATGCCCGAGACCCTCCAGGGGAAGACAACCATCAAGCTGCGGGATGTCACTTGGCGCCAGATTTTCCAGAACGTCCTCCAGCCGGTCGGCTTCACCTATATCGAGGACGGGAACATCATCAAGATCGTCAGCAACGAGAGCCTGCTGCAGGAGCCGGTCTCGACCGAGGTGTTCCTGATCAATTATGCCCGGGCCGCGGATATCCTGCCGACAATCAGCTCGCTGGTGGATACCGCCGCCGGCGGCAAGATTGTGGTGGACGCGCGCAGCAACAGCCTCGTCATCACCGAGCGGCCCTCGCGGATGAACCGGATCCGCCCGATCGTCGAGGTGCTCGACCGGGCGACGGACCAGGTGATGATCGAGTCGAAGTTCGTCGAGGTGACGGATCGGGATGTGAAGAACATCGGGCTCAACTGGTCGTCGCTGGCGAACTACAACATCTCCGTGGGCAACATGACCGGCACGTTCGAGCGGGAGCGGGGCAGCATCTTCAACAACGGGCAGACGTCAGATAATGGGACCAACGTCGTCACGACCAACAACAACGAGACCATTGGCACGAACTCGCAGGTCAACGGTTCGACCAACCAAGGCACCGTGACGTCCACGAATGGGATCGTGACTTCGACCTCGAGCACCGGCTCCAACTCTGCCCTGACCAATGACACGACCACCACGACCACCACCGGCGTGGCCGATACCGCCACCAACGCATTGAATATGCTGAACGAACTTGCGTTCAATGGCAGCACAACCCGGATGGCCCAGGCGGTGTTCAATGCCGACGAGTTCCGTCTGGTCCTCTCGGCCCTGCAGACCCAAAACGAGGTGAAGATTGTCTCGAACCCGACAATCGTCACGCTCAACAACACCGAGGCATCGATCAACGTGGGTGAGGAAACGCCCATTCCGAATTACGCCTACAACCAGGAGCGCGGCAGCTTCGAGGTGAACGGGTTTACCTGGAAGCAGATTGGTATCATCCTGAAGGTCACGCCGCAGGTGAATCCGCGGGGCGACATCAAGCTCACGCTGGCGCCCGAAGTCAGCCAGCGGAATGGCGAGACGACCTTTGGCGGCGCGGGCGGCGCGACCATCCCGATCGTTGCCACCCGGAAGGCGGTGACCCAGGTGTCATTGAAGGATGGGTACACGATGGGCATTGGCGGACTGCTTTCCACCCAGTCGGTCAAGGGCGCCAACAAGGTGCCGGTGCTGGGCAACGTCCCGGTGCTCGGCCGGCTGTTCCGCTCGGACAGCACGCAATCGGACACCACCAACCTGATCATCTTCATCACGGCCAAGACCCTCAGCGCGAGTGGCGCGCCGGTCGAACAGGTGTTCGAATCCGGCCGGGTGCGGGGTCTCAACCTCCGCCGCGAGGATCTGCCGGGATACCGGGACGGTTCGAATCCTTTCATCACTGAGCCGCCGCCTGCCGCGTCCGCCACCGAGGTCCAGCGATGATCCCAGCGCACCGACCAGAAACCGTCGAACGAAAGGTGCTCCCATGAAAGCCTGGACGAGATTATTTGCCGTGCTGCTCTGCAGTTTCGCCGCCCTTACCGGCCGCGCGCAGAACCAGCCAGTGATGACAGTCAGTATCACCGAGATCGCCGTGTTGAGTAACGGGAATCCGGCGGGCGGACTGGCGTTTATTGATGTCACCAACGTCGGGGCGAACTACACGATAGCGCCGACGGTGACCATCAGCCCTTCGCCGACTGGTGACAATGCGCTCGCAACGGCGACGATCAATCTGGCGGGATTTGTCTCCAACGTGGTCATCGACTATCCCGGCTCGGGCTACACGGCGCCGCCCACCATCACATTCTCGGCGCCAACCAGTCCGCCGGCCGGTTCACTCGGCGTCACCGCGGCGGCAAAGGGATACGTGGGCCAGCGCTTTCCGCACCCGACGCAGAACGAGTCCTTTGGCAGCGCGGGCACGGCGATCTCAATCACCGCCCTCGCGGTTGGCACGTTTCCCGCCGGCGGTTTCACCTACGAGTTTTTCGTGGATGGCGTCTCCATTGGAACTGCCGTGGCCACCCCGCCGGCCGGCACGCCGGCCTCGATTGGATGGCAGCCGCCGCAGCCGGGCTCATATTTCATCACGGTCAAGGCCAGCGACGGAGCGCATGAGGCCACCTCGCTGCCCGTGCGCTATTTTGCCATTGGTACCCGGATCACCAGTCCGACGCCAAATACGATCGTGCCGAATGGGTCGTCGGTTTCGATCCAGGCGACGGCTACGCCGCAGCCATTGACGGGGCCCGATGGGAACAACGCCTTCGTCCAGAGAATCGAGTTTTATGCGGATGATGTCCTGATCGGGAGCGACAACACGGCTCCATACTCGATCATTTACACGCCGTCCGCGCCTCCAACCCCGAATGTGCCTGACACTCGGCACACGATTGAGGCACGTGCCTTCGACAACAACGGCAATCAAATCTCTCCGGACGGGACCTCAGTGCAGAATCTATTCATGGTCCCGCCGATCGGGGTGCCTCCCACCGTGGTGCTGACCAGCCCGACGACCGGAGCCAAGATTGCCATTCCCCAAGCGGGCGAGTCCATCCCGATCGCCGTGTCGGCCGGCAGCCCGAACGGGCTGATCTCGAAGGTTGAACTCTACATCGACGGCCTGCTGTTTGGAACGTCGTCAACCTTTCCGTATAGCTTCAACTGGACGCCCACCGTGGTGGGTGACTATCGCCTGGTGGCGCTGGGTTACGACGACAAGAACAACGTCGTCGCGACGAGCAGCAGCGCGCAGGGTTCGCTCACCCCGGCCCCGACGCTCATTACGATCGCGGCCCCGCCAACCATCACGATCGTTGGACCGGCGAACGGTACGACGGTCGGCGCGAACACGCCCATCGTGGTGACGGCGGCGGCGGATGACAGCAACATCATTGGCGGAGGCATCGCGAAGGTGCAGTTCTTCGCGGGCAGCACCTTCATTGGTGAAACGGAAACTCCGGCACCGGGAACCAACCATTATTCCCTGACCTTCACTCCAACCGCGCCTGGATCGACCGCCATCACCGCTACTGCGGTCAACAACCTTGGCCTGTCGACGACTTCGGGTGGCCTGACCATCAGCGTCAATTCCGCTGGCAGTGGTGGCGGAGTCCCCGTTGGAAACCCACCCGTGGTAGCGGTCAGCACGCCCGCTGATGGTTCGGTCCTGCGCATCAACACCGATACGACCCTGACTGCGACGGCGACCGATCCTGACGGCACGATTGGCAGCGTGAGATTTTCGGTGAACAACACTCCGGTGGGAGGCGCGATCACCACCTTCCCTTATCGCACCACGTGGAAGCCGACTGCGGAGGGGGTTTATCGCATCACGGCCACGGCGGTGGACAACACCGGTGGATCCACCACGTCGCCGACGACCACGGTTCTCGTGGTCGCGTCGACGACGGCGGCGGATACCGTCGCCACGGGCTTCATTGGCGCGGCGGGCGAGACCGGTTCCTTTTCGGCCATGAACATCGGGGGTAAGACGGCGGCCTTCATCGGTTCCTCCGCGGCCAGTGGTGCCCCCAAGACCTATGCCTTTTCCGGAATGCCCCTGAAACTGAACGGCTCGTTCACCGGCACGGCGAATGGACACACGATTTCGGGCACGTTCTCGGATACTGGGGTGTTTGGCACGCTCGATGGAAATGTCGCTTTCAGTGGGCCGATCGCCTTCCCGTCCACCGTCGGCACCGTGGCCTCCGGTTACTACTCCGGGAATCTTGCTGGCCGGCTTGCCAGCGTCCTGAATGCGATTGTCGGCCCCGATGGATCCATTGCCTTGTATGTTTCCGACGGGACATTCCAGACCGCCGGCTTTGGGTCGGTTGACCAGAGTGGCGAATTCGATGTGTCGACCAACTCCGGTGCGCGGATCGTCGGCAGGGCGGATCCGGTGACCCGTTTCCTGACCGGCACCCTCACGGGTGGACCCGGAGGCACCCTGGTGGCGGCGAGTTCCACGGGAATGTCTTTCAGTGACGGCGTCATGCGCAATCTTTCCACCCGCGGACAGGTTGGCACCGGCGCGAATGTGCTGACGTCCGGCTTTGTCGTTGGTGGATCGACGCCGAAACAGGTTCTGATTCGGGCCGTGGGTCCTTCGCTGACCGCCTATGGTATCGCAAGTCCGCTCAATGATCCGCAGTTGATGGTGCTGAACAGTCGTGCGGAGGTCGTTGCGACCAACGACAATTGGGCCACTCCGATCGGCTCGAATCCCGCCGATGCCGCACAAATCATGGCGGCTTCCGCCAGCGTGGGCGCATTCGGACTGGACTCGTCGAGCCGCGACGCAGTCGTGCTGGCCACACTGGCCCCGGGACTATATACGGCCCAGGTGAGCGGGGGCACCGGCGTCGCACTGGTGGAATTGTATGATGTAGACAGCCCGGAATCGTTCTCTTCGCAGAAGCTGGTGAACGTATCCACCCGGGGGAACGTCGGCACCGGCCAAAACCAGCTCATCGCCGGTTTTGTGGTTAGCGGAAAGATTGCGAAGAATCTGCTGATTCGCGGTGTGGGACCCAGCCTGGCGTCCCTGGGCGTTCCCAGCGGTTTCCTCGCGGACCCGGTTCTGCGGTTGGTGCGCACGGAGAACAATACTTCCACCACCGTTCGCGAAAACGACAACTGGCAGGTTGGCAACGATGCCGCCCAAGTGATCGAGACTGCGAAGCAGGTTGGTGCATTCCCGCTGAATGCAAACAGCAAGGACGCGGTCATCCTTATCAATCTACCTCCCGGTCTCTACACCGCGGAACTGACCGGTGCCTCTACTGGAATCGGGCTGATCGAAATCTACGAAGTCCCGTAGGACTCTGCCTTGCATTCGCACGCTTCCATGGCAGGAGCGTGCGCCTTTGGCGGGCGGGAGCTTCACCCTCCCGTTCCGATGAAACCCGTGGCCGCCTTTATGGCCACGACGGCGAGGTTTCTGGCTGCGTGGGCCGCGAAACAGGGCAGCAGCGAATGTGACGGATTCCATGCTGCCAGTCTCGATGCATAGAGCCAGAGCGAGGTCGCGATCGCCATCATCGTGCTGAAGCCCCCCTTTACTGTTAGGTGGAGGGCAAAGCCGTGTTCATCCCATCGCCACAGGAACGGATGGAGCGCCGCGAAGAGGAGGGAAAACCCGACGGCCGCGGCCCAGGTCGGCCAGGGCGCGTTGCGGTGACGACGGTCCACGTCGACCACCAGCCAGCCGCGAAAGACGAGTTCCTCAATAATCGGGGCGGCGAGCACGGAATACGCGGCAAACAGCCAGGTCATCCGCGTCTGTTCCCCGGCAATCCCGAGTTGATACTCCCCGACCGTTTCGAGCGCGACGAGCAGCAGTGCGCCGATGATGGCGATCACCGTCGCCTGCCGGTTGGCGGGCCGGGCCCCGGGAAATGCGTTCGGGTGCGGCTTGCCGGCATGCGCCGCCTGCAGGTCTCCCCGCCACAGCCAGCCAACATAAAGCCCGGCAATGATGAGCAGGACGAGCAGGATGGGGTGGTTCATCGGATCTCAGGCTTATTGGGTGGTCATTTCCGATTTCCCTCCTAGCGTCGAGACAACCATGAACAGTGCCGGCCGAATCGAACCCGCTCTCGACGCGCGCGACGACGCGGGAGATCGAGCCGGGCCCGCCCAGATTCGGCCTCATGCGTTCGGCGCGATGTTCTCCGCCTTGGCACCGCACATGGGGGAGTTGGACCGCTTTCTCCATGGACAGCTCACGGCGTTCGAGCCGGAAATCCGCGCCATGGCGGACTATTGCATCGACACCTCGGGCAAGCGTATCCGGCCAGCGCTTGTCTTTCTCAGTGGCTGGCATGGCGAGGAGGTTCATTCCGAGTTGGTGCGGGTCGCCGCAGTAGTTGAACTTGTTCACTTGGCGACACTTGTACACGACGATATCATGGATGAAGCCGATGTGCGGCGGAGCCGGCGAACCGCCGCCCGGGAATATGGCCCGACTGCCGCCGTTCTGCTTGGCGACGCCCTTTTTGCCCATGCACTCCACCTGGCGACCCAATTCCCGACGACAGAGATCTGTGCTGCCGTTTCGGAATCAACCCGTCGCGTGTGCGCTGGTGAAATTGTCCAGACGCTGCGTCGGGGATCGACGAATATCAGCCGCGCCGACTATCAGCGCATCGTGGAATTGAAAACCGCTGAACTCTTCAGGGTTTCCTGCTTCCTGGGCGGCCGGCTCGCCGGATTCCCGCTGGAGTTCGTCGACGCAGCCAGCCGGTTTGGACGTCACTTGGGCATCGCCTACCAGATTTACGATGACCTCGTGGACTTCTTCGGGCAGGAGAGCCGGATTGGCAAGACGCTCGGCACCGATCTGGCCAGCGGAAAGCTGACATTGCCGCTGCTCACTTTGTTGGAACGCCTGCCCGCTGCGGAAGCGACGGCTCTGGTTGCGGAAGTCACCGGAGCCCACCCCCCGCAACTCGCACTGCGGCTGCGGCAGATGCGTGAATTCGACGTGTTTGCCGCGGTTGCTGGGGCGGTCCAGGAGGAGATCGCATTGGCCGAACAGGAGCTTCATCGCGCAGGCGAGCATCCGCCGACCCCCCATTTGCTCGGCCTATGCTCGGTGCTCGAGGCGCAGGTCCTTTCGCTTCGGCCCACTGGGTGATTTGCCTACCTGCGTGCGATTCGGTTTGCGGGTAGACTCGGATTTTGATTTCCTTTACCCCGATGGAAGCGACCAAAGTACTCGGCAAGACGCTTGTCGCGTCGCCCGAGCGCCGCCAGGAGGCGGACGCTGACGTTGACATTGTTCGCCGGGTCCAGGCGGGGGAAGTCGCTGCTTTTGATCGGCTGATTTTGAAGTACCGGGAGCGGGTCTTCGGCATCGTCTACAACCTGACCGCCAATCGCGAGGACGCCGCTGATCTGACCCAGGACGCGTTCATCAAGGCCTTCCAATCCATCCAGCGATTCGGTGGTCAATCTTCGTTTTTCACCTGGTTGTACCGGATCGCGGTCAACTCGACGCTCAGCCATCTGCGGAAGATGCGGCTCAGGTCCTTCTTTAGCTTGGAACGAATCAACACCGACGAGCCGGTGGCCAAGGAAATCGTTGATGCGCTGACGGATAAAACCGGCGTCGAGCGCGACGCCTACGTTCGCGAGCTCCAGGAAAAATTGAACGATGCCATGCTGAAATTGTCTATCAAGCATCGTACCGTGGTTACCTTGTTCGAGATAGATGGCCTCAGCCATCAGGAGATCGCAGAGATCATGGAGTGTTCAGTAGGCACCGTGCGATCCCGACTGCATTACGCCAAACAGCTGCTGCAGGCGGAACTGGAGCCCTACATTCGCCGATGATGCCTGAAAAGAAACGAATCGAACTCGAGACCCTGCTGCGGCTCAAACGTTTGGAGCGCCCTGCTCCTGAGTTTTGGGATGGTTTTGATCGTGAACTCAGGGCAAAGCAGCTGGCAGCGTTGGTGGAGAAAAGGCCGTGGTGGCGCGATTTCTCCGCCCGGTTTGCTGGGTTCCGTCGCTACCATCTGCCGATTGGCGCCACGGCCATCCTTGCCATGACTTTTGTTGCCGTCCGCGATTACCAGCCCGACGGCGTCGAGTCCACCGTCCGTGTCGCACCGCAGGCTGAACGCGGAGAGCGGTCGGATCGCGATCAACGGGCTCTAGTTTCAACCGATGCGAATGTCGCGAGTAATGCCCATGCAGAGTCTGATCGGTTGGCGCGTTCCGAGATCGACGCTGCGGCTGCGGATGTTCCCCAGGATATCGACTCAGCCGTTGATTTGAATGCGGGCGAGGCCACTGTGGCGAGAGTGCCGGTGCTTTGGGCCTCGGGATCGGGCGATGAACAAATGACGCCCTCCGCCCGCTCGATTGCCGCGAATCTGGCGGCAGCGGAAGCTGCGGAGCCGGCCGTCGTGCGGCGGCTGTTGGGGCTGCGCCATGGTTTCGAAGCTGGAGCGTCAACGCTCGAAGCAGCCGTCGAGCCGCTGCAGCAGATGTCTTCACCTTCGGAAGCCCGGCTGGCGCGATTCGATTCTCCCATGGCTCGCACCGCCTTGCTCAGTGCCCCTTCGCGGGGTGACGAGCGCGTCGCCCGGGACATCGACGTCTATGAGCGGGCGGCCCGACGGATTGGCGGGGGCGGCGATCGGTTCATTGTGAAGTTCTAGACTGGCTGGCTGCCAGGGTATTTTGCGGCCCCGCCTGGTGTGGGGCTTTTTGCTTTCCAGCCTCCACTCGATAGCCTTCTGGGATGCGCATCGAACGTGATTCCATGGGTGAAATGCCAGTGCCAGCCGATGCACTTTATGGCGCCAGCACGCAGCGCGCCGTGCTGAACTTCCCGATTAGCGGGCACCGGCTCCCCCTCGAATTTATCCACGCGCTCGGGCTCGTGAAAGCCGCCGCCGCACAGGCCAATCACGAACTTGGCCTGCTGCCGGCATCCAAGGCGGAAATGATCCAGCAGGCGGCGCGCGAGATTGCCGACGGGAAACTCGACGCGCACTTCCCTCTGGACGTTTTCCAGACCGGTTCCGGCACCTCGGCCAACATGAACGCGAACGAGGTGATTGCGAATCGGGCGAGCCAACTTGCGGGGGAGCCCCTGGGCTCACGACGGCCAGTCCATCCGAATAACGACGTCAATCTCGGCCAGTCGTCGAACGACGTCATCCCCACCGCATTGCATGTGAGCGTGGCTGTGGCACTGCAGTTCCGGCTCGCGCCCGCGCTGGCAGGGCTCTCGGAAGCCTTGCACGAAAGGGCCCGGTCGTTCGCGGGAATCGTCAAGATCGGCCGGACGCACCTGATGGATGCCACACCGCTGACTTTGGGGCAGGAATTTTCGGGCTATGGCGAGCAGGCCCGGAAGGCTTCCGATCGGGCGCTGCGGGCAGCGGAGCGGCTGCGGGAGCTGGCGATCGGCGGGACTGCTGTCGGCACGGGGCTGAATTCTCATCCGCAGTTTGCCGGCCGGGTGACTGAGATTCTCAGCCGGGAAACGGGCCTCGCATTTGTCGAGGCTCCCAATCACTTCGAGGCTCAGGGAGGCCGGGACGACTGCGTCGAGGTCGCGGGAATTCTTGCGACGATTGCCGCCAGCCTCGCCAAGATTGCGGGGGACATCCGTCTACTCGGATCCGGGCCTCGCTCCGGACTGGGCGAGCTCAAGCTGCCGGCCACCCAGCCCGGTTCCTCGATCATGCCCGGCAAGGTGAACCCGGTGATGTGCGAGATGCTCGTGCAGGTGTGCCTTTATGCACAGGGTCTAAGCCAGACTGTCGTGAATTGCGGTCGCGATGGCCATTTCGAGCTCAACGTCACGCTGCCGCTGATCGCCCACTGCCTGCATGACGCCATTCGCTGTCTTGCCCAGGGGAGCGCAGTCTTCACCGAACGCTGCGTGCGCGGCCTGGAAGCCGATCCGGTTCGCTGCCGGGAACTCGTGGACCGTTCGTTGATGCTCGTCACGGCATTGAATCCACACATCGGCTACGATGCCGCGGCCGGCGTCGCCAAGGAGGCATTCGTGACGGGCAAGACCTTGCGGGAAGTCGTGCTCGGACGGGGGCTGCTCGACGCGGCCACGCTTGAACGCGCATTGGACCCGCTGACGATGACGCGACCCGATGCGCCGGCCTTCAAAGCCGGTGCGGGAAGCCGTTCGGAGGCCCGTTAACCCGAATTCCGCAACTGGGGACGGAAAGCGACTATTTTTGAAGGGCGGCGCGATCTAAACGATTGGATTGCAGCGCTCGGATTTTCCAAAGGGCGTGTAGTCCCGACCTAGTCACTTCCCGAC
>WYBX01000141.1 GCA_011525695.1 Verrucomicrobiia bacterium
AGGCGAAAGGGGGAGGCGAAAGTGGACATGTCAGGAATCCGGAATATCCGGGCCCTTGGGTCGGACCGCGGTGCGGTTCTTCCTCGGCCATGAAAACCTGGAAACGCTCAAGCACACCACCCGGCTGCCCATCATGGACCTGAAGAAGACCCACGCCAGGTGTCATCCGAGAGAACGGAAGGGTTGAAACTGCGAACTCTTAAGCTATGATCCGAGTCATGACCATCGAGCAAATCGTCGAGGAAACGCGGCTGTGGCCGGCGGACACGGTTGCCGAGTTGATCGACCGTATCACGCTCGCCAAGCACGGCGGCCTCGCCCCTGACCGCGAGGCGGCTTGGGCCGAGGTTGCGGCGCGCCGTTCGGCCGAGATTGACAGCGGCAGCGAGAAGCTGATCCCCGGGGAAGAAGTCAGTGCGCGTATCCGTCGGATTGTCGGCCGGTGAAACCACACGGCTTCCATCGTGAAGCAGACGCGGAGTATGCCGCCGCGGCCAAGTACTATGGCGATCTCAGCCCGGAGTTGGGGGTGCGATTTCATGACGAGATCGAGCGCTTGATTGCGGAAGTTTGCGCGCATCCACGAGCGTATCGGTGCGTTCGTGGCGAGATCCGCCGTCACTTTACCGCGGCCTTCCCCTATGGCATCCTGTTTGAGGATCGTCCCGAAAAGGTGCGCATCCTTGCCGTGATGAACTTGCATCGAGACCCTGACTACTGGATGCGCCGATTGGACCGGTGACGATGAGCCCATCAGGCCTTTTTTTATGATGAGCCGCCCGTTCAACGAGCGTGCTTCCTGTCACCTCAGCGACAATATGACTGCGCGAATGTCGACCACCGTTGAATTGCGCTGCAAGCGACAGTATCGCCTGGTACCCGCGTCGCGACATTCCTGGCCTCATGAGCGGGGGCATGACCGCATGCGCCGAGGTTTCTCTTGCGTGTCCAAACCCTCTGATCCCCGGCGGAACATGGTAGTATCTGGCCGCAGATATTACGACCCAAGGAACGGACGGTTCATCAACCGGGATCCGATCGCGGAGTCGGGAGGGCTCAACCTGTACGGGTTCGTGCTGAACGATCCGGTCAATCGCTGGGACTATCTGGGGATGGAGCCCGCCGCCTACCCACCAGAGCCCCGATTCACAGCGGGTGATTATGACGACTGGCTCGATGAGGAGTATGCCGACTGGCTGCAAGGAATGCGGCACCTCGAACGAGCTTGGGAACGGGAGATGGAGCGTGCGGTTATGGGCGGCTTTGACGACAGCCAATTCAGCAATCCGGGGATGGATTACAGCGTATACGTCAATGGCGAGTTCCAAGGGACGCGAAGTTCGCTTGGGGCCACGAGTTTCCTGATGGCTGAACATGTGCTCAACAACCCCCCGAGCGAGGTGGCCGCCGTCAGCAGCACGGGCCAGACATCGGTCAACGCGACCGGGTCCAATGGCGATTCGCCGACGGCTACCGAAAGTATCGCGAGCGCCGATCAGGCTTCCGGCGAAAAGAGCGCTGTAGAGCCAAATAGTGGAGGCGCACTCGCGGCAGCGGCGAGCGGAGCGACGGCAGCGAGCGGGAGCGGCGGCAACGTTCTAGGCAGCATCGTTTCCGGCGCGCTCGATTTGGTTGGGAAGGTCTGGAACTTGCCCAACACTGTTATCGGAGTAACAGTCGGCTTCGTTGGATGGGCCATGGGTGGCGACGCTCCGACGATTAGCAACAACGCGATCGTGTTCGCAAACAATCCTCTCGCACCTGCGGGCGCGATAACTTTGGGCAACGCAATTTTGATTGGTGCGCCGACCAAAGATAATCCTGATTGGGGGCCGACTTATGTCCTGCCCAATGGCTACACGGTGTTGCAGCACGAGGAGCAGCACACTTATCAAGGTCAGCTTCTTGGGCCGCTGTATTTACCAGCAAATGGCCTTGCCGCAGCTATCTCCGTCGGAACCGCACCTCCGGGAACATATGACAAGTGGCATTACAATAACTTCATGGAGAATGGTCCTCAATCCTCTCCACCGGCGCCTTGGCCATGAAAAACATCGTATTGCTGATTGGCGCGATACTGTCCTTAGCCCTTATTTCGTGCTCAAAGCCTCCTCATTTTCTGCTCCTGAACAATTCCGGGCGCGACGTTGTCGTCGAAACTTTGGACGGGCAGAAGATCGCGATTACATCGGGTCAGTGGATCGAATTGGAGTTTAGTCCCGCGCTGAAGGTTTTGTGGGACGGCAAGCCTCATGGATACGGTTGGAGGTATCCCTCACCGCCGTCCGACTTCATGGAATACGGCAAGCCGACCGAGCGTTTTGCCGTTAGTCTTGAACCCGACGGTGCGGTTTACGCCCGCAAGATTATGGACGGAAAACCCGCGGCGACCCTACCGAATCAACCGCCAGGATTCCCTTTGGCTCCACTTTAGAAATGGGGAGAGCCGCCTTCACGGACGGCGCGGTCAGGCGAACGGAGGCAGGCCGCTCCGATTTCTTTGTTGTTACCGATTTTTCTCTGGTCGTAAAAGTTGCCGATTTGGCTTCGTAGGGATTTTGGGGTGATTGCCAGGCTGGCATCGTGTTTTGCGGCCGGATTGCCGCGCTCTGGTCGTCTCGTCACGCCATAGCGAAGCGACGGCGGAAACCGACCAAGATCGCTGCCGCATCTTCGGCGCAGGCGGTGCGGATGGCCGGACTGCCTCAAGCACACCACCCGGCTGACCATCATGGACCTGAAGAAGACCCACGCACGTTGCCATCCCCGTGAACGGCCGGTGCGATCAGTTTGGCCGCGACGCGGCATCGTTCCGCCGAGTTCCTGTTCGAACGCCACGGGCCTTCAGGTGCCGGGCGATCTCGACCACCGGCGCGGTCCAGATCGAGGCGCGTTCCCGATCCAGCCATTCGATCAGTTTTCGGTGCTCCTGGTCGTCAATGAAGAGGCTGTGCGTGCCTTGGCCGACGCCATGAAACATGTAGATGATCCAGCCGCCGCGCTCGCGGGCCTGCTCGATCTCGGCGCGGAGCTGCTCGAAGGTCTTGCCATCGCCGCTGTAATGACCAAGCCGCGTGAACACGGGTCGCATCGGATCGACCGGTTTGCGGGTGACGGTGCCGCGCGCGGCGACGAACAGCTGCTCGAGGATTGGATCCATGGGCTGCTCGCGGTCGCCGCGGCCGATCGTGAGGTTGGTGCAGTTGTTGCCGTAGGTGCGCGGCCGGCCGCCGTCGAGCAGATCGATGAACCGGTTGGCGAGCTCGAGCTCATCGTGAAACCGCTGCGGACTGTAATTCGCGAGGTCGTAATCCTCGGCGAGCCACCCGAATTTCTCCGCCGGCTCACGCCGGCAAGGATGGAACAGGGAGTGGTTGCCGAGCTCGTGGCCGCGGGCCGCAACCTTCCTCCACTCGTCGGGATCCCGGACCTGCTGGATCGAAAGGTAGAACGTCGCATGCAGCCCATGCGCCTCGAGCAACGGCGCGACGAGCTGATGATGAATCGCCCGGCCGTCGTCGTAGGTCAGCGAAACGGCGCAGGCGGCACCGGCCGGCCAGACGCCCCGCATTGAAACGGAATCGCCAACCGACGGTGCCGCCATGATTGGAGTGGCGAGCAAAGTGGCGCCAAAGCTCACGAGGAACGAAGTCAAGCGTGCTCGGAGAGGGGGCGAAGCGAAGGTCATGGCGGGAACCGTTGGTTTACCAGGGATGATGTGAGCAGACCGAGTGCTTGGGCCCCCTCCGGTCGGGGGGAATGAATGAAAGGACCTACTTGCCGGCGGCGCTCCGCGCGTACATGTCGTCGAACCGCGTGATGTCCTCCTGCTGCCAGTTGCCAAACGCGACCTCGAGCACCCGGACGGGCTTGTCGCCGGAGCAGCTCAGCCGGTGTTTCTCGTTCGCCGGAATCCAGATCTCGTCGCCGGCCCGGTGTTCGCGCTGAGTCTCGCCGACCTGCACCCGCGCGCCGTCGTCGAGCACAATCCACAACTCGGCCCGCCCGGTGTGCGATTGCAGGCTGAGTCGCTGGCCCGGCAGGACCGTCATGAGGCTCACCGTGCAGTCGCAATTGTTCGCATACTGCTTGAAGAAGCCCCAGGGCCGCTCGACAAATCCGACCGCGGGCCTGGCATCGGGGATGGGTTTGGTGACGTAGTCGTTCATGAAAGTTCAGTTCTGCGGCAACGCGGACGCGACAACCTCGAAACTGCCGCGCAGCCGGATATCCTCAGCCGAGGCGCCCACCATGACGGTGAACGTCCCAGGTTCGACCACGCGCTGCATCGCCACATTCCAGAGCGCGAGTTCGCGCGCATCGATGTGCAGCGTGATTCGCCGCGATTCTCCGGCCTCGAGCGCGACCTTCTCGAAGCCGACCAGCTTCATCACGGGCGTTGTGACCGATGAGATCTCGTCCCGGACATAGACCTGGGCGACTTCCTGGCCGGCGCGGGCTCCGGAATTCGTCAGCGTGAAGCTCAGGGTCGCGCGGCCGTTCGGGGCGAGGGTGGGGGTCTCGATCGCGATGTCTGAGTAAGCAAAGGTCGTGTAACTCAACCCGTGGCCGAACGCCCAGAGCGGCGCCGGCGAGCTGAACACGTAGTCGCGACCGGGATTCCCGGGCGTGCCGGGACGGTTGTAGATGCCACGTCCGCTCGGTTTGTAATCATGCACGGTTGGAATGTGCCCGGCGCTTTGGGGGACGCTCATCGAAAGTCGTCCGGACGGGTTGACCCGGCCGAGGAGCCCATCGGCCACGGCGTAACCCTGCTGTTCACCAGGGTAGAATGCCTGGACGATCGCCGGCACCTGCTCATGGATCCACGGCACGCTGTAGGGGCGGCCACTGAGGAAAACAACGATGACCGGCTTGCCTGCCGCCAGCACCGCTCGCAGGAGATCCGGTTGCACGCCTGGCGGAACAGGATCGGTGACATCGTAGCCCTCGCCCACGGTGCCGTCCGTGGGCATGGTTGGATCCTCCCAGCCGACGCCGCTGAGAATCTTGCTGGTATCGCCGAGCACGACGATCGCGACGTCGCTCTGCCGGGCGGCCTCCGTGGCGGCGGCGAAACCGTCCCGGGTGAGACCCACGAGGTCGCAGCCCTTGGCGTAGTTGATTTTCACCGACGGGCCGAGCCGCTCGCGCAGCCCGCGCAGGATGGTGACACCGTCGTGGTTGCTCTTGCTCCAGCTGTAGTCGCCGAACTGGACCTGGTCGGCATTGGGCCCGATGACGGCGAGCGAGCGGAGCTTCGCCGGATCGAGCGGCAGCAGGTTCCCGGCATTCTTCAGGAGCACGATGGACTCCTCCGCGATCCGCCGGGCGAGGGCGACGTGTGCATCCGAGCGCACGACCTGCTGCAACCGGGCGAGATCGTTGTCGGGACGACCGTCAAACAGTCCCGCGACAAATTTCACGCGCAGGACGCGCGCGGCCGCCTTGTCGATCTCGTTCTCCGGAAGCAACCCCTGGCGGACGAGCCCGGCGAGATGCTGGAAACCCTCCGGTTTTGGCGCCTCGAGGTCCACCCCGGCGGTGAGGGCCAGCGCGCCGGCTTGAGCATGGTCGGAGGCGACCTTGTGTCCGAAGAAGTTCCGCGGCACGCCGCCCCAGTCGGAGTAGGTGTAGCCCTTGAACTCCATCTCGCCACGCAGCACGTCCTCGAGCAGCCAGCGGTTGGCGTGCGAAGGGATACCGTCGATTTCATTGTAGGAGGGCATGACGGAGAGCACGCCGGTTTCGCGGATGTTCGCCTCGACGGGAGGGAAAAATACGCTGCGCAACTGGCGTTCCCCGATCATGGCCGGCGCGATGTTGATGCCATTGTCCGGCACGCTGTAGCCGGCGAAGGTCTTGAGCATGGCCAGCGCCTTGTTGGCCGCGAGCGTCCGGCCATCGCGCAGATCGCCCTGGATGCCGAGAGTATAGGCGACGGTCATGCGCGAGACGAGATGCGGGCTTTCGCCGATGCATTCCTCGACGCGTCCCCAGCGCGGGTCGCGGATGACCTCGATCATGGGCGTGAGCAGGTGATTGATGCCGGCGGCCGTGGCCTCATCGGCAATCTGCGCTCCCATTTCGCGGGCGAGTGCCGGGTTCCAGGTGCACCCGAGCGCAAGGAACTGCGGATAAATAGTCGCGCCCCGGGCGAGGACACCGTGCAAGCCCTCGTTGACGGTCAGGGCGGGAATGCCGAGCCGGGTCTTTTCCCGCAGGTAACGCTGGCCGGCTGCCAGACGAAGCGCGCTTTCGCGCAGGTCGTCGCCAAATTTCACGCACAGCACGCCGACACTGCGACTTCCGAACAGCGCCTGAAGCGAGTGCTCGTCCACCACCTCGCCCTTCATCGTGAACTCGTCCGCACCCTTCTGGGTGAGCTGGTCGATCTTCTCCTCGAGCGTCATCCGGCCGAGGAGATCCTGTACCCGCTCCGCCACGGGCAGTCGCGCATCGCGGTACGGCTCGGCGGCGCCGAGGCCGGCGACGGGTGCAGCCAGAGTGAGAAGGATGAACAAAAAACGGCAGGGTTTCATGATGCGAGGGTCTTCAGGAGTTCACTGCGTTCGATCATGACCGGGTGGCCGTCCTGCTCGATGACGGCACAGCGGAAGTTGCGCCGGGCAATCGCGGCGTAGTCGTGCCCGGCGTGCGCCGGATATATTCCCACATAGGTCAGCGGCATTGTCCCCGTGTTGATTGTCCGGTGGGCGGTGTGGCCGGGCACATAAACGGCCTGATGCGGGCGCAGCGGCACCATCCGGCTTTCGCCGGAGGACTCGTCCTCCAGCAGCATGACGCCTTCACCGGCCAGCCCGATATAGATCTCCGCCGCCTGCCGCCACGAGTGGAGATGGCCCTTGGTGAGAAAATATTCGGCACCAATTTTTCCCGGCATCAGGCAACCCACACCATAGTGCAGATCCCCGGGACCCGCAGCCGGCTCCACGCTGGCCACCCGGTAGAGTAGGGGATTGCCGGCGGCGAGCGCGGCTTCATAGGCCGCAGCATCAGCGAAGCAGCCGCGCAGGTCCTCCAGGCGGCGCTGCGTTGCCGGCACACCGGCAATATTGCCGGTCACCGGATCGAAGCAGGAGAGCAGTTGTGCAATTGAATGCATCGATGGGTGAAACTCAGGCACGGACAAACGCCTTCATGGTTGCACAGGGGGTGCCAGCCGCCGGGCCGTGTGGCCGGATGGTATACGGACCGACCGCCGCCGGGACGATGAAGGTCTCGGCATAATGAACGACCAGCGGTTCGAAGGCCCGATCGGGGCTCTCGACGATCGCCTCGGCCCCCTCGACCAGGTTCATCACGTTGACGCCGCCGCCTGTGTCGTGCGGCACGGTCTGGGTAAACCAATGCCGGCGGGTCTCGATGAACTCGCGCTCGTGCAAACCCGTGCGCTCCTCCCGCCATCCGTCGCCGTGCGAGAGGGGAGTCACGGTGTTGATCAGCTGGCGGCGGGTCCAGTCCGTCGTCCGCTCCCAGTCGATGTTCGCCGCGCCGTGCTCGAGGTGAACCGGGCGCGGCTTGCCGTCGAGCCCGAGCCGCGCCCAGTCCCAGAGCTTGAAGGTGAAAATGTAGGGGGTGGCGCTGATCTCGAGGACCATGGTGTCGGCGCCCGAGCAATGCACGGTGCCCGCCGGGATCAAGAAGTGGTCGTGCTTCCTTGCCGGCCAGCGGTTCGCATGTCGGTCGGCGTCGAAGGGCGCCGTGCCCGCCTGCGCCGCCGCGAGTTCGCGCAGCATCACGGCGGAATCGGCGTTGTTCTTCAGCCCGAGGTAGACCGAGGCTTCCGCGCCCGCATCGAGGATGTAGTAGCTCTCATCCTGCGTGTAATGCATCCCGAAGTGCCGCTGGATGTACTCGGTCAGCGGATGCACCTGGAACGAGAGGTTCCCGCCACCCATGGTGTCGAGCAAATCGAACCGGATGGGAAACTCGTCGCCGAACCGCGCGTGGACGGCTTCGCCCAGGAGCGCGCGCGGATGCTCGAACACCACGTCGAGCGACGGCAGTTCCATCCGCACTCCACCCAGCTCCAGCCGCAGGCTGTTCTCCTCCGGCACGCAGTCGAAGCACCAGCCGTAGTTCTTCTCGTTTCGATCCAGCCCGAAGCGCTCCTTCATCCACTGGCCGCCCCAGGGTGCGGGATCGAAGAAGGGCACGACCCGGAACGGACGGGTGACGGCGTGACGCAGCCCGCGCCGGACGGCCTCGCCATCAGCCAGCTTGGGCTCGCGGGGATTGTTCGTATCGAGCACGAAATCCCATTGGGAAATCAGCGGGCGCTTCCAGCGGTCGGCAACGCGCCAGTCGACGAAGAAGGCCCGCTTGTACTTGAGGCTCGCCGGTGCGCTCCGGTTCTCGACGCCGAGGTTTCCCGTCTCGTGGCGACGAAACCGCAGCTGCGCCTCCCAGCGTGCCAGATCGGCGTAGACAAGCACATCGCCGGGATCGATGAGCCGTGCTCCGCAGCCTGCGAGCAGGACCAGCCCCTCCTTGACTGCCTGCAGCCGCTCCCGAATCCGGTCGAGCGCGGCCGCGTCAAAGAAGTCCGGGAGTTGCAACCCGCCGATGAACCCAAACACCGGATCCGAACCGCCGAGGAACGGGGCCGCAAGCGCGTCAATCCGCTCCGGCCGCAACAGGGCTTCATGTGCCGCCGCGACGAAGGCCGGTCGCAGCCGTGCCGTGAGTTCCTGCTGCACGTGCCGCTCGTCCACTCCGGGATAGCATTCGACGACCAGGACGCACCGCGACCCGCGGCGGCGGGCGATGGCTTGCTGGAGCCGATGGGCAATGGAGTCCCATCCCTGCACGCAGGTGTCCTCGCTGCCGGGCACGGCAATGAAGGGGGAAAGATCGTAGTTCGGCCTGATCACGGGTTCAGAGTGGGAAACTGTTCACGCAGCAGCCATGCGCCGCCGGCGAGCGCGGCGTTGTCGCCGAGTGCGGAAGCGATGACCTGCACCCGGCCCCATGGCGTGTGGGCGTGGCGCGCCACATGCTGCTGGATGGCGGGGAGGATGACGCTGGCGCTGGCCATGATGCCTCCGCCCAGGATCAGACGCTCGGGATCGTAGGCGTGGATGAGATTCACCGCGAGTGTCCCCCAAACCCTCAGGCTGTGGTCGCGGAGTGCGGCGGCAAAGGGATCGCCGGCCGCCGCATGTTGGAAGACGAGTTCGTAATCAAGAGCAGCCGCGGCGCGCAGCGGGCTTTCGTTCCATCCCGGCTGGCCCGCGGCCAGCTCGCCCAGGAACGCGGTGGAGGCTTCCGACTCCGCGCAGCCGGCATTGCCGCAATTGCACGCCCGACCGCCGTCGTAGCGGACGCTCATGTGTCCACCGAGCACACCGGCCTGACCGTGCCGGCCCCGCAGCACGCGACCCTCGATGATGGCGCTGGTGCCAAGTCCCGTGCCGAGCGTCATCATGACGAGGTTGTCACAACCGCGACCGGCGCCCGCGCGCCATTCGCCGATCAGCGCCATGCGCGCATCGTTTTCGATCGCGAGCGGCAGTTCGAACTCGCGCCGCGCCCAGGCGCGGAGGTCGATTTCCATCGCGTCGGCGAACTTCCCGTATTCGGCGAGCACCCGGCCGGTCGCCGGATCGACCAGGCTCGGAAAGGCGATCACGATGCCGGCACAATCGCGCGGCGTGAGGGCGAGTTCATCGAGCAGCCGCCGCCAGCCGGCCGCGAGCACCGGCAATTGTGGCGCCAGTCCGAGTCTGGAATGTGCGGGCTCGACCGCCTGCACGAGGACGCGGTCCTCGCGAGTGACGCCGATTTTGAGGCGCGTGCCGCCGAGATCACAGGCGAGGATCGTCATGTGCGGGCATGCTGGCCGGTCCTGGGTTCGCGCCACATCCGCTCGATGGCCTCGAGCGAGCGGCCCTTGGTTTCCGGAATCAGGGCGAGAACGAAGATGAATGAGATCAGGCTGACAGCGGCGTAGATCCAGAACGTTCTCGCCGGCCCGATGGCAGGACTGTCGTTCATCATCGGGAATGTCTGGGCGACAATGAAGCAGGAGACCCAGACAGTGAAGGCTGCCACCGACATGGCGCGGCCCCGAACCTTGTTGGGAAAGACTTCGGAGCTGAACAACCAGCTGATGGGGCCCATGGCCATGGCAAAGGCGGCGATGAAAAGCACCACGCACAAGAGGAGCCCGAGACCCTGTTGCTGGGTGTGGAACATCCAGCCAACCAGGCCGAGGGCCAGCGTCTGGAGGGCAGTGCCGGTGAGCAGGAGCGGCCGGCGTCCGGCGCGATCGACAAGTCCGATCGCGACAAATGTGAAAAGCAGGTTGATCAGGCCGACCCAGACCGACGAGGTGAAGGCCGCGTTGGTCCCGCCACCGGCCGTGGCGAAAATCTTGGTCGAATAGTACATGATCGCGTTGATCCCCGAGAACTGCGAAAAGGCCATCAGCAGCACCGCGAGCACGAGTGGCTTGCGGAATGCGCCGGTGATGAGTTCGCGAAAACTGCCTTCCTCCTCGCGGATGGCTTCGCGAATGGCGGCCAGCTCTTGCGTCGCATGCCCGGCACCGCCGACCTTGATCAGAATGTCGCGCGCCTCGTCCTCGCGGCCCCTTTGGGCCAGCCAGCGAGGGCTCTCCGGCACGGCAAGCAGCAGCACCATGAATGCGGCCGCTGGCAGGACCTCCATGCCGAACATCCAGCGCCAACCCATGCTGGTGTTCCAGGCTTCATCACCCATGCCCTGGATCAACTTGTTGACGAAGAGCGTCAGGAAGATGCCGGTGACGATGCCCAATTGAAAGAGCGTGCCGAGCCGCCCGCGCCATCTTCCCGGCGCGACCTCCGCAATATATACCGGGCAGATCATGGAGGACGCGCCAATCCCGAGGCCGCCGATGAAGCGGGCAATGAGGAACTGGTTGAAGGTCTCCGGGATGGCGGAGAGCAAGGCCGACACTCCGTAAAGCAGGGCGCACAGGTACAGCATCTGCTTCCGGCCGAACCGGTCGCTCAGGAAACCCGCGGCCATCGCGCCGGGGATGCAGCCGAGTATGGCACTCGCCCCGGCCAGCCCTTCCTGGGCCGGCGTGAGGTGGAGGAAGGCGCGGAGATATGAATTCGCGCCGTTGATGACGGCGGTATCGTAACCGAAAAGGAAACCGCCGATGGCGGTCACGCCGGTGGCGAAGAGGACGAACCCCGCTGAGGTCCCGGGGAGCGGTTGTTCGGTGGCGGGGCGTGAAGTGTCCCGGGCCCTTGGCGTTGTCATTCGTGGCGGAGGGTGAGGGTGAGGGCGAAGCGCTCGCAGCGATAATGCACGACCGCGTATTCAATGGGGCGCCGGCCGGCATCCAGGACCGTGCGCGTCCGGCGGAGGAGCGGCGTGCCGGCTGCCACCGCGAGTTTCCCGGCCAGGAGGGAGTCCGCCGCCACGGCGGTGAAATGCTCGATCGACTCGTCGGCGGCGACCCGGCATTTGGCGCGAATCAGTTCGTACAACGGCTGGGAAAAATCGTCCTTGGCCGAGAGACCGAGCCGCGGATGCAACCAGGAACGGAACGCCACCTCGGGTCGTCCCGACCAGCCGCGGACCCGGTCAAGCCGGAGGGCCTTGAGCCCTGCGGTGAGCTGCAAGGCTCGCGCCACCTCCGCCGGAGCCACAACCTCGCGCACGCCAACCGAAAAGGTTTCGACCGCGATCCCCTTCGCCAGCATCTCCTGGGTGAAGCTGTGCCATGCTCCCACGCCGGAGCTGACGGGCGGCTCCACCACCCGGGTGCCCACGCCCGCCCGGCGCTCGAGCCGGCCCTCGTCCACCAGCCGGCCGATTGCGGCCCGGAGGGTGTTGCGGCTGATCCCCAGCCAGCGCGAAAGGGACACCTCGTCCGGAAGGAGGCCGCCCTCGCGGTATTCCGGCCGGGCGATCAGGTCGCGGACGGCCTGCTGGGCCTTCGCATGGAGCGGCAGCGCGCTGTGGGGGTCGAGGCGGAAGTCGCGAAGCTTGCCGGGAAGGTCGTGCGCCATGGCGGCTGGAGATTGTCCGAGGTCCGGTTGGCGGTTCAAGCCATTTGTTTGAACATTTGAACTATTGACGAGGAGCGGCTTTTCAGTTCACGCTTTTTGGCACAGTCCCGGAGCCCGCTGCCCGCCGGCCGCGCGGTTCACCCGGTGGTCTTGCAGTTGACCCGCCCGATGCAGACGCGTCAGGCGGAGCAGAGCCAAGGCTGCCAGAAAAACCTTGGCTTGACACTCGAATGCATTCACACACCCGCCCTTGGCTCGTGAGCGCGCCGACCACAACCATCCCGTCCGGTTCGAACGTGGAGCAAGCAACCTTGCCGGCGCTCTCGTCGACGCTGGACCTCGCCAGCGCCAAGTGGTTTGCCGAGGAGGTTCATGCCCACGACGGCCAGCTCAAGGCATATCTGCGCGGCAGCTTTCCCGCGGTGCGCGACATCGACGACATTGTGCAGGAATCGTACCTGCGTATCTGGCGCCGGCAGGTGCACCGGCCGATCGAGTCGGTCAAGGCGTTCCTGTTCACCATTGCGCGGCGGCTGGCCATCGACACGGCGCGTCATCGCGCCCGTTCCCCCATCGAATTTGTGGGAGATTTGGGCTCGCTGGACGTTAGTGATGGTAGCGCACATGCGGCGGAAGCGTTGTGTCGGGCGGAGAAAATCCGGCTTTTGACCGACGCGATCGACGCTCTTCCCAGCCGCTGCCGCGAAATCGTGATCCTTCGAAAAATCCAGCTCCGCTCGACCATCGAGGTCGCATTGCGGCTTGGCATCTCACCGCATGCGGTTGAAAATCACTTCACCCGCGGCACCGCACGCATCCGTGCCTACCTGCGCGCACGCGGGGTGCATGATTCCCTCGGCCGTGAAACCTGAGCCCGAACCTTCTGATCCTAAACACGCTCCGGTGACCGCCGGGATGCGTGCGACCGCCGCCGAATGGAGCCGGCGGTCTGCGGCGGGCCTTTCCGCACCGCAGCGGGAGGAGTTTCGCCGCTGGCTGGCGGCGGATCCGCGCCATGGGGCTGCGCTCGCGCAAGTGCGGCCCGCGGCCGACGATTGCGACTGGATGTGGCACGCGGGTGCGGTGGACGAGATTGCGGCGGGGCTGGCGCAACGCAAAATCCGGCGGCGCAGGCGGCGGCTGGTGGCTTCCGCAAGCGTTACGGCGGGGCTGCTCCTGTTGCTGGTCGCATTGCCGAACCTGCGCGAACGGGAACCGGGACTGTCGTCGGCTGCCGTCGCCCTGACGGTCGTGGAGCCGGCGCGCCGCGTTCTGCCGGACGGCTCGGTGATCGAGTTGCGCAACGATGCGGATGTCGCGATCGAGTTCACCCCGGCGCTCCGGCGAGTCGTGTTGCGTGGAGGGGAGGCGCATTTCCAGGTGTTTTCCGACGCCTCCCGACCCTTTGTCGTTTCCAGCCGAGGCGTGGAAGTCCGCGCTGTCGGCACGGCCTTTGCGGTGCAGGTGGCGCCGACTGACATCGAGGTGATGGTGACCGAAGGCCGGGTCGCGGTGGCCGCCGAGGAGCATTCCGGCGATTCCGACGCCCGGGCGGTGCCGGGGAGGGCGCCGCGGCCGGCGTTTGCCGCCTTCACGGTCGATGCCGGCAATCGGGTCAACGTGCCGGCCGCCCCCGAGCCCGCGATGCCACCCGTCGTGCCGATGACCGAGAAGGATGTCTCCGAAAAGCTCGGCTGGCGGATCCCGAGGATCGAATTCACCGCGTCGCCGTTGCGTGAGGTCGTGGCGCGGCTGAACGCACACAACCGCGTGCAACTCGCGTTCGACGACCCGAGCCTGGGGGACTTGCGAATCAGCGGCGTTCTGCGCGCCGACCGTTTCGACTCGTTGCTGGAAATGCTGGAGGCGGACTTCGGCGTGAAGGCCGAGGCCAGGGGCGAGTGGGAATTCCGGCTGAGCCGAAAGCCGTAGGAGCGGCCCGCGCCGGGCCCGAAAACCGGGCCGTCATCCTGCGCCGAAGGTGCTCGAGAAATGTTTGGGGAGGTTTCAACGCGAGGAGCGTTTCACTCGGTAAGCCCCGGCATGTCCGGGTCGTCCCCAATAACACTACTGCGTATGCGCTACGACATTTCAGTTCGATTCCGCGGCCCGCTGATCCTCGCATTGATCTGCGCCGCCATCCTTGCCTGCACCAACGGGCTCAATGCCGCCGAGGCAGCCAAGCGGCAGTTTGATCTTCCACCCGACACCGCGGAAAAGTCACTGAAGGCATTTTCCGCCCAGTCCGGGCGCGAGGTGCTCTACTCGAGCGAGGTCGCCGCGGGCGTCCGGACCAATGCGGTCCGCGGCGAGTATACGCCGGAGACGGCCGCGGCCCTCATGCTCGCGGGTACGCGACTCCAGCTGGTGGCCGACAGGAACGGCGTGATGCGGGCGATCCGGACCGAGGGAGCGGAGAACGTCGCGGAAAAAAACGTCGCGCGGGCGGAGCCGGTGACGACCGGCGTCCGCCCGCGCCAAAATCGTGAAGTCGTGCCGTCCGAGGTCGACGAGGAGGCGATCGAACTCAGCCCCTTTGTCGTCAATTCCAGCAAGGATGTCGGTTACCAGGCAAACAACACGCTTGCCGGCAGCAGGCTCAACACCCGGTTGAAGGACACCGCCGCCTCGATCTCCGTCTTGACGGAGGAACTCCTCAACGATCTGGGCACGCGTGAAATCACCGAGGCGCTGGAATTTGGCGCGAACAACCTGCAGACGGAGGTCCATGATCTCGGCGGGAATGCCATCGTGGAGTTCTTCGACCAGCATCGTTATCGAGTCCGCGGGCTGCCGGTCACGGTGGCGCGGAATTATTTCAAGTGGTTGCTGCCCTCGGACAGTTATAATATCGAGCGCATCGAGGATTCGCGCGGCCCGAATTCCGTGCTGTTCGGCGTCGGCTCACCCGGCGGCGTGATCAATGTCTCGACCAAGCAGGCAAACTTCCTCCGCCGGGCGAGTGAACTCGAACTGGGCACCGGAAGCTGGGAGTCGTGGCGCGTCGCGGTGGATCACAACCAAGTCCTCGGCGACAAGCTGGCGGTGCGGCTGAACCTGCTCAGCGACCACACCTCGAGCTTCCGCCGGCATGGATTCAGCGACAGCGAGCGCGGTCACCTCGCCGTCAAGTATCGGCCTTTCAGGACCACGGAGGTCCGGCTCGACTGGGAAGTCGGCCGGATCGAGGACAACACCCCGCGGGCTTATCCGTTCCTGGAGGCCTACACCACCTGGACCTCTGCCGGCAGTCCCATGGTGGATTCGTCCCAGCCGGCGCCGGCCGGAACGATCGTGCTGGGCTCCAGCCCGCGGATCACCCAGGTGATGAACAACGGCTCCCTGCTGAACTGGGCGAGCACCCGGCAGTCCTCGGGCACCAACAATCCGATCCTCGACACCTCGATTGTCGATCCGTCGGTCAACCCCAACGGTCCCGGGGCGAATCGCCGCACGCACCTCAAGACGATCACCGCCGTGGTGCAGCAGCAGTTTGGCAAGCAGACGTTCCTCGAGGTCGGCTACAATCATCAGGATTACGCCTTCGGCGCGTACGATCCCAACGTGGAGTATCTGCGTGCGGATCCCATGACCACGCTGCCCGGCGGCGGCGCGAACCCCTATGCGGGCCGGCTCTTCATTGAAACGAACTGGATTGAACGCGATCGCTCCGAGCGATCGGACACGGGACGCGCGACGCTCGCGACCGAGCGGGATTTCGGTCGCTGGGGCAATTACAAGCTGGCCCTCTATGGCGATTACGAGAAGCGCAACTATTTCAAGAACGACCTCTATGAAATGTGGATCGGCTCGCCCTACAATGCGACGCCCGAGAACGTGGCGAACTTCGTGTACCGCCGCGGGTATGTCACCGAGGGAGACTGGAACAGCTACCATGCGGGCGGCCCGCAGACATTCGGGCTGATCGAGAACATGCTCGAGCCCACCACCGGACGCACCCTCAGTTCCACGATGACGCAGGGCACCACCAGCCTGGAGGACGATCCCACGACCCACCGGGCCGGCCTGGCAGGGCTGCAGGCGGCCTATTTCAAGAACCGCGTGATCTTCGGGGCGGGTTTCCGCCGCGATGAGATGGACGTCTACGACCGCGGCTTCCGTCGCAACGCGACGACGAGCATCTGGGAGGTCGATTACGACAATGCGATGCTTCGGAATTACAAGGGTGACACCAAGACATTCGGCGTCGTGGCTCATCTGACCAAGAACCTGTCGGTGCACTACAACCAGGCGACCAACACTGCGCTCCCGAACCCGGTGATCAAAGTGCTGGCGTCCGATGGCACCAACACGGCCGTGGGCGCGCCCATTTCTGAAGGGCAGGGACGCGATATGGGTTTCAGCCTGGATTTGCTCGACGGCAAAATCTACGCCCGGGCAGTGGCCTTCGAGACCTCGGCGACGCGCCAGTCGGATTTTCGGTTCGGCGGCCGCTATACCAACCCGTCCTCGATTCTCTTCTTTGTCCTTGGGGCGGTGCGCGCACTGCCGAATCCGCCGATCAGCCAGGCCGAAGCCGACGCCCACTCGATTCCGGGTGAGAATGGCGCGACCTTCGACCGGGATTCCACGGGCTATGAGTTCTCACTGACGGCGAACCCGACCAGCAACTTCCGGCTGACGGCCAACTACTCCTACACCGACGCAGTCGAGGACAACATCGCGCCGGAAATCGTGAGTTGGTGGGCAAGGGAGGAAGCCTACCTCCGCAGCCTCCCGCAGGGCACGCTGGTCGCCCGGGACAACAAGCCAATCAGCGCCTGGCTGGACACCTTCAAGGCCAACATGGACGCCGACCTCTCGGCCGAGGGGGACCCCAATGTCTTCAATCGCAAGCACAAGGTGAATTTCTTTGCCCGCTACGACTTCAGCCGTGGGGTTCTGAAGGGAGCCTACATCGGTGGCGGCTACCGGTGGCAGTCAAAGATGATGAGCTACCGGGACATCGCCACGGGTTATGAGGACTGGGTGCCGGCGATCGATTCGGCGAGCATGCTCCTCGGTTACAACGTGCCCCGTGAAGTCTTCAAGGGGGGCAAGCTGAGCTTCCAGCTGAACATCAGCAATCTTCAGGACCGCGGTCCTTATCAGGTGCAGCGCTCGTCCGCCAACCTGATCGTTGACCGGGTGATGGTGATTGCGCCCCGTTCCTGGCGGTTGACCTCGACGCTGCGCTTCTGACGACAAGACACCACGGCCGCCATGTATAATCTCCTGCCGTGATTTTCGTCATCGGCAGGAGCATGACGGCCCGACGTGTAGGATTGATTCCGGCCGCGCCATCCATGGTCGCGGCCGGGATTGCTTCAAAATCAAAGCGCGATTTTGGGGCAGGTCATCCCCATCGTCTCACTGCGCCAGCGGCTCTCTGTCAGGAAGACCTTGAACCTAGAATGGTACGAAACTCGTTTCCCCATCGCCTTTCCGTCATCTGCGTTTTCCTCGCCTCCGTCCTGTGCCAGGCGCAGTCGTTCGAGCATTCCGAGTGGAAGGCGACGGCCGAGGCGATTTACGACGCGGGCTTCGTCCAGCGGCTGGCAAAGCAAGGAGGCGCGGTCGGGCTTTTCCAACACGACCTGATCCAGAATGACGCACCGGGCGCCGGACGCAGCGAGAAGGGTTCTTTCACTGGTACGATCTGGGGGGCAAATCACGCCCGGAAGGTATTCGTCATCGATGATCCCCGCGCGGCGCACGCAGAGGTGTACGTCTTCGCCTTCGAGCGGGACCTGAAGCATCCGTTGACCGTGGTCGTGAACGGCATGCGTACCCAGTTGCCGGCGACGCCCCGGAAGGGATGGGAAACGGTCCGCTGGGTCGCATTTCCTCCCGAATGGCTCAAGCGGGGGGAGAACATCATCGAACTTTCGTGTCCGGAGGCACGTAAAGAGGAGGAGGGCTGGAAGCTGTTCGTAGCCCGGGCCGACGAGTACAAAGAGGGCGGTGGCGACCCGGCCGGCGTCGGCGAGACCTCTTCCAAGTCTTCCGATCATGGCAAGACCTGGCAGCGGGGCTGCGGCACCGACCCGCAAGGCCGGGCGGAATGGTGTGTGCGGCTGGGGCTCACGCGCCATCTGCCGTCAGGCTCGTTGGAAACGCCGGTGATCGATCTCTGGCGCGGGAATGACGAGGAGTTCGTCGCCCGCCAGCGTACGATCAGGAACCTGTCGATAGCCATCAAGGCGAGCGCGCCGCCGGGAACTGCGCTCGTATATCATATCCGCAAGGGCATCCACCCGAGCCTCCGGTCGCCGGGCTGGGAACCCTACGAGCGGATTGGAGAGGGACCGGACTTGGAGGCAGCGATCGACGGCGAGCGGTTCAACCGCCGCTACCTTCAGCTCAAGATCGAACTGACCACCACGAATCCGTTGCTCACGCCTCTGGTCCGGTCGGTGGACGTGAAGGCGGACTTCAAGGAGGATTTTCCAATTCCGCGGCACGAGAATATCCGGGTCATCGAGCTGGACAACCCGCCGATTCGTTACTCCTCCGTGGCGTGGGAATGGGAGGCGACGGATCGGCCCGAGCTGGCGCGGCTGCGCCGGCAGGAGAACCTGGACGAAGTGGTAAGCGGAGCGCGCACGCAATACGAAGCCCAGATGCGGCTCCTCGATTACGCGAAGAAGCGGTGGGAATGGACCAATCCGGCGCCGGAGTACCCGGAGTGGAATGCGCTGGCGATTGTCGATCGGGTCAACAAGGGCGGCGGAGGCGGCATGTGCATCCAGCAAAACCTGTTCTTTATCGGCCTGTGTCAGGCCTTCGGCTGGCAGGGCCGGCTGGTGGGTGTCGATGGCCACGAGGTGGCGGAAGTGTGGAGCGATGACTATGGCAAGTGGGTTTATTTCGACGCGTTTTTCCCCAACCACTGCCTTTGCGATCCGAAGACCGGCGAGCCGCTCAGCATGCTCGAACTCCACGAGCGTTATCTCGAGTACTTTTACCCCGATCGCTCCATGGACTGGGCAACCGATTACCGGCTTTCGGCTGACGAGATTCACCGGCGGCCGGACAAGCCGCGCGTGCTGCGGAGTTCGCTCACTTATCACGATCAGGCCGAGAACGAGTATGTGGGATTCATCAACGCGCGAATCCTCCGGATCCTGCCCCGGACGAATTTCTTCGCCAAAGTCCACCCCCGGCCGGTGGCCCACGACGGTGGAGGGTATTATTGGGATGGCTACGTGAGCTGGTACGATGCACGGACACCGATTCGGGGCCAGTACGCGCGCTATACGGATCGTCCGCGGGATCTCTGGCCGGACTTGAACACGGTGCATGTCACCGCGACGCAGGGCTACGGCAGCGACCGGCTCTTTCTGGAATTCGAAACCTACACGCCGAATTTCAAGCGCCTCGAAGTCTCCGTTGATGGCGGTCAATGGAAGCCGGTCGAGGATCGATGGACCTGGCTGCTGGTGCCCGGCAAGAACGCGCTGCTGGTCCGGGCAGTGAACACCGCGGAAAGTGCCGGAAAGTCTGCCCGGATCATCGTCAACCGGGTGGTCGTGCCCCTCCACGAATGGCGCGATTAGGCGGGTGGTGCTGGTGCGCAACGCACCGCGCAGGAAGATGACCCATGATGTCGGCGAAACACCCAACCCATACCCATGAACACCATTCTTAAAGCGATTCCCATTGGCTGGTCCCGCATCCGCCTTTGTCTGGCCGTCGGATCCCTGCTGGCCACCGACCTTTGCCTGGGAGCCGAGCGGCTCGACCGCGGGGTCGTGGCCTTTCCGCAGAAGGACGGAGGGGTTTATGTCGGCTGGCGGCGACTGGCCGGGGATCCGGCCAGCGTCAGTTTCGAGGTGTACCGGCTCGCTTCGCCCGACGGGGAACGGACGAGAATCAATCGCGAACCGATTGTGTCCTCGACGAATCTGATCGACCCGCAGCCGGCTTCACCGGCCGCGCGCTATGTGGTCCGAGCGCTGGCAGGTGGGCGTCAGCTCGACGAGTCGGATCCAATCGCAATCGATGAACTGGCCGACGTCGGCGGATTCAGGCGGCTGAAGCTTGCCGGGGACCACCGCGCGCAGAAAGTCGGCGTGGCCGATCTCGATGGTGATGGCCGGCTCGATTTCATTGTGAAGCAGCCGGAGGACAATGTGGATCCATGGGTGCAGGACTCAGGGCCGGTAAAGGGCTACTGGTTCAAGAGTGTCACCACGGTCAAGATCGAGGCCTACCGACACGACGGCACGATGCTCTGGCGGCACGACCTCGGCTGGGGCATCGAGAGCGGGATCTGGTTTTCGCCGATCCTCGTCTACGATATCGACGGTGATGGTCGCGCCGAGGTCTACTGCAAGGCGGGACCGGAGGGGGATCCGCGCACTCCCAGTGGCATGGTGACGAGCGGGCCGGAATATCTGGTGAAATTCGATGGCGCCACCGGCCGCGAACTCGCGCGGCTGGACTGGCCGTCCCGCGAGGGCATCACGCGCCATCGATCCCACACGCTCGAGTACAACAACTATTCGCGGAATCTGCTGGGCGTGGCCTATCTGGACGGTGAGCGTCCGCATCTCATCGTCCAGCGCGGCACGTATACGGAGATCAAGCTGCGCGCCTATGATCCGCAACTGAAGCAGGTGTGGGAGGTGGAGGTTGGCCAAAAGGACGATCCGCAGGGGTATCCGACCTTCCGCGGGGCTGGTTCGCATGGCCTGCAGATCGCGGACCTCGATGCGGATGGACGTGACGAGATTGTGATCGGCGCGGCTGCGATCGACCACGACGGGCGGCCGCTGTGGTCGACCGGGCGCGGGCATCCCGACGCGTGCTACGTGGGCGACATCGATCCTTCACATCCGGGACTGGAAGTCTTCTACGGCCACGAATGGCGGCATGATGCCAACGGGGTCTGCCTCGTCGAGGCGGCAACCGGCCGCACGCTGTGGGGATATCAGGGCAAGACCTACCACGTACATAGCCAGGGCCTTGTGGCCGACATCGATCCGACGCATCCGGGCATGGAGTGCTACGCGGGGGAGACGGGTGGAAGCCAGTTCTGGCTATATAGTTCCCGCGGTGAGCGAATAGGGGAGGCGCCGATCGGTGGCCTTGCTCCTGTTGCGGTGTGGTGGGAGGCGGGCCCGACCAAGGCGGTGCTGGCGCGCGGCCGGCTGTTTCGCTTCCGGCCGCAAATCGAAACTGTGGCCGATCCGATTATCCCGCGCGATGAGCGCGGGCTGCCGGTGCGGCGCATGGGACCGGCGCTCGATCCGGATTTCATCGATCACGAGTTTGGACCGATCGAGGGCAAGGTCGTGGCGATTGGGGATTTCCTTGGCGACTGGCGCGAGGAACTGGTCGTCAGCCTGCCGGGCGAGCTGCGGATTTACTCGACGACAATCCCGACCGAGCGGCGAGGTGTCTGCCTGTTGCAGGATCGGCAGTATCGCACGGCCGTGGCCTGCCAGTTGATGGGATATCTGTATCCACCCATCGTCGGTGGAATTCCTTTGCCGGACGAACGAGCATCGAACAACCCGCGGAAACCCTGAGCACGATGGATCGCATTGGAATCATGAGAACACTCGGATTTTGGATACTCACGGTGGCGCTGTTCCTGGACGCCGGTGCTCAAGGCACCGCGCTGCTGGCGGCGGAGCAGCTCAAGGCCACCCAGGGAAACGATCGCGCGCGTCCTTCCGAACTAGCGCCGAGGATATATCTTTCGCTCGCCCGTGATTTTTCCACCTTGCCAGCGGATCTGCCGGTGGCGGCCGCAGGTCCGCACCGCTTCATCGAGGTCAACGGCAAGTCAGGCTATCAGCCATTGAGCCTGAAGACCTCCCTGAAAATCCCGACTGCGCTGCACCTCCAGCCGACCGGCAGCATTGTCATGTGGGTGTGCCCGCTCGAGACGCTGGGCGTCGCCGCGGTTCCCCAGCACGTGTTGGCACTGGATCCGCAGGCAAAGGAATACGGGCTGCTGAGCGACACGTTTCCGGCCAATGACATCGGCAACTCGATATTCGCATGGTACTGGCGGTCGGCATGGCACCCGCAGATGATCGCGAAGTTCAAGACTGGCAAGGCGGCCGGGGGCGCGGCGGATTTCGCGGCGACACCCTATGTGCCGGTCGAGCATCTGCCGTTGTACGAACGCCAGTGGTATCAATTGGCCTTCACCTGGGACAAGCCGGCCAGCCGGTTGCGGATCTATGTGGACGGGATTCTGTGCGGGACGACGAGTTTCCCCTTTGCCAGCGAGGTGCCGCGTCCGGAGCTGTTCCTCGGCAATACCTCCATGGCATTTGCCGAACTCGCCATCTACGACACCGAGTTGTCCGCGGCGGATGTCGCGCGCGGCTATGAACGAGCGGCTTACCCGATGGCTCCGGGTGTCCGCGACGAACTGCGGGAGCTGTTTACCGTCCAGCCGAAACCGCCGGCGGACTGGCGGCCGGATTCCACCTGGAACCTGCGGCTCGACAAGAAGCTGACGGACGAAGGCGATTTTGACGGATGGGTGCAACAGGGCTGCCTCGACGGGAAGCATGTGATGAAGGAGCGGCGGATCACGCCGGAGGGGCTGCTGCTCCAGACACCGGACGAGGTCGCCGTGGAAACACGCGTGTATTTCTGGAGCCCGCAGATCTTCGAGGGTGATGTGGCGGTCGAGTACGAATTTCGCCCCGAACAGCGAACGGGGCTGGCTCTGCTCGTGGTCCAGGCCAGCGGACTGCAGCGGGAGGACTTCATGACCGATCACCCGCTGCGGACCACGGGTTCGATGATGACGATCATCGGGGATCGCGTGAGGAACTATCACTGGGAGTATTTTCGCCATTCGGTCGACGTTCGCGGCGATCTGGGAACGCACGTGCTGATCAAGAATCCGTGGGGCCGACCGCTGGGCATGTCGACCACGCCGCTAATTGCCGTCGGTGCGTGGCACAAGCTGCAGTTTGTCCAGGAGGGAGCACGGCTCCGCGCGGCCATTGATGGCGAGTGGGTCCTCGACGTGCGGGACGACGCCTTCGACAACAACGGTCCCATTCTGAACTCGGGACGCATCGGCCTGCGACTGATGTATGCGACCCGGATGCGGTTCCGGAATCTGAAAGTCTGGAACCGAGACGCAGTGGAAATCCTATCCACATCGCAGGATGCGCCTCATGGGACAGCCCGGTAGCCCGGAGACTTGCCGCGGCGGCCGCAACCGAAGGAATCGTGCTCGTGATTCGTAATCTTGCTCGCAATCGGCGGGATCGAGCACGAGCAGGAGCACGATTACGAGCACGACGGAAATCGTCGCAAACGGGAACGATCCGGACAGACAGCAGCACTCGCCATGTGTCGTCCCAACAACCTCTCGGCATCCGAAAATGGTAGCGCCGGCTTTCCACCGGCGTGCGCCAGTCGGAGACTGGCGCTACGAATCGCAAGTGTTCTCGAGCGGGTGATTTTTCCAGGCTGGGCTCCTACTTCGAAATCTTCATCGCTGTTGCAAATGAAAACCTGTCATCCCAAGTCGCGGGTCCAATCCGGCCGGTTTCGTGTCTTGCACGCAATTATCCCCATCATCCTGGGAATCTCGCTGCTGGCCGCCGCTGCGCATGCGCAGGATCGGCCGCGGCTGCTCGTGCTCACGGACATCGGAGGGGATCCCGACGATCAGCAGTCGATGGTCCGGCTGATGGTTTATACGAACGAATTCGAGATGGAGGGCCTCATCGCCTCGGCGTCGGGAATTCCCGGTGAGCTGAAGGAGGCCATCACGCGGCCGGATTTGATCCGCGACATCGTCGAGGCGTACGGCCGGGTAAGGCCGCAGTTGCTGCGGCATGCGGCCGGCTGGCCGCGGACCGAGGACCTGTTGCGTGTCATCAAGAGCGGCAATCCCAACCGGGGGCTTGGGCATATCGGGGAGGGACATGACACGGAGGGCTCCCGCTGGCTGATCGAGCGCATCGACGCGGGCACGAGGCAGCAGCCGCTCAATATCGCCATCTGGGGCGGGCAGACCGATCTGGCGCAGGCGTTGTGGCGCGTGCGGCAGGATCGCGGCGCGGCAGGCCTGGCGCAGTTCATCGAGCTCTTCCGGGTCTACGACATCGGCGATCAGGACCGCATCGGTCCCTGGATGCAGGCGGAGTTCCCGGGCATGTTCTACATTTTGAACCAGCATCCGGCGGGCGTTGACATGCGGCAGGCGACGTTTCGCGGGATGTATCTTGGCGGCGACGAGTCGCTGACCAGCCGGGAGTGGATCGAGGCCAATGTTCGGAGCAAGGGTCCGCTCGGCCAGCTTTACCCGATCAAGACATGGACCAAGCCGAATCCGCACGGGTGTCTGAAGGAAGGGGATACGCCATCATGGTTCTTTTTCCTGCCGCGCGGAGGCAATGTTCCGGCGGATCCCGCGAAGCCGGGCTGGGGCGGTCAGTTTCAGAAGGCGGAGGACGGCTGGTATCGCGATTTGCCTTTGAGACCCGGCTTTGATCCCCGGGAGACGGTCAGCCGCTGGCGCGCGGAATTCCAGGCGGATTTCGCCCGCCGGATGTCATGGTGTGTGAAGGACTGACGCGCCATCAAGTCGTGACCGGATCCTCGTAGGGGCGCAGACTTGTGCTGCGCCCTCACTGCAGCCGTGAATCCATTTCTGGGCGCAGCAAGTCTGCGTCCCTACGTGTGCAATTATTTCTGACGTTGTGTATAGAACCGCCGCCTCGCCCTCCTCATCAAGGAGCGGCAGGTAGAATGTGACTTCTCCGCGGAGTTGGCGCGCGCTGTTGACGTCGCGGGATCCAGGGCATCGGCTGCGCCTGCGGATCCAATCCGATCATGAGACCGTCGCTCCTTACGTTCCGGCCGAACCCGGCATCGATTGTCTGGCTGCTGCTCGCGAGCCTCGTACTGCCGCCCACTGCCGCCGCGGCCGAGAACTGGTGGCCGGCCATCGATGCCGGGCGGTTCGCCCGCTCCGGCCGATGGGAGGCCACGGCGCACCGGTATGCCGCCGAGCCGGCGCTCGCGACGAAGGAGGACGGCGCGGCAATCGAGTTCACCTTCCGTGGCCGCGCCCTCGTGCTCAGCCTCGACACGCTGACTCCACCCAACAACTTTGGGCCGCCGGAACTCGGCGCACTGGAAATCCTGGTCGATGGGACGCCGGCAATGACGGTTCGTCCGCGCGCCGAACCGAACGAGGTGGTCATCCTGAGGTCCGATGGCGCATGCGATCACCGGGTTCGGGTGATTCATCGCGCGGATTCGGGTGGCACCGGGGCGCGAATCCGCGGGTTTCGGGTGATTGACGGGCCCTCGGGGGACCTGGCCTTCGTGCTCAGCGGCGAAAGCCACCGCGCCTTCATCGATGCGCGGGCAATCCTGAGCCGCCGCGGCCAGGTGGTGCGTGAAGGGCTGGTGCGCAACTGGCTGACCAGTGGTTGCCGTCTCGCCGGGCTGCCGCCCGGCGGCGGCTATGCGCTCGAGCTGCGCGCGGCGGGTTGGCGCACCGCCCTGCGGGAGGGCATAACGATCCGCGCTGGCGCGGAAACGGTCCTCGATCCGATCTACCTCGAGCGGATCCATGACGTGACGCAGGTCTCGTTCACGTTTCCGTTCCGCGGCCATCCGGTCGTCCGGCTGCCGGGCGGCACTTTCCGGGCGCGGTTTGCCGCACCCAAGGCTGAAATCCGTGAAGTGAGACTTCGGCGGGAGTTCGGCCCCGCCGTGGTGTCCCGCCGCTGCGAGTTCACGGAGGACCCTGCCGCCGCGTTCTATTACGAGCGGGAAGGAACGATTGCCATACCCGCGGACACGCCGCCGGGCACCTACGATCTCGAGGTGACCATTGCCGGCGAGCGCGGCCCAGAGGTGCTCCGCTCGCCCCGGAGTGTCGGAGTCGTGGAGGCCTTCGCGGACGACCCGGTATTCGTCTCCTGGGGACATCTCGACACTTGGGGACAGTATCAGGCGGAGTACGTCGAGGAATTGGTGCGGATCGCCAACCTGATTGCGCCGGACATGGTGCTCGTCTCGAACGAGGCGAACCCCGCGTATGCCGCCGGGGCACTGCACGGGCTCGAGATGCCGTTTGTCATCAATTTCGGCAACCATCGCGGCCCGGAGCCGGGACCGTGGTTTGGCGACCCGACCGGAGCGGTCCATTTCGGGCCGGCCTTCACGGTCCTGAACGTCAGCGCGCCATGGGATCGGGATCCGGCGGTGGCGCACAATCTCCTGTCGGCCCCAGAAGCGGCCAAGCTGAGGATCGTGAATGCGTATGAGGCCAATGCGCCGGTCGCCGGGTTTTTCGACCGGCACGGGATTGCGCTGATTCATTATGGGCATGGCCCGGGCCCGGTGGTGGCGACGCTCGGCACCACCCCGACCGTGCGGGTCGGCAAGTCGAACAGCGAGAGCTTCCGGGTGATTCGGTTCAGGGATGGCCGGCCGGCTTCATATACCTACAAAAACCATGCCACGGCGCCGATTCCGTTTCCGCGTGGCGCACGGCCGCCGCTGGGCGTCGTGCATGAGTCGGCGAACGACGGGCGGCAGCCGGCGGCGTCGGCACATTATTACAATGAATTGGAGGAGGGTTTCAGCAATGCCCGGGCGGTGTTCGTGATGCCGCGGGGCGCGTATCGCGCGATCGGCGGCCGGGTCGAGCGGACGATCGAGAGCGAGGATGGAAAATTTGCCGTGGTATTTGTGCGCTTCGATCTCCCTGCCGGCAGCAGCGGAAAAATCGTGGTGCAGCCGTAAGTCGTAGCCAAGTGCTGCCGGTGGCAGGAGCATGAAATGTTCGTCCGTGGGCCCCGCGCCGTCGGAAAATTGCCGCAAACCACTCGCCGGGGAAAGGTCGGCTGAAAGCTCTCGAGTGCTCCTCTCAGTTCATGAAGCTTCCGCGTTAGCGGATAGGGGTACGGGCCAGACTGTCCTCTCCGGGAAGCGGACTATCGGGAGCCGACACGTCGGGAACACGCTGGTCGGAGGGATTGCGGAACACCAATAGGAACACTCCCAGCACGAAAAGCGCGCCCACCGCGGGGGTCATCCAAATGCTCTGCCAGTCATGGGCCATCGTGCCTTGGGCCGTCGCCAGTCGGTTCATGGCCAAGACCTTTCCTGCCATCAAGGTTCCGACAAAGGCGCCTACACCCCACAGGATGAAGGCAATGAAACCTTGGGCGGCGGCCCGGTTCTTCTCGGTGGCTTCACTGTCCACATAAAGCTGGCCGGCAATGAAGAGAAAGTCGTAGCAGACGCCATGCACCAGGATGGCCCCGAACACGAGCACGACCTGCAGTCCCGGGGCGGCCTCCACACTGCCGGCCAGCAGTGCGTAACGGGTCACCCACGCAAGGATTCCGATTGCAATTGTCCTCTTGTAGCCGAGGCGCCGCAGGAAAACGGCCAGGAGCAAGAGGAAAGCGACATCCGAGACTTGAGATAGGGACATCTTGGCCGTAATTCCCGACCACTGCAGTTCCGAAAGGTATATGGAAAGGGTCACAAAGTAGAAGTACAGCGGTATACAAATAAGGAACATGCACAGGATGAAGCCCGCGAACGCTGGTTTCCGCAGCAGTGCCAGCGCGTCCAGCCCGAGGATTTCACCCAACGTTACGTTCGCACCGATTTTCCGCGGTGGGGTGTGCGGCAACGTGAAGGCATACAGGCCGAACACAATCGAAACGGCCCCCGAGAGATGGAACTGGATGGCGGATTGTTCGCCACGCAGCAGGCTGAGCGTCACCCCGCCGGCGGCCCAGCCGACTGCGGAAAGCACCTTGATCCTCGGAAAATCAACCTTGGCATTCGCGAGGTGGTGCAGGGACAGGGAGTTGCCGAGCGCCAGGGTCGGGGCATACGCGGCACAATATATGATCAATGTCGGATAGAACGATTGAAATGTATCCACTTGCGCCAGGAGGAGAAGGAGCGCTCCGCCGGCGATGCCGAGGCAGCCAAGGAGCTTCTCGGAGGCGAAGTAACGGTCCGCGATCAGACCGACGAAGAAAGGCGAGATCATGGATCCGATCGCAAAGGCACTGTAGGCGGCGCCAATCTGCTCGCCGCCGAATTTCAGCGTGGTGGCGAGATAGGTGCCCATGCTCATGTACCAGCTTCCCCAGATGAAATACTGGAGGAACATGAACACGGCCAACCGGATTTTGAGGGAGGATTGGGTCTGGGTCATGAAATGGGTGGGACGAGGATTGATTCAGCGGGAGGCGGCCGGCTGCGGCGAGGTCCCGCGACCGGCCGGTGCCGCGGCGGAAGACGCTGGCCAAACCGAAAATTCGCCGAGATCCACCGACCGGCCGCCCTGATCAGCCGAGTGGTCGGCAGCGAGTGCGAGGGCATGGGAACGCATCGACTCGCGGAGCGACGTCAGCGGCATCTCCTCATTTCGATCGATGGCGTCGAAGAAGGACTGGAACTGCGCCTGGTACGGGTGATCCGAGACATCGCCCGAATCGAGGAGCTTCATCGACAGCTCGCTCCAGCGGTGCTTGTTGACCCCGGCCAGCCGCTCGCTGTGAAACTTGTTGTCGAGCAGGCTTCCCTCGCTGCCCACCAGGTGCGTGTGGAAATAGTAGGGCTGGAGGCAGTCGATCACGGAGGCGACCTTGCCCACGCTGCCATCCTTGAATTTGATCAGCGAAACCGACGTCGTGGGATACTCGTATTTCGAGAAGACAGGATTGCTTGAGCCGGTCGCGTGGCTCATCACCGATTCCACCTCTCCCGGCAGGCAGAGGAGAAGCGCATCGAGCGCATGGCAGCCGGCGGAAAGCAGGCTGCTACCGCCGGACTTCCGAGTCGTGTTCCAGCGATAGAGGCCATACCACGGCCCGATGCCGTGGTAATAGTCCACCTCGCCGTAGTGAATCCGGCCGAGCAAGCCCTGGTCGATCACTGACTTGGTCGCGCGAAACTGACTGGAGAACCGGCATTCGAAGCACACACACGTACGCACGCCGGCCGCCTGGACCGCTTGGGCCACCCGGCGGGCCTCCTCGAGCGTAATCGTGATGGGCTTCTCGATGATGAGATGCTTCCCGGCCTCGGCTGCGGCGACGATGTGCCCGGCATGCTGGTCGGGATAGCTGCAGATCGAGACGGCATGGATCGAGGGATCGAGCAGCATCGCCGCCACCTCCGTGTAACACGTGATGGCGCCGCCGTGGCGCGCGCTCAGCTCCGCGGGATTCTGCGGCCGGGAGGAGCAGACGGCGGTGACCTGGCCGTTGGTGGTGGCGTTGATCGCATGGATGTGGGCGCCTGCGGCCCAGCCATATCCAATGACACCTACGTTGTATTTTTTCATGAAGAGAAAGAGCGTTTGACGGGCCGGGCAATCGACCTCGAGGGGCTGCTTCAGTTCGGTGGGTGCAAATGGGCCAGGCGCGGTGAACGGCAGGGCGAGGCAAACGGGGGTTCGTGCGTCGTCAGCCCCCTGCTGGTAATTTCCAGCGCCTGGTGGTCAAGCGCATTGTCCACGCGCGGCGGAAAAGTATTGGATAAGGGCTGAAAGCGAGTTGAGGCCCAGATGGGCGTGCACTAGGATGCGCCTGTTCTCCGGGGCGGATCCCACCCGCCGGAAATCCCACCTCGTCTGGCGACTCATATAACCTTAAGAACTTGGCTCTATATATTAATTACTGTCAGCAGTGCCGGGCCCGGGCGGTCGGAGCTTGGGTCGCGGCTTTCGCGACCATGCTCCAGTTCGGCGCGCCCGCCACGGCCTTGCCCCGCGACGCCGGCCCGGAATTCAAGGTGATACCCGCCGCACGATCCGACGAGCTGACGGAGAGCAATGGCTGGCCGGCGCAGGCGGAGTACCGCACCTGGTCCCGGTCCCACGGGGGCCCGACCTCCAATCGCTACTCCGCGTTGAGCCAGATCAACCGGACGAATGTCAGCCGGTTGCGGGTGGCGTGGACTTACCGTTCCGGCGACGGGCTTGGCAACGTGCAGTGCAACCCGATTGTGGTGGACGGGACAATGTATGCGCCAACCTCCGGCAAGCACATGGTCGCGCTGGATGCCGCCACCGGGAAAGAGCTCTGGCGGTTTCGCCCGGAGTCCGGCGATGCCCTGCAGGATATTCCCGCCCGCCGCGGATTGCTGCACTGGCGGGGAGACGCATCCCATCCGGCTCGCATCATCTTTGCCGCCGGCAAGTGGGTTTACGCGCTCGATCCGGGAACCGGCCGGCCGATTGCTTCCTTTGGCGACAATGGACGGACCGAGATTCCGACGTTCGGCACGGTGGGTGGCGTCGTGTGGCGGCGGACGCTGATTCTTCCCGGGTACCTCGGGGATGTGTATGGTTACGACATTGCGTCCGGGGAACTGCGCTGGCGGTTCCACACCATCGCCCAACCAGGCGAGTTCGGGGCCGATACCTGGGCGGAGCGGGACGGTGGGGCGAACTGCTGGGGCGGGGTGGCCCTCGATGAACCCAGGGGGATTGCCTATGTTTCCACCGGATCGCCGAAGCCTAATTTTGTCGGCGGGCAGCGGGGACCGGGCGACAACCTGTTCGCCAATTGTGTCATCGCGCTCGATGCCGCGACCGGCAAGCGCCGCTGGCATTTCCAGGAGGTGCGGCACGACATCTGGAACTACGACATCCCGGCGCCACCGAACCTGGTCACCGTGATGCGCGACGGACGGAGGGTTGATGCCGTGGCGCAGGTAACAAAGCTCGGCCACACGCTGCTCCTCGACCGGGTGAGCGGAAAGCCGCTCTTCCCCTTCCGGCTGCGGCGGGCGCCGAAGTCGACGATTCCGGGGGAATGGACCGCGCCCTATCAGCCGGACCCCGAGTTGCCGGAGCGGTTTGTCGATCATTTCATGGTGTTCCGGCCTGAAGACATCACGGACCGCACGCCGGAGGCGCGGGACTATGTCACCAAGCTGATTGCCGGGGCGAACCATGGCACCTGGTTTGCGCCGATGAAACTCAACCAGCCGACGGTGACGTATGGCGACAATGGGGGCGCCAACTGGCCGGGGGCATCGTTCGATCCCACGACCGGCCGGCTCTACGTCACCGCCAATGAGCTGCCCTGGATCATGTCGATCCTGCGGGACGATGATCCGCCGCCGCTGGTTCCCGCCACGGCTGGGGAACAGGCCTACAAGCAATATTGCGCGGCCTGCCATGGCGCGACCCGCCGCGGCATGGGCATGGTCCCGGGGTTGCTCGGTCTTCGCCAGCGGCTCGACGGGAATGCGATCGCCGAGATGATTAAGAGGGGGAGGGGGGCGATGCCGCCCATGCCGCAGGTGCCCGAGGCCGAGGCGCGGCAGTTGATCGACTTTCTGCTCGCGCGGGATCGCCCCTCCGGGGGGCGGCCGGTGAAGGCCACCTACATCCATGCAGGGTTCCAGCGTCTGAAGGATCACGAGGGGTATACGGGCATCAAGCCGCCATGGGGAACCCTCAATTGCCTGGATCTGAACACGGGCCGGTTGGTCTGGAAGGTGCCACTGGGCGAATACCCGGAGCTGACCAAGGCGGGTTTGGCCAAGACGGGCACGGAGAATTATGGCGGTGCCACCACCACGGCGGGCGGGCTGGTCTTCTGCGGTGGCACACGCGATGCTAAGATCCGCGCGTTCGATTCGGATACCGGCGCCGAACTCTGGGCCGGCGACCTGCCGCACGATGGTTCCACTCCCCCGACCACCTATGAGATCAATGGCCGCCAGTATGTGGTCATCGCCGCGATGGGCGTGCGTATGCTGGAGGGCCCGGCGGGCGACGCCTGGGTCGCCTTTGCCTTGGATGGAAAACCGGAGTGAGACCAGGGACCAAGGACGATTGACCAAGGACCAATTTCCCCGCTTTGAACCACATGACGTTCTCGGCCCGCACTGCTTTTTGCCCGGCACGCCTTCCACGGCGCAGCTTTATGCGCGCCCGCGACGGACTGGTTCTCGTTTTGCTCAGCTGGGTGACTGCGGTCATCGCGTCGGACAGCTCGGCGCAAGTGGAGCGCAACGTCGCGGTGCCGATGCGCGATGGCGTTGTGCTGCGGGCGGACGTGTTTCGTCCCCACGGTGATGGGCCGTTCCCCGTGCTCGTCATGCGCACACCCTACGGCAAGAGCGGGGGCGGTCCCATCGATGACTACCTGCGCGCCGGTTATATCGTGGTGAAACAGGACGCGCGCGGGCGCTACCAGTCGGACGGCGAATACGAGTCGCAATACAAGTTCGGGACCCACGATGCCGAGGACGGCTATGACACTGTCGAATGGGCGGCGCGGCTGCCGGGTGCCAATGGCAAGGTGGGCACATTCGGAGTGTCGTACAATGCGCTGCTGCAATGGCGGCTCGCACCACTGCGTCCACCGTCGATGATTGCGATGGCGGCAAGTTCGATTCCACCGCGACTGACCAATCTCGAGGGCCCGGGCACGATTCGCCCCGGCCGCCGCCTGCTCTGGTATTATGGTGGAATGTCGCCCGACATGCGGCTGCGCTCCGGCAGACCCGGCGCCACCACGCGGGACGCGGCCAAGAAACTCTGGGATCTCGGGATGAGGGAAAACTTGCTGTACTTCCTGCCCTGGTCCGAATTGCCCGTGGAGGTATGCGAGGATGACACGGATGACATCCAGGCATGGTTGCGGGAGCCGCATCTCGATCCGTGGAATCTCCTGGCTGGATGTCCTGAGATTGCGGTGCCGAACCTGGATATCGTCGGCTGGTTCGATCATTGCAACGACTCGATCGAATTCTTTGGGGCGATGCGCCGCACCGGCCGGACAGCGGCGGCGCGCGAGGGGCAGCGGTTAATCATTGGACCCTGGAGCCATGCTGCGCTGGGCCGCCGAATCCAGGGCGGCCTTGATTTCGGCCCAGCGGCGGAGCTCGATCTCCCGGCATTGCAGGTGCGCTGGTTCGATCATTGGATCAAGGGTCACGGTGAAGGCGTCAATCCGCGCGCGCCGGTCCGGATTTTCATCATGGGTGCGAACACCTGGCGGGATGAGCAGGACTGGCCGCTGCAGCGGGCGCAGCCGCGAATCTACCACTTGGCCAGCGGTGGACATGCCAACACGCCTTCCGGCGATGGGCGGTTGCTGCCGGAGACGCTGCGGACGGCCGGCCAGGACCAGTATCGCTACGATCCGCGAATCCCGGTGCCCACGCTGTGGAGTCCGGCGCATTTCACCCAGCCGGCGGACCAGCGCCCGCTCGCCGCGCGGCAGGACATCCTCGTTTACCAGACGGAGCCCCTGGCGGAACCGATGGAAGTGACGGGTTATCCCGAGGTCACGCTGTCCGTGAGCTGCTCGACGCCTGACACCGATCTTTTCGCGCGATTGATCGATGTCGCGCCGGATGGCACCGCTCGCGACGTGGCGATGGGCATGGTGCGCGCGCGCTACCGCGACGGGCTGGACCGGCCGCAGCTGCTCGTCCCCGGGGCCGTGACGGCGATTCGGATCCGGCTCCGCCCGACGGCGAACGAGTTCCAGGCCGGGCATCGTATTCGTCTCGACGTTACAAGTTCGGATTTCCCGAACTTCGACCGCAATCACAACACCGCCGGCGATCAGAACGCGGATGCCCGCCTCGTGCCGGCCGACATCACGCTGCACCATGGTCCCGGCCGGGAGTCGCGGCTCGTGCTGCCCGTGGTGCCGCGGCGATCCCACGGAGGGTGATCGCCCCGCCGTGCCGCCGCCGAGAAATTGGACGTTGACAGCCTCAATATTCATAATAATCACATCCGCGAGGAAGTGACTAATACCCCGTTTCCGACGGCTCCCCTGGCCGCCTGTTCTTAGTGAAACGTCACAACCGCAACCCACAATGCATCACCGAACGCTTGACGAACATTCCGTCCTTCGTGCCGCCGCTTTCTGCGCCGCACTCGGCATCGTCTCAACCCTGAGCCATGCACAGACAGCGGCAAGGGCGCCGCTCGACACCCGCGCGCAGCCGCAAAATGGATCGAATCCCATCCAGCTGTCGCCCTTCACCGTCTCGGAGGAGGGTGAGACCGGCTATCTGGCCACCGAAACTCTGGCCGGCACGCGAATCAAGTCCAACATCCGGGACGTGGGGGCCACGATTTCGATCGTGACGAAGCAGTTCCTGGAGGACACCGGGATCAAGAATGCGAGTGAATTGCTCGTGCACACGGCTGGCACCGAAACCGGTGGAGCCGGCGGCAATTTCAGCGCCGTCAACTTCAGCACCCGGTTTGGCGAGGCCGAGCCGGGCGAGATGATGCGTGAACCGCAATTTGCGACCCGGGTGCGGGGCATCTCCGCGCCGGATCTCACACGCGACTACTTCCTGACGCGGATTCCGTTCGACAGCTACAATACGGACCGGGTCGAGATCAACCGCGGGGCCAATGCCATCCTGTTCGGACTCGGCAGTCCCACGGGCATCATCAACCACGGGCTGGCGAAGCCGGCGTTCAGGGATTTCGGCCGCGCGGAGGTGCGGTTCGGCGAACGCGGAACGTTCCGCTCCTCGCTTGACCTCAACCACGAATTTATCGACGGCAAGCTGGCTGCTCGCGGCGCCGTGCTGCACGATCGGGAGGAGTATCACCAGCGGCCGGCCTTCGAGGAGCAGAACCGCTACTACGGCGCAATCACGTGGAAGCCGCTGAAGAACACGACGCTGCGGGTGAATGGTGAGCGCGGCAAAATCGACGCGAACCGGCCCAATCCCGTATCCTATTCCGAAAGCATCTCATCATGGATCCTTTCCGGCAACCCCGTGCACGACAACACGCCATTGTTTCTCCAGGCGCCGAAGAGCCTCGCCAGTCTCGCCGGTTTTCTCGACCGTCCCTATGCTCAGGGCGGTACGCGCCACCCCGGCAAGCCCGCGAACCAGGTGCTCGATCTCGGTGGTGGGGCGGTGTTCAACAGCTCGGACGCGCTGCGGCAGGGTATCACGACGGAACTCGGCTACTGGCAGTTCCAGAGCGCGGCCCTTTTCAGCAATTACAACGTTGCCCGTCCCGATGGTTCGCTCGACAACCTGGCCGCGACGGATCTGCCCAATCCCAAACTCCCCTCCGGGCCGCACCCGCTTGATCTTGATCCGGACAGCACGGTGGGAACACCCCAGCTGCGCTTCCTGATGCACGAGCCCCTCAGCTTTATGTATGGCCCTGGCTACAACACGCAGGCCCTGAACGACCGCCGGGCGTTCGACTGGGTGAATAATCTCCTTTTCGGAGACGGCGCCTTCCAGGACTCCGACTTCAAGACATTCAATGCCGCCGTGGAGCAGACGTTTTTCGGCAACAAGGCGGGCGTCGAGGTGGCATTCGACTATCAGGAGATGACGGAGTTCTCGGTTACCCCGCAGACCGAACTGCGCGGTGCAATTCACATCGACAACAATGTCACGGTGCCGGTTTCCAAGACCGGGCTCAATCAGCCGAATCCCAACTTCCTCCGGCCGTACACGTTTTTCAGCATGACCAGCAGCGAGGCCCAGGAGGAACGGGAGGCGATCCACGCCACGGGATTTTATGAATTCGATTTCCGACAGGTCAGCGATTCCAAGTGGAGTACATGGCTCGGCCGGCACATCCTGACCGGCATTGCCGCGCAGCAGACGGTCAACCGCGAGGTGGTCAACCGGTCGTCGCGCTGGACGGACCCGATGCTCCTGCGGCAGAGCGGTTCGAACAATGCCCTCGGCGTCCAGGCCCTGGCCCAGCAGTTCGTCTACCTGGGGCCGCCGATCGATCCGAACGCCGACAGCATGGATGACATCAAAATCAACCGGATGCAGGGCGTGCAGATTTACGATCCCAATTGGGCGAATCCCATCACGCACTGGGAACCGGGAGTCCAGCCGGGCACCAGCAATGGTCGAGCCAACGGCACGACGGCGGCAGGCGCGCAGCAAATCCTGGCGGTGGGCGGTCCGACGGGGATGGGCAACCTGGTCACGCAGAACGTCCCCTACGACATGTTGATTGGCGGCGCCTCCTTCCGGCAGGACAAGATCAAGTCGGTGGCCCTCAACATGCAGAGCTATTGGCTCTCCAACAATCTCGTCAGCACCGTCGGATGGCGGCGGGACGATGTCACTGTCCATCAGCTGGGGAGCGGTGATCTGACCAAGGACATGTACAATCAAACCATCGTCAGCGGGGTGCGTGCGACCGATGACCCGACGCCGGCTTCGTTGGCAGACGACACGATCACATGGAGCGTCGTCGGGTACTGGCCGGAGCGCTTCTTTCAATTGCCGCTGCGGTCGAAGCTAAGTTTCCATTACAGCGAATCCAGCAACTTCCAGCCATCCGTTGGCCGGATTGACGAGATGGGCAATTCGCTGAGCAACCCGCAGGGAGACACCAAGGAGTACGGATTCACCGTGTCGCTGCCGGGCAACAAGCTCCATGTGCGCGTGAACAAGTACGAGACCAAGCTGCTGAACGCGTCGGCGCCGATCGTCAACTTCAGCTCGATGTCGACCTTGTGGTTGCGCTGGTTCGGCGAGGGTGCGCGCAACGCCGAGGATGCCTATCGCGTCTCCAATGCCCCGCAGCACCTCGCCGCGCGCGAACTCAACGATGCCGCGGCCGAGTTCATCTATGCGACGACGCCTGACCAGTTCAAAGAGCTGTGGAATGTTCAGGTGCAGCGGAATGCCGACGGCAATATCACCGGCTATAGTTCGAGTTCCCCCAGCGGCCTGTCCGACACCGAGGACATCGCGGCGGAGGGGACGGAAATCGAACTCGTGTACAACCCGCTGCCGAACTGGCGCCTGATGGCGAATTTCACGCGCCAGGAGGCGATCAAGTCGAACGTGAATCCCGTTTCCCGGGCCTGGCGGGCCTGGGTCAAGAGCAACATCATGGATGCGAAGGTGCCGGGCTATAATCTCACGATCGGCGAGCTGCCGGCGGGCGTGACGCTCCGTGAATATTATCCCAACCGCACCGGCCGGTCGGCGTTCGGCGACGAATGGGCGGCGGGCGTGAGCAATCAAACAGCCAACGAGTCCACCGAGTTGAATTTCGAGATGCCGCTGGAGACGCTGCTGTCCCAGGAGGGCGCGCTCTCGCGGGAACTGCGGGAGTGGCGCGTGAATCTCGCCACGACCTATGAGTTCAAGAGTGGTTTGCTCGAGGGGCTGGCCGTGGGCGGCGCCTGGCGCTACCAGAGCGAGGTCGCCATCGGCTACCAGTACAAGGACATCGACGGGAATGGCAGCTTGGATGCCGCGGACGTGACCAAGCCATACTTTGGCCCAGCGGAAAACAACGTGGATGTCTGGCTCCGCTACCAGCTGCCCTTCCTGCGTGAGCACGGTGAGTGGTCGGTGGGCCTGAACGTGCGCAACGTCTTCGCTTCTGCCGACGACTTGATTCCGATTCAGACCCATACCAATGGCGCGGTTGCGCGCTACCGTTTTGCACCCCAGCGCGTCATCTATCTCAGCAGCACCTTCGAATTCTGATGCATGCCACGAAATCCACCCGCGAGTCGCCCACGTTCTCCGTGTTGAGAGGCTCCGGCCCTTGCAGTCCTCTCATCCGCTGGATGGCGGTGGCGACGATCGCCGGCGGCGCGGCGCTGGCCGCGCCCGCGGGGGATGCGGGAGTGAAGTGGCATGACCTCGCGGAGGTTCTGCCGGTGGAGGGGGCTGGCTGGAAGGACACGGCCACGCGTTTCGATCGGCTGCCGGCGACGGCGGAATCGATGGTGCGGCCCGAGGTGTGGGCCCTCAGCCAGGATTCAGCCGGACTGCAGTTCCGATTTGAAACCGACGCGACCACCCTGCACGTGCGCTGGAAGCTCCGGCGGGCCGACCGGCTGGCGATGACCCACATGGCGGCCACCGGCGTCAGTGGGCTGGATCTGTACGTGCGCGATGCCGACCACTGGCAATGGCTGGCGGCGGCCCGGCCCGAGACGGCCGACCGAAACGAGCGCACACTGGTCAGCGGCCTGCCGCCCGGTCGTCGGGAATTCCTGCTTTACCTTCCCCTGTACAATGGCATCGAGGCGATCGAACTTGGCCTGCCGGAAGGCTCGGTGCTGGCGACCGCCTCGGATCGGCATAAGGACAAGCCGCCGATCGTGTTCTACGGCACGTCCATCACGCAGGGCGGTTGCGCGTCGCGGCCCGGCATGGCCTATCCCGCCATTCTAGGACGCAAACTGGACTGGCCGGTGATCAACCTGGGGTTTAGCGGCAACGGTAAGGCCGAGCCCGAGATGGCCAAACTGGTGGCCGCGCTGGATGCGGCGGCGTTCGTGATTGATCCCCTGGGCAATCTCACCGTGGACCAGATGGAAAGGGTCGAACCCTTCCTGGAGGTGATTCGCAACCGGCATCCGACGACACCGATTATTCTGGTAGAAGGGCTCAATTACCCGGATACGGCCTTCCTTGAGAAGCGCCGCACCCTGGTGGCCGAGCGCAACAGCAATCTCCGGAAGCTGTATGATCAACTGAAGGCGGCCGGCGACGCCCACCTGCATTACATCGCCTCGCCGCACCTCCTGGGCGGCGACGGCGAGGATACGGTGGACGGCACACATCCGACGGACTTGGGATTCGCCCGGATGGCCGAGGGCATGCTGCCCGTGTTGAGCGAGGCATTGGGAGTTGTGCCCGGCGACGAGGCGGATTTCGAGTCACTCTTCGACGGCGAGACACTCTCCGGCTGGAAGCGGCATGAAGGCATGCCTCCGATCCACCGGGGCGCGAAATGGACCGTGGAGGATGGAGCCATCACCGGCATCCAGGATCCTCCGGGAACCGGCGGACTGTTGTGGCTGGATCGCAAGTTCACCGACTTCATCCTGCGGTTCCAAATCCAACTGACCTACCCGATGGACACAGGTGTCTTCCTGCGCGTTGGCCCCACCGGCCTCAGCCATCAGGTTTGCCTGGACTATCGTCCGGGCTCCGATGTCGGAGCCATCTTCATTCCTTTCGTGGGGCACAAGTACGTCTCGCGCTTCGCGGACGGCGCACGGCTGGTCGATCCACACGGCTGGAATGACGTCGAGGTTCGCATGGAAGGCGAGCCGGCCCGGATCCGGGTGTGGCTGAACGGCCGGATGCTGACTGATTTCCAGCATCGTCCCGAGACGACGCGCGGACTGCCCAAGCGCGGCGGATTGGCGTTCCAAGTGCATCCCAACGTCGAGGGGATCACGGCGTGGAAGGCCGGCAATGCCGTTCGGGTGAGAAAGATCCGGATCAAGGAACTGAACCGGCCCACGTCATGAACGGGAGAATTCGACTCGGATTTGCCACCGCCGTCTTCTTTGGAGCCTGCAGCTGGGCTGGCGCCGTGTTACAGTTCGGACGGGCGGCCGTGGAGATTACTCCGCCGCTCGAGATGCCATTTCACGTGCCGCAGCGGCCGCCCTTCCCGGTCGTTCCCGCTGAAGGCGTCCATGACCCGCTCCACGTGAAGGCGGTTGTCTTTGCGGACAATGGTGTCAAGGCGGCGATCGTCGCCTGTGATCTCACGAGCATCCCGGTGCACTTCATCGACCAGGCCCGCCGCCGCATTGGCGAGATTACGTCCGTGCCCCCGGAAAACGTGATGATCACCGCCACGCACACGCATACCGGGCCGAATATCCGCCCCCAAAACTTTCAGCGGGCGACCCCCGAGCAAAAGCGGGTGGCGGCGGAGTACCTCAGGCAATTGCCGGAGTTCATCGCGGAAAGCGTCCGCGCGGCGGAGCGGGACCTGCGCGACGCCCGGTTGCACGGGGCGATCGGGCAAGTTGACGGGGTGGCGTTCAACCGCCGCTTTCTCATGCGTGACGGCACCGTCCGGGCGAATCCGGGCAAGTCCGACGTGAAGGTACTGGCGGACATTGTCCGCCCGGCGGGTCCGACAGATCCATCGCTGCCCCTGCTTTATCTTGCCGCCCCGGATGGCAAGCCGCTGGCCACCCTGTTCAATTTCGCCATCCACCTGGATACAACCGGGGGGTTCAGGTATTCCGCCGATTTCCCTCACGCCATCGACCGGATCCTGGCGGCGGTGAAGGGGCCCGAGATGATGTCCCACTTCACCTATGGAGCAGCAGGCAACATCAATCATTACTATCTGCTCGACCCGCAGCGCCACCATCGCGTGAAGGGATACGACGAAGCCTCCCGCATCGGCACGCACCTTGCGGCGGAAATCATCCGGTGTTACGATCACCTGCGACCGCTACCCGCCACGGCGATCAAGGTGAGTCGGGAGATCGTCCCGCTCCTCCTCCACGAAAAAATCGCGCCGGAGCTGGCGAAGAAGTACGGCGATGCGCCGACGTTTGATGACCGGGACACGCGCTATACGCGGCGCGGCGACAAGTACACATTCGATGCCGAGGTCATGGTGATCACGATTGGCGATGAGGTCGCCTTTGTCGGGGCGCCTGGGGAGCTGTTTGTCGAGCTGGGTTTCGCAATCAAGCACGGTTCCCCCTATCAGTTCACCTTCATCAACTCCCTCGCGAACGGATCGATCGGATACGTGCCGAACCGGAAGGCTCACAGTGAAGGCGCCTACGGGGCGTCACTCCAGAGCACCAAATGCCACCCCGGCTCAGGGGAGGCGATCGTCGATTCAGCCATCCGGCAGCTAATCACGCATCGCGAATTTACGCCCACGGATTTTTAAAACCGAGATGCGGTTGCCGCCGGCCCGTCCGAACGCGTGATTACGCGGGCTTGAGCATCCTGATCCGCGCCCCGTACCTCGCCTGAATGGGCCGCGTACCCCGAAAACCCCAAGACTATGCCGCGAAAACTAAGCACCATTGCCCCTGACTGGTGGGATTACACGACATTGGATTCGGACCTCGTGGAGGAGGCTGCCCGCCTTTCTGCCGACGAGTTGAAAGGGCTTTCACGAGACGGTTTCCGCGTGGTGTTCCATGACACCCTGGAGGCATTCTATCTGGCCGAGGCGCTCGAGTACATTGACGCGTGGCGGCAATCGACCGCGGACAACCCGGTCGGGATCTGCGGCCCCGTCGGCCCCACGGAGCAGCTTCCGCTCGTGGCGCAACTGGTGAACGAACTCGGCCTGTCGCTGCGCGAGGCACATTTTTGGGCGATGGACGAGTGGTGCATGAACGGCACGGAGGTGCCGGTCACGCACCCCCTGTCGTTTGAACGCGCAAACCGGGAGCTATGCTTCGATCGGATCCGGCCCGAACTGGCGATACCCTCCCGGCAACTTTACTTTCCCAAGGCGGACACCTCCGCGTACATCGCCAGTTGGGAAGGAAAACGTTGCGCGGTGATGCAGGGGGGGCAGGGCGATGTGAAACACTGGGCTTTCAATGACCCGGTGAAGCGCGAGGGCAAGTACCGCGATGCGCCGCCTGCGCCGGACGAGTACCGCCAGTTGCGCACCCGGCGCGTCAACCTGCATCCAATCACGCTGGCGCAGAACGCGCGCACGTCGGGCGGGGGCAACATCGCGCTGGTGCCCACTCATGCGCTGACGGTTGGACCGGTCGAGACCTGGCGCGCGGACAAGGTTTCGATCTGGCAGGCCGGGAACCATGACAGCCCCTTCGGGCAGCGGCTGACGACGCTCATGATCGCCAAGGGAATCAAGGATACGGCGGTGCCGATGTCGCTCCTGGCGGATCACCCCAACGTCCAGTTCAACTTTTTCCGCGGCGGGCTCGGAACCTGCCAGGTGGAAATGCATTGAGGACCGGCGCTGCGGCCACCCCAACCCCCCATGTCTGAACTTGGCCAGCGTCCACCGGCGGCCGTTCAACTCCGGGAAACGCCAGCGGCGGCACTGGTGACAGAAACGGAACGCGCTCGACCGGCGCGTCTCGTGTCGCTGGATGCGCTGCGCGGTTTCTCGATGTTCTGGCTCCTGGGCGGCGGGGAAATCATCCGCGTGCTCACGATGGACGCGGCGGAGGATTCGTGGGCGGGGGCGTTGCGGCGCCAGTTCGAGCACGTGCCGTGGGAGGGATTCCGGTTCTACGATTTCATCTTCCCGCTGTTCCTGTTTTGCATCGGGGTCGCGGTGCCGCTCTCGACGGCCAGGCGGCTGGCGGCCGGTGATCCCAGGACACGCATTCTCCGCCACGCGTTCGTGCGGCTGGGCTGGATGATCTTCTTCGGATGGTGGGTGAACGGGCGTCTCCTGACCTGGGACCTCTCGCAGATGACCCTCTCGTACAGCGTCCTCATGATGCTGGGCTTTGGCTATGTCATCGCCGTGGCGCTCGTGTTGTTTTGCCCGTTACGAACCCAACTGTTCGCGACGGCGGGCATCCTGCTTGGTTATTGGGGCGTGCAGATGGGCATCCCCGTGCCGGGTGGTACCGGGGAATTCGTCCCGGGGGGAATTTTCAGCGACTGGCTTTGGGATCAGACCATCGGGCAGACCGGCGCCCCCTGGTACAGCCGCTACGGACGCGGCTGGCCCATCACGCTCTGGAATCATGGCGCGACGGCGATGCTTGGTGTCTTCGCCTACCATGTGCTCACACGGTCGGGCAGCGAGCGGCGGGCAATCCGCTGGCTGCTCGCCGGCGGCGTGCTCCTGTTCGCGCTGGGCTGGCTCTGGAGCGTCCATCTGCCGGTGGTCAAGAACCGTTGGACGAGTTCATACGTCCTGTGGTGCGGCGGGCTCAGTTGGATTCTGCTCGCGGCCTTTCAGTTTTTCATCGCGACGCTCGGCTGGCAGCGCTGGGCCGGACTGTTCATCGTGATCGGCAGCAACTCCATTCTGGCGTACCTGATCAATGCCAAGTTCATGTCGCCATTCGGGAGCATTGCCGTGGTCCTCTTCGGTGGCCTGCGGGCCGGGCTGGGCGACTTCTGGCACGAAGTGCTGATGACCGTGGTGAGCTACAGCCTTGCCTGGCTGCTGCTCGCGTACCTTTACCGCCGGCGCCTCTTCCTGCGGATCTGAATTCCGCCGGCTCAGCGCGGCGGCGCCTTGGTTGCCCGCACCAGCCGGGCAAGTTCCGCCTTCATCGCGTCGAGCCTTTCCCTCGCCCGCGGGTTCGCAGCCAGATTCCGCATTTCGTAAGGATCCCGGTTCAGATCATACAACTCGTCCGCATTGGGGAGGTGGAGGTAATGGATGTACTTCCAGTCATTGGTCCGAACGGCCTGGTAACCCATGTTGTGGACGCGCGGAAAAACCGTGTCGGTGTAATACTCGATCAGGAAGGAGTCTCGGATTTCGGGGCCGTCCTGCCGGAGTAGATTCACGAGTGACTTGCCCTGGAGGTTGGCGGGGGCCGGCGCGCCGCCCAGTTCGAGCAGCGTCGGCGCGAGATCAATCGTCAGCACCACCTGGACACGCCGGGAGTTGACCTCCTTGATCCCGGCGGGGTAGCGCACGGCCAACGGAATCCGGATGGCTTCCTCATAGGCGAGGCGGCGCTCCACGCTGAGTCCGTGCTCGCCATAGAAGTAGCCGTGGTCGCTCATCACAACGAAGACGGTTCGATCCAGTTCGCCGCTGGCCTCGAGTGCTTCCAGCAGGGCGCCGGTGCTGTCGTCGACGGAAGCCAGCATCCGCAGCCGGTCGAGGATGGTCTTGTCGCTTGAGCCGGTATCGGGCCCCAGCGGTTCGAGCCCGGGCAGTGACTGGGCCAGCGCCGGCTTGCCCTCAGGGCGACCGAGTGCATTTGGCCGGCGGGGGACATCTTCATCGGCGTAAAGCCCCTGATGCCGTTTGGCGGGAATGAACGTCGATGCCTTCGGATCGGAGAGCGATCCATCCGCGTGCTGCACGGTTTCGGGATGCAGCGCCTTGTGCGACAAATAGAGAATAAAGGGCTTCGTGCGCGGTTGGCGGAGGAATTCGAGGGCCCGCTCGGTGAGCATGTCGGTCACATAGCCGGAGGTTTGCACCAGCTTGCCGTTCACATTCAGGGGAGCGTCCATGGTTGTGCCCTGTCCCTTGAGGCAGGCCCAGTAGTTGAAGCCCGGGCGGGGCGACGGATCATTGCCCATGTGCCATTTCCCCACGAAGGCCGTGTCATAGCCGGCCTTTTGCAGGAGAAGGGGAAAGGTGACCAGCTGATGAGACGCCGGGCTGCGGTCAGTGTTGTCGGTGATCCCATGGGTGTGGGCGTAAAGCCCCGTCAAAATCGTCGCCCGGCTGGGCGAGCAGAGCGGCGTGGTGGCAAAAGCATTCTCGAACCTCACGCCTTCCCGCGCGATGCGATCCAGATGCGGGGTCCTCGAGAAAGGGTGTCCGCCGAAACCGACATCGTCCCAGCGCAGATCATCGACGAGCACGACGACCATGTTGGGGCGGGAATCAGCAGCGTGGGAGGCGAGTGCGCCGAGCAGGACGGCAGCGAGGCAGCCGGCGCGCAGCGCGGCCGTGGCCCGGACCAGCGAGGCGGGGCGGAGCAGATCGGACACACGATCGGGACGCGCCGATGCGGAAGGAAATGTCGGATGCATGGGCATGGGTGGGAAAGTCCGGCAATGATAAGGTGCAACTCGGGGTGCCTCGGGGCCGGTCTCTGAAGCAAGCGAAGAATCCGCCGGGTACACGTCAATGTATTCCGGGCCTGGCGGCGGACTTGGTCATGGAATGGGCGGAAAAATACCAGAATGCGCCAGGCTCGGCTGCCTGACTGCGAGCGACGCCCGAGACTTCAGCTGTTACGCGGCGGAGCCCAACCGGGCGTGGATCTGCCCGCGAAAGGCGCGGGGGCTGACCTGCTTCGCACGCAGGAACTGCCGGTTGAAGTTCGAAAGGTTGCTGAAACCGCATTCGTAGCTGATCTCCGTCACCGTCTTGTCCGTCTCAATCAGCAGCCGACAGGCACGACCAATCCGGAGCTCGTTGATGAAGCATGGAAATGTCTTTCCGGCGTGCAGGCGGAAGAACCGGCTGAACGCGCTTTCGCTCAGGTTCATCACCCGGGCGGCGTCCCGCAGCCGGACGCCCTGGTCGTAGGAGCCGTGAATGAAGGCGAGGACGCGGTTCATCCGCTCCTGATCAAAATGCACGGGGTTGGGCGCCCAGCCCGGGCTGGCCAGCGCGTGGCAATGGCTGGACTCCGCGAGTACGCCGAGGATTTCGAGGAAATGGATGAACTGCTCGAACGGAGTCATCGCCTGCATTTGGCGCAGGCGCTCGGCCACGGCAGCCTGGGTTGGGCCGAAGAAATGGAGCCCGCGCCCCGCTCGTTCCAGCAGGCGGCGGATCGGCACGAAAGCCGGCAGCGACATCAGTTTTTCCCCCAGCAGTCCGGGATCGAACTGCAGGAGGATCGCCTCGACGCCCGCGGAGCCGGGGGCTTCGGGATCGTGTTTCCAAATGTGCGGTACGTTGGAGCCGAGCAGCACGAGGTCGCCCCGCTTGATGGCCGAAATGTCGTCAGCAACAATACGGTATCCCTTGCTTTTCAGCACCAGGATGAGTTCGAACTCGGGGTGGGCGTGCCAAGGGCATTCGAACCCGGCCCCTTGGATCGTTTTCACGGCGAATCCGCCCTCCAGGGCCTTGGGGATCAGCCGTTGATACAGGGGTCTGGCCAGCCGGGCCACGGGGCTGAACTGGCTCGCGGGCGAGGCCGGGCCGTCGGGGGATAACAGTCGCGGGTCACTGACCGGCCAGGCTGCAACCAGAGTGGAGCCGGCGGCTCCATCGCGGCGAGTCATGCCCCCGGGAGGGGAGGATGCTCGGATTGAATTACTCCAGGCCATGGGGGAGGGGAGGGCTAGGCGCATGAGTTTCTGGGTGGGGGTTTGATGTCAACTGTCCGATTTGAGATAGGCGATCAACGCGGCGAGTTCGGATCGGGTCATCGCCTGTTCGAGCCCGTCGGGCATCAACGAGATGCCGGCATTCGTGATGTGTTGGATGCTGGGCCGGAGCACGGTCTCCTCCGTCCCGTGGGCCGTGCGGAGCGTGATGCTGTTATCCGTCTCGGCGACCATCCAGCCTGAAAGGATTCCGCCATCGCGCCGCTCGACGGTGACCGTCTGGTACGCCGGCAGCACTTCGTAGTTGGGAACAATGATGTGTAGGAGGAGCGCCTCGGCCGGTTGGTTGCGCACTCCGCTCAAGTCCGGCCCGACCTTGCCGCCCACGCCACCAAGCGTATGGCAGGCGGAGCAGACCCGCAGGAAGACGGCCTTGCCTTGGTCCGGATCCGCTGCTTCACGCAGGAGGGGCAGGTGCGACTGGTACACTTTCATCCGATCTCCGCCTTCGAGCGGAGCAAAGAGCTCGTTTGCCCGCGCGGCGATGTCCGGTTTTGCATGCTTCATCAGCCGTTGACGCCACACCGATGGGATGTCCGTTGCTTTCACGACCCCGTCGTTGATCGCCTGCAGCAGGACCTCAATGAACTCCGATTTGGAGACCAGCGCCGAAATGACCGCCGTCTTGGTTCGCGGGGTGTAGCGGTTCCAAACCTTCTTCCCGGTCAGGAAATGCGCGGCCCGCGGATCGGAGAACCGGGTCAGCGCCGAGACGGCCTCGAGCTGCAGTTCGATTGGCTGTCGGGCATCCATCATCCCGACCAGAATCGCACCGGCCCGGTCGAAATCGGTATAGCCAAGCACGCCAGCCGCAGCGATGCGCATCGCCGTCGGGGCGTCTTCCCGCGCACCAAACGCCGCTGTGGTGCCGATGAATCGTTCCAGCGCGCGATCCGCGTCCGGTGCCTGTCCCTCCGGCAGCAGCGCCCGGAGCACATTCCTTCCACGTGTCACTTCGGTCCGTGCGGCCAGGCCTTGGACCAGCCCCAAGGTTGTGACGATTCCGCGGGTTTCTTCGGCTCCGCCCTTGAGCACGTCGCTGAAGAGCTGTCGGCATTCCGCCAGCGTCGCGGCGACACCAAACAGCCGGCCGAGATCCTGCATCACCGCGTCCGCTGCCCGTTCATCTCCAGCCAGACTCGCGCGAAAAGCATCCAGGAATCCCGTCAGGCGTCCGTTCACACCACTGAGCACGGCTGCGCGGATCCATCGGTCGGCGCCATCCCGTGCGGCAATCCTCGCGAGCGCCGGCAGTGCCGTGCGGTCCGGCATCGAGCCGAGCACGAGCGCGGCTGCCAGGCGGACGCGCATGTCCTCATCGTTTGCCGCGACCGCCACCGCCTGGGCAAGCGGCTCGCTTTCGTGGCACGCCCGCTCTGTGAGGAGTACAGCCTGTTCGCGCACACCGGGAGCTTTGTCCCGCAGCGCGCGCATCAGTGTCGCCAGGTCCAGCCGGCCCAGCGAATGCAGCAGCCAGAGACTGCGAACGCGGCTTTCTGCCTGGGGCGCATGCAGGACATTGCCTTTCAAAGGCGCGGTCGCCGCCGGATCCGCGCGTTCGAGCAGGAGGCGGTGCGCGGTCCGGCGTTCCCATTCCTCCGCGGAATTCAACGCGTCGCAGAGCTGTCCGGTCATGGAATCCCCCGCGAAATCCGCCAGGGGGCGGTGCGCTCGCGGGCCGAAACCCGCTCGCGCAATCCGGTAGATGCGGCCGGAATCCTTGCCGCTCTGAAAGTCCATCGTTGGCCGGATACCCTCGGGCACGTACTGGGCGTGGTCGATGACCCGGCGGTGCATGTCGGCCAGATACAGGGCTCCGTCGGGGCCATGCTGGAGGAACACCGGGCGAAACCATTCGTCGCTCGAGGCGAGGAACTCCCGCCCGTCATAGGCCGGTTCGGAACGAAACGATACGCCGTCCGGGCGCAGGATTTGCCGTTGGATCAGGTTCTGGGCTGGCTCGCAGATGAAGGCATTGCCGACGTGCCCCGGAGTGAGCGCCGTCCCCAGGAAAATCTCCACTCCGCAGGCAGAGGTGAATGTTCCGGTGTGCGACCGGCCCATCAGCTCCGGGATGAAGTCCGCGGTCGTGCTCGCACCGCTGATGGGAAACACCTTCGCCTCGGCTTCGACCGGAGAGACATCCTGCATGGTCTCCGTAAACGGGAGATGGGGATTGCGTTGCAGGTGCGAGCGCTCGAGGACGACGTGGCGGACGGGATGTCGGTTTGAGCAGATGAACCGGCGGCCGAAGGGGTCGAACGAGAGACCAAACTGGCCGCGCCCGCCCGTGGTTTGAAATTCCAGGGTGTCAGGATGAAAACGGCTGTCGGTCGGAGAGAACGCCACCGGCGGCCGCTCCGGATGCAGGGGGGAGGAGACCTTGCCCTCGTTCAGGCCGCTGGTGACATAGACCCATCCATCGAGCCCCAGGACGGGATGGCTCATTCTGATTTGGGAGGTCTTGCTGTCCGAAAAGCCGGTGAGCACGACCCGGCGGATGTCCGCCACGCCGTCGCCGTCCGTGTCCTGCAAATACACGATGTCGGGGGCGCAGGTCACGAACACCCCGCCGCGCCATGGCAGCACGCCATTGGGATAGGTGAACCCGGTCGCAAATTCCGTCCGCCGGTCAAACCGGCCATCTTGATCGGTGTCCTCCAGCCGGGCGACGCGGCCCTCGGTGGTCGGCTCACCCGCGATGGGGTCGGGATAACCGCGGCCCTCGACCACATACAACCCGCCGGTTTCATCGAAGGCAAAAGCGACGGGGTCGATCACCAGCGGCTCTGCGGCCACCAGCGAGATCTCGAGTCCCGATTCCAGCCGGAAGCTCGCAAGCGCGGCTTCGGGTGAGAGCGCCTTCAGGCGATCAGGGGCAGCCGTTGCGGTGACGGCGGTCAATGCCGCGCCGAGCAGCGCCAGGCGCCAGGCCGGGCGCTGCGGTGGGGTATTAATCATTAAGAATGGAACTTGAACAATGAGAACAAAAGGTTCAACCGATTCTTTGCCCCAAGGCCAATTTTATGCCTTTCCTCAATCCACCACGTCCCTTACGGGCCGGCTCGGCTGCTGCCGTCCGCGCCCTTCCCCCGTTGGCCGGCGCCCTGCTCGCGCTGCTCCTCGCGGCCGCCGCTCCCGCAGGGGAGCCGGCGCCGATTACTCCGCGGCAGCCCATCGCCCTTTTCAATGGGAAGGATCTTTCTGCATTCGAGACATGGATACCGATGCACACCGGCCCGGATTGGGATCAGGTCTTCACCGTGGTCGATCAGATTGACGGTGCGCCGGCCATTCGGATTAGTGGCCAGCGTTTCGGCGGCCTGCTCACGCGGGAAAGCTTCACCCGTTACCGGCTGGTGGCGGAATTCCGCTGGGGGCTGGTGACGTGGCACCCCCGGGCGGACAAATCCCGCGACTCCGGCATCCTGCTGCATTGCCAGGGCGAACCCGGCAATGCCAGCCCCCGCTTCGACTCGCCGTGGATGCGTTCCGTTGAATACCAAATCATCGAGGGCGGGACGGGTGATTTCATCCTGATCGGCGGACACGCGCGCCGCGGCGGTGAGCTGATTCCGGTCGAACTTACGGTCGCGGTGCCGCCCGGCGGGAAAAATTGGAGCCCGGACGGAGTGCCCACACGGTACCAGCGCGGACGGATCAACTGGCAGCATCGAGATCCGGAATGGAAGGATGTGCTGGGCGTGCGCGGATCGAAAGATGTGGAAAAGCCGGTGGGGGAATGGAACCTCATTGAAGTGATCTGCGACGGACCCCGCATCATCAGCTTCTTGAACGGGGTCAAGGTCAACGAAGGCACGGAGAGCTCTATTCAAGCGGGGCGGCTGCTCTTCCAAACAGAGGGGGCCGAACTCTATTTTCGACGGATCGAATTGCATCCCTTGTCCGCCCCGGCTCCTCGTCGTATACCGGAAACCGGCGGTAGCTAATGATTGACCTGGATTAAGGTTTAATATGTTGCAGGACGTCGTGAAGGACCGCCTGAGCTTCGATGTGAATCGCCCGAAGGCGATCTATCAACAGATCCGCGATCATGTCCGCGAGCTGATCAAGAGCGGCAGCCTTGCCCCAGGTGACAGGCTTCCACCCACGAGTGACCTCGCCGTGCGGTGGAACACTCACGCGGCGTCGATCCATGCGGCGCTGAATCCGCTGGTCAAGGAGGGGTTGCTCAGCCGGCGCCCGCGCATTGGCACCTTCGTCACGGCGCGGCGCAACCGGCTCTCGGAAATTAGCATCTACTATGATGCCGACATCTGGAATCATCACGCCAGTGCGTTCAAGCGGGCGGTGCACATCCATCTCGCGGAGTTGCTGGGAAAGAAAGGAATCGACGTGCGCGTCTGGGTCGATCCCCGGGGCGGGCGTGGACGTTCCGCGCCATGGGATGCGCTGACGGCGGCGGCGGAGCGGCGGGTGGCGCAGGCGATCATTGCGACGGATGTACCCGAGGAGGTGATCGGGTGGATCGATGAACTGCCCGTGCCGGCAGCTTTCTTCAGCAACACCGCCGCAGTGAAGAACCGGGTGTGCCTGGATTTCCAGCAATTTGCCTCTGCCTCTGCCAAGTTGTTGAAGAAGCAGGGATGCCGTTCCGCCGGCGTGATCTCCATCCTTGAGGATCGCAACGGGGACGCTGTCAGGACGAACGGCGAGTGCGATTTCCAAGGCCAGTTCATTGCCGCGTGCCGTGAGCTTGGGCTGGAAGTGAGAAGCGAATGGCTCCGGATGGCGGAGCGGTTTGTGCCGGACGAGTCCCAGGAGGATTTCGGATACGTGGAGTTCGGTCGGATCTGGTCGCAAGCCAAGCGGCCCGATGGCCTGGTCGTCTTCCCGGACACCAGCCTGCCTGGCGTTGTCACGGCGGTGCTCGAGAAACAGGTTCGCGTGCCCGCTGACCTGAAGATAATCGCCCACAAGCATGCGGAGATCAGCATCCTCTGCCCATTGCCGGTTACCTATCTTTATAGCAGTGCCCGGCAGATTGCAGAGGCATTGTTCTATCAGGTGCAACGCCAGCTCGAGGGGAACGCCTGCACCCCGATTGTCCTGCCATTCCAGCTGCGCGCGACCTTCAAGAGTTCCGACTGGAGTGGCAAGACGGCGCGGGCAAACAGAAATGGCAATTCTTAGCTGGCTTTCGGTTGTCTCTTACCGGGCGATGTGCCGGAGCCGATCACATACGGGCGAATCTGATCAGCCGTGACGATAGGGAGAAAGGCAGGCCGTGCACGAAACCAATGCGGACGAACCTCGAGCAGATTCGGGGAATGCCCGTACCACCAGTGCAACGCCCACCAGATTCAGACTTCGCCAAATCTTTGAAATAATGAATCTCCTGCCCAACTTTAACTTCGCGCTGGCGCTGCTTTGGGTTCTGTTCGCATTCGATGTTCTTGCGCTGCAAGCGGCCACCCCGCATGTGATCCCGGAGCTTGATTTTACGCTCCAGCCGATACCCGCCGGTGTATTCATCATGGGCAGCCCGGTCGGCGAGCCTGAACGCGGAGAAAATGAAGGCCCGCCGACACGGGTGACAATCTCGCAGGCTTTTTGGCTGGGCAAATTTGAGGTCACGCACGGGCAATGGCAGCTGCTGATGGGCACCAACCTTGTCACACAAGCGCAGCGGATGCTGGACGACGACACTCCCTACGATCTCGGGGGCAAGCAGAGGACGATCCGTGATATCCGAGGCTTGCACCAGGACAGCGACGCTGAGGACAATGTATACAACCGCGCCGACAATGCACCGATGTATTGGGTGAGCTGGGAGGAGGCCCAGCTCTTTTGCCGCCGGCTTACCGAGCGGGAGCGCGGACTAGGCCGAGTGCCGGCTGGCTACGAATACCGGCTCCCGACCGAGGCCGAATGGGAGTACGCCTGCCGCGCGGGGACAACCGAGGCAACCTACGCCGGCAAGTTGGAAGTCAAGGGGAGGAACAACGCCCCGGTGCTCGATGCCATCGCCTGGTATGCCGGCAACTCCAGTGTGGGGTACGCGGGCAAGGGGATCGACACCGCAGCGATCCAGGAAAAACAATATCCGGGTGGCACTGCCGGACAGCGACAAGTGGGGACCAAGCGGCCGAACGCGTGGGGCTTATATGATACTCTGGGCAATGTGGGAGAATGGTGCGCAGATTGGCATGCCGACAGGCTGCCGGGCGGCAGGGTGAGTGATCCCAAAGGACCGGTGACTGGTTCCAAACGCGCGGTCCGGGGCGGCTCCTGGGTCAGCGCGCCCCGCGGCAACCGGGCCGCCCGGCGCGCCGGGTTTGAGCCCGGCCGCCGCCATGACGACCTCGGTTTCCGAGTCGCCCTCGCCCCCATTCAGCCATGAAAGTAGCGTGGTATCACGCTTCGGCCAGGCTGATTGGGCTGTAGCGCCCGAGCAAATCAGCCCAGCCCGCAACGGCCCCAGGGACCGTAATATCGCCACGAGAATCGTGGTAGTGGCGTGCCATGGGAGATTGCGCAGGCCAGGCCGAAGATGCCCACCGGCGCGATCGGCTGGATGAGGATCAGTCCGTAGATCACCAGATCCCGGATGCCGAGGACGCGCTTGAGCTGCGGCGGCGGGGGTGATCCGGTTTCCAGGATCATACGGAATCAATCGAGCTGCACCCGGTTGCCGCTCCGGGCCGATTCGTAGCATGCGGCCAGGATTCGTTGGCTGTCCACCCCGAGTTGCGCGTTGTTCGTCGGCTCCCTGTTTTCGAGGATCGCCTGGCTGAATTCCTCGATTTCGCCGCGGTAGATGTTCGCCGCCGGCGGGTTGATCGGGAACCCGGCGGCGCCTGACCTTGCCTGCTGCGCGTTATAGCCGGCGTCCGATCCAGCCAGATGCGCGACCATCTCGCCACGGTCGCCTTGGCCGATCGTGCCGTGGGCAATGATACTGCCAAGGGAGCCATAGAGTTCGAGCGAGTTCCGGCTGGCCTCGTCAGGGATGCAGAAGAAGGTGTCCACCACCGCCATCGCCCCACTCTCAAAGGTCAGCAAGGCCACCGCGCTGTCTTCCGACGCATAACCGTGGACCGTGCGGTTGACGCTGCAGCTTACGGCTGTCGGCCGGCCGAGGAACATCTCCAGGAGGTCTATACAGTGCCCTCCCATGTCCATCAGTGATCCACCACCGCCGCGGGCCGGATCCTGGCGCCACGCTCCCGCCATGGGAGGATACCAGCACGACAGCTGCGCGCGCCCGAAAACCATCCGTCCCAGCCGCTGCTGCTGCACCAGTTCGAGCGCGGCGCGATGCTGGCTCTGAAAGCGCATCATGAACGCCGTGCCCAGCCGGACGCCGGCGCCCTGGCAGGCGGCCACCATGTCCGTGGCGTCCTGCACGCTCAGCCCCAGGGGCTTTTCACAGAGGACATGCTTGCCGGCGCTCGCGCAGGCCAGGGCCTGTTCGTGATGACAGTCGGCGGGCGTCGCAATATACACGGCGTCGAGATCGTGCTTGAGCAGGGCAGTGAGGCTGCCGGCTGGTTGGGCCTTGAATGTCGCCGCGACGGCCGCATTCGCCTGCGCATCGAGGTCCCAAACGGCCACGAGTTCGGCGTTGTTCGCAGCCACGATCCCCTCGGGAATCGTCCGGCGGCGGGCAATGCCGCCGGAGCCAATCACGCCCCATCTGATCTTATTGCGCATGGTGCGGGTGGGTCACTTGGAGTAATGACGGATCACCTTGACGAGCGCTTCCGCGATCTGCTCGCAGTGGCTCGGCTCGTAAGTTGGGTAGGCAAAACAGGTAAAGGTGTGATCCTGATGCCACACGGCGTTGGGCACCTTCACATTGCTATAATCGGCACTCGCGGGGAGGGTATATTCCTTGGATCGGAAAGGGAATTGCGAACGGCCGAAGGCATTGCGGTGGGTGAATGCCCGTTCGGTGTGGCATTGCGGCCAGAACACCCTCCAGCAGGGGGCGCCCTCCGCGCCGGCTGACTTCACGAAGGTCTGGATGTCGCAATTCATCTGTTCGATTTCCAGGGAGAACGCCAGGACGAAGAACCCATTCTGGCGGTCAGGGGTGTCGATGGGGAGGAACTTCACCTGGGGCAATTCCTTGAGCGCATCGATGATGATATGGGCGTTGCGGCGTCGGCGGGGCATGTTCCAGGCGTCCATTCGATCCAGCTCCGCCAGACCGATCGCCGACTGCATCTCGGTCATCCGGTAATTCCAGCCCACCATATTGTGAATGTACGAAAGCTTCTGCTCCAACTCCAGGAGGTTGAGCCGATCCCTCACATCGTAACCGTGGTCGCGAAAGCTGCGGGCGGCCCAAGCCAGTTCCTCGTTGTCGGTCGTCACCATCCCGCCTTCCCCGCCGGTGGTGAATGTCTTGCTCTGGCAGAAACTGCACGCGGCGATGTCGCCCAGAGTGCCGGTCTTCCGGCCCTTGTAGGAACCACCGAAGGCCTCCGCGTTATCCTCGATCACGGCCAGCTTGTGCTTCTTCGCAAATGCGTTGATCGGGTCCATATCACAGACATTGCCATACAGGTGCACCGGCATGATCGCCTTCGTACGCTCGTTGACCAGGGCCTCGGCGGAGGCCAGGCTGATGCAGTGATCCTCCAGGTTGACGTCGGCAAAGCGGGGAATGGCCCCGGCCTGCACGATCGAGAAGCTGCTCGCGATGAACGTGTAGCTGGGAACGATCACCTCGTCGCCCGGGCCGATCCCGAGGACAGTGAGCGCAACGTGCAGGGCGGACGTGCCGTTTGTCGTGCTGACCGCAAACTTGCTCCCCTGCCAGCCAGCAAAACGTTTCTCGAATTCCATCCCGGCCTTTCCGGTCCAGTAATTGACCTTGCCGGAACGCAATACCTGTTCGACCGCCTTAATCGCAGGTTCGTCGAATGAAGGCCAGGGCGGCAGCTTGTCGCGCACCGCGGCGCGTCCGCCGTTCACGGCCAGGTCCGCGGCGGCTGGACCCCGGGAACGGGCGGCAGGAGGTGTTTCGATCAAACCATGGGGTGGGGTTTTCATGAGGAGAAAGGGACTCAATACATCATGACGTCGCATCGAGGGCCGCCTCGTAGCGGGCATTCACGAGATAACGGGAACCGAGCGCGTCGCGCAGCGGGTCGGCACTTTCCGCGCAGAAACCGTAATGCAGATGCCGCCGCCAGCCCTCGGCATGCCGGAACCGCCGCGAGATCCGACCGACCTCGAGCGAGAACTGCTCCATCGTCTGCAGGTAGTCGTTCATTTTCTGGGAGGCATCCAGCCAGTGTTGCTGGCTTTCGTGCCGGGCCAGCGCGGCGAGCTTGCATTCGTGCACGCGCGTGGTGTCCACGAAGGCCCCTGGGATCACGCGGCGCCGCAGGGAATCGCGCAGGCCATGGGGCATCGCATGGTAGACCGTCACTGATTCGTCAACCGGGGCGCGACGCGGCGTGCTGGCGAAATTGCGCATGCCGCGGACAAAGGCAGCGGTGACCGCCAGGCGGCAGGTATTCGTATGATCCTCCATATAGTCCTGCGGTGATGGAACCAGCAGGATCCGGGGATTCACGTCGCGAATCACGGCGGCCAGCCGCCGCAGCAGCGTGCCATCGTAATAGATCTCGAGATCGTCAACCAGGCTTTCATGGAACGTCGCCTCCAGTACGGCCGCCGCCGCCCGGCCCTCTTGGGCGCGGATTGACCGGAGCCGGGCAGTCCCATACTGCGCGCTGCCGCAGGAGCCGTTAGCCAAGTTGAGATAATGGGTTTCAAACCCGGCTTGTTGCAGCAGGACGAGGGTGCCGCCCATCATTATTTCGATGTCGTCGGGATGAGCCCCGATTGCCATGGCGCTGCCGGTGGGCTTCTGCAGGCGCGGGCGGCGGGTGGATCTCGGCTTCGGCATGGGCAAACGCTTGCCCGTTACTTTAGCCCTACTTCCGCTACTGGAGGCTGGTGAGAACACAAGCCGTTGATCCATCGTCTGGTCTTCCCAAAGGTCGGGACTACACGAGCGGTTTGGCCGCCGGATATCGGATCTTTGGCGGGGGTTGA
>WYBX01000017.1 GCA_011525695.1 Verrucomicrobiia bacterium
CCGTCATCGGCCCCGCTGTGAACCCAAGCCTCACACCGGCGATGTCGATAATCGTCCCCTGCGACGCATAGACTTGGAACGAAACAAAGGTCACGTCGCGGCCGTTCCCGCGCAGCGGCCGCGCCCATTCTTTCCCGCTGTCGAGCGCGACGTAATCCACGTTGTTGCGCTTGCTCTTGCTGGCACCGGCGACGCCCGACGCGGAGAGTTCATCGACACTAAATTTGCCCGCGGCGAGCGGCGCGGCGTCGTTCGCGCGCGTGGCACTTTTGAGGCGCAGTAGTCCGAGCGCGGGTGGCGTCGCGTTAGATTGCGCGTGCAGCGACGTGGCGAACGCGAGCGCGACGGGAACGAGCAAGGCACGGCTGGAGAGAGGAAGAGTTTTCATGGAAGTTCTTCTTTATCGTTTTGGTCGCTCTTAATTCTCGCTATCTGCATGACGCTCAGGGTCACCGTTCCGATGGCGGAACAGACGAGCGTAACTGCCCAATTTTTTCGTTTTGAGGTGGCGCCCACGCCCGTTCCCTGAAGGCCTTCTTTCCAGAGGTAAACGCCCGGCGTTACATGGCTCGCAATGCCGATGACGAGTGCCGCAATCTTCGCACTCCGCTTTCCACCTCGACTTGCAAGCCACAATGCGCCCGTAAAGATGGGAAGTGATCCGACGAGGAACCACATCGGGCTAAGTTGTCGGTCAAAGGCCGACATCCCGTAGAGCACGGCAAAAAGCCCGGACCAAATCGCTAATCCGAGCAGCGCGAGCAGACAGGCAATAACACTCATCAGGTTCGTGGCGCGCTAGCCGTCTCAAAGACCCGCATGCGCCTGCTTCGGATTAAATTCTAAGTTACGATCGCCCGGCTTCGGGTTTACCCAGCTCTCAAAGACAATAAAGTGGTCGCCGCCGGTGATCACGCCAAGTGACACTCTCGCAAATCGGCCATCGGCGAGACGAACAAAGAAGTCGCGCTCAGTGCCGTCGCGCCACCGCGCAGCATCTTTAGCCATTCCGGCTTCAAAACTGGCTCGGTAGCCGTTCTCCGGAGCTTCAAAAGCAAATTGCTCAGTGCGCTCCATCAACCCGCCATCAAGCACGCTCACGCGGCATTCCCAGTCGTAAGGCTGTCCTCGGTTCGGGTTGATGCCTTGGTTCAGAGTCCAGACCTCGACACGCAAATTCCCCGCTCCAGCAGCGACCACCTTCCCGGTGCTCAGATCAATTTCAGTAGGCGTTCCATCCTTCGGCACTCGAATCGAAGTCTTGCGCACGTGCACGAGGGGCGCGGCTTCACCAGCTTTGCGCAGCACGAATAACGCTCGGTCGTTTTCCGTCGGCATTGGTGCCGTCGTGTCGCTCCGCTTTTCGTGATTCGCGAACGTTCTCTGCGAAGCCGGTGCATTTTCGTCGTTAGGCACGCGATGGTATCCTTCTTTCGAGACTTCGATGTAGATACCCAAACCGCGATCGCTGATCGTAAAATCCCCATTGGAATCGCTTCGCAGTTCTCCGCGCGTGCCGGTCTTCGTCGGGTCGGGATTGTTATTGATAGAGTAACGAACACTCGCTCCTTCCACTGGCTTTCCCCGTTCATCGACAACCTTTCCGTAGAACGAGAGCGGTCGAGCATAGAGCGGCGCAACACTGTCGAGATAGCGTTTATCGCTATCAGCCGTCGCGCCGCTTACGCCGAGCGGTGGTGAAGGAGCTGGCTGCACCTGTGACGTCGCAGCTTTTTCGTTTACGTCTCCAACCAATTTCGTGGTGCTGCCATTTTGCACGCCATGCTCGCGCATCGCCACCGGCACGCCAGTTGATCGATGGGTTCTCCAAAAGAGCCATGCAGCTCCGAGCGCGACGACCAGGACAACCAGAGAGATGATTTGTTTTCTCATGGCTGAGTCGTGACGCGCAGTTTGAGCAGCAACTCGGCGTAAAACTCACGCGTTTGCTGGATCGAGAAAAGGAACTCGGCGCTATGCACCGAGCCAAAGCCATAGGTGCTCATGTCCACCCATTCGTCGATTGCGCCACGAGTCCGACCATCCGCACCGACTGTCAGACTTGGAGCCTGAACCGCAAAACCCATCGCTTCATCGGCGGAACTGAGTATCCTTTCCCCGGCTACACGAACGACACGCAGTTTTTGCCCGGCAGGGGCGGTTCGTTGATAGCGATACCCTGCGTTAATGCTTCCCTCCGGCCACTGATGCGGTCTGGCACCGGCGACAGGATAACGCCCACCATCCGGTGAATCGTTGTTAATTTCCCATGCGGACAAGGCGCTGTCGGCGGGCAAAAAGAAGTTCACCAGGTTGCCCGAGACGTTCGCGAGCCGGCCCTGATAGCTTAGGGCAACTGTGGCCGAATCGGGATCATCGTTGGGCGTCACATACCCCCAACCCGTTTGAACGACTGTTCCGGACGTGTCGTAGCAGATCGCCGGCACGGCTGCATTCAGCAGGGCGTAGTTTGCCACCGCGGCACCTTTCTCAAGCGCGGAGCCGACCACGATATTGCCCATGCTATGAGCAACAAGGTTCACCGTGTAGCCGCTGGGCAACGAGCTGAGATATTGCTTCAAACTCACTCCGCATTTCCAAGCGCGGTATTCACTATCGTTGTAGCTCGACAGACCGGTAAACGTTGGCCAACGGAACCCGACGAATCTGCCTTTGTAGCCGCGATGCCAGAGACGCTTGAACATCGTCTCGGCATACATCACCGACCGCTCGTAGGTTTGGTTCCAACCGTGGACGGCGACGATGTAAGTCTGTGTTTCACCTTGAGCGGGCTCGAACGCGTATCCAGCCGGGTCCGGCGACCAGCCCATGGTTGGCGACGGGACTGAGCTGGTGCCGACATAATTGTAGGGGAACGGCAGATCCTCCGCGCCGTTCGCCGTCGCCTTCACGCGCTCATACATCGACTTGATGTTTTTCAGTTCGAGCCACACACCGCCGCCCTCGCCAATTTCGGCTCCGTCAGCATTGAGCAGCTTGATTACCAATTGGTCCTTACCAGCGGAAGTTCCCTCGAAGAGCAAGTTGCCGTATGGCTGCGACGCACTGAGCCCCACGTCGGTCCAATACTGCGTTGGGATAACGTAGCGCAGTGCTCCCTGAATGGTGCCAGGCTCCCGCAACGCGAGGTGCTGCCGCGCAACATTCACATCGCTCAGATACTCGGTGCCGCCGTTGGGAGACAGATTGCGCCACAATTTGATGCCTGGAGCCCCCGTATATCCCGGCGCACCTTTCCACTCCAGAGCGATGCGCATCTGACCCTGTCGAACAGCATCCGCTATTCCGCTCAGATTGATTTTCAGCCGCGCGAAGTCTTCCAAATCTCGGATGCCATCGATCTTGTCGTCGAGCCAATCGGCCGAAGACACCGGCGCATTCTCCGCATCGTCCGGATCGTCATCATCCACGTCATCGTCATCATTGAGCCAGAACCGGTACGGCGCCTGTTCCGAAGTTCCGTCATTCGGCCCGAACTCGATCGTCCCGTCTCGATTCGCATCCACGGCAATCTGCGGCTCTGGCGGCTGGACGATCGCGAACCACTGCGTCGGCCCGTCGCTGTGCGTGACCCCCAGTTGCCATACTCCGCCTGCGGTGATGCCAAGATCGACCGCATCCAGCGGACCGGCCGTCGGCAGTTGAATGACGGGTCCAAAGATCCCATTGATCGCATCAATTACCTCCCGCACCGAGATCACCGCCCCCGCACCCGTCTGCAAGAGGTTGCCCACGGTATCCACTGCTTGTGCCAGTGCCGGATTCGTGCCGGACGGCAGCTCGAGGGTGATCCTCCCGTCCGCCCCGATCCCAATCGCCGCGCCCCCCGGGAAGGCAATCCGCCCGCCCGCCACGCTGGCCGAGACGACGATCCCGCCCGCCAGGTTGATGCTCCCGCCCAAGGGAACGCCGGTCGTCCCGGGCACGCCCGCGATCGCCACTGCCCCAGTCGGATCAACACTCAGCTCGATCCCTTCCGGAAGCGTAATCGTGCCGGCCATGCCACCAACGCCCACATTGAACACCGCTCCGCCGGGCACGGTGATCTGGGTCGCCCCGATCGGCTTGGCAATCCGCGCCGCCACCGTGGGAAACATGTAGAAGGCATCCTCCGGCCAGAAGCTGCTTGGCTGCCACTGCTGGATTCCTCCCGGACGTTCCAGAGACTCGTAGTATCCAATGCGATAATAGGCTGTATTGCCCAAGGGATCGGTCACCGCCCGACACACCGCATAGTCGTAGTGCTCCTCGGCCATAAAATGAAATACGGGCAGCACTGTGTTGATGATTTCTGTGGTCTCCTGTTCTTCCGGGACCGACCAGCCAGTCACAAACCAGGACAATCCCTCGTCGAACGTGAACCAGGACATGACTTGGAAATCCGACGTCCAAGTGGAGTAGCTCACCGTGTCATATGAATAATCCACGATGGAAGAGCTGATGAGCCCCGTATTGGCGCCGAAGATTTCGTCCTTCAACCCATCGTTATTCACATCCGCCCAGCGCGGTGCCTGCAGCGGCTCGGGTCCGGTCAGCGGCGTCGAGACCGATGTCGTCGCGCTCCACGCGGAGCTGTTCTCGAACCAGTCGATCGCGCGCACCGTCACCGTGTGGGTGGTTCCTGGGAGCAGATCGGAAACAACGATGGTCGGAGGCGTGGTTTGGGCCGCCTCCGTGGTGGGTCTCGTCGTGAGCAACTGGGCGCCGTCGTCCACGGACACCTCATAGGATCGGATCAGGAAGTTGTCGGTGGAGGGTATCCATGTCACCGCGAAGGATGTGGGTCCGAGCAGGCCGATTTGCGGGGCGCCCGGCGTGCCCGGCGGTTCCGTGTCGGTGCAGCTAAACGTCGCAGACACGGTTGCCTCGGCGTAGTTATCGTCGCCAAAGCAGTTCGCAGTGATCACCTCCGAATGGAAGCGGTTGATGTGCTTGCCGACGGGATTCACAATCTGGCCATCATACCACCACACCATCCAGTAACTGAGATTGCCGGTCGGCCCGGGGATGGCCGGGTTTGAGGGATGGACGAAGGTCGCGTCAAGCATACCAAGCGTGATTTCCATTGAAGGCTCGTCAAATTCGCGGTTCGCAAAGATGCCGAGGGGAACTGCTTTGGCAATGGTCAGCGTCAACGATGCCGTACCCGTGCCACTGCCATTGCTGGCGCCGATGGTGACGCCAAACGTCCCTGTTTCGAGCGGCGCGCCGGTGATCGTGCCTGCAACGGCATCGATGGACAGGCCGTTTGGCAAGCCGCTGGCGCTGAAACCGGTGGGAGAGTTCGTGGCGGCGATTGGGTAGGAGAAAGCGGTCCCATACGTGCCACTGGCACTCGTGGGGCTGGTGATGGCCGGCGGGGGGATCGGTGTGGCGACATTAAACGACCGGTCCACACTTGGTGCCGCCGCGTACGTGCCATCGCCTGCCTGCGATGCGCGGATCACCACGGTGCCGGCAGTGCCCGCCAGGGTAAGCATGTTCCCATTGACAGTCGCCGGGCCCGAGATGACCGCATACGAAACCGGCAATCCGGATGAAGCAGTCGCGTCGAGCGCGAATGGTA
>WYBX01000142.1 GCA_011525695.1 Verrucomicrobiia bacterium
GTCGGGAAGTGACTAGGTCGGGACTACACGCCCTTTGGAAAATCCGAGCGCTGCAATCCAATCGTTTAGATCGCGCCGCCCTTCAAAAATAGTCGCTTTCCGTCCCCAGTTGCGGAATTCGGGTTAGTCAGCCGGTTGTGCTGATTCTACACGCTTCCTACCAGTTTCTAATACTTTTCTGACGAGTCCCCCGGAACCCGCCCGATGCCATCTTATCGCGCGGGTTCGATCGGTGAAACCGGATACTTTCCTGACGAGTCGTTAATTGTTCGCCACGTCGTCGTCCGACAGCGGGCCCTGCAACTTCCGCTGAATCTTCAATTGCTCGATTTCGACCCGCAGCCGGCTGCCGAACAACTCGAGCCGGCGGTGCACGTCCAGGGTCTCGAGCAGCCGCTGCTTCAACCGGACGTCCTCGCAGAGACTGAAGGCCGCGATGTCCACGAAGGCTTCGGGATCGTCCACGGATTTCAGGAAAGCGGTCATTTCATTGGGATTCGTTTCCGCCAGCTTGGACTTCAACCGGAGGAGCCGTGCGAGTTCGCGCCGAAGGGTCTCGTTTTCGCCCGCGCTCGCGCCGGCCTCGCTGGCCAGGGCTCGCACCTCGATTCGCCGATACGGTTCATCCTGGACGATCGACACGATTTCGACCCGGCACAGCCCCTGGAGCAGGAGATTCGAGGTGCCGTTGCTGCTCTTTTGACACGCCCGGACGATGCCCACCGAGGCAACCCTGTAGGGTGGCTCAAACTGGCCGGCCTCGGCGAGCCGAGCCAGGTTCAACCCGGCCACGGCGAAAAGCCGGTTCGAGGCCAGCACGTCGCGCAGCATCTGCCGGTACCGCGGCTCGAAGATATGCAGCGGCATCAGGGCCTGCGGAAAAAACGTCGTGTTCGGCAATGTCATCACCGGCACGACGTCCGGAATCGTCATTTCCAGCTCCATTGCGTGCAGGATAGCTCCGCGAAGCCCGGTTTTCAACTGTGCCATGTGCCACCGCAGCCGTGGCACGCTGGCCGGAAGTGTGACAAGGTGGCGTGGTTCAGGCGCGCCGAAAGGGTGGCTCTGGGCTGCGAACAAGTTTTTAGATGCATTCCTTCAAGTACTAGCGTGATCGTACCAGCCGGGGGCACATGCGTTGCTAAACGGCCCGCATGAGCCGCATTCTTGGAATCGATCTTGGGACGACGAACTCATGCATGGCTGTCATGGAAGGCGGGGAGCCGGTCGTCATCCCCAATGCCGAGGGAGCCCGCACCACGCCGTCGGTCGTCGCATTTACGAAGACCGGGGAACGGCTGGTTGGCCAGGCGGCCAAGCGGCAGGCGGTGACGAACCCGAGCAATACCGTTTTCTCCGCCAAGCGCTTCATCGGACGGAAGTTTTCCGAGGTGAAGGAGGAGGCGAAGCACATGCCGTTCAAGACCATCGAGGGAAAGAACGGCGATGCCTACATCGAGGTGAAGGTGGGCGACAAGACCGAGCAGTTTGCCCCGCAGCAGATTTCCGCCTTCGTCCTCGCGAAGCTGAAGGCCGATGCCGAGGCCTATCTCGGTGACAAGGTCACCCAGGCCGTCATCACCGTGCCGGCCTATTTCAACGATTCCCAGCGGCAGGCAACCAAGGATGCCGGCAAGATCGCGGGGCTCGAGGTCTTGCGGATCATCAATGAGCCGACGGCCGCGTCGCTGGCCTACGGCCTCGACAAGAAGAAGGACGAGAAGATCGCCGTATTTGACCTTGGCGGCGGCACGTTCGACGTGTCGGTGCTCGAGATCGGTGACGGCGTCTTCGAGGTCAAGGCGACCAACGGCGACACGCACCTGGGCGGCGACAACTGGGACGAGGCGCTGATCACCTGGCTCGTGGACACTTTCAAGAAGGAGAGCGGAATCGATCTCCGCAAGGATCCGATGGCTCTCCAGCGGTTGAAGGAGGAGGCCGAGAAGGCGAAAATCGCGCTGTCGTCGACCCAGTCGGTCGACATCAACCTGCCGTTCATCACGGCGGATGCGTCCGGGCCGAAGCACATGAACGTGCAGCTGACGCGGGCCAAGCTGGAGCAGATTTGCGATCCGCTGTTCGAGCGCTGCGTGCAGCCGTTCAAGAACTGTTTGAAGGATGCCGAGCTGACGTCTTCGCAGATCGACGAGCTCGTGCTCGTCGGTGGCATGACCCGGATGCCGAAGGTGGTGGAAATCGCCCACAAGCTGGGCGGGAAGCAGCCGCACCAAGGTGTGAACCCGGACGAAGTCGTCGCGGTCGGCGCAGCCATCCAGGGCGGCGTCCTCAAGGGCGATGTCCGCGACGTGCTGCTGCTTGACGTTACGCCGCTGACGCTCGGGATCGAGACGGCGGGCCAGGTTGCGACGGCGATGATTCCGCGCAACACGACGATTCCCTCGAAGAAGACACAGGTGTTTTCAACGTACAGCGACAACCAGCCCTCGGTGGAAATCGTGGTGCTGCAGGGCGAGCGGCCGATGTCGCGTGACAACAAGATCCTCGGCACGTTCCGGCTCGACGGGATTCCGCCGGCGCCGCGTGGCATGCCCCAAATCGAGGTCACGTTCGACATCGATGCGAACGGTATCCTGCACGTGTCGGCGAAAGACCTGGGCACGGGCAAGGATCAGAAAATCACCATCCAGGGCTCTTCCGGTCTCTCCAAGGAGGAGGTCGAGAAGATGACCAAGGAGGCCGAGCTGCATGCGGCCGAGGACAAGAAGCGGAAGGAGGCGGTGGAGACCAAGAACCAGCTCGATTCCACGATCTACCAGCTCGAGAAGACCCTCAAGGATTCGGGCGACAAGCTGCCCGCCAACATCAAGTCGAAGGCGGAGTCCGCCATTGCCGACGCCCGGAAGGAGCTCGAAAGCAACGACACCGACCGGATGAAGGCCGCGATGGAGAAGCTCAGCGCCGTGGGCGGCGAGCTCTACCAGGAGGCCCAGAAGGCGGCCCAGGCGGCCGGCGGAGCGACTGCCGGCGGCGAAGCTGGCGGCGCCACGGCCGGAGAATCGCAGCCCGAAGGCTCTGCCAAGAAGGCGGAAAAGAAAGCCGACGTCGTCGACGCCGATTTCGAGGTTGTCGACGAAGACAAGAAGAAATAACCGGACCCTTTCACTTTGCGCGCCTGCCTCCGTGGCGGGCGCGTGTTGTCACGATACCACACTCCATCCTTCAACCCAAAACCAACCCATATGGCTAACGTCAAAATCAAGCCCATCGGTGATCGCGTTCTCGTCGAACACATCGAGGAAAAAGAGCAGGTCCGCGGAGGTATCATCATCCCGGATTCGGCAAAGGAAAAGCCCCAAGAGGCCAAAGTCATCGCCCTCGGCACGGGCAAGAAAGGCGAGGACGGCAAGGTCACGCCCTTCGAGGTCAAGGTCGGCGATCGCGTGCTGATCAGCAAGTACGGCGGCACGGAAGTGAAGCTCGAGGAGAAGAAGTACACGCTCGTGCGCGAGGACGACATTCTCGGCGTCATCGCCTGAGCCGGATCGTCACCATTCATCAACAACAACACTCAATAGAAATCAGACACAATGGCTGCTAAACAACTCCTGTTCGACGAGAGCGCTCGTCAAAAGGTCCTCCGTGGCGTCGAGCTGCTCTCGCGCGCGGTCAAGGTCACCCTCGGCCCCAAGGGCCGCAATGTCGTCATCGACAAGAAATTCGGTTCCCCGACCGTCACCAAGGACGGCGTCACCGTCGCCAAGGAGGTCGAGTTGCCCGATCCCTACGAGAACATGGGCGCCCAGATGGTGAAGGAGGTTGCCTCGAAGACCAGCGACGCGGCTGGCGACGGCACCACCACCGCGACCGTGCTCGCCGAGGGCATCTATCGTGAAGGCCTGAAGAACGTCACCGCCGGCTCGAACCCGATCTTCCTCAAGCGCGGGATCGACAAGGCCGTCGAGGCGGCCGTGACGGAGCTCGCCCGGGTTTCCAAGAAGGTGAACGACCGCGAGGAAATCCGCCAGGTCGCCACCGTCTCGGCAAACTGGGACGAGACCATCGGCGCGATCATTGCCGACGCGATGGACAAGGTCGGCAAGGACGGCACCATCACCGTCGAAGAGGCGAAGTCGATTGAGACCTCGCTCGACGTCGTCGAGGGCATGCAGTTCGACAAGGGCTATCTCTCGCCGTATTTCGCCACCAACGCGGAAGCGATGGAAGCGGTGCTCGAGGACGCCTACGTGCTGATCCACGAAAAGAAGATTTCGAGCCTGCAGGACATCCTCCCGCTGCTCCAGACCGTTGCCAAGAGCGGCAAGCCGCTCCTCCTCATCGCCGAAGAGGTCGAGGGTGAGGCGCTCGCCGCGCTGGTCGTGAATAAGATTCGCGGCACGCTGAACGTGTGCGCCGTCAAGGCACCCGGCTTCGGCGACCGCCGCAAGGCCATGCTCGAGGACATCGCGATCCTCACCGGCGGCAAGTGCCTGACCGAGGATCTCGGGATCAAGCTCGAGAACGTCCAGATCAGCGACCTCGGCCGCGCCAAGCGGATTACAGTCGACAAGGAGAACACCACCATTGTCGAAGGGGGCGGCAAGAGCTCCGACATCCAGGGCCGCGTGAAGCAGATCCGCCGCCAGATTGACGAGACCACATCCGACTACGATCGCGAGAAGCTGCAGGAGCGGCTGGCGAAGCTCGCCGGTGGCGTGGCCGTCATCAATGTCGGCGCCGCGACCGAGACCGAGATGAAGGAGAAGAAGGCCCGCGTCGAAGACGCGCTGCACGCCACCCGCGCAGCCGTCGAGGAAGGCATCGTCGCCGGCGGCGGCGTGGCGCTCCTCCGCACAGGCAAGGTCATCGACGCCCTCCAGCTGGAAGGCGACGAGAAGATCGGCTCGCAGATCGTGCGCCGCGCCATCGAGCACCCGTTGAAGCAGCTCTGTGCCAACGCGGGGATCGACGGCGGGGTCGTGGTGAAGGAAGTGCTCTCGAGCAAGGGCAACACCGGCTACAACGTGTCCACCGACAAGTTCGAGGATCTCGTGAAGGCCGGCGTGGTCGACCCGACGAAGGTCACCCGCACCGCGCTGCAGAACGCCGCCTCCGTGGCCGGACTGCTGCTGACGACCGAGTGCATGATCACCGAGATCCCGGAAAAGAAGGAAGCGGCTCCGGCGCATCCTCCGGGCGGTGGCATGGACTACTAAGCCAACCCGTTTCCAAAGGATTCAACCAGGCGCGTCGCGAAAGCGGCGCGCCTTTTTTTGGGTCGGATTCCGGCACCCACGAAGTCCGTTAGGAGCCTGTCGGACTTATGAGGTCCGCTGGGGTGGCGGCGCACCGGGAGTTTGGCAGCCGACAGGCTCCTGCTCCCTCACCTTCGGCGCCTTCAAGTCGAGCCGCCGTGAGACCGACAGGCTGTGAATCGAGCCGGTTTGCCTTTGGCTGCTCCCGGGGCTGAATGGGCGTGGATGCCCCTTCATCGAAAACGGATCTTCCACCTGCCGCCGCCGGCGCCGACGACGATTTATGTCCGGCCGGGTTACAACCGCGTCCTGGCCGAGCAGTTCGAGGCGCTGAAGCTCAAGCGCGTCGACCTGGTGAAGGACAAGGTCGAGGCGCACAGCCAGGGCGACTTGCGGGAAAACTTCGGGTTCAAGGCGGCCAAGGAGGCGATCCGCGCGGTAGACCGCAAGATGACGGCGCTGGACCGCTTCGTGGCGCGGAACACCTTCATCGAGGTCGATCCCGCAACGTGGCTCACGAAGCCGACCGGCACGGTGCAGCTGGGGCATGTGGTCACGCTGCAAAAAGAGGATGTGGGGACGGGTCGAACGCATCGATTCACGTTCCTGGTGACGACCCATGGTGAAACCGCCGTCGATCCCGAGTCGGGGATTGAGTGCCTGCCGCACAATTCGCCGCTGGCCACGGCCGTGCTGGGGTTGAAGGTCGGGGCAACCGCCCGGGTCAGGCTCCCGGCGGGCGAGGCGGTCCTGACGGTGCTGGATCTCCGCAATCCCACGCAGCCGGAGCTCGATCGGCTTCTGTCCGAGATCCAGCCGCCGGAAATCGACGAGGAGTCGTGAGCCAGGTCGATGTCGTGATCACGACATCGATCTGGCTCGAGGTCGCCGGCCCGATAGATGGTCGTGATCGAGCGAGGCGGCGAGCACCGCCGGATTGACCGCCCCGGCGGCAGACACAGGCTGAAGAGATGGAAGTGATTTTCCTTGGCACCGGCACGTCGCAGGGCGTGCCGATGATTGCCTGCGAATGTCCGGTTTGCACCTCCAACGACCCGCGCAACGCCCGCACCCGCGCCTCGATCCATGTGGTGATGGACGGACTGCACGTGCAGGTCGACGCGGCGCCGGAACTGCGACTGCAATGCCTCCGGGAGCGAATCCAGGCCATGGATCTGTTCATCCTGACTCATGGCCATGCGGATCACATCGCCGGGATGGATGACCTGCGGCGTTTTTGCGATCTGCTGGGCGGAACGGCTCTGACCGTGTATTCGACGGAGGAGGGCATGGGACGCGTGCTCGCAATGTATCCCTATGCGATGGCCGAGCGGCCGATTTCCCGCGGCTACGCGGCCTTCAAGCTGCTGGCGATGCCGCCGATGCTCGATTTGCCGCAGGGCACGATTCATTCGACGCTGCTTCCTCATGGCGGGTTGAACACGCTGGGGCTGGTCTTCACGGAAAAGAGCACCGGCGCGCGGCTGGCGTACTACACCGACTGCAAGCGGGTCCCACGCGAGGCGGTGGAACTCGCGCGCGGCGCAGACGCCCTGGTGCTCGACGGATTGCGGCCGCAGCCGCACCCCTCGCACCTGTCAATCGACGAGGCGGTCGCCGTGGCGGCGGAAATCGGCGCACGCCAGACGTGGCTCACTCATCTCACGCACCTGTCCGATCACGCGACGGTGGCGCGGTCGCTGCCGCCCACGATCGCGCCCGCCTACGACGGACTGCGGCTGAAACTGCAGGGGCGCGGGTTCGTTGCGGAATGACGCGGAACGCGGCCGGGGACGCCGCATCCCCAAAAAAGTCATTTATGGCTTCATGGAGCGCCGTGCTCCGTCACGGCCAGGAAGATCGATGAGCTGCGCATGACGAATGTCACATTGGGCTTGAGGACGCCACGGAGGTCGTCCCTCCAGGAATGTGATTCCGACCGAAAGTGGACGCCACGGAGGGCGGCCCTCCAGGAATCTGTTTTCGAATCCAGGAATCAGAAATGGAATCGCAGGGGCGCAGCCTTGTCTGCGCCCGCCCGGCGATTCAAACATCCTGAGGGCGCAGACAAGGCTACGCCCCTACGATGCGGATTGGACAGAATCCCTCAAGGACGGGGCAGGAATCAGAATTGGCAAAGCTCAGAACGGCCAGACGCGGGGAATCACGAGCATGGCAATCGCAAAGACCATGAGATTGAGCGGCACGCCGATCCGGACGAAGTCGCCGAACCGGTAACCGCCGATGCCGTAGACGTAGGTGTTGGTCTGGTAGCCGATCGGCGTCGCGAAAGCGGCGCTGGCTGCGATCGTCGCTGCGATGATGAAGGGCCGCGGATCGAGCCCCGCTTCCGAAGCCACCCCGATCGCGATCGGAATCACCAGGGCGGCGACGGCATTGTTGGAAAGAAGTTCCGTCAGAACCATCGTGATCAGGTAGAGCCCGGCGAGCAGGATAATCGGTTTCGCGGGTCCCGTCGCCAGCGTGTCGACGGCGGAGACGCCAAGCTGGGCGATCCAGGCCGCGGCACCGGTTTCCTGCATGGCGACGCCCAGGGAGAGCATGCCAAAGATGACGAACAGGAGATTCCACTCAATCGAGCCATAGGCCTCCTTGGGCTTGAGGCAGCCCGTCAGGCAGACGAGAACCGCCGCGGCGATGGCGCCGAGATGGATCGGAACGATGTCCAGGGTCTCCGCGAGCACGGCGGCGGCGATGGCGCCCAGGACGAGGGGAAGCCGCTTGTGCAGCGAAAAGGACGGGAGCGGCGGACGGTCCAGCAGGATGAATTCATCGCCCCGGCGAAGCTCGTTCACCGCCTGCTCGGTGCCCATCATGAGCAGGATGTCGCCGGTGGCCAGCGGCACCGTCTCGACCTTTTCGCGGAGGTTTTCCCCCGCCCGGTGGATCGCCAGCACGATCACCCGGAAGCGCTGGCGGAAGTTCAACTCGCTGATGCTGCTGCCGATCACTTCCGAATGCGGCGCGACGGCACCTTCGAAGACCACGCCCTCGTGCGCGGCAATCTGCTCCAGTCCCGCCTCGGCGGTGAAGTCGAAGCCGGGGGTTGCCCGGGCCAGCGCGATATCGGAGGGGCGGCACGCGAGCACCAGCCGGTCGCCGTCCTCCAATGGCGTGCTGTTGGGATCGATGTGGATCGCAATCCCGTCGCGGACCACCTCGAGGACGCGAAATCCGCGGCTCCGGACCAGCCCGGCGGCGCGGAGGCTGCGACCAATGAGCGGGGACTTCGGTGGCACGAAGGCCTCGGTCATGTATTCGCGCCGCTCCTCTTCGGAGAGGATGGAGGTCAGCGTTTCCCGGGCCGGCAGGAGCCGTTTGCCCATGATGGCCAGATAGAGTGCGCCGGCGATCGCGGCCGGGACGCCGACCCAGGCGAGCTCGAACATCTCGAGTCCGCGGATGCCGCGTTCGACGAGGAGGCCGTTGACGACGAGATTGGTGCTGGTCCCGATCAGGGTGCAGATGCCGCCGAGGACTGAGGCGTACGAGATCGGGATGAGGAACTTCGATGCGGGCAGTCCCATCCGCCGGGCGAGCGTGAGGACGACTGGCACGAACACCACGACCACCGGCGTGTTGTTGACCCAGGCCGAGATGAAAGCCACCAGGAGCAGCATGAGGAAGACGATCACCGGGTAGGGGAGGCTGGCCCCCCGTTCCACCAGGGCGGTGAGGTATTCGAGCCCGCCGCAGCGCACGAGCGCCGCGCTGAGGACAAACATGGCGGCGACAGTGATCGGGCCCGGGTTCGAAAAGACCGCAAAGGCGTCGGTGGTCGGCACCAGCCCCGTGCCTGCCACCAGCACGAAGACGGTGAGCGCGACAATGTCCGGCGAGAATTTCTCGCGCATGAAGGCGATCATCGCCCCAACGGCGAGCACCAGCACGAACGCAATTTGCCAGGTCATCGCCGGACAGCGTGGCATCCGGCGGGCACCGGGCCGAGCGGAAATCCACCCTGCTCGTGTCTTACGATTGGAAGATTCGGGGTTTTTATGTCACGGTTTTGAGCGGCACCCCACCCCCGGAGCTGCTGAGCTTAGCTTCCAACGAAGTCCCATCATGGCCAAAATATACAACGACATCACTGAAACGATCGGCAACACCCCCCTCGTCCGGCTCAACCGCACGGCGGCGGCGCACAACGCCCAGGCCGAAATCCTGCTCAAACTCGAATTCTTCAACCCACTCTCGAGCGTCAAGGATCGGATCGGATTCTCCATGATCGAAGACGCGCTCAAGAGCGGGAAGATCAATTCGAAGACCGTCCTGATCGAGCCGACTTCAGGCAATACCGGCATCGCCCTGGCCTTCGTCGCCGCCGCCAAGGGGCTCCGGCTCATCCTCACGATGCCGGAAACGATGACGATGGAACGGCGGAAGATCCTCAAGGTGCTCGGGGCGCGGCTGGTTTTGACCGAGGGCCCGAAGGGAATGAAAGGCGCGATTGCCAAGGCCGAGGAGCTTCAGGCCCGGATTCCCAACAGCGTCATCCTGCAACAATTCGCCAACCCGGCCAACCCGGCGATCCACCGTTCGACGACGGCCGAGGAGATCTGGCGCGATACCGACGGCAAGGTCGACATCGTCGTGTCCGGGATCGGCACCGGTGGAACCATCACCGGAGTGGGTGAGGTGCTGAAGTCGCGGAAGCCCTCCGTCCGAATCGTGGCGGTGGAGCCCGATGCGTCGCCGGTGCTGTCGGGCGGGCAGCCGGGGCCGCACAAGCTGCAGGGGCTCGGCGCCGGTTTCATCCCGCAGGTCCTGAACACGAAGATTTACGATGAGGTCATTCGCGTGAAGGAGGCGGATTCCGGCCCGGTCTCCAAGCAGGTGAACTCGCTCGATGGCATCCCCGTCGGGATCTCGTCCGGCGCGGCGGTCTGGGCTGCGTTGCAACTCGCCCAGCGGCCGGAGAACAAGGGGAAGCAAATCGTTGCGGTCATTCCGTCGAGCAGCGAACGTTACCTCTCGTCCTGGCTGTTCGCCGACATTGGCGTCGAGAGCGATTCGGTGGAGGATCTGTTCGCACCCGCTGCGGCGAAGGCGTAGGGGCGGGTTGTTTGGTTATCAGTTATTGGTTATCAGTTATCGGATAATTGGACTGCGGTGTCCCGTGTCCATAACCGCTAACCAATGACCGATAACAAATAACCGGTGACGAGTAACTGATAACGAATAACCGATAACCGGTTTGCCTCCCGTGCGCGCTACTTCTTCTCCTGGTACCAGAGGTAGAACGCACGGAGAAATGCGGCCAGGGCCACGAACATGCCGACAATCTTCATGCTTGCGCCGGCGAGCAGTTGATCGTCCTCGGCAGAAAACCCTGCGATGATCCGCGGGGCATATTCATAGGTGGGGTACAGGATGTCCTGGCTGAACGTGATGAAGGCAAAGACCGGCGTCATCCCGATGATGACGGCGACCAGGTAGAGCAGCTGGGCGGCATACGAGATCGGCGGCAGGACACGCGAAGGGCTCAGCAGTGGACACCAGTAGAGCAGGGCAGAGCCAAAGAACATCAGGTGTTCGATTACGTGCACAAGCTTGTCCTGCAGCGCCCAGTCATAGAGCCAGGGGGCGTGCCAGATGCTGACAACGATCGTGTAGACGACGCCGCAAATCACGGGGTGGGTGAAGAATCGTCCCAGCCGGCGTGCCACCGGGCGCTGCAGCGCGGAATCGATCATCCAGGAGGGCAGCCCGAGCAGGAACAGGATCGCGGCCGGATAAATCAGGAGCTGGTGCTGCAGCATGTGGGCCGAGAAAAGGTAGCCTTCCGCGATCTGATCGAGCGGGGACCCCACGGCGAGGTAGAAGAAGAGGATCCCGAGGTAGAACCGCACCGCATGACCGCGCGGGAAGGCCACCCCCGGAGCAATCCGCGCCCTCAGCGGACCCGCCAGGATGGCCCAGAGCCAGCCGAAGAAGACCAGCCCGCCGACGAGCCAGGGTTCGTTATGCCAGTGGCGCCAGTCGATCATGGGATGTGTGCCGGAAGCTGCGGGACTACAGGACTACGGGACCAGGGAGCAGGGACCAAGGACTAAGGACCAAGGACGAGGGACCAGGGACTAGGGACCAGGGACTAAAAACAAAAGGGGAAACCAGACAAAGGACCAAGCGACGAAAAGACAAAGCGTGATTCGTGCCCGCGGTTGAATTTCCCACCGGTTGTCCGTCAGGAAGCGTATTCGCATCCTCGAATCAGAACTGGATTCGTAGGGGCGCAGTCTTGGCTGCGCCCGCATGCGCGCGTGAACGGTTCTGAGGGCGCAGACGAGGCTGCGCCCCTACACTGCCTGATGCAATGAAGCTTTCCTCGTGCACATCGCATCAGGGATGGGAGCCGCAGTCATGGGAGGGCCGTGCTCCGTCACGGCCACGAAGTCGGATCAGCTATGCAATATGATTTTCCCATCAGGTTTGAGGACGCCACGGAGGTCGTCCCTCCATGAATGAGTCTTCGAATGCTGGCGCCGCAGCTTTCTCGCTCCAGCAAGGCCGTCTACTTTGCGAGCGGCAAACTGGCTTCCGCGCCGAAGAGCATCAGGAGGGCCCACGCCGTTCCGCCCGCCAGCACCAGTCCGATGAAGAAGAGGATCGTGCAGAACGGCTTGTCCCACCGCAGATGCATGAAATAGAAAATCACGTAGAGGAACTTGACCGCGGAGAGGACGACCAGCGTCGTGACCACGATCCATTTCGCAAAGGGGATATAGACGATCACAATCTCGATGCCCGTGATGACGGCGAGGAGCATCGCGATCTGGACGTAGATTTGGAATTTGCTGACGTCGTGACTGTCATCGTGCCGGGCGGCAACGGCATGGGAGGGTGCGCTCATGGATGGAAGAGGGACGAAGGGCGAGGGACCAAAGACCAAGGACTGGGGACCAGGGATCAGGGTCTAGAGTCTCGGATCTAGGATATTGGGTCTAGTGGATTGGAATGGTGGGCCCGGTTTCCGCTGGCGTCCTTGGGCCTTTGTCCCTGGTCCTTTCATCAGATATACTCCAGGAGGTAGACGGCGGTGAAGATCACGATCCAGACGATGTCGACGAAGTGCCAGTACAGGCCCATGGACTCGACATCGATGGCGTTGGCTTCCGTGAACTGCACGGCGCCGCGGGGCCGGGCGAACCAGAACAGCAGCCCGTAGCCGATCAGGGTGGCGGCGAGGAACAGAAATTCACTGCTGAAGAAGTGGCTGATCCCGGCGCCGAGCCCCGGCTCGGTTTGCAGGCTGTGAACGAGCCCGAGCGTGACCTTGAGGGTGAGGAGCAACGTCAGGATCAGCACGCCGGCGTGCAGCAGCTGGTGGGAGAGCCAGGAGCGGCCCCAGGGATTGCCGGGGGCGGGCTTGAAGGAACGCACATACATCAGGCTGAGCCAGAGGACGCCAATGGCGACGTGGCAGCCATGGGTGCCGGTGAGCGTATAAAAGGTCGTTCCGAGCAGGCTGTTCGACAGCGTCATGTTCCGCTCGTGAACGAAGTGGTTGAATTCGTACACCTGGCAGCCCAGGAAGATCAGGCCGAAGAAGATGGTGGTGAGCAGCGACCAGCGGCAGCTCTTCACATTGCCCTTCTGAATGGCGGTGACGGCGAGTGCCATCATCAGCGACGACATCAGGAGGATGAAGGTCGAGAACGAGGTGAGCTCGGGGCTGAAGACGACCTTGGGATCCAGCCCGCCGGCAGGCGGGTGCAGCCGGTAGATCAGGTGCGTGGAAATCAGCGCGCCAAAGAACATGCAGTCCGAGGCCAGGAAAGCCCACATGAGGAGCTTCTTGTTCGGAATGCCGGTGGACGTGCTCGGATCGTGATGGTGGTCGATCGTGGCGGTGGCCGCGTGTGCGCTCATGGATCAGAAAGCGGAGGTCGAAATGTCCGGACTAGTGGTGGGCCTTGGCGTCGTCCTCGATGACGTTGCCGTCCTTGTCGAGGTGAAGGTGGTAGCCCTCGTTGCCCTCGAGCGACCAGAAGTAGATTCCGATCAGCATCACGGCGCCGCCGACCAGCGAGATGCCCAGTTTCGGTCCGATGCCGGGCCCGGGGATCGGGGCGAAGGCGCTGAAGCCAATTGCGCCGATCAGGATCCCAAGGCTGGTCACGAACGGCCAGATGGACCCGAACGGCATGTGGATCCCGCCGTGGGCATCCTCCTCGCGGGCATGTTCGGCATTTTCGCGGGCGATCTCCTCGCGGTGGTGCTTCTCGTACCACCAGGCATCGCGGGCATGGACGGTCGGAATGACGCGGAAGTTGTATTCGGGCGGAGGATTCGGCAGCGACCACTCGAGCGTGCGACCGTCCCAGATGTCCCGCTTCACCCGCTGGCCGCGGAAATAGGTGTACGCCATTACGATGAAGTAGATCAGGACACCGAGCCCCAGGATATAGGAGCCGATGGTCGCGAGCAGGTTGGGGAAATTCCAGCCGAGGTTGGGATCGTAGGTGAAGGTGCGGCGCGGCATCCCATTCAGCCCGAGGAAGTGCATCGGGAAGAAGGTGACGTTGAAGCCGACGAAGATGACCCAGAACGAAAGCTTGCCCCAGAATTCGCTCACCTTCCGGCCGAACATGAGCGGGAACCAATAGTGGATGCCGGCGAGCAGCGCGAAGAGCGAGCCGCCGATCAGCACGTAGTGGAAGTGGGCAATGACGAAATAGGAGTCCTGCTGCTGCGCATCGGCCGGGGCGGCGGCGTGCATCACGCCGGAGAAGCCGCCGATCATGAACATCCAGACGAACCCGAGCGCGAACATCATCGGGGTCCGCATCTGCAGATGCCCGCCCCAGAGGGTGCCAATCCAGTTGAAAATCTTCACACCGGTCGGCACGGCGATTGCCATGGTCGCGAGGGCAAACGCCGCTGTGGCCACCGTGCCCATGCCGGTGGTGAACATGTGATGGCTCCAGACGGCGAAGCCCAGGAACCCGATGGCCGCGCCGGAGAACACCACGATGGGATAGCCGAACAGCGGCTTCCGGGAAAACGTGGGCAGGATTTCCGAGATGATGCCCATCGCCGGCAGGATCAGGATGTACACCTCCGGATGTCCGAACACCCAGAAGAGGTGCTGCCAGAGAATCGGCATGCCTCCCAGCGAGACCTCGAAGAAGCCGGTCCCGAAATTGCGATCCATCATCAGCTCCACCAGCGCGATCGTGATGGCGGGGAAGGAAAGGATGATGAGGAACGACGTGATCAGCGTCATCCAGGTGAACACCGGCAGCCGCATCATCGTCATGCCCGGGGCGCGCATGTTGATGATGGTGACGATGAAGTTCAGCGAGGCGGCGATGGAGGCGACGCCGAGCAGCTGGAGGCCCATCACCCAGTAATCGATCGAGTGCTTCGGGATGAAGGTCTTCGAGGTGAGCGGGGCATAGCCGAACCAGCCGCCGTCCGGGGCGCCATGGGTCGCCTGCGGCAGAAACCAGCCGATGTTCAGGATGATCGCGCCCGCCACGAACGTCCACAGCGAGAAGGCATTCAGCCGCGGGAAGGCGACGTCGCGGGCGCCAATCTGCAGCGGCATGATGAAGTTGAAGAACGCCGACGACAGCGGCATCACCGCCAGGAAGATCATCGTCGTCCCGTGCATCGTGAACAGCGTGTTGTACTGCTGGGCGGTGAGCAGGTCGTTGTTCGGCACCATCAGCTGCGTGCGGATGAGCAGCGCCTCGAATCCGCCAACCAGGAAGAAGAACAGCGCGAAGAATCCGTAGAGGAACCCGATGCGCTTGTGGTCGACGGTGATCAGCCAGCCCCAGAGGCCGGTCTTCCCCGTGGGATGCGCGAGCAGCCGGGGTTGCGCCGGCGCATGCTCCTCGCGGGTGAGGTAGGCGGATTTAGCCAGTTCCATGATTCGTGGTTCGTTGATGATTTTGAAAGGGGGCGCGGCTCACTTGAGGCTCTCGAGGTACGCGACGATCGCGGTCTCCTCCTCGGGAGTCATGGTGATCCGGTTGTCGACATAGGCCTTGCCCATCTTGTTGCCCGGCTTCACCGCCGCCGGATTGCTAATCCAGCGATGGAGCTGCTCACGATTGTTCTCGAGCAGCCCGCCCGCGATCGTGGAGCGGGAGCCCACGTGGGTGAGATCGGGCCCGAGAATCCCGGCGGCGGCATGGCCGCGGACGGTATGGCAGGTGTTGCAGGTCTTGGCGGCAAACAGCTCGCGGCCGCGCGCGATCAGCGCAGGGTCCTCGTTTCGCTCCGGCTCCTGCTTGGCACGCCAGGATTCGAGCGGCGCGATGTCGAACTGCTCGGTGACGCCCGCCTCGTTTTGCCCGAAGCTCCGCAATGCCGCGAACTGCGGCTTCGGCCGGCTGGCATCCGCCGCACTGGCCTCGACGGTGCGCGCGGTCTGGAGCTGCTGCTCGAGCCACTGGTTGAACTCGTCGGGCGCGAGCGCGATGACCCGGAAACGCATCACGGCATGCGAGTCGCCGCAGTATTCCGCGCACTGACCCCAGTAATATCCGGGCTTGTCAGCCTGGAGCCACAGGTGGTTCGCGCGGTTCGGAATCATGTCGACCTTGCCCGCGAGCTTCGGAACCCAGAAGGAATGAATCACGTCGACGGTCCGCAGGTGGACCTGCACCGGCCGGCCTGCCGGGATCACGAGTTCGTTGGCCGAGATCAGCGGGGTCTTGCTGTTGGCGTCGACCGCGGCCTGTTCGGCCGGGTATTCAAATTTGAACCACCATTGGTAGCCTACCGCCGTGACCTCGTAGGCGTTGGCCTTGTCGGCCTCGGGAATGTCATACGTGTACCAGATCGCCCGCAGGGTCGGCACGGCGATGATGACGAGGGCGAGCACGGAGGCGCCAATCAGGCTGAGTTCGACCAGGGGGTTGCCATGGCTTTGTTCGGGCGGGGCGGCGTGTTCTTCGGCCTCGTTGCGGGCCCGGAACTTCAGGGTCGCATAGGCCAGGGCGCCGCCCACCAGCACGAAGATGACGGAGGTGACCCAGACGGTGACGTAGAAGACCTTCAGCTGTTCCCGAGCGACGGGTCCATCGACCACGATGGTCGATTGGTGGCCGTCCATCTGCCAAAAATTGTAGTCGCAACCGGCGAGCAGGGCGATTCCGGCGAGGGCGACGCAGAGGCGGCTCCACCGGGCTAGAGTCGGCAGGAATTTGGGCATGTGGGCTGTCGGAAGGGGGAAATGTGGGCGGCTCGAAGCCAAAACCGGACAGAGTTTGCGAAGGGCGAGCTATTTCAAGCCATAATCCGCGTAAATTGCCGTACTGTGCGCATATTTTGTCCTAAGATGGCAGATGTTTCCGTTGCTAATTCTGGCGGCGCGAGGGCCGGTTCTATTACCGGCGTAAATGCCCTTCGGGTTTGCAAGTTGCGGATCGCTGTCCACCGTGTGGCCGCCATGAAAATCACCCACGTTACACTCGCGATGGTTACCGCGCTGCTAGCCTCCGGCTGCGGCCAGAAAGAGACCGCGAAAGGCGGCAATTCAGCGGCGGCGCCGACGCAGACGGAGGCGAATGCCGCCGCGACGGCGACGTCGACTCCGGCGGAAAAGACCGCCGCGCGGGTGATTGAGATTACCGCCAACGATCAGATGAAGTTCAGCGTCACCCGGATCGAGGCCAAGGCGGGGGAGGAAATCAAGGTGGTGCTGCGGAACGTTGGCCAGTTGCCGAAGGAGGCGATGGGGCACAACTGGGTGCTGCTGAAGCCGGGTTCGGATGTGAACGCGTTTTCCACGACGGCCATGTCGGCCCGGGACAAGGACTACATTCCGGATTCGTTGAAGAACCAGATAATCGCCCACACGGCGTTGCTGGGACCGCGGCAGAGCGACGAAGTGACGTTTGTGGTGCCGGCGGCGGGCGAGTATCCCTTCCTGTGCTCGTTCCCCGCGCACGCGATGGCCGGCATGAAGGGCGTGCTCGTGGCGAAGTGACGTTTTTGGAGGGACGACCTCCGTGTCGTCCACAGCCCGATAGGAACCACTGAATGCGCAGCCGATCCAGGTTTGCGGCCGGGACGGAGCCCGGCCCTCCATGACTCCGAAGCTGATTGGTCGCAGCCAGGCCTGTGCCCCTGCGAGCACCTCGCTCACCGTGCCGCGGGCCACCACTGGTACAGGAAGAAATAGACGAGCACGCCGGTGATGCTCACGTAGTACCAGATGGGAAACGTCCACCGGGCCCAGGCCCGGTGGCGTTCGATGTTGCCCTTCAGCGCGAGCGCGAACGTGCGTGGCACCAGGAACGCGATCGCCATCGCCAGCACGATGTGCGTGAGCAGCATCATGAAGTAAATCGTCCGAATCGCCCCCTCGCCGCCGAACGGCGTGTGGACGCCGCGGACGAGGATTTTGTGGCCCACATAGCCAATCAGGAAGAGGGCCGACACCGCGCCGGCGCTGAGCATGCACAGCCGGTGCCGCCGAATCAGCCCGGTTCGCCGATCCAGATCGGACTCCCGGCGCGCCCGCCGGACAAACACGAAGCCGGCGGTCATCAGCACGGTGGAGCATGCATTGAGCGCCGCGTTGAGCGCAGGAATGTCCTGGAGGGTCATGATGCGATCAAACGGTCGGCGACCAGTGCGCCCAGCACGAGCGGAAGATAGATGATCGAGCCGAAGAACAGCTTGCGGGCCGCGAGGTCGCGCCCCTCCGGATGCATGAAGACGATCGCCCGCCACAGGAACCAGGAACCGAAAACGGCTGCCGCGAGCCCGTAGGCCCGGGTCGCGAGCCCCAGGAAGACGGGCAGGAGGCTCACCACCACCAGCGCCGCGGTGTTGATGAACGACCAGATGGCCACCATTTTTCCCGACTCATCGCGCACCGGCAGCATCGGGAAATGAACCGCCGAGTAATCGCGGCGATAGGTCCAGGCGATCGACATGAAGTGGGGGATTTGCCAGAAGAAGAGGACGCCGAAGAGAATCCAGCCGAGCGCCGTGACCCGGCCCTCGCCGGCCGACCAGCCGATCAGCGGCGGAAAGGCGCCAGCCACGGCCCCAATCTCGGTGCTGAACAGCGACCAGCGCTTCGCCGGCGTGTACCACCCGACATAGGAGACGATCGTGAGCAGCGTGAAGAGGGCCGCGAAGCGATCCACCCTGGCGAAGAGCAGGAACAGCGCGGCGATGCACATCAGCCAGCCGAGGACGAAAGCGGAACCGGTCGCCACCTTCCCGGTGGGAATCGGGCGGTCGGCGGTGCGTTTCATCAGCGCGTCCGTGTCATGCTCGAGCCACTGGTTGAGTGCGGCGACTCCGCCGGCCGCCAGCGAGGTGCCCACGAGCAGGAGGATGAACTTGACCGGATCCGACGGGGGCCGGGCGGCAAAATAACCCACCATGGCGGTGAGCACCGAGAGCATGCTCAGCCGCGGCTTGGTGAGCTCGAGGTAATCCCGGAACCGGGCGGGCGGCGCGGCAGGCGGATTCATGGTTGTCCTGCGGTTGCAGCTCCGGAGGCATGCAACCGCCCGGCCGCCGCCGCACGGCCTTCGATTACATTCCGATGGGCGAACCACGTCAGCCAGAACGTGACCGCCATCAGCAGCGCGCCGACCACGACATGCGCGGTCGTCATGCTGGCCTGGCGGAAGGTCCAGATGATCTGCGCGCCGAGGAGGATTTGGAGCACGAGCAGGGCCGAGAGCGCGACGGCCGCAACCCGCATGAGCCGGGTCGCGTGCCGATCCCGCCACACCAGCGTGCTGAAATAAACCAGGGCCACTCCGAGGACGACCGCCATCGCCCGGTGGGCGAAATGAATGCCGACGCGAAAATTCCACTCGGCCGGGAGCCACGCGCCATCGGGCGTGGAATGGGGGAAGGTCGGGATCGCGAGCCCGGCGCCATTGTGCCGCATCAGGGTGGCAATGATGAGTTGGCCGAGCATCAGTGCACTGCAAATCAGCCCGACGTGGCGCACCTTCGGGGCGAGGCCGACGTTTTCCTCGATCCAGGCCCGCGAGCAGCCGGCCGCGATCCCGATCAGCAGGCAGACGTAAACTTGTGCGAGCACGCCGTGGGGAACCCGCAGCATCTGGCCGAGCGACATCTCGAAACCCGGCACATCAACCGCGTCGAGCAGCACCCGCTTGCCGCCGATCACGCCTTGGATGACGACGATGGCAAGCGCCCACCAGCCCAATTGCCGGAGCCAGCGGCGCTCCTCCGTCCGGGCAAGCCAGACCGCGAGCCCGATCGTGATCAGACCCATCACCGTCCCGGAGAGCCGATGGGAGTGTTCCGCGAACATCGAGATATCGCGGAGCCAGCCTTCGGGGTTGATTGAGCCATTCGAGAGCGGCCAGTCGGGAAACGCCATCCCCGCCCCGATGCTGGTGGTGAAGGCGCCGAGCGTGACGAGGACGAATACCCACGCACCGCCCAGCGCCGCGAACACCGCCAGCGCAGGCTTATGATGGGAGGTGCGGCGTGGGTTGGGAGTCGCGTCCATGAGCCGGGCAAAGGTCCAGCAGAAGCGCCGATGCTGCCCGCCGCAAACCCTTTGACAAATTTTTCCACCGGCGAATCGGTAGGAGGATGAAATCTTATGCCCTCGCGGCCCTGGCGTTGGCAGCCGCGCTCCTGTCGTCGACCGGCTGCGGTCGTTCGCCTTCGGCCGACGAGCCGGCCGCCGCGGCCAATCAGCCTGCGCGCTATCCGCTGACGGGTGAAATCGTGCGGGTCGAGTCGGAGCGCAAGGTGCTCGTCGTGCGGCATGACGCGATCGAGGGGTACATGCCGGCGATGACGATGGAGTTCCTGGTGTCCGCCGGGGATCTGGCGCTGGCCCGGCCGGGCCAGCGGATCCGTGCCGAGCTGGTGCCGAGCGACACGGGCGACTTCCGGCTCGAGAAGATCTGGCCGGAGGACAAGGTGGCCAGCGACACGGTGGCGGAGGCGGCGCGGAAGCTGCGGGAGGACACGCACACGCGGGGTCGCAGCGCCTTCCGGGAGGTGGGCGAGAAGCTGCCGGACTTCGCCCTCTACGATCAGACCGGCAAGGTCGTGCAGAGCGCGCGGTTTGGCGGCAAGCAGATCATGTTGAACTTCATCTTTACCCGCTGCCCGGTGGCGACGATGTGCCCGGCGTCGACCGCGAAGATGATGCAGACCCAGCAGCTGGCGCGGGAGGCCGGGGTGACCAACCTCGAGCTGGTTTCGATCACACTGGATCCGGAATACGACACGCCCGGCATCCTGAAGGAGTATGCGGATCTGCGCGGCATCGACACCGCGAACTTTTCCTTCCTCACCGGGCCCGAGAGCGCGATCAAGGATCTGCTCGTCCAGTTCGGCGTGATCGCGGAGTTCAAGGGCGAACTCCTGAACCACACCCTGACGACCCTCCTGATCGATGCGAACGGCCGGATCGCCCATCGGGCGGATGGCAGCGTCTGGGATCCACAGGATTTTGTGGCAAAGATGAAAAAGTAGGCGATTGGTGTCCTGATGGCTGCGCCTTCTCCCACGATCCAGGCCGCGCAATGGCGCCAACTCGGGCTGATCACCCTGGTGGCCGTCGCGATCTTTTACGGGCTGCGGGCGCTGCCGATCGGCACGAACCTCAACCACATGGATTTTCGCGTCGCGCCGGGCGGCGCACGGGCGATCGAGTTCTGTGATCCGCTGAATCCGCAGTTCATCCCGGTGGTGGCGGTGCGTTCACCCGTGGTGATGACGCTGCGGACGGACGGGGCGGCGCGCGTTGGCGAATCGATCCGCACCACCGCCAGTTTCCGGACGGCCAGCGGCAAGCCGCTCGCCGCCGAGGATCTGCTGGTGACGCACACCCGCCGGCTGCACCTGATGATTGTGGATCCCTCGTTGGACGATTATCAGCACGTGCATCCCGAGCCGGCGGCGGCCCCGGGCGACTGGGTTTTCGAGTTCACGCCGCGGTCTGGCGGGGTTTATCGGGTCTTCGCTGATTTCACGCCGGTGGCGACGGGTCGCGGCTTGTATGCGAGCGCGGACGTGTCGGTTGCGGGCCGGGGCCACCCGAAAGCGGAAGCCGCCGCCAGGGCGGGGGCCGGGGCGCACGTCGTGGAGCAGGAGGGTATCCGTTACAGCGTGACAACGGCGAACGGACCGTTGCAGGCCGGGCAGCCGATGGATCTGACCTTCGCGATGAGCCGGCCAGGGTCGGGAGAGATCCGGCTGGAACCGGTGATGGATGCCTTCGCCCATCTGGTCGCGTTCGACGAGTCACGCAGCGGGTTTGCCCACCTGCATCCCGCCGGCGAGGCGGTCGCGCAGCAGCCGGATCCCAGGCATCCGGTGCTGAACTTCAAGCTGACGATCCCGGAGCCGGGCCGGTATGTGATCTGGGCGCAAATCAAGCTGGATGGCCGGGAGCGGTTCGTGCCGTTCTGGTTCGACGTGCGGGGGGATTCAGGCGGCTCTTCGGAGTGATTCCGACGTGGAAGCGGCGTCCCGCCGCTTGCCGAATGGGAAAGGGGCAGGATCCCGCTTCCGCGCCCGAGATCATCGGGCGCCGTTCACCGCGACGTCACTCCGGAACCGTGTCCGGCAGCCGCGCGATCCGGCGGTTTGCTTGATCCGCATCAAGGCGCGGCGGCGCGCGGCGGGCCATATTCCAGCCATCGTCACCGCCGATCCTGATCCCTCTCCGGCCATGGGCCGGGCAGCCGGCGTGGTGTTCCCACAGATCCCTCCCTTCGCCATGAACCAGACTTCCCGCCCCCGCTCCCTCCGTCGCTGGTATCCGCTGCTCGCAATCCTTGCCGCGGGCGTTTTCACCGGCGTCTGGATCCATTTCAAAACCGCGCACGGCTCCGCTGGCCATGGTGTTGCCGCGGCTCATGGCGATCATGAAACGCAGGGGAGCCACGCCGCGGCGACCGAGCACGCCGGTCACGAGGACCACGCGTCAGTAGCACTCTCGCTCAATGCGGGGAGCCGTTGGGAGACGGATCAGCCGTTGCGGCGCGGGATGGAGCGGATCCGGGCGGCCGCCGGCGCGGTGCTCGCGGCGCGCGCCGGCGGAAACGTCTCGATCGGCGAGACGAAAGCGATGACGGAGACGATCACGAATGCGGTGATGGATATCGTTGCCAACTGCAAGCTGGTGCCCGCGGCCGATGCGACCCTGCACGTGATTATCACTGACCTGCTGTCCGGCGCGGGGCTGCTCTCCGAGGATCCGGCATCGACCGAGGGGTTTGCCCTGATTGATCGGGCGCTGCGCCGTTACCCGGAATATTTTGAGCATCCCGGCTGGAATCCCGCGCTGGCCGCGATGCAGTAATTGTTGGGCAGACCGCAAGAGAATTTGCGCAGGTGATTGCCGGGCTGTCGGCGCACGGCTTCCCACGGGGGAATCGGTGCCGGCCGCCCGCGTCGCGCACGGATTTGCCGGGTGCCGGCAGCGCGCCCGCACGCCCGGGGGTCTGCACCAGGCCGGTCCAATTTTTGCTGAGCCAGATCGACGTCGTGATCACGACACGGATCTGGCTCAGCTTCGTGCGCCAGGTGCTGGCGTGCGTTGCGGCCCCCCGGCGGGAGTCATGCGGAGCCCGGTCTCAGTCCGCAATCTCGGGTGCCGGACTGGCGCGGAGGGCAGCAAGGTAGGCGACGAGGGCGTCGAGCTCATCGGCCGGGAGCCGATCCTGGCTGAATGCGGGCATCGTGCCGAGTCCATGCCGCGCCTGGAATTTCACCAGGAAGCCGGGCAGCGGCTTGTTGTTCAACGCGGGCCCCAGGCCGGCTTCGCCGTGAGGATGGCAGTGGTGGCACTGGGCATAGAATACCTGCTGGCCGCGCGCGACCACCGGATCCGCCGGCACGAATGCCGGGGCGAGCGGCGCGCCCCGGCGGGCCGTCCCGCAGCCGCCAGCGAGCAGGGCTGCAGTCACCACGAGGATGGCGAAGCTGATGCCGGGCTTTTTCATTGGTTGCGGGTTATCCGCCAGAGCACGCCCGTCTCACGCTTCGGTTCCGCCCCGCCGGGACTCATCAGGAGCACGCCGAAGTCGACCACGTACAATGCCGTGCCGTCGCGGTTGAAACGCGCGGCAATTGGACGCTCGAGCCCCGCGACGCCAACGCGCGAAGCGGGTCCCGATTCGGAGGCGCGGTTGACGGCAAAGTCGGTGATCACACCCGTGCGGACGTTGACCCGCACCACCTTGCCGCCCACCGGGCCGAGGATCTTGCCCACGGTGGGCGCCTGGTCGCCGAAGATGGCGACGAAGGCCTCGCCCTCGTGTCCGAACCGCGCGTTTCGGGAGAAATCGAAACCATTCGCGGAGCTGTGCACGGCCATTCGCGCGATGGGCTGCGGCGGTGGATTGGGATGGCGGGCGAGCAGGAATCCCGGGCTGCGCTTCCCCGGCGGCCGGAACCGGGAGTCCGTGAGGGGCAGCCCGCCGGCAAAATCGGGCCAACCATACCAAAGGCCCGGTTCAATCCGCCAGAGCACGTCGGGAGCACCCCAGACCGGGCGGCTGCCACGGTCATCGTAGCCGTTATCCGTGACGTACAGTGCGCCGTCGGGTGCGAAGGCGATCCCGAAGGGGTTGCGAAAACCCCAGGCAACGAGTTCGGGTTCGCCGCCCTCCGGCCGCACCCGTAGGAGCCCACCCGAGCATTTGACCGTGCCGCGGATGACCTGTCCCGGCCGGCCGGGTGTGGCAAAGGGAGAAAATGCGCCGGTGGTCACGCGGCCTTCTCCCCCAGCGAGCGGGTTTTCCCCGGTGAAGCTCTCGCCCGAAAGGGTGATGTCCGCCCCGGGCACGTCATGAAACTGCCGGTGTCGCGCCAGCCAGCCGAAATCGAAGTTGTCCCGGCCGACGACGCCCGCATTGGTGGCGGTGCCCTGCGAAAAATAGATCCAGCCGTCGGGTCCGGCCACCGGTCCGTTCGTGTGATGATCGCCGAGACTCGGCATCCCGGAGACAAGCACGTCGATCCTCCCCGCCGGCGAGATCCGCAGCAGCCGTCCGCCCTCCAGCACGTTGCCATCAGCGACGAGGAAATTCCCCCGATGGTGCGTCACGCCCGTCCACGGCCCGCTGCGGCCGCCGGTGGCGATTGGCGTGATCCGACCATCCGGCTCGATCCGGAGTAGCCGCGGCGTGGTGAAATCCTCGCCATAGGAGTAGCCCGACTCCACCACATGAATACGGCCGGCATCATCGAGGTCCACGCCGGTGGGAAAGGTGAGCCCGGTGGCAACGAGTTCCACCCGGTAGCCGGGCGGGACCGCGACCGCTTCGGCCCGGGGCTGGCGGGGAGGCGAGAAGTCCGCCTGGCCGGCGCCGGCGGAGGGTCGGAGCGAATAGCAGCCGGCCGCCGTGGCCAGCAGGGTGGCAAGTGTCGCGGGCAGGAGCGAACGATCGAGCATGGACGATGAAAGTGCTTCACCGGGCAAGCGGTCGCCAGCGGGGGTTCTGCCCGTTCAAGCCTGGTGCAAGTTCCCATCGCCCGCGCATTTCCCCGTCGAGCGGAGCCGGGATGACGCCGGGTTCCTGCCGGCGACGATGTCACGGTGGCCCGTGGCTGGCTGGCGGGCTCTCCTGTCAGGATGGCTCCGGATTCCCGTGGCCGGATCGATGTCCGTGATCACGACCAGCAGCTGCCCCTGCAGCCATCGGGTCCGGATTGCCCTCCCAAGCTCCCTGTGCTCGGCCGACCGCTACCGCTCGGCTGGGACTGCGGCAATCTGCCGGGCTGGCGGCGGATTGCGCGCAAGATCCCACAGCGTCAGCCCGCGCAGCGCCTCGACGGCGGGCCGGCGACCGAGGATCAGGCTCATCACGTAGCCGATGATCATGCACGAGGCGATGGCGACGAAGGCGTGCAGAAAGACGCTCAGCGTCGTGTAAGTCTGGACCCACCACGTGATCCCGATGCTGGCGATCGCGCCGCAAAGGACCCCCGGCGTGTTGGCCCGCCGGCTCAGCAGCCCGAGCCCGAAGACGCCGGGAAAGCCCCCGCCAATCAGCGCGAGCAGCTTCAGATACTGGTCCCAGAGCGAGGTGACATTCAGCGAGGCGATGAAGGCGGCCATCGCCGTCGCGGCCACGCCGGCAATCACGGTCGTCCAGCGGGCGATCCGGGTCCGCTGCAGGTCGGTGCGCGGCCGGTCCGGGTGCTCGATGAAATCGGTGGCGATCATGGCGGCGGAGGAGTTCAGCGCGCTGGAGAGCGCGCCCATGGCCGCGGCGAAGAGCGCGGCGATCACGAGGCCCACGAGTCCCGCCGGCATCTCGTTGGCAATGAAGTAGGGGAAGATCGCATCATTGGGCAGGGCGGGGGAAAGCCGTTCGGGATGAGCCTGGTAGAAGGCCCACAGCGACGTGCCGACGAAGAAGAAGATGATTGTGCTGGGAATGCCCATCAGCGCACCGAGAACCACCGTGCGCCGGGCCGCCTGTTCATCCGTGGTCGCCAGCGCCCGCTGCATCAACGGCTGGTCCGCCACCTGCGTGAAGGCGGAGCCGAGGAACATTCCGATGAACACCCAGACCGTCGGTTCGGAGAAATCGAACGACCACGAAATCATGTCGAACTTCCCGGCCGCCGTGCCCTCCCGGATGATCCCGGCCATGCCACCCTCAATGTCCTGGGCCATGAACGCGATCGCCAGGGCGACACCGCCGAACGTCACGCAGACCTGAAGCACGTCGGTCCAGATCACGGCCTCGAAACCGCCTTCCATCGCATAGATCGTGGTGACGATTCCCATGAGCAGCAGGCTGACGTAGACGTTCAGGCCGGTGACGGTCGCGAGCGCGAGCGCCGGCAGGAGCATGACGACGCTCATCCGGCCGCAGATCTTGAGCAGGACGGCAAGTCCCGCGCCGAGCAGCCGGACGGAACGGCTGAAGCGCCGCTCGAGATAGTCGAAGATCGTGACGAGCCGGAGCCGTCGGAGCAGGCTGACAAAGACGAGCCCGACCATGACGCCGGCCAGCGACTGCGAGGGCCCGGAGCCGAACACCAGCCAGTCCGTCTGGAAGGTTTTCGCGGGCAGCGCCATGAAGCTGATGCTGCTGGCGCCGGTGGCGAAGAAGCTGATGCCGGCCGCCCACCAGGCGACGCGGTTGTTGCCGAGGAAGAAGTCTCCGCCTGATTTCCGGCGCCGGGCACACCACCACCCGATGCCGAGGTTGACGGCAAAAAAGAGCGCGAGCGCGAGATAATCCGCGCCGGCCAGCGTGCGGGCAGTGGGCAGGGTGCCGGGAATCACCACCCTTCGTTGCCGTACGCGGCGGGTTTTGAACAGCAGATAGTTTCAAACCGCCTGATCCGCCCGGCTCTTTTCTTTCTTCATGGAAGCGGGATGAGCCCCAACGGGGCGGGAGATAACAGCCCAGGGCACCGCCCTGGGTATTAAAATGGTCAGTACCATAAGCCCTGAGGGGGCGTAACAAACGTTTGTTTCGCCCTTCAGGGCTCGGGTTTATTTCGTCCCAATTCCCAGGGCGTTGCCCTGGGCTATCATATTGCGCCCCTTCGGGACTGAGAGGGCTCGAGCCAATTCGCGGATCAGGATTTCGAGCGCGCTCTTCGCCACAATCCTTCGACAATGTGTTTAGCCTTTCAAGGACTCTACACCGTCTCCGCGGCCACGGCGACATACGGTTCCTCCCGCAATTCCGCCGTGCGCCGGCCGGACAGGAGTTGCCACCAGATCCGCGCATTCGCCACGACGACGATCGCGACGAGCACGAGGAAGATCGCCGTCACTGCGGCATCGACCCGGTTGTTGAGGAGCTGCGCGCCCCACATCTTCAACTCGGCTTCCGTGCCGCCCGCCGCGATCCTCGCCTCCAGGCCGCGGGCGATCTCCAGGAATCCGATCGGCGCCGGACTGAAGATTTTCATCAGCCCCGCGGTCATGGTCACAACCAGCAGCCAGCCCAGCGGCAGCAGGGTCACCCAGGCGTAGCGGGCCCGGTCCATCTTGATCAGCACGGTGGTGCCGAGGGCGAGGGCCACGACCGCGAGGAGCTGGTTGGCGATGCCGAAGATCGGCCAGAGCGAATTGATGCCGCCGAGCGGATCGACGACCCCCTGGTACAGGAACCAGCCCCACGCGCTGACGAACAGCAGCGTGGCCAGGAAGCCGCCTGCGACGGATCGCGTGTCGCGCAGCGGCCCGTGGACGGCGCCGAGCAGATCCTGCACGAGGAAACGGCCGACACGCGTGCCGGCGTCAATCGTCGTGAGGATGAACAGCGCCTCGAACATGATCGCGAAGTGGTACCACAGTGCGAGCGCGGCCTTGCTGCCGATGACACCGGCGAACATGTGGGCCATGCCAACGGCAAACGTCGGCGCTCCGCCCGTCCGGCCGACCATCGTCTTCTCGCCGACCTCATCGGCGAGGACCTGCATCTCGGCCGTCGTCACAGGAAATCCCAGCGCTGTGACCTTGGCCGTCACCGCTTCGGGCGTCCCGGCCATGTTGATCGCGAAATACTGGCCGGGCTCCATCGCGCAGGCGGCGATGAGGGCCATGATCCCGACGCACATTTCCGTCACCATCGCACCGTAGCCGACCACGCGGATGTGTGACTCGCGGGCCAGCAGCTTCGGGGTCGTCCCGGAGGAGACCAGCGAATGGAAGCCGGAAATCGCGGCGCAGGCGATCGTGATGAAGCAGAACGGAAACACGGGGCCGGCAAACACGGGACCGGTTCCATCGATGAACTTCGTCACCGCCGGCATCTTCAGATCCGGTGCCAGCACGATCACGGCGACGCCCAGCGCCATGACGGTGCCGATCTTCATGAACGTGCTGAGGTAGTCGCGGGGGGCGAGCAGCAGCCATACGGGCAGGACCGAGGCCAGGAAGCCGTAACCCATGATCCACCACGCGATGGTCGTGCCCTTCAGCGTCAGCCAGTATTCCAGCCGGGTGCCGTGGAGGTATTGTCCGGCCCAGACGGCGGCGAGCAGGGCGACAACCCCGAAGCCGCTGATCCAGCCGAGCGCCTTGCCGCTGTGGCCGGTGCCGCGCATCGCGAGTCCCATCGCGACCGCGATTGGCATGGTGGCGGCAATGGTGAAGAGTCCCCACGGACTTTCCGCCAGGGCCTTGACGACGACGAGCGCGAGCACCGCGAGCAGGATGATCATGATCGCAATGATGCTCACGAGGGCGACGCCGCCGGCGAACGGGCCGACCTCGTCGCGAACCATCTGGCCCAGCGATTTCCCGCGCCGGCGGGTGGAGCAGAAGAGAATCACCGAATCATGCACCGCGCCGCCCAGCGTCGCGCCGATCAACATCCAGAGCATTCCCGGGAGGTAGCCGAACTGGGCGGCGAGGACGGGTCCGACGAGCGGTCCGGGTCCGGCGATGGCCGCAAAATGGTGTCCGAATACGACCCACTTGTTGGTCTTGACGAAGTCCCGGCCGTCGCCGTGGGTCTCGGCGGGAGTCGCGCGCAGATCGTCGAGCGTCAGGACCTTCGCCATGAGCCAGGCCGAGTGAAACCGATAGCCGATCGCGAAGACGCAGAGCGCCGCGACCACCATCCAGAGCGCGCTGACCGGCTCGCCGCGGGACCAGGCGAGGATGCCGATGGAGACGGCGCCGCTGAGGGCGACGAGGCTCCAGCCAAGGACACGGAGGGTGGGGCGGATGCCGGGCGGGGCGGCGACAGCGTTGCTCATGGGTTGGGGGAAGGGAGGAAAGTTGGCGGGCCGGCGCTGGCGGTGCAAGCGCACCGAAGGGGGCCTATCCAATCCCGAACGCCGCCCGCAACCGCACGGCGATCGCTCCCCGGCGCGCATGGCTGACGACGCCGGCCGACCGTAGAACGTTCGCTTTCCTGACCTGATAAACGAGAGCGCAATTGAGCAACGTCATGAACTCGAGCCCATCAGCCCCGTTCAGGACGACTTGGTGCGGCTTCACCGATTCCGCCGGCTGCTTCTTGGTCCCGACGAGCACATTGATCCGGTTCTGCCTTGGATCGGTCAATATATCCGGGGGTGACAGCACCACGGCCGGATGTCCGACGGCATCTTTCTCATCCGCCGGCACGAACACCACGTCCCACCGGCTCAGGTTCACAATGTGTCCCCCAGAGTGTTCGCGAGGGCAATCTCCCGCTCGGTCAGCTTGATCGACCCTTTCTCCGCCGGCGGCACGAAGTCCGGCACATCAAACGGGACAATCTGCACGTAGCCCGTCGGGGTCTTGACGATCACCGACTCCCGGGTCCGAATCACGCGCCGCGCAATGCCGGAAAACTGCGACTTGGCCTTCGAGACATTGAGCGTTTGCATGCTTCACCGCTACTGCTGACCAACAGATGGTCAAGCATCTGACCAACAATCCTCCCCACGCTGCAGGCGTTTCTGTCTGGACGGGCGCGACGCCCCTGCCACGTGGCATGGGCGTCCCGTCCATGAAATACATCGAACTCCCGACGCAGAACACTTAGCCTCTCCAGTCCATGACCTCGCTCTCATTTGATTCCCGTGGCGTGGACTTCACACGCCCAGACATGACGCGCCGGCAGGCCCTTGCGGCCCTCGGCTTTCTCGGGCTCGCGAGCCAGGCGGGGCTGGCCGCCGGAAAGCCCAAGGCCGGGATCGCGCTGCAGCTCTACACGCTGCGCGAGCCGGCCAAGGCGGATTTGCCCGGCACGCTGAAGCGGGCCGCCGACATGGGCTGGCGTTATGTGCAATGGAGCGGGATGCCGGTGACGCCGGCGGACCGGATCAAGGCGTTGCTCGATCAGGCGGGGCTCACGTGCATTGCGGCCCATGTCAGCATCGAGGACTTCGAGAGGAATTTTGAAGAGGAAGTGGCGTTTTGGAAAACGGTCGGCGCGCTGGACGTGGCGCCGGGTGAGATGATGAAGGACTGCGTGGAGAACCTGGCCGGCTGGAAGCGGGGCGCCCGGCGGCTGGATGAACTGGGGGCAAAGCTGCGGGCCGCCGGGATGCGGCTGTCGTTCCATAACCATCAGATGGAATTCGAGAAGTTCCTCGATGATTCGCGGACGAAGTTCGACATCCTGATGGCGGAGACGAAGCCGGAAAACCTCGCGGCCGAGATCGACATTGCGTGGGCGCTGGCCGCCGGGGCGGATCCCGTGGCCTTGATCCGGCGGCTGCCGGGCCGGTGTCCGGTCGTGCATGCCAAGGACGTGATCCCGAGTCCGGCGGACAAGCAGCACACGCTGGTGGCGCTGGGCCAGGGGGCGGTGAAATGGAACGACGTCTTTGCTGCCGGCCGCGAATCCGGCATCGAGTGGTATATTTACGAGCAGGACAGGGGCGCGGGCACCCCGTGGGATTTCACGCGCGCGAGCCTGGATTTCCTGTCGAAGCAGGCGTGAGCCAGGCCGAGCTGGTCGCACGCCAACCATGGCCCGTTGCATTACTGGTGCCTGGCTGCCGGTTGACGGGGGGAATCTCGCCCAACTGGTTCCCGAGCGTTGCGAAGGCTAGCCTCGTTCTCTCGCCCAGAAGTGGAGCGTGGCTTTGTGCGGCGACGCGCGGGCGGCTTTCAGCGCACCACGTAAATCTCCACCAGCGCCGTGCCGGTTGCGCTCCCGGCTCCGCCCACGCGCGCGGCGTACGATCCGGCCGCGAGTGACACCAGCAGCGCCGCGTCCCGGCTGGTTTCGCCCAGCGCAATCGCCCCCGTCTGCCGGGCTGCCGCCGCGATCTCGCCGGCGTTAAGCGCCGCCCCCCAGTTGTCATTGGCCGCAATCGGCGTCGGTCCGCTGAACAGCGTCAGCTCCGGATCCGCCAGCACACCCGTCACACCAAAATCCGCCAGCGTCGGCCCGATCGCGCGCACCAACACCCGCACCTGGCCGGTGCCCGTCACCACAAACCCCGGAATCAGCACGCCGTCGCCCGTGCCGACAAAGGCGCGCGTGCTCGCGTTGACCAGCGTGGACGCCCGCTCGGCCACCTGCCCGTCGTAAATTTCGAGCAGCGCGATCCCGCTGCCGTCGCCCGAGCGGAGAGGTGTCGTGTACGGACCCGCAGCGAGCGACACCACCACCGCCGCGTCGCGGCTGCCGGCCGGCAGCGCGAAGGCCCCGAGCCCGGTGAAGGTCGGCGCGTCGGCGAGGTTCCAATCGTCGTTGGCGGCCACCGTACTTGTCCCGGACACCACCGCAATGCTGGGGTCCGGTACCGTGGCGGTCAGGCCGAAGGGGGCGAGGCCCGGTCCCACCGCGCGGATGAGCATCCGCTTGATGCCGCCGCCACTGATGACGAAACCGGCGATGGGAGTCCCCGCTGTGCCGCCGACCAGCGTGCGGGTGGCGAGGTTGACGAGGCGCGCAGTGGACGGCAGCTGCGCGAGCCGGCGGCCGAGCTGGTCGTGATACAGCGACAGCGGCCGGAGCGAGTCGCCCTGGCCCGCCCCCTCGGCGTGATCCACCGGCGTGGTGCGCGACGCGGCGGAACTCGGAGTGGTGAGTCCGCTCGCCGGCCCGCGCGTGCCGATGATATAGCCGTAACGCGCCTGCTCGCTGCGCACGATGAAGCTCTTGCCCGGCTGGTATGCGGTGCCGCTCAGGTTCCAGAACACCGTGTGGGTGCCGCCCTGCCCATGCTGCGGCGGCGTGCCCGACGTGCCGCGGTAATGCGCGGTGAAGAAGTCGCGATCGAGCTGCACATTGTCGATCAGGTTGGACTGGCTCAGGTGCATGTGGTGATCGGAGCCTTCGCCTCCCGTCGTCCCGCTCCCCGCCACCTGCGTGCGCGTCACCTGCCCGATACCGCCATGGATCACATTGCCCGAACAGGCCATGTGCGAAATCACGAAGCCATGGCGGTTGTAGCGGGCCGCGCTGTCGCGCACGAGGCATTCGTTGCTCGCCTGCAGGCGGTACATGTAACCATTGCCGCCCCCGCCGCCGTAGAGCGGACGTTGCAGATCGCAGTTCCGCACCGTGACTCCGCGGCAGTTCTGCAGGAGGATGCCATTGGACAACAGGTGAGTGTTCATCGCGTTGCCGGCCGGACGGTAGGAGGCGACATCCGAGATCCACGAGTCGCGCACGCGCCGGAACGCGATCGCGAAGGAGCCGTGCACATCATGGGCGCCGTTGCCCGCAGTGTTGTAATCTTCTTCGCCCCAACCCGTGGGACTCGCCGCCGCCGGGTGTTCGCGGTTGCCGATGGAAAAACCCTCGAGGCCCACCTCCTCGACATGCGGCACCGCGTGGTGCACGCGGGCGTCGTCGCGCGTCTTCAGGTAGTAACGGATCGGCGCGTCGATCGTCAGTCGCGACGCGGCGGCATCCACCGCCGTGATCTGCCGGAGAAACATCACCCCGCCGAGACTGCTGCCCCGGCCGGCCCAGAGATCCGTCATGTTGTGCTCCGCTACGAACGCGTCCGTGGCGTCCGCGCGCAGCACCACCCAGTCGCCCACTGCGAAGCCGGTGGTGGCCGCCACCGGGATCGAACTGGTCGGGCTGAGCAGATCCTCGGTGAGCCGCGGCTGCGGGCTGCCCGACGGGACCGTGCCCCAGCTCGAGCCGGAGCCCTCGACGCGGATGATGTGTTTGCCGCGCATCGCCGTGGCAGCGTTGAAAAGGAATGTCCGGTCGCGTCCGGCGCCGCGCAGCACAATGCCACTGGCCACGATCCGCAGGGCGTAGGCGTTGGTGCCTTGCGGCGACACCGTGAAGGTGCCGGCCGGCAGGGCGACGACTCCGCCGCCGGCGGCGATCGCGGCGTTGATGGCGCTTTGAATCGCGACGGTGGAGTCAGTGACGCCGGTGGGATCGGCGCCGTAGCTGGTCACGTCGAAGACTGGGCCGTTGGCGGCCGGGATTTCGCGTTCGCCGCGATGGTAACCTGCGTAGGAAAAATCCTGGATCAGGCGATCCGTCTCGAAGCGCAGGGTGGTGGGCGGCGTCCAATTCTCCGGGTAGAGTGTGCTGCGCCACTCGGCCTGGGCGCAGGCGGTGGCGGCGAGCAGCGCCGGCGCCCACCATCGCAGCTGCCTTCGAGGCCAGGCTCGGAGGGCTGAGCCACCGCGGCCCCGGGGGGCTAGGGCGTTCGACGCAGCACCAGCGGATCGGCGCTCCGCAGCGCGGGACAAGAGACACATGGCGTTCGAACGTTCCGCCGCCGCGGGGCGCCCCGCAAGCGTTTCCCGCCGGCGGTCGCAAACGGCCTGCGCAGCGCGGGCCAAGGCAATGCTCACGCGGTGGCCGGGCCGGCCGGCCAAGAATGGTGACCCGACGCCGCGGTGGGCGGCGTCACTGCCACGGCACTACACCCGGATGTATTTTTCCGGCGGAATCTTGAACCGGTGACCGGAATCCAAGTCCGTGAAGATGTGCCAGTGGGAATCGTGCGTGTCGTGCACGGCGACCTCGATCTTGTGCCCGGCCGCGTAGGTGTATTCCTCGAACACGTAACCATGATCCTCATGGAGGATCGCCTCTCCCAGTTCGCCGCTGTGCGGCTCGGTGATCTGAATCTTCCAGGTGTCCATTGGAGTAGGGGGTTGAACAAAAAGGGGGCTTCCCGGCTATTTGGAATGATCGCCGCCATTGCCATTGGCCTTGGCCTTCAACTCGTTGAGCAGCCGGTTGGCAAACTCGTTCGGCAGTTCCGCATAATGGCTGAACTCCTCGGCGTGCCGGCCGCGGCCGCTGGTCAGCGCGCGGACGTTCGAGCTGTAACGATAGAGTTCCTTCTGCGGCACCTGCGCCCGGATGATCTGGAAGTGGCCCTCGCTCTCCACGCCCAGAATCTGGCCGCGCCGGGACGACAGGTCGCCCATGATCGCGCCGACGTAGTCCTCCGGCACGGTGACGGTGACGACGTAAATCGGCTCGAGCAGGATCGGGCGGGCGGCCTGGAAGGCCTCCTTGAAGGCGTGATAGCCCGCGACCTGGAAGGCGATGTCCTTCGAGTCGACCGGGTGCATCTTGCCATCGTAGAACTCGGCCTTGACGTCGGTGACGCGGAACCCGGCGAGGATGCCCTCCTTGCAGGCGGTGGCTACGCCTTTTTCCACGGAGGGCACGAACACCCGATCCACGTTGGTGCCGACGAGGGTCTGCTTGAACTCGACGCCGCTGTCGCGCGCACCCGGCTCGACGCGGAGCCAGACCTCGGCGAACTGGCCGGCGCCGCCGGTCTGCTTCTTGTGCCGGTAGCGTGAATCGCCGCGGCCGCGGATGGTCTCCCGGTAGGGCACGTGCGGCTCCTCGAGTTCCACGTTCACATTGAACCGCCGGGCGAGCCGCTCGCAGATCACCTGGAGGTGGATCTCGCCCTGGCCCGAGACGATCGTCTGGTGGATCTCGTCGTCGACCCGATAGTGGAAGGTCGGATCCTCCTGGTGGAGGGTGGCGAGCCCGATGGCGAGCCGGTCCTCATCGCCCTTGGAGCGGAGCTTGAGCGCGCCATGGATGTTGGGGGCGGGATACTCGACCTTGGGCAGCACGACCTGGTAACGCGGACTGCAGAGGGTGTCGCCGGTGTGCGTGTCGCGGAGCTTCACGACCGCGCCGAGATCGCCCGCATGCAGCTGCGGGACGGGAATCCGTTCATGGCCGTTCAGCACATAGAGCTGGCCCAGCCGTTCGCTGATGTCGCGCCCGGTGTTGCGCAACTCGTCGCCCGACTTGATCGTGCCAGAAAAAACCCGGAACAGCGAAAGTTCGCCGACTCCGGGCTCGTTCATGGTCTTGAATATATAGACCACCGGCTCCGGCTGCGTAAGCGGCACGGAGCCGGGGAGGCCACTGGAGTCTTTGGCGGGCACCTCGGCCCGATCCAAGGGCGAGGAGCCGTACTTGGCAATGAAGTCCATCAGGCGCGTCACGCCCACGTTGGTTTCCGCGGAGACGGCGAAAAGTGGCACGAAGACTTGGTCCTGGACGGCCTTGTGCAGGCCGGCGCGGAATTCCTCCTCGGCCAGCATGCCTTTCTCGAAAAACCGCTCCATCAGGCTGTCGTCGGATTCGGCGACGTATTCGATCAGCTCGCGGTGCAGCTGCTGGACGCGCTCGGTCAGGGCGCCGGCGGGCGCTTCGGTGTACTTCCCGTTGCCGCCGGGCGTGTAGCTCACCGCCTCGTTGCGCATGACGTCGAGCGTATGACTGAAGCCCGGTCCGGCATTGAGTGGCAGCGTCAGCGGAAAGACGTTTTTCCCGAAATGCTGGCGGCAGGCTTCGACGACCTCGTCGAAGCGGGTGTTGGCCTTGTCCAGCCCGTTCACGACGATCATCTTGGGCAGGCCCGAGCGGGTCGCGTAATCCCAGGCGGCGTCGGTGCCGACGCCCAGCCCATGGGCGGCGTTCACGACGATCAGGGCAAAGTCGCCGACGCGCAACGCGCCGAGCCCCTCGCTGATGAAGTCAACGTAGCCGGGACAATCCAGGATGTTCAGCTTGCGGCCCATCCACTCGGTGTGGAGGAGCGAGCAATGGACGGAAATCTGGTGCTGCTTCTCGCTCGCATGGTAATCCGAGGCGGTCGACCCGGCGGCGATGCTGCCCATCCGGCCGATCTTGCCCGAGCATGCAAGCATGGCCTCGGTAAGCATCGTTTTTCCGGAAGAGGCATGCCCAAGTACGGCGAAGCCTCTCAGATCCGAAGAGGAATAATCTTTCATGAACCGAGGGAATTTGGGTTGGGGACCACGTCGTTCACGCTGACTTCGGGCGGAGCTTAGGGGAAGCTCTGGCGGATGCCTCCGCGTCGTTTGCGAGTGTGTCAGCGGATTTTGCTCAAAATCCGTTCAAATGCCAAGCCGAACGGCTGTCCTATAAGCCAATCCAGTCGGGTCGTAATCGACGCCGACTTCGCCCACGGGCCGAGTCGCGTTCACCGACGCCGTGGAGGGCATCGGAGGAGCGAGCGCCGCCAGCAGATCGACTAATCGAAAACTTCAACGTCCCGGAGCGAAGCTCGGAGCAAGTGGGCGTCTTTCAGCAACACCGGGAGGCCGCGGCAACAAGTCCATGTAATACGCCCGGCGCACGGCCCGCTTACGGGCTAATTCAGACGACAGAGGACAGACGACGGATGACGGAGGACAGACGAGGGACGACAGAGGACGGACGACCGTCAAATCCTTAGGCGGTGAGACCGTGAGACGGTGAGGCGGTGAGACCTTGACGACCGACGACGGAGGACGGATCGAGGTCGGTCCTCGGTCATCTGTCATCTGTCGTCAGACTGGGCGAGACGGTGAGACCGTGAGAGGCGGTGAGGCGTTGGGACTGCGAGAACTGTCACCCGGTCGGCGAAGTGCGCGTGCGCTCTTTGGCGGCGCCAGGCTTCGGACGGGGAAGGGCAGCCCGTGCGTCGGCTGCGCTGGCCATCACGTCCGCGACCACGGAGCCGATGCGAAGCCATTCATCGTAATTCAGGAATGCGTTGGCGCCTGCCGCGAGGGCGCGTTCCGTTCGATCGTACCCGGAGACCAGGACGATGGGGAGGATTGGATCCAGCCGCCGAAAGAGTGCGACGAGCGTCTCGCCGTCATAATCGTAGGTCCGGTGCGCAATGACCGCGCTCAGGTTGCCGGCTCGCGCAATCGCCAGTGCGTGATCACCCTGCTGGCATTCATGGATCGATGCCTCGGGGAATTTGCGGAGCAGCGTCTTCACCAGCAGCATCCGGCTGTCGGCATTGTCGTCCACGACCAGGAAGCGTAGCGGTGAAGTTGACATGGTTGGACAGGAGCAAAGCTACCAAACTGCATCCAACGCTGATACCCGACGGGTTCCCGCCACTGTCCCCGGGAATTCTCCGGGCGGGTGCGACAGCCGGGGCCCTGACGTGCAGTCGATACGGCGTTCCCAGGAAGGGCAGGTCATTTTTACCTGCCCCTGGGGTCAGGTCGGAGCTTTGACCGACTGGAGCGATAACACGGATTAGCCCGCCACGGAGCCCGATGCGGCGGTTTCGTCCATGATGGTGGTCATGACCGATTCAACTTCCCGGGCGGTGGACGCGGCATCGGGCGCAGCAAAGAACCCGAAGAGAGCCGTCGGCTTGATGGTGGCGAGGACGGTCTTTCCGGCTTCGGAGTAGACGGCGATCCGGCAGGGCAATGCGGTCGAGATTTCCATTGCTCGCTCGAGGACTGCTTTTGCCTGGCGGGGATTGCAGACCTCGAACACGCGGCATTCGCGGTCGAACGCCACGCCCTTGGACTCCATCTTCTGGCGCAGATTATGTTCTCCCAGGACGCCAAACTGATGCTTTTGGGCGACAGCAGGCAGCCGCGCACAGATGGCATCAAGCGGCTGGTCGGAGCGGCGGATAATCAATGGGTCGTTTTTCATGACTGAGCGTATGGCCGACAATTGTGGATAAGGGTCCGGGACAGGCGGAGGTTGATTTTTTGCTGCCTCGAGCGGAAGGAAGGAGAATAGTCTGAATCGGACCGGGCTAGAAATCGAATTGGTCGATGTTTTCGCGATTAAACACGAACGGCTCGCCGAGCAGGATGTTGTCGCCGCGGATCTCGAATTCGCCCAAGGCGCCGGATTTGAACGTCCTGTCACCGGGCTTGAGCGTGCCCTTGGCCAGCGCCACGGCTGCCTCGACCGTCAGGTAGCCAAGGTCCTCGGTCTTCCAAAGGATCACGCTGTCCGTCACGCCTTCCTTGACGTAGCGGCGGTTTTCATTGGGCAGGCCGAGCCCGATGACCTTGACCTGGCCGACCTTGCCCGCCTGCTTGACCGCTTCGGCCGCGCCGGGCACGGCAGGCGAGCAGATATTCATCAGCAGCCGGAGATTTGGATGGGCGCTCAGCAATGCGGTGGCTTCGGACTGCGCCTTGTCCTTAAGGTCGTCGCATGGGCGGACTGCGACGAGGGTCATTTTGGGATACTTCTCCGCAAGGCGGGCCTCGATATGGTGCCGCCACTCCTGCTGGTTGGCAGCGGTGAGGGTGGCCAGGATGATGGCGAATTCGCCCTCGCGGTTCAGGAGCCGTGCGGCTTCGTCCATCAACGCGTGGGCGATTCCCTCGGGGGTGGCTTGGTTGACGAAGAACGTGCGCGCATCCGGCAGGGCGTCGGCATCGTAGGTGATGACCTTGATTCCCCGGTCCTGGGCCTTGCGCAGCGCGGTCGAGATCCCCTCCCGGTTGTCGCAGGCGGCGGCAATGACGTCGACTCCGAGGGTGATCCAATTCTCGACGATTTCGTTCTGCTTGGCGGGGTCGGTATCCGTCGGCCCATCGAACAGCAGGTCGATGCCGAGTGCCTGTGCCGCCTTCTCCGCGCCTGCCTTGCAGGAAATGAAATAGGCATTGCCCTTGGATTTTGGCAGCAGGGCCACCGTGATTCTGCCCTCGTGGTCAGCGCCAGCCGACGCGGGCGGTGACTTCGTGCAGCCGGTAGCGAGCAGGCAGGCGGACAGTGCGAGGCCGAGGAGATTTTTCATGGTGGGGAACTCGGGGAAGCGGGCGCCGGGTGCCGCCGGCGGCGGGCGCGGCGGGCGTTCCATAACTGTGGGATCACGGTCCCGGACAATGCAAGCAGGAGGAGCGCACCGGTCAGGACGCCGGCAGCTTCGCGGGGCAGCCGGGCGTGGACGAGTCCGTTGTTGAGGATGGCGATGGCGGCGATCCCGAGGAGCGTGCCGTGGAGCGTGCCAATCCCGCCGAAGATGCTGGTGCCGCCAAGCACCACGGCCGTGATGGCGAACAGTTCATACCCGGTGCCGGCGTCGGCCCTGGCCTGGCCGAGCCGCGCGGTGTAAATGATCGCCGCGAGCGCCGCGATCAGACCTGCGAGCACATAGACGGATGCCAGACGCCGGCCGACCGGCAGTCCGGCATGGCGCGCCCCTTCCGGAGAGAAACCGATGGCGCGCACGGTGCGCCCAAGGGTGGTCCGGTGAAGCAGCAGCCACATGACTCCGGCCACCAGGATGAAGAGGTGGGCCTGGGTTGGCACGCCGAGGAACCGTTCCTGGCCGAGCGCAAGGAAGGCATCGGGGAAGTTCGTGAACGTATCCGCGCCGTGGGTGATGGCCTCGGCCAAACCGCGGAAGAGCGAATAGGTGCCGAGGGTGACAATCAGCGGCGGGAGTCGGAGCCACGTGATCAGGCTGGCGTTCAGTCCGCCGGCGACGGCACCCAGCGCGAGCGTGCAGGTTGCCGCGGCCGCGGGCGAAAATCCGCCGTCCCGCCAGAGCTTGCCGAAGACCACGGCACAAAGCCCGAGCAGCGAGCCGAGCGAAAGATCGATGCCGCCGCTGATGATGATCGGCGTCATCACGAGGGCGAGCAGCCCGATCTCGACGGAGTGCCGGAGGATGTCGAAGGAGTTTTCGAGCGTGCCGAACCGGGGCCCGACTGAATTGAAATACAGCCACTCGAGCGCGACGACCATGAGGAGCACCCATTCGTGGCGGAGGGCACCCTTGCTGGATCCGGATTGCGATGGAGTCTGGCTCATGCTCAGGGCCCGGTCTTTCGCATCCGCACGCCATCCGCGAGGACGGCCAGGAGGATGATCAATCCCTGAATCGCCTTCTCCCAGTAAGCTTCGACCCGCAGGTGCGTGAGGGCGGGTGAAACGCAGGCCAGCAGCAGGAGTCCCGCGAACACGCCCCAGAGCGAACCGCGCCCGCCCGCGATGGATACTCCACCGACCACTACGGCGGCGATCGTCTTCAACTCGAGCCCGGTCCCGGATTTTGGGTCCACCTGTGGCGACTGGAGGACGTTGAGGATCGTGGCCAGCCCGGTGAGCGCGCCGACCAGGACGAAGGCCAGGAAGGTCACGCGCCGGGGCCGGAGCCCGGCGAGCCGGGCTGCCTCGGCGTCGGCGCCCACGGCGTAGCAGTGCCGGCCGGCCGCAAGGTGCCGTAGTCCGAGGGCTAGGACCACAAGCACCATGAGGGCCGTGGCAACGAGCAGCCACTGTCCGGTGCGTTGGGAGAGGCCGAGCCACTGCAGTTTCACGGGGAGGTCCACGAATTCCCCCTGGCGCCACCAGCGCAGTGCCTCGCGCCAGGTGACCATGGTGGCGAGCGTCACGACGATCGACGGCAACTGGAGGCCGGCCACGAGTGTGCCGTTCACGGCACCGAGGACCGCACCGGCAGCGATGGCTGCCGGCACGAGCGTCGCGACGGGCCAGCCCAGCGACGCCAGCAGCCCGGTCAGGACGCCGCAAACGGCAAACTGCGATCCGACCGAAATGTCGATCTGCCGGCAGATGATCACGAGGGCCATCCCAGAGGCGACCACGAGCGTCGGGGCCTCGCGGGTGACGAGTGAAAGAAGCGGCTGGGGCTGGAAAAAGCCGGGCGCGGCGAATGCCAGGCCGATCAGGACCAGTGCGAGCGCCGCGACTACCGAGATTTCACGAAAATGGCGGCTCATGCGGATCCTCCCGCCATCGGCCCCTGGCCCAGGGCGGCGGCCATGACAGCGTGCGCGTCGGTTCGGCCCGGCAGGATCGACACCAGGGTTCCGCCGCGCATCACCCCGATCCGATCGCACATCCCGATGACCTCGGTGAGGTCGCTCGAGATGAGGACGACGGCCATGCCCTCCTGGGTCAGCCGGCGCACGAGTCGATGAATTTCGCCCTTGGCGGCGACGTCGACCCCCTGGGTGGGCTCATCCAGGATCAGCACCCGCGGCTTGGTGACGAGCCATCGGGCCAACGAGACCTTTTGCTGGTTGCCGCCGGAAAGGCTGGAGCCGACTGCCTCCGGGCCGGCGCACTTGACGTCGAGCGCGCGGATGTAGTCGAGGGCCAGGGCCCGTTCCCGACCGAAGCGCAGCCAGCCGCCCGGAAAGATCCGCGGGTGGATGGCCATGGTCATGTTTTCCGCAACCGGCATTTCCAGAATGACGCCATGTCGGCGGCGATCTTCAGGCACATAGCCGATCCCCTCGGCAACCGCCTCGCGCGGCGAGCGAATCGCAGCGCGCTTCCCTTCCAGCAGAATCTCGCCGGCATCCGCGGGGGTGAGCCCGAACAGGATCCGTGCGAGCTCCGTCCGGCCGGCGCCAACCATTCCGGCGAGCCCAAGGACCTCGCCGGCCCGCACCTCGAAACTGACGTGGTGGACCCCGGAGGCGGCATGGCCGAGTTCGCGTGCCGCGAGGATCACGCGACCCGGCACCGAACCGGCCGGCGGGTAGATCTGCGTCAGCTCACGGCCCACCATCAACCGGATGAGCGCGGGCTCGTCGATTGCGGAGGTGGCATGGGTGCCCACACTTTGGCCGTCGCGCAGGACCGTGACGCGGTCCGCGAGCGAGAAAATCTCCTCGAGCCGGTGTGAAATGTAGATGATCCCGACGCCGTTGCGCCGGAGTTCGCGGATGACGGCGAAGAGCCGGAGTTGTTCGGACTGGGTGAGCGAAGCCGTGGGCTCGTCCATCAGCAGGATCCGGGCGCCGGCACCGAGGGCACAGGCGATCTCGACCAACTGCTGGGCGGGCATCGAGAGGGTGCTCACGGTGGCATCGGGCTGAATATTGGCCCCGAGCCGTTGGAGCAGGGCGGCGGCCCGGTCGCGCCTTTGCCGCCAGTCGACGCGGCGCCCGGGACTGACGGGTTCCAGCCGGAGGGCGATGTTTTCCATCACGCTCAGGGCGGGAAACAGGGCCGGCTGCTGGTAGATGCAGGCGATGCCGAGCGCGTGGGCAGTCGCGGGATCGAGGGTGCCAACGCGGTGGCCGTCGAGGGCAATGGAGCCACTGTCCGGCTGGTGCGCCCCGGTGACGATCTTGATCAAGGTGCTCTTGCCGGCGCCATTTTCCCCGAGCAGGGCATGCACTTCACCGGCGTGCAGTTCGAAGTCGACTCCACGCAAGGCGCGTGCCCCGCCAAAGGACTTGGTGAGTTGACGCAGTTGGAGCAGCGGGGCGGACATGGCGGGGCAGTTGCGCCGGGGGGAGAACCCCCGATCGGATCGGGAATGGACAATCAGGTTCGTAGTGGACGCGCAACCACGGGCAAGCGTGCGGGCCGGGCAGGGAGCTGCTGCGTCGGCCGCCGGTGGGGTGCAGATGCGCCGAACCACCATGAAAGGGTCGGCGAAAATTTCGGAACGATGCTGACGCGCGCTCGCGTCCGGGCTCCGTTTCCATCACGGTGCCACGTCATGCCCGCCACTGCTTATTCGCTCGCCCAGGAAACCTACGCCCGGCTGGGGGTGGACACGGAGGCGACGCTGGGACGGCTCGCCTCGGTTCCGATTTCGTTGCAGTGCTGGCAGGGCGACGATGTGGGCGGCTTCGAGGCCTCCGGAGATCTCAGCGGCAGCGGGCTGACCGCCACCGGCAGTCACCCGGGCAAGGCGCGGACGATTGAGGAGCTGCAGGCGGATCTCACCCAGGCGTACAAGCTGATCCCCGGCCGGCACCGGCTGAACCTGCACGCTTGCTACGGTGATTTCCGTGCGGGAAAGGTTGATCGCGACGCCATCACGGTGGCGCAGTTCCAGGGCTGGATCGAGTGGGCCCGGTCGCTCGGGCTGGGACTGGATTTCAATCCGACCTTCTTTGCCCATCCTCGGGCGGCGGACGGCTTCACGCTCGCGCATCCGGATGCGGGGATCCGGCAGTTCTGGATCGACCATGGAGTTGCCTGCCGACGGATCGCGGCCGAGATGGGCCGGCAGCTGGGCAGCCCGGTGGTGAACAACATCTGGATACCCGACGGCTACAAGGATCTCCCGGTTGACCGGAAGTCGCCCCGCGAACGGCTTGCCGCCTCGCTCGACGCCATCCGGGCCGAGCCGCTCGATCCGCGCCATGCCCTGGATGCCGTCGAGGGCAAGCTGTTCGGGTTGGGCTCGGAGGCCTATGTGGCCGGCTCCCACGAATTCTATCTCGGCTACGCCATCCGGCACCAGCTGCTGCTCTGCCTGGATGCCGGGCATTTTCATCCGACGGAGACGCTGACGGACAAGATCAGCGCGGTGCTCCAGTTCGTGCCGGGATTGCTGCTGCATGTCAGCCGTGGCCTCCGCTGGGACAGTGATCATGTTGTCCTCCTCGACGATCCTCTGCGCGGAATCATGGAGGAGATCGTGCGGGGAGGTTTTCTCGGGCGCACGCGGCTGGGGCTGGATTATTTCGACGCGAGCATCAATCGCGTGGCGGCGTGGGTGATTGGCACGCGCAACGCACTCAAGGCGCTGCTGCTGGCATTGCTCGAGCCGCTGGATCAGCTGCGCAGCCTGGAGCGGGCGGGCGATTTCACCGGGAGGCTGGCGTTGCTGGAGGAATTGAAGTCGCTGCCCTTTGGGGCGGTATGGGACGAATACTGCCGGCGACGCGATGTGCCGGTTGGCGGCGGATGGCTGGACGAGGTCCGCCGTTACGAAAAGACGGTGCTGGCGAAGCGGAGCTGAGACGTCCGGTCAGGTCAGGTGTAACGCGGACCAACAAGCGGCAAGATGCCGCTTCCACGCGAGCCGCCGGGTCACAGTGAAAGCGACGTCCCGCCGCTTGCATTGACCTTACGGCGGGTTGCAGGCATCGCGCAGCGGCGCGAGATCGGGATCGGTCGCGGCGGCTTCGCCGAATTTCGGCTGGAGGGCGATGGCCCGGTCCACGCGGCGGCGGGCGGCGGCCAGGTCTCCGCGCTGGCAGGCGTAGCAGCCCAGGTTGAACTGGATGGTCGGTTCGTTTGGATGCCGGCGTTCCGCCTCCAGCAGGATCTCCTCGGCGGCCGCGAGGGATTCGGCGCGGCGCGTGGCATACGCCCACGTGATCCATGCGCCGGGCTCGCCGGGCGCGCGTTGGGCAAAGATCCGTGCGACATCGCGCAGCGCGGGCCAGTTTTCCTGGGCCTGCAACACTGCCGACCGCAGGGCCAGGACCTCCGGGAGTTCCTGCTCGGCCGGTGCGATCCGGTCGAGTTCACCCGCGGCCTCGTTGACCATGCCGAGCCCGAGGTAGCCCTGGGCATGGGAAAGCGATCGCCGGCGGTTCATCCTCGGGAGGAAATCCGCCGTGCCGTGCCGCGTCAACCGGTGGCCCTGGAACTAAACTTCGCGTTCTTCGCAGTTCCCAAACGATCTGTTCACCAACCTGCGGCCGTGGCGAGCACGGCCCTCCAGGAAACCGGATCAACAATGACTGGTCCATGCAGGGAGCCATCAAAGGCGCCGCGCGGCGTTATTTCTGGCGGTCGGCTGTGCGACAAGTGTCGGTCGCCGCGATCGCATCAATTCCGCGTTGGTCTTCAATCCCTTGAACCCATGAACAAACATACCTCCCCCGGAGAACGTCAGGATCCGAATTCGGGCCGGACCGGCCAGCACCGTGATGAGAGCGGCCAGTCGGGGCGCGAGCGGAGTGAGCAGCGCACCCGGTCACCGGGAGACGCGGGGTTGGGCAACGAGAAGCGGCCCGGGATCGGAACGCGCGCCGACGAAGCGCGCGGGCTTCAGGCCGGCCAGAACTCGGGATCGGTCCCGGGTGCTGAGAGTGGTTCCGCGGACAGGAGGGCTGCGAGCGGGGAGGAAACCGCGCGTGAGGCGGCGGAGCAGGCGGAAAAGGCTAAGCGCAAGGAACCACAGGAGCAAAGGGCCGATTCCTTGGCTCAGCAGGAACAGCGATCCACGGGGATGTCTGGCCAGTCGAGCGGGGTGTGACATCCGGTGGCCGTGGTTCTCCGCACGGGCCTAGTGCTGCGGCGATGGGCCATGATGCGCGGCATGGGCCGCGTAGGCCGCAGTGTCCGCGAGCATCGCTTCAATGGTCGCAACCAGCGGTTCGCGGCGGACGAGCCCGGAAAACACGGCCTTGTCACCGATCGGATCCGACACGACGAAGGCGGGCCGCTGGTTGATCTGATGCGCAAAGAACTCGCGGGTGCTCGCCACGATCCGGGCTTCGACCGCTGGCGACTCGGCGGCGGTGCGCAGCCGGCGGGCGTCGAGTTTGCGGCCGGCCGCCTTCACCGCCACGGCCACCGCGGTCCGGAGGTCACCGACTTTCCGGCCTTCGCGCAAGGCGGCGTGGGCCAGCGCCAGCCGGATTTTATCGCCTTCGAAACCGAGGCCACGGGCCGCCTCGGCGACGCGGCCGGCCGCCTCGTAATGACCGTTTCGTGACGGCTCGACCCACGCGGAGTTGAGCATCTCCGGACAATGCATGACAGTGCCACCGCTCCGCCGGTAGAACCAGTCGCACTGGCTGCGGGAGGCGGGAAAGTCCTCCGGGTTCATCCGGGCGAGTTTCCACTCGAATTCCACGCGGCCGGCATAGGCCTGCTTCAGGGCGGCCCAGACCGGCTCGACGTAGGTGCACCAGGACGAGAAGATTTCGAGGTAGTAGGTGACTTTCACGCCGGCAGCGGAGCGGCGGACGGGTGGTGCGTCAACCCCGGTGAGATGCTCGATCAGCGATCAATTGAATTGAGGGCCGCCGCCTCTCGACAAGATCGAGGCCTCGTTGGTGAGACCACGGTTGGCCGTGAGATTTCTGAACCGGCTCGACGGCGGGCCGTATTCGAACGAAACGTGCGGAGCCGATCTCGAACGGTCGGTGCGGCATGGCGCGAGCGCCAGCCCTGCGAGGGGCTTCAGAATGCCCCTCGTTCCGAGACTCGACTCGACTCAAGGCTTCGACGCGGGGGCGGGCTCCTTTTTCTTCCCGCCGCCAAAGACGCCCTTGATCGCCTCGCCGATCTGCCGGGCGCTCTCGAGGGTGGCGGCGCCGCTCGTTCCCCCGACGGTCGACATCGCCTGGGTGGTCGCGGCCACCACGCTCGTGGTGATGCTGCGCATCACGGCGGCGGCAACCTGCGCCGGCGTCACGCCTCCCTCGGCCACACCGATGTCAGTCAGGCTGACCGGCGGCATCGGCAGCGACATTGCCGTGGCGCCGAGGCCGAGCGCGACGGTGCCCTCCCGGATTTCCAGCTTCCGGACGATCAGCTTGGTGGGTTCGCCGGAGGGCTCCCGGGGCGTCTGGCCGCTGCCCAGGGTTTTTTCGATGTTCTTGAGCAGGTCGCCGATGTTGGAGGCGACGAACTTCGTTTCATAAAGAAACTTGGGCTGCTCCACGATGATCTCATTGACGACGATGGTATCGCCGAGGAGCGATTTCGGTTCGACGTCGACATGCACGCGACCGAGGGAAAGGGCGTTGTTCTCGCTCCAGCCCTCGGGGTTGCCGACGGTGAGCCCGGTGAGCGTGCCCTCGCCGGAGACGGGCGAAATCGTTGCTCCGTCGAGGTGGACCTTCGTCTGGGTGATGCCGGGGCCGAACTTGTTGACGCCGGCCTTCGCCATCGATCCGAGGAAGAAGTGTCCGCCGAAATACACGGCGAGGGCGAGGATGACGATTGCCGCCAGGGTGCTGAGGAGGAATTTCATGGGGAAGTCGAGCTGACGGACCGCAAAGCCGTGGGATGGTTCAGGATTTCGCCGGATCGTGGATGCGATGGAGGATGAGATGGTTGCCATCGGGATCCAGGAAGCGGGCGAAGCGGCAGACACCCGAATCGAACGGCTCGAGGGCAAACTTGACTCCGGACGCCTTCAATGCGGCGACCGTGGCTTCGAAATCCGGCGTCTCGAGGGCCGCCGCTCCGGCCTGGGCTCCGGGCTGGGCGCCCTGCATCGTACTGGTGAGGGCGAGGGTGTTCGAGCCGATGTCGAACTCGATCCACTGATTCTCCCAGTTGGCCGTCTCAGCCAGCCCGAGCACGTCCCGGTAGAAGGCGCGGGCACGGGTCATGTCGGTGACCGGATACACAACGAAGGGAATGCCGGTGAAGTGGGGTTTCATCGCGGCAGCATGACGGGTAATCCGGTGCCGGGCGAGGAGCGAAATAGTTGAAACTTTCACGATCGCCCCGGGTTTTCCCGGCATGTCCCAACTCCTGTCCGAGGTTCGGTTCGCGCTCCGCACGCTCGCGCGGGACCGAGGGTTCAGCCTGACGGTGCTTGCCACGTTCGCGCTGGGCGTGGCGGCCAATGTCGCGATTTTCGCCGTGGTTCACGCGGTCCTGCTGCGGCCATTGCCCTTTTCCGAGCCCGACCGGCTGGTCGTGATGTTCAATTCCTATCCGCGCGCCGGGGTCCCGCGCGCGGGCAATTCCATCCCGCATTACCTCGAGCGCAGCGAACACCTGGGATCACTTCAAGGGCTGGCGGCGCTGCGGGGACGCGACGCCATCGTCGGCGAGGCGGGAAGGACGCAGCGGGTGGAAGCATTGCGGGTCACCCCGAATTTCTTCGAAGTCCTCGGGGTCGGGGCTCAGCTCGGCCGCACCTTCCGGCCGGAGGAAGGGGAGGAGGGCCGGGATCAGGTTGCGCTGCTCAGTCATGGTTTCTGGCAACAGCATCTGGGCGGGGATCCGGCGGTGGTTGGCCGCACCTTGCGAGTGGATGGGGTTTCGCTGGAAGTCGTCGGTGTGATGCCGCCGGGCTTTCGCTTTGATCCGGAACCGGAGACCCGGTTGTGGACTCCCCTGGCTTTCCGGGCGGAGGATCGCCAGCCGGACCGCCGGCACAGCAATAACCTCAATGTCATCGGCCGGCTGGCGCCGGGTGCGACGGTGGCGCGGCTGCAGGAGGAGGTGGATGCGTTCAACCTCGAGATGCTGGAGGGCGATCCCTATCGGCAGCCGGTGGTCGATGCGGGGTTTCGGACCGAGGTGGCGACACTACCGGACGACTTGACCCGACACGCGCGCAGCGCGCTCTGGCTGCTCCAGGCCGGGGCGCTGTTCGTATTGCTGATTGGCGGCGTGAATCTCGCGAATCTGATGCTCGTGCGTGGGAATGTCCGGGCCCGGGAGGTGGCAATCCGGCGGGTTCTCGGGGCGGGCAGGCTGCGGGTGGCGCGGCAGTTATTGATTGAAAACACGGTGCTGGCGCTGGGGGGAGCGATGGCCGGTCTCGCCCTCGGGGCGGCGCTATTGCCAATGCTCGACAAGCTGGGGCTGGCGGAACTGCCGCGGGGCGGAGATGCCCGGGTGGACTGGGTGGTCGCGGCGGCGGCGATCGGCATTGCGCTGGTGACGGGGTGGGTGCTGGCGTTGCCGCCATTGGCGCACCATCTGGGCGAACGGCTCGGGGCGGCGCTGAGTGTCGAATCGCGTGGCGGCACGACCAACCGGCGGCAGGGACGCTTGCGGGAGGCGTTGATGGTGGCGCAGGTCGCCCTGGCATTTGTCCTGCTATCCGGGGCGGGTTTGCTCACCTTCAGTTTTTCCCGGATCCTGCAGATCGATCCAGGGTTCCGGCCGGAGCGATTGCTGACGGCACAACTCAACCTGCCGCGGCCGCGCTATGCCAAGTATGACGACCGGCGGGCGTACGTGCAGCGGCTGCTGGCTGAAGTGGGCCAGCTGCCGGGCGTGATGGGCGTCGCCGTGAGCAGCGCGGCACCATTTGCCGGCGACTCGGACTCGAACGTGATGATGCCGGAGGGCTACGAGCCCGCGGCGGGCGAGTCGGTGCAGGCGCCATACACGATCTCGGTGGCGGGAGACTTCTTTTCGACGTTCGGTGTGCCGCTGCGCGACGGCCGGCTGCTGACGGCCGCGGATGGCGATGCGGAGCCACTGATTGCAGTGATTGATGAACGGTATGCCCGGAGGTACTGGCCGAACTCGAGCCCGGTCGGGCGGCGGATTGTCGAAGGCACGGGGAAGGAGCCGGACAGCAAGGTGTATTCGATCGTCGGAGTCGTGGGTTCGGTGAAGCAGTCGGATCTGGCGGAGCCGGTGAATGTCGGGGCCATTTATTTGCCGTACCGGCTGCAGCCGACGCCGGGCATGGTGCTGACGGTGAGAACCGACCTGTTGCCGGCCGCGCTGGCACCCGCCCTCCAGGCGGCGGCGCTGCAAGTTGATCCCGAGGTGCCGCTGTTCGATGTGAAGACGATGAACGAGCGGGTGGCAACCAGCCTCGGGGCCCGGCGCACGCCGATGGTGCTCGCGGCTGCCTTCGCCGGGGGAGCGCTGCTGCTTTCGGTCGTGGGGATTTATGGTGTGCTGGCTTACACGGTGAGCCAGCGTCGACGGGAAATTGGCATCCGGCTGGCCCTGGGAGCCAGCCCTGCCCAGGTGCATGGCATGTTCCTGAGGCTGGGCGGCCGGCTGTTGCTGCTCGGGCTGGTCCTGGGGGTGCCGCTGGCCTTGTGGATGGGCGGGTCCCTGCGCGGGCAGCTCGTTGGAATGGAGCCGACCAACCCGATGGTCCTCGGATTCGCGGCGGGTTGCGTGGGAATCGCCGCGCTGCTGGCCTCGGTGCTGCCCGCGCGGCGGGCGGCGGCGACGCCAGCGGTGGAGGCGATGCGGGCGGACTGAGCAGGTTTTGCATTGTCTTTTCCAGCGGACATTCCTCGAAGTCTGTGCCCGCGTTTTTCGCGCGGAATCACCTCGCATGACCCCTGTCCTCGAGAACGGACCCGGCCGGACCTCGCGCAACTCCCTTTATCTGCAGGTTCTCGCCGGAATCGTGATTGGCATCGCACTCGGCTATTTCGAGCCGGATTTGGGCGAGAAGATGAAGCCGTTCGGGGATGCGTTCATCAAGCTGATGCGAATGCTGATCGGCCCGATCATCTTCACGACGGTCGTGGTGGGATTCGCCGGGATGGGCGACCTGAAGAAAATTGGCCGGGTCGGGGTCAAGGCGCTCCTCTATTTCGAGGTCGTGACCACCGCCGCGCTGATAATCGGGCTGTTCGTGGCGAACACGTTCACGCCCGGAGCCGGAATCCACGCCGACGTGGCGACACTCGACGCCGCGGCGGTGTCCGCCTACACCAGTGCGGCCGAGCAGCTCAGCACCGTCGATTTTCTGCTGAACATAATCCCGGATACGTTCGTGGGGGCGTTCGCCCGCGGCGAAATCCTTCAGGTGCTGCTCCTCGCCCTGCTGTTCGGGCTCGCGCTCAGCGGCCTCGGGGAGCACGCGCGACCGATCACGAATCTGCTCAACGACGCGGCGCGGGTGTTCTTCGGGATTGTCACCATCATCACGCGGCTGGCGCCGATCGCGGCCTTCGGCGCGATGGCGTTCACGATTGGCAAGTACGGCATCGGCACGCTCGTCCAGCTCGCCTCGCTGATGGCCTGCGTCTACCTCACCTGCGCCCTGTTCATCGGGTTTGTGCTGGGGGGGATTGCGCGGTTCGGCGGCTTCAGCCTGTGGAAGCTGATCCGGTATCTGCGCGACGAAATCCTGATCGTCCTCGGCACCTCGTCGTCCGAATCGGCGCTCCCGCTGCTGATGCAAAAGCTGGAGCGGATCGGCTGCTCGCGCCCGGTGGTCGGGGTGGTGGTGCCATCCGGTTATTCGTTCAACCTCGACGGCACCTGCATCTATCTGACGATGGCCGCGCTGTTCATCGCGCAGGCGACGGACACGCCGCTTTCGCTGGCCAGGCAAATTGGCCTGCTCGTGGTCCTGTTGATCACCTCAAAGGGCGCCGCGGGCGTCACCGGAAGCGGGTTCATCACGCTGGCGGCCACGCTTGCCAGCACTGGAACCGTGCCGGTGGCAGGAATGGCGCTGGTCCTGGGGGTGGATCGGTTCATGTCGGAGGCGCGCGCCATCACGAACTTCATTGGCAATGCGGTCGCCACGCTCATCGTCGCTCGCTGGGATCGCGAATTCGACGCCACGCAGGCGGGGGAAATTCTCGCCACCGGGACGGCGGGTCGGAATCGACCGGCCGCGGTCACCCCGACCGGCGCATCCGGGCCGGGTGCCGGCCAGGAATCCGGGCCGAAGGCCGACCTGCCCTCGACGGTGACCACCGGCACCTGACTTCCCCCAGTCCGGATCGGCGAACCATCGCCCCCCGGGCGCCGTCGGCCGTGCGATTCCCTGTCGCAGCTGCGACCAGGAATCGCACAGGGCGTCGGCCGAGTCGGCAGCCGTCGGGTCGCAGCCCGCATCGGGCGCGCTGACGCCGGAGAGGCTCTGACCCGAACACGCCGGCCGGCGATGGAAATGGGATTTCGCTTGTCAGATCCCGGGAGCGCCACTCCTTCAGGATCTGGTTCACGCATATCACGGACTCCCTCCGACCAATCTTTCTCCCATGGCTCAAGCCTACACCGAAGCGAGCATCAAGACCCTCTCCTCGACCGAGCACATCCGGTTGCGTCCCGGCATGTACATCGGCCGGCTCGGCAACGGCAGCCACGCCGAGGACGGTGTCTACGTGCTCCTGAAAGAGTCGATCGACAACTCCATCGACGAGTTCACGATGGGCTACGGCCGGAAAATTGAAATCGAACTGGAGGAGCGGACGCTGCGGATCCGGGATTATGGCCGCGGGATCCCGCTCGGGAAGGTGCTGGAGTGCGTTTCCGTGATCAACACTGGCGCGAAGTACGACAGTGAGACCTTCAAGAAGGCGGTGGGGCTGAACGGCGTCGGCCAAAAGGCGGTCAACGCGCTTTCACTCACGTACAAGGCGCAGGCGTTTCGCGACGGGCAGACGAAGGTCGTGGAGTTTGCGCAGGGCAAGCTCAGGAAGGATTACAAGATCGCGAAAACCGGCGAGCGCAACGGGACGCTGATCGAGTTCACGCCCGACGAGCAGCTCTTCGGCAAGGATTTTCGGTTCAGGCCGGAGTTCATCGAGGACATGCTGTGGAAGTATGCCTTCCTGAACCGTGGACTGACGCTGACCTTCAATGGCAAACCGTTCAAATCGGAGCACGGGCTGAAGGACCTCCTGGCGAAGGAGCTCAGCGGCGAGCCGCTCTATCCCATCATCCATCTCGAGGCCGAGGACATCGAAGTGGCCTTCACCCACGGCAATCATTACGGCGAGGAATACTGGTCGTTCGTGAACGGGCAGCACACGACGATGGGTGGCACGCACCTGGCGGCATTTCGCGAATCGCTGGTCGAGACGGTGCGGAACTTCTTCAAGCGCGACTACGAGGCGGCCGATGTCCGGCAGTCGATCGACGCGGCGGTGGTCGTCCGGGTGCAGGAGCCCGTCTTCGAGTCACAGACAAAGACGAAACTCGGTTCGAACGACATGTCGCCGGGCGGCCCGACCATCCGGGAATTCGTGGGCAAGTTCATGCAGCAGTCGCTCGACGTCTATCTGCACAAGAACCGGGAGACAGCGGAGGCGATCAAGCGGAAGATCGAGGAGAGCGAACGCGAACGGAAGGAGCTGGCGGGGATCCGCAATCTCGCCCGCGAGCGGGCGAAGAAGGCCTCGCTGCACAATCGGAAGCTGCGCGACTGCCGGATCCATCTCGGCGATCGCAGCGAGCGCAACGAGGAAAGCACGTTGTTCATCGTCGAGGGCGACTCGGCGGCGGGTTCGCTGACGGCGACCCGGGACGTGCAGACCCAAGCGGTGTTTGCGCTGAAGGGGAAGCCGCTGAACACCTACGGGCTCTCGAAGAAGGTGATCTACGAGAACGAGGAATTCCACCTCCTGCAGTCGGCGCTCAACATCGAGGACGGGTTTGATGGGCTCCGGTACAACAAGATTGTCATCGCCACGGATGCGGACGTCGATGGCATGCACATCCGGCTGCTGCTGATTTCGTTCTTCCTGCAGTTCTTTCCCGACCTCATCCGCAGCGGGCATCTGTTCATCCTGGAGACGCCGCTGTTCCGGGTGCGCAACAAGCAGGCGACGATCTATTGTTATTCGGAGGAGGAGAAGGAGGCGGCGGTGCGGAAGCTCGGCAGCACGCATGAGATCACACGGTTCAAGGGGCTGGGTGAAATTTCCGCGGGTGAGTTCAAGGATTTCATCGGCGACGGGATCCGGCTGGAGCCGGTGACGCTGGCGCACCTGCATGACAGCGATGAGCTGCTGGGATTCTACATGGGCAAGAACACGCCGGATCGGCAGGATTTCATCATTGGGAACCTGCGGGTGGAGAAGGATCTGGTGGAGGCCTGAGGTGAGGCCCGGCCTGGGCAGCGCACGCGATCGGGTTTCCGAACGGGGACCGCTCCGTGAATCATTGGATGGCGCATCGCAGGGCCGTCGCTTGCCGCAGGGCCGGGACGTGATGAATTTCCCGCCGTGGACCTGGTCATGAATCCTCCGCGTGATTGGTTTCTCCGGCCGATCCTCCTGCTGGTGGCGGGGCTGCTGACGGGCTGCGCCACGCTGCCGGAGGCGCGGGTGTCGCTGGCCGGGTTGCCGCCGGAGCAGGTCGCAAGGGCTGAACGCAATCTGGAGGTGTTCCATGCGGTCTGGGATCTCGTGAATCGGCGGCATTTTGATCCCGAGAACCAGGGGGTCGACTGGGAGCAGGCGGCTGCGGTCCATGGCCCGCGGGCGGCACGGGCGCCGGACACGGCTTCGCTTTATGCGACATTGAACGCGATGCTGGAGCCGTTGGGCGACAGCCACACGATTGCGCTCACGCCGACGCAAGCGGAGGAAAGGCATACGCGGCAGCGCACGCGAACCGGATTCAACATGCTGCGGATCGAGGACAGGTGGGTCGTCGTCGAGGTGCTTCCGGGCACGCCCGCCGCAGAAGCGGGCGTCAAGCCGGGGTGGATTGTGGTGGCGCGCAACGGGATTCCGCTTGGCGAACGGATCGAAATCCGGCCGGAGGAAGGCGAGGCGGCGCAGTGGGAGTTCCTGGACGAGCAAGACCGCCGGGTGACCCTTGCACCGCGTGCCACGCGGCTGTCGACGGCTGCACGGCAGGTGCAGCGGGAACTCGAAGGCGGATTCGTGTACCTGCGGTTCGACGAGTTTGCCGGTACGGATCGGCGCTGGCTGGGACGGCAGCTCAAGGCGCATCGGGATGCACCGGGCGTCGTGATCGATCTGCGGCGCAATCCCGGTGGCGACACGTTTTCGCTCGGGGCGGCGGTGGGCGAGTTCTTCCCGACAACGGTCGACTGCGGGACGTTTGTGACGCGCGGCGGGTCGCGTCGGGTGAAGCACTCCTGGCAGCTCGGATCGGCGCGGTACGGCGGGAAGGTGGTGATCCTGATCGATGCAGCGACGGCCAGCGCGGCGGAAATCTTCACCGCGGTCCTGCAGGACCATGGTCGGGCCACGGCGGTGGGCCGGCGGACTGCCGGGGCCGTCTTGGCGAGCTGGTTTTACGGGCTGCCGGACGGCGGCGAGTTGCAGCTCAGCCGGCTCGATTACATTGCGCCGAGAGGACGCCGGATCGAAGGCGTGGGGGTCGAGCCGGATATCACAGTGCCGCGCACGCTCGCCGACGTCCGTGCCGGCCGGGATCCGGATTTGGAGATGGCAATCCGTGTCCTCCGTGGCGAGGTGAGTCCGCCGGATCGATCCGGCGATTGAAATGAAGCGGAGCTGATGGGTCGGGCTTTCAGCCCTCGATCCCGTTCGACGACGTTCCTGGGCCGCTGGCCCAGGCTGGGATGGGGACGCGCCGTTGGCGCTTTCGCGAACGAAAAATTGGCCAAACTCCAGGAAGCAGCGGGACGCGGCTTCCCCGGTGAGCCGGTGGAGCCCGCACGAATGCGGGGCGTCGCCGGCCGCATTAGACGGCGCAGAGCCGGACGGCGGCCCGCAGCGACGTGAATGGGTCGCGCTTTGGGATGAATTCCTGGCCGACGAAGCCCTTGAAACCGGTCGACTTGATGGCGCGCATGATCGGGCCGTAATTGAGCTCTTGTTCATCCTGTGGCTCGAACTCGTTTCGCCCCGGATTGCCGGCGGTGTGATAGTGGCCAATGTACTGGTGGTTCTCCTGGATCGTGCGGATGACATCCCCCTCCATGATCTGCATGTGGTAGATGTCGTAGAGCAGCTTGAACCGCTCGGAGCCGACACGTTTGACGAGTTCCACGCCCCAAGGCGTGCGGTCGCACATGTAATCCTTGTGGTTCACCTTGGAGTTGAGCAGTTCCATGACCACAGTGACGCCGCGCTTTTCGGCTTCACCGACGAATTGTTTGACGCCAATGGCGCAATTCTCGAGCCCCTGCTCATCGGGCATCCCGCGACGGTTGCCGGAAAACACGATTACGTTGGGAATCCCGGCGTCCGCGCACTCGTTGATCCGCTTGATCATGGATGGCACCAGATGGGTATGGTTCTCGAGCTGATTGAGTCCGTCGGGAATTTTCATCGTCCCATTGGCGACGGCGCAGGTGAGGCCGAATTTCTGCACCACCGGCCAGTCCTTGGGATCGAGCAGTTCGATGGACTCGAGCCCGATGTCGCGGGCGGCGGGGGCGAGTTCCTCGAGGGGAATCTTGTTGAAGCACCAGCGGCAGACCGACTGGCGAAAACTTTCGGTGGCGGCTTTCATGGAAGAGGCGGGGGCGCTGGCCAGGCGCGGCAGGGTGGCCAGTGCGGCAACGCCGGCGAGGGAGCGCAAGGCAGTGCGTCGCGTGATGGGGGTAGGCATGGGATTTGGGAATCCTGACGTTTCGCGCGCGGGTGGGGTTTGGCAAGTGCGCAAGAGCGTGTCGGACAGCCGGGCTGGCCGGAAAGTCAGGCGCGACCGCAGAACCCGAATCGGAACGCCCACTTGCGCCCCGGCATTTCGCCGTTAGCCTGCGGGCGATGAACCCCCATGACATCCTCACCCGTCGCGACTTGCTGAAAACCCTTGGCGCCGGTGCCACCCTGCTTGGGCTGGGCGCGAGCACGAGAAGTATCGCGGCAAGCGGTTCCACGGCATCCTCCGCCTACACGCTGCCCAAGCTGGGTTATGCTTACGATGCGTTGGAGCCCCATATCGACGCGAAGACGATGGAGATTCACCACTCCAAGCATCACCAGGCGTATATCACGAATGCGGTGAACGCGCTGGCTGCTCATCCGGAATTGCAGCGGCGCAGCCCGGAGGATCTGCTGCGTGAGCTTGATCGTGTGCCGGAAAGCGTGCGGACGGCGCTGCGCAACAACGTCGGCGGGCATGTGAACCATGCCTTTTTCTGGAAGGTGATTGGCCCGCGGGCGGGCGGGGCGCCGCGCGGCGCACTCGGTGACGGCATTGCCCGGGCATTCGGGTCGGTGGACGCGTTCAAGACGCAGTTTGCGGACGCCGCGATGAAGCGGTTTGGCAGCGGCTGGGGATGGCTGGTGGTGAAGAACGGAAAACTCGCAGTGACATCCACGGCGAACCAGGACTCACCGCTCAGCGACGGGGCAACGCCGGTCCTGGGCCTCGATGTGTGGGAGCATGCGTACTATCTCAAGTATCAGAACCGTCGGGCGGACTATGTCGCCGCCTTCTGGAACGTCGTGAACTGGGATCAGGCCAACGCGAATTTTTCCGCGGGGAAGTAATCAGCCGGGATGGTGGCAACGAAAAGGCGCGGGGGGAACCGCGCCTTTCTGCTGCCCGAGCTACGAGCGGAGTCAGCGGACCACGGGCATCGTCGCGGCACCAGTCCGGGCGGACGCGGGCGCGACGCCAAAAAATTCCACCATGTGGCTGACGTCGGTATATCCGCGGGCGCGCAGCTTTTCCTGCACCAGTTCAATGGCCCGCCTCAATTCGTCGGCCGTGGTCGAATCCAGTTCCTCGACGGTGTTCGTCGCCTTGCAGACGACGTGGTAGCGGGTGGGCTGGCCCAGGTTGATTTCGTACAAAGCCGTGCCGTTGTGGAAAAAGGCGCGTCGGACCAGCCCGATCTGCTCAAATGCAGACATGCAGCGATAAACCGTCACCAGATCGCAGTTTCCGGAGCCCACATCCTCGTGAATCTGTTCGATGCTGGTGGGGCTGTTTCGGTTGCTCAATGCAGCGAGAATCGCAATGCGCGGCTGCGTGATCCGGAGCCGTGCCGACTTGAGCTTGGCCGTGGCCAATTCGACCGGTGTTGGTAATCTCGCCGCGCGCTTCGCGTTGCCGCCCAGGGGGTGATTGGTTTGGGTCGAGGCAATCATCTTTTACGAAAATCTGACGCCGCATAGGTATTTCTCCAGTCTATAGTCATTAGCAATAACACGCATGCAGTTTCGTTGCATCGACGGGATTGCACGTCGGTGCGGCGTGTGCCAACGTCCCGGCTCCTTCGATGCAAAATCCGGAGTTCAGCGAGATCATCACCCTCATCTGCAAGGAAGATCCCCGATTCGATCGGAAAGCGTACGACTTCGTGCGGCTGGGTCTGGACTACACGGTCAAGGAGTTGCGGAAGAAGGACGCGGCGCGCGCGGAGCGTTCACGCCATGTCAGCGGGCCCGAACTGCTGCACGGGCTGCGAAGCTATGCGCTCGATCAGTTCGGGCCGCTGGCGAAGACGGTCCTGAATGCGTGGGGTGTGCACCGGTGCCGGGATTTTGGAGACATCGTATTTAATCTCATAGAGTACAACGTCTTCTCGAAGACCGAAAACGATCGCCGGGAGGATTTCTCCGACATTTTCGATTTTGACGAGGCGTTCGTCCGCCCCTTTGAGCCGGCCAAGCGATCGCGCGGTCCCTCCGCGGCCGAAGCCTTTGGGGCGGCGTAATTCGGCTCCACTCCGGGCAACTCCCCGCTACGGTGCGGGCTTGATGCCAAACCAATCGTCCTCCTCCACCACCGATCTGAAGTTGCTGCAGGCGTTCTGGCAGGAGCCGGTCGAGCGCAGCGTGCTGCCGAACGGGCTGACGGTCATCCTCAAGTGCGATCGTTCCGCGGCCCTGGCCTCGGTCCAGGTGTGGGTGAAGACCGGCAGCGTGCACGAATCGGCCCATCTGGGCGCGGGCCTTTCCCATTATCTGGAGCACATGCTCTTCAAGGGCACGGGCCGCCGCGCCGGCCGCGAGATCAGCGCGACGGTGCAGGCGCATGGCGGCTATATCAATGCGTACACGACCTTCGACCGCACGGTATATTACATTGACCTGCCGAGCGAGCATACCGGGCTGGCGATCGACGTCTTGGCGGATGCTGTTCTGAATTCGACGCTGCCGGCGGACGAGGTGGCCCTGGAGCGGGAGGTGATTTTGCGGGAGATTGCGATGACTCGCGACGATCCGGACAACCGGCTGTGGGAGGCGTTGTTTTCGACCGCTTTTCGCGAGCATCCCTACCGGCAGCCTATCATCGGCCACGCGGACGTCTTTTCGGCGGTCACCCGGGATGATTTGCTGGCCTATTACCGGTCCCGCTACGCGCCCAACAACCTGGTGGTGGTGGTGGTGGGCGACATCGACGTGGCAGCCACGCGCACCGTGATTGAAGCGCACTTTGGCCAGGTACCGCGGGTGCGACTGGCGCCGGTGCTGGTGCCGGCCGAGCCGCCTCAGCTGGCACCGCGGTCCGAGCACCGTTTCGAGGACGTGGAAATCACGCGCAGTGTCCTGGCCTGGCCGATACCTGGGCTGTCCCACGCGGATGCGCCGGTGCTCGACCTGCTGGCAACGCTGCTGGGCCATGGTGACAGTTCCGTGCTCTGGCAGGAGGTGCGCGAGCGTTCGCGGCTCGTCCACACGATTGATGCGTCCAGCTGGAATCCGGGGACCAACGGGTTGTTTTGCATCACGTTCACGGGGGAGCCGGAAAAGCGGCTGGCGGCAACGGCGAGGATCCAGCAAATCCTGGCGCGGTGTGCCAGCGCCGGATTCAAGTCGGGCGATCTGAAGAAGGCGCTGCGGCAGCTGGTGGTCGGCGAAATCAATTCGCGCAAGACCATGAGCGGGCAGGCGGCCCGGCTCGGCGTGGCCGAAGTGGTCGTCGGGGACCTCGATCACAGCCGGACGTACTTTGAACAGCTGCGCGCGGTCACGCCGGCCGCGGTGCGCGCGGTCCTGCGCCGGTACCTGGTGGCCGAGAGGCTCACCGCCGTATCGCTGAACCCGGCCGCGGTGGCGGCGGAAAATCCGGCCTCGTGTGTCCGGCCGGTGTCCGGCATTCCGGATTTTTCCGAAACCCGGCTGGCCAACGGCACCCGGCTGCTGCTGCAGCCGGAACACCGGCTGCCCAATGTCCACCTGCGGCTGCTGATGACCGGCGGGCCGCTGTTCGAGGAGCCCGGCCGGCGGGGCGCGACGGCGCTGCTCGCGACGATGCTGACGAAGGACACGCGGCGGCGCAGCGCGGCGGCCGTGGCGCGCTTCATCGAGGAGGTCGGCGGCGCGTTTTATCCGTTTTCCGGCAACAACAGCCTGGGGCTCGCGGCGGAGGTGCTGCCGATCGACGTCGATCGCGCCCTGGGGGTGCTGGCGGACGCCGTGCTTTGCCCGAATTTCAAACCGGAGACCCTGGCCACGGAGCGCGAGGCCCAGCTGGCTTCGCTGCGGCAGGACGACGATGACGTGGTCACCCTGGCGAGAAAGCACCTGCGCCAGCGCTTCTTTGGGCTGCATCCACTCGGCTTGGACGCGCAGGGCGACATCGCGGGGGTGAGCGCACTGACGGCGGGCGAGTTGCTGGCCTTGCACCGCCGGCTGTGCGTGGGATCCAACGTGGTGCTGGCCGTGGCGGGTGATTTCGAGCCGCGGGAGCTGGCGCCAAGGCTGAAGGCGTTCCTGAACCGGATCCCGCGCGGCGGAATCGTGTCACCGCGGCTGGCAGTTGCGGGCCAGCTGCCGGCGGAGCGTGGGGACTTCATCGAGCAGCAGCCGCGCGAGCAGGCCGTGGTATTGCAGGCGTTCACCGGTCCGCGGGTGCATGGCGAGGATTTTTACGTCGGCGAAGTTGCCGACGAGCTGTTCAGCGGGATGGCTTCGAGGCTGTTCGAGCGGGTGCGCGAGGAGAAGGGGCTCGCCTATTTCGTGCGCTCGTCACGGGTGATGGGCCTCGATGCCGGCATGTTTTATTTCATGGCGGGGACGCAGCCGGGCAAGGAGGCGGAGGTGCTCGGCGAAATTGAAGCCGAGATCGCCCGGGTGCGTTCAGGCGCGGTGGAGCCGGCGGAACTCTCACGCTGCCAGGCGCGGCTGAAGGCAGCGCGCCGGCAGAGCCTGCAGACAAACTCGTCGCGGGCGATGCAGGCGGGGCTGAACGCCCTGCAAGGGCAGCCGATCAACGATTGGAAGAATTACGATGCGCGGATCGACGCGGTGACCATCGGCGATCTCGTGGTCTTTGCCGAACATCACTTTGACCGGGAGCGACGGACCCAGCTGGTGGTCCGCCCCTGACAGCGGATGAGCCTCGCCGAACTGTTTCCGGACGGTGAGTACCGGTTCCACCTCACGCTCCGGCGGGGTGATCCCCGCGAATTCTTCGCGACGCAGGACTCGACGGGAGCGGTGCTGGCGCAGCGTGCGCGATGGCTCGCGGCTGAGCGGGACCGGCATGCCGCGTTGCAGCCGGAGGGGAGGGCGCTGCTCGAGGAGTTCGGCGGGCTGGTTGCGGCATGGGGATTGGCTTCGTTCGATTCGGCTGTCCGGCTCGATGAACTGGCCCTCGCCCTCGAACCGGACATCCTGTTCCTGGCCCGTGACTCCTGCGGGGAATTCCGGCTGCGTGGCGGGACACTTTGTTTTCCCGCGGGCTGGGCACTGCAGGAGAAGCTGGGCGAGACGCTGGATTCGATCCATGGCGTCGTGCCGGGACTGAACACGGCGATCGGTCCGGCCATTCACGAGTTTCTGACCCGGTTGCGCCCTGGCATCGCCTACCTGAGATCGAACTGGGGCCTTGCGGCGACGGATGAGCTCAACCTGCATCCCGCCTGCGCAGTTCCCGCTCCCTGTCTACCCGTTTCTCTCCAGCGAATCTGGCTGCGAGTGGAGCATCAGGCGTTGCTCGCATTGCCCGAAACAGGTGGCATCGCATTTGGAATCCGCATTGCCCTGCACCGGCTAGACGAAGTGGCACGGGAGCCGGCGGCGGCAACCGGGCTCCGTCGGGCGCTCGAGTCGA
>WYBX01000143.1 GCA_011525695.1 Verrucomicrobiia bacterium
AGGCCTTCATCCCTCACGCGGCGTCGCACCATCAGGCTTTCGCCCATTGTGAATGATTCGAAACTGCTGCCACCCGTAGGTGTCTGGACCGTGTCTCAGTTCCAGTGTGGCTGATCATCCTCTCAGACCAGCTACCCGTCTTAGCCTTGGTGAGCCGTTACCTCGCCAACTAGCTGATAGGCCGCGAACTCCTCTCAAAACGTCAGGCCTTGCGGTCCCTGACTTTAGTTCAACTTCCATGCGGAAACTGACCACATGCGGTATTAATTCGGCTTTCGCCGAGCTATTCCCCATTTCGAGGTAGATTGTTCACGTGTTACGCACCCGTTCGCCACTGAACTTACATCCGGTTGCCCTTCAATAAGTCCCGTTCGACTTGCATGTCTTAACCACGCCGCCAGCGTTCATTCTGAGCCAGGATCAAACTCTCCGAAAAGAGTTAGAACCTAGTGATTCTGAACTACTGTGATGCCACCCAGAGGGCGGCATCGTTCTCTATTTAATCTTTGATTGGGGGTCCCAATCAATCGCACAAAGTAAATTTCAAAGAGCTTCCCACGAAGGGAAAGGTTTCGAACAAAAAATTCTGATTCAGCTCCGTCAATACTTTTCCCGAAAATTCGGAAAAGAATTTCGATGAACCCCAATTCCCCGGGATCCCTTCCGGCAGCCTGCGCTGCGGGCTGCAAAATCCCGGGAGGGTTGAAGGAGAACCGCCTCGGACCTGCCGTCAATGTTTTTCCCGAAAATTCCGGGAGAATTTCGCAAAAAGAACCAAGCGTCTCTCGCCTCCTCCTCCGCCTCTCGCCCCCTGTCGAAAACGAAAGATTCAAAGAAGGGAGGACGGAACATGCGGGCGCCGCGGCGTCGATCAAGACCTTTCTGAAAATCCGCGACTTGGAACTCCTTTGTTATTGTATTTCAGTATGTTACAAGTGCTTGAAGTTCCCGTTCGTGCGGCAGATCAGCGTATCCAATTGCGCGCTACGCAAGCCGCGCGGGGTTCCCGGACCGCCAGCACTCGCCGCCAGCCCGCCCGCCTCAACGGCGGGCCAACCCTCCTCCCGGCAGCCTGGAGCAGCCTCCGGTTAGGCCGCCATCAGCGGCCGCCCTCGGAGTATGCGTCCGGTGCACCTGGCAGGCGCGATAAAATCCAGGATTGATTGAAGTGCCGCATTTCTTTTGAACGGCCCGCCAAATTTCCCAACTAACCTTTCCAGCCTGCTCAACTCAACCAAGGCCACGTTTTGGACCTAAAACAGATTAAACAGATCATCGAACTCATGAAGCGCTCGGAGCTCACTGAGTTCGCGGTCGAGGAAGAAGGGTTTAAGCTCAAGATCCGCCGCGGCACCAATGGTTTGCCAGTGATCTCCAGCTCACGTGGTTCAAATCCACCATTTATCGCGGATTCAGCGCCTCCGGTCTCCCCTCCGACAGCAGCGGTGCCGCCTTCGGCAGCGCCGAACACTCCGACCGAGGAACCTGGCGTCACTTTCATCAAATCTCCGATGGTAGGCACCTTCTATCGCGCAGCCTCTCCAGAGAGCAAACCCTTCATCGAAATCGGTGGGAAGTGCGTCGAAAACACGGTGGTCTGCATCATCGAAGCCATGAAAATCATGAACGAGATTCAGGCGGAGACTAAGGGCGCAATTTTGGAAATTCTCGTCGAGAACGGACAACCCGTCGAGTACGGCCAACGGTTGTTCAAGGTGAAGCAAGGCTGAGCGGCGCCGCTCGCGTGCGGGAGGCTGCGCGCGACAACAAACATCCCAGCTGCGCCCCGCCTTTGGCGCCGCCCTTTCCAGTCGACCGATGATCCAGAAAATACTCATCGCCAACCGCGGTGAAATCGCGCTCCGCATAATTCGCGCCTGTCGTGAACTTGGGATCAAGACCCTCGCGGTCTATTCCGAAGCCGACATCCAGTCCCTCCATGTTCAGCTCGCCGACGAGGCGATCTGCATCGGTGGTCCCAAGAGCGCCGACAGCTATTTGCGGGCCGACAGAATTATCAGCGCGGCCGAAATTGCCGACGTCGACGCCATTCACCCAGGCTATGGCTTCCTTTCGGAAAATGCGAAATTCGCGGAGCAATGCGAATCATGCAACATCCGGTTTATAGGACCCAAGTCAAAGTCCATAAAGATGATGGGAGATAAGTCCGTGGCCAAGGAGACCGTGAAAAAAGCCGGTGTGCCGACTGTGCCGGGTTCCGATGGGCCTGTGGAGTCTGAAGCCGATGCCGTCAAAACGGCCCGGAAGATCGGCTACCCTGTGATAATAAAGGCAGTAGCCGGCGGGGGCGGCCGTGGGATGAGAATTGCCCACAATGATGTCTCCTGCGCCAAGGAGTATCACGCGGCCCGGGGCGAGGCAGACAAGGCCTTCGGCAATGGCGCGGTGTACGTCGAGAAGTACATCGAAAAGCCGCGCCACATCGAATTCCAAATCCTCGCCGACAGCCACGGCAAGGTCCTTCATCTGGGAGAGCGCGACTGCTCTGTACAACGCAGGCACCAAAAGCTGATCGAAGAATCCCCTTCCCCCTTTCTAACCGCCGATTTGCGGAAGAAAATGGGGAAGGCGGCTGTGCGCGCAGCCGAGGCCGCCGAATATGAGAATGCCGGCACCATCGAGTTTCTAGTCGATGCGAAGGGAAACTACTTCTTCATTGAAATGAACACCAGGATTCAAGTGGAACATCCTGTCACTGAGGAAGTTACTGGAATCGATCTTATCAAGCAACAAATCCGGGTGGCCAACGGAGAGAAGCTGGATTTCGACCAGAGCGACGTCAAAATTGAGAAGCACGCCATCGAATGCCGGATCAATGCGGAAGACCCAGCGCGTAATTTCGCACCGTCGCCCGGCACCATTGGCCTCTATTACGCACCGGGGGGGCATGGAGTCAGGGTGGATTCCCATGTGTACAGCGGTTACACCATTCCCTCCCATTACGATTCGATGATCGGCAAACTCATCTGCTTCGGTTCAACGCGGAAGGTGGCCTTGGAACGCGCCTACCGGGCGCTGAGCGAGTATCTGATTCGCGGTATCAAGACGACGATTCCCCTCCACCGCGCGATTATGGCGGACCCGGTATTTATCGAGGGCAAGGCAACCACTGCCTACATGGAGGATTTTCTTGGTCGGACCGCGTCGGACTTGTTTTCGTAACGCGCCGTGGGCGGAATCCACGGCGTCTCAGGCAAATACCGTACGCGCAAGCAGCCAGTGCATTCCAGCCAACGCCACCAACGAGGATAGGACGGGCACCCCGCGCAGCACAAAGGCGCGCGATTTTCGCAGGTGCCAGATCAACGGCAGCACGGCCCCGGCGATGATTACCTGACCAATCTCGACGCCGAGATTGAACGTCAGCAGCGGCATCCAGACCGTACCCGCTCCATTACCGACGCCTAGGTCGCGGAGCACGCTCGCAAAGCCAAATCCGTGCACGAGCCCAAATACGAAGGTCAGCAGCCACCGCCCCCTGGGCTCCTTCCCACGCAGCCACAAGTTCTCAGCCCCGACATAGACGATGGAGGCGGCAATTGCCGGCTCGACGAACCGCGAGGGCAGGTCGACCCAATCGAGTGTCGCCAGTGCGAGAGTGATCGAATGTGCCAGTGTGAAACACGACACGATCGCCACGATTGATCGGAAGCTCTGGCAAACAACGAGAAGTGCGAAGAGGAACAACAGATGATCGAGCCCTGCCCAGATGTGGGCGACGCCGAGCTTCACGAAAGCCCATGCCGTGGTCGCCCCGCCTGCCCCACTCTCCTGGTCATCCAATCGCGCAGCTCCCGCTCCGGGCCATTGCACCTCGAGTCCGGCGTTCGTTGCACTCAGGAGTGCCTGCGCGATAATGGTGCCTGACGAATCGGAAATCACAACAAACTGACGATGGCCAGCAGGCAGACCAGCCAGTCTCTTGGAGTGTAGGATGAGCAGACCTCCCGTGTCGGGAAGATCATAGGCAATCGAAAAGCTTACGTTGTCGCCCGGCAGCAATCGCACGTCGGCCTCTGTCGGATTGAGTGCGCCAGCGCCCAGCCTGACTTCCCACAAGCTTTGCGGCAGCACCTCGAGCTGCTCCCGGATACTCTCGAAATCCGATTCGTCCCACCGTTCACCCGAGCGAAATTCAACGGGAAGGAACTGCTGCACATCTGCGGGCGCAAAACCCAACGTCAACTCAAGCCGGTTATGCTGCAATCGCCCTTCGGCTGTGCTCAGCCCCGGTTCATGCGCCTGCAGGCTCAGGCTGACTGCCCCGACAAGCAAGATGAGCAGCCCTCCATGCAATAGCCGCGCGGCCAATCCAATCCGGTGAACCATCGCACGAAGCGGCCAATTTCCTGGGTGTCCCTGCGTCGAGTCGATGGGAGGAATCCGCTTGGACGCTGGTCCTGAAGCATCTCGCCGGGGGTGGCACCAAGTCGTCGTCATGGGGCAGTTGGCAGCCAATCGAAGGGGAGGAATGGCTTGCAAGATCTTTGGCCGCTTCGCGAGCTTTGGGAACTGCGCATGGCCCCCGAAAGATTCTCATGGATCCTGCCCGAACCGCAGGATGACCGCGGGCTCGTGGCGCTGGATTGCCTGCTCACCGCCGATCGACTCGAGTCCGCCTACAGGCATGGGATTTTCCCATGGCCAGCCTCGGCCGAACCGAGACGCATTCCTTGGGTTTGCCCATCCCCCCGCGCCATCCTCCGTTTCGATGCCCTCCATGTGCCGAAGAGCTTGCGCCGCTCACGGCAGGCGCTCAGGCACATCCATTTCACGATCGACTGTGCTTTTACGTCCGTAATTCACGCCTGCTCGGTGGCCCGCCGGCGGGGCCAGCGGGGAACCTGGATCACCGCACCGATGATCGAGGCCTATACGGAGCTACACCAGCGGGGACATGCCCACAGCGTGGAGGCGTGGGACGGAACCAATTTGGTGGGGGGACTCTACGGCGTTACCGTCGGCGGCGTTTTTGCCGGCGAAAGCATGTTTCATCGTCTGCCCAATGTGTCCAAGCTGTGCGTGCTTCACCTGATTGATCATCTCCGCGCCCGTGGCTCCACCTGGCTCGACATCCAGCAGTTGACACCGCATTTCGCGGTACTCGGTGCAGAGGAGATTTCGCGAGCGGAGTTCCTCGCCAAGCTCGCGCGGGAACAAGGTACCGCCCGCACGTTGTTCCCATGATCAGGCCAATCCAACCCCGCCACTGATCCGATCCCGCAAAGCACCCGCGGGGGAAGCCTCACCATTCCGCGGGCCGCACCAGCAGCACATCGCTCCAATCCCCCATCGTTCGCGCATTGACTGCCCAACCGGGCGTGAGCTTCTCGAAAACCTCCCGCACTTGTGAATTCTCCCCCGCCAGGATGCCGCTGAGCACCAGGGAGCCGCCCGGCAAGATCGCCCCGACCAGCTCGCTGGCGTGCTTCATCAGCACGTCCGCCTGAATATTCGCGAGTAGGACATCCGTTTGCATCCCAGCCAGTCCCACCGTCAGGTCGCCAACGAAAAACCGCACGCCCTGCGCCAGTCCATTGGAGACTGCGTTTTCCTCACTCACGCGAATGGCCTCGGGATCATCATCGAATCCGATCACCTCTGAGAATCCCAGCAGGACGGCCGACAGCGCGAGGATTCCAGAGCCGCAGCCCGCATCAACCACCCTGCACCCGCCACCGGACCTGCGTTGAATCCTCATGCCGGCCGTGGTTCCCTCCTCGCCGGTGATTGGCGCCATCCCACGATCCATTGCAATAGCTGCCAGCCGCTCAACGCACAACCGCGTCGTTTCATGGTTGCCCGTGCCAAAGGCAAGTCCCGGGTCAAGCCACAACACGGCATGCCCCTCCGGCAGCTGATATCCGACCTCTTCCCAAATCGGCACCCAATGCAGCTGGCCAAATGTCCAAGCCTTGAAATGCGCCTTGTAACTGTCGCGCCACTCCGCCTCAGCCAGGCCGCGAAACACCGGTTCTCCCCGAGGTTGGACACCGGCGGCGGCCATTTCCGGTTCCAATCTTCCCCATGCTGCCCGCGCCGCCTCGCGTGAGGGGAAGATCCCCACCAGCGACACCCGCGCATTGTCCACTTCTTCAACAATCGACCAGGCTCCGCTCCCACCCTCGAGCAGCAGAGTCTCTGCAATGTCCGCGGCCCGTGGGTCGATCGGCACCCGCACCTCCCCCACGTTGCCCGAGCCGGATCCGCTCATGGCACGCGCTCCTGGCTCAGCCGGGCAATCACTCCCGGAAGGAGCCGGTGCTCTGCCTCATGTACCTTCGCGGCCAACGATTCCAACGTATCGTCGTCATCAATTCGCACTGCCGCCTGATCGATGATCGGGCCTCCATCAACATCGAGCGTCACTTCGTGGACGGTGCAGCCCGTGATCTTCACACCCCGCCGGAATGCCTGTCCAATCGCGTCAAGCCCGGGAAAGCTGGGCAGCAGGCTCGGATGCAGATTGATAATCCGGCCCTCGAATCGGCTGAGAAACGGCAGCTTCAGCACGCGCATGAAACCCGCCAGCACGATGAGGTCGGGCCGGCAGGCCAGGATGGCAGCGATGTAATGCTGCTCGCCGTCTCCATCCAGCTTGGTCTTGAAGGGCGCAGCATCGAGAAATGTCGCCGGCACGCCGAAGCGCGGGCCCAGCGTGAGTATTTGGGCATCAGCCCGGTCGGAAAAGATTTGAACCACCTTCGCCCGACCGAGTCGGCCCGCCTGTTGGGCCTCCAGAATTGCCTCCGCGTTGGAGCCTCGTCCCGATCCAAGGATGACAATGCGCATGCTGGTCAAATATCACCGGCGGCCTTGATTCGGTCAATGAGCGCCGTCGTGCTGAACCCGGGCAGGAACGGCAGGAATCTGATTTCCGCACCGACCTCCTCCAGGGCGGCCTTTTCCTCCGCGTTCAATTTATCCCAGGTGTAATCGCCCGCCTTGCAGTAGACATCCGGCTGGAGCGCTCTGATTTCCGCCGCCAGCCGAGGTTGATCGAAAACGACGATCGCATCGACACAGGCGAGCGCCGCCAGTGCGTAAGCTCGCTGCTCAGCGTCCTGCACCGGGCGCGAGGGACCCTTGAGTGCGCGCACACTTCCATCCGAATTCAAGGCGACGACCAGCGCGTCGCCCAGCTCGCGGGCCTGATTCAGGTAAAAGAGGTGGCCGGTATGGAGTAGATCAAAGACGCCATTGGTCAGGGTCACTCGTCGGCCGGCCGCACGCCACTGCTCACGGACCGATCGCGCCCTTTCCAGCGTCAGCAGCTTCGGGTTTTCCAGCTTCACCAGCTGCATAGCGTCGCCATTCCCGAGCCAAAGTAAATCCCCACTGCAGCCGATTTTCGCCTTCGACGCTCAAAAGAACTTCTTGGCCTTGTCGAAGAACTTTTTCGATGTGGGTTCGCCAGCATCCCCGCTCACCCGGGCGAACTCTTCCAGCAGCGTTCGCTGCTCGCTCGTGAGCGACTGGGGCACCTCGACGTGCACCCGGACAAGTTGATCGCCCTGATGGGTACCTCGCAGGCTTGGCATCCCCTTCCCCCGAAGACGGAACGTCGTGCCACTCTGCGTCCCACCCGGGATCTTCAAGGAGGCTTTGCCCGACAGAGTCGGCACCTCAATCGTGCCGCCCAGCACCGCAATCGTGAATTTGATGGGAATCTCGCAAAAAAGATCCTCACCCTGCCGCTCGAACAGCTCGTGCTCCTTTACCGAAAGCACAATGTACAAGTCTCCCGGCCGCCCGCCTGCCAGGCCGGCTTCCCCATTGCCCGACGATCGCAGCCGGGATCCGGTATCAACGCCGGGAGGAATCCGCAGATTGAGTTTGGTCGTCCTGGCCACCCGACCCTCGCCACGACACTCGCTGCACGGTTTTTCAATTTTCGTGCCGGAGCCGCTGCAGGTGGGACAGGTTTGGGTGAAGGTGATAATCCCACCCGAACGGCGAATCTGCCCCGCGCCGCGACAGGTCGGGCAAGTCACCTTCTTCGAACCCGGCTCGGCCCCCGAGCCGTCACAACGCTCGCAGGTCATCTGCTTGCGGAAGGAGATCTCCTTTTCCACGCCCCGGGCGGCCTCCTCCAGCGTGATTTCGAGATCATACCGCAGGTCGGAGCCATCCCGTCCTCCGTCCCCCGCGCCCCCGAACATCTCTTCGAAAATCCCGCCGCCGCGCCCCCCCTGTTGGCCGAACACTTCGCGAAAGATGTCAAAGGGATCATGGAACCCCCCGCCCATGCCGCCGGGCCCACGGGGCACTCCCGCTCCAGCGCCCTCGAACGCGGCCGGCCCATACCGATCGTAGGCCGCCCGCTTCTCCGGATCCGTCAAGACTTCGTAGGCGTGCGAGACCTTCTTGAACATCTCCTCTGCTTCCTTGTTGCCGGGATTCTTGTCGGGATGAAACTGCACCGCCTTCTTGCGGTAGGCCTTCTTCATCTCCTCCGCCGTCGCACCTTTTTGGACTCCGAGCAGGTCGTAGTAGTCGTCCTTCGCCATGATAAGTTGAATTCGCTGAAGAATGGGTCGTCCCGGCTGCGGGCCCGGGTTTGCCGCCGGCCGGCAGCACCACTCAGCCCGAGCCTTCCTTGGCGGGGCCACTGGAAACCACGACTGCTGCGGGACGCAGCAATCGGCCGTTCAATGCGTATCCCGTCCTCGTAACCTGCAGGACATGCTCCGCCGGCATCTCGGCACTTGGCTGGTGCGAAATCGCCTCGTGCTGGTGCGGGTCAAACAGCTGGCCGGTCGGCTCGATTTCCTTCAAACCGTGGTTGAAGAGCGCATTCTTGAGCTGCGCCAGCACCATCTCGACGCCGCCGAGGAGCGATGACACGTCAGCCCCCGGTTGCTTTGCCGCCGCAATCGCACGCCCGAGGTTATCCAGCACCGGAAATATATCCTCCAATACCCGGCCCGTCGCGATCAGCCGCATTTCATCCTTCTCCCGCACCGCCCGCCGGCGGAAATTCTCGAGATCGGCCGCCATCCGCATGAAACGATCGTAGTTGGCCGCCGCTTCGGCCTTCGCGGCCAACAATTCTGCCGCTGGATCACGCGCTGCGGGAGGCGCCGCCGGCTCCTCTGCTTCGGGCGCCGGGTTCTCCGGCGCAGGCAAGGGGGTCATGGGATCGTTGATTTCAGGCTCAGGCATGTTGGAAAAGGGGCGAAAGTAACATCGGGTTTTTGCATTGTTCAAGTGGCGAGTGCACCGCCAGCCACACGGTCGCGTCCTGCAGGCCGACCCAGCCCACCATCTTGCGCCAACCAGCGCTTCAACCGCTGAAGTTCTCCGTGATCAGCAGGATTGCCGTCGTCTCGGCCGAAAATGTGAAGCCGCCGAGGAAGGGGACGAGGACATTCTCACCCGTCGCGACCTTCATTCCAAAGGGCGTGCGCGTGCCCCCGCCTTCGGCGTTTGCCCGTGCCGTGCCGCTCACCACGCTGACGATCCGCGGTTGCTCACCCGCCCGCAGGTGGACACGCTCGCCGGCGCCGAGCACACAGCGGCGTATGCGAAACTCCGGGCACTCCGCAATCACGCCCGATGTGGGCGCGCCGCGCACCGGTGCCGGCTCGAAGTCATTCCAGTCGATCGAACGCAGTGACTCGACGATATGCAGCTGCCGCGGCTTGCCATCAAGACCCGTCCGGCCCCAGTCGTAAACGCGGTACGTCGTGTCGGAATTCTGCTGGATCTCCAGAATCAGGTTGCCGGCATCGATCGCGTGGACCTGGCCGCTGTGCACGAGAATGGAGTCCCCGGCGGCGACACGGAAATGGTGCACGCAAGCCTCCACCGTGTTTGCCACGATCGCCCGCTCGAACTGCGCCCGGGTCACGCCCCGCTTGAGCCCAACAATCAGCTTTGCCCCCGGAGCCGTATGCGCGATGTACCAGTTTTCAGTCTTCGGCTCACCGCCAAGCTCTGCCGCCACGCCGGCAGGAGGGTGCACCTGCAGGCTCAGGCGCTCGCGACAATCCAGCCACTTTACGAGGATGGGAAAGGGCTTTTCAGCCGGCCAGTCGGGCCCCATGACAGCGGGACCGTGATGGGTCAGCAACTCGCGCAGCGTCTCTCCCTGGTGCGGACCACCCACCACCACCGATTGCGCTTCCTGCCGATCAACGATCTCCCAGCTCTCCCCGATCGGGTTTCCCTGCGGCAACTCGCGACCCAGCGCCGTCTGGAGTGCGCTCCCCCCCCACACCCGGGTCTGGAGGATCGGCTGAAAACGCAGGATTTCACGCATAACGATTGACGAGTTTTTTGTTAAAAGGCCGCGGGGGTGTTTACATTTGACCGGCTGACTTGATAACGTGGAATCCGCAGAGGCTCCCCGCAGCGTCACCACAAATGCCCAAGTCCGAGAGTTCAAACCCAAACGGCGGACCATCGTTCCAGGCCGCCCGCTACCGGCCGAACTGGCTCGCAGCACTGATCTGCTTCTCCACCGCGCTTTTTCTGCTCGTCGCCCTGCTGACGTACGACCCTGCGCAAAGCGGCTTTCAGACCACGGCGCCGACGCAGAAAAATCCTGCCGGGATCTGGGGCGCGAACTCCGTCTGGGCGATGCTGTTCACGATCGGTGGCGGCACCTGGCTGGTTCCCCTCTTCCTGCTTTGGATGGCGTACGTCTCCGTCCGAAATTCCAAGCATCTCACCGGGACGCGCAGCATTGCGATGGTGGTGGCCTGCATTTCACTCGCCGGCCTGCTCGCGATGTTCAAACCGGCCGATTGGGGCAGCGACTGGTATCCCCGGGGCTACGGCGGCTGGATCGGCGTCGCAATGTACCACCAGGCGCTGGCGGAGGCACTGGGTCCGTTCGGCTCGGGACTGATTTTCGGCACCTTTTACGCCGGCTCGCTGCTGTTCATCCTGATGCGGGATATCGGCGCCGAGTTTGAGCGGCTGGTCATGGGGTTTGGGACTTGGCGCGCGGAACGGGCCAAGCGCCGGGCGGAGATCGCCGAAGCTCGGCAGAAGGAAAAAGAGGCGAAGCAAAAGCAAAAATCCGCGATCGCCGCCGTCGCCGCCGTGACGTCACCGGCCGCCACCCCGCCCGTCGGTCCGGCCGGCAAGAAGTCGTTCGTCCCCCGGACCACCGAGGACCCGCTCTCGAAACCCGCGGCACGCGCTCCTCTCGCGGTCGTGACCGAGCCCAATCCGGCCCCGGCTTCGACTGCGACGCCGGCGTCTGCCGAACTCCGGACCGTCGGGCCGGCTCCGAAATCCGTCCGGGATGCCGGCGCCTCCGGCACGCCGGCGGCGGTGGTGGCCCCCGTGATTTCCGATTTGAAGATCATCAAGCCGGAGATGCCAAAGAAGTCCGCCTCCGCCCCGACGCCCGCCAATGACGCGGGTTATCAGTTCCCCTCGACCAGCATCCTGCGCGAGGCGGAACGAAATGCCTTCAACAACGACGAGGAGCACAAGCGGAACATGACCGATCTCGTCCGCATCCTCGGCGAATTCAGCGTCGAGGTGATGCCGGGTGAGGTTCACGTCGGTCCGGTCATCACCTGTTATGAAGTGGTCCCGGCCGCCGGCGTGCGCGTTGAGAAAATCGCTGGGCTCGACAAGAACATCGCCTTGGGAATGCGCGCGCAGTCGGTGCGCATCCTGGCACCGATTCCAGGCAAGGCTGCGGTCGGGATCGAAATTCCCAATCGCCAGCCGATGCAGGTCGGGTTGAGGGAAATCTTTGAATCGGAGGACTGGTCGTCCACCAAGGCCGAGCTGCCGATCGCGCTCGGCAAGGATGTCTCGGGTAGCCCGCTGATTTCCGACCTGACCAAGATGCCGCACCTCCTCATTGCCGGCGCCACCGGTTCGGGGAAGTCGGTCTGCATCAATTCGATCATCGCCTCGCTCGTCTATCGCAAGAAGCCGCACGATCTGCGATTGATCATGATCGATCCGAAGGTGGTGGAGCTGAAAATCTTCAATTCGCTCCCGCACATGTTCCTCTCGGTTGTCACCGAACCGAAAAAGGTGCCGGCCGCGCTCAAATGGCTCCTGAGCGAAATGGAGCAGCGCTACCAGTTCTTCGCCAAGGTCGGCGCCCGGAACATCACGGGCTTCAATGCACGCCGCAAGGGGGCCAAGTCCGAGGTCACGCCCGCCACGGAGGTCCAGGCTTCGCTGGCCGGCGTCGACCCGCTGGAACTGGACGACACGCCGATCCCCGATCATCTCCCGTACATCGTCGCGATCATCGATGAACTGGCCGATCTGATGATGGTCGCTCCCGCTGAAATCGAGACCAGCATCGCCCGGCTCGCCCAGCTCGCCCGCGCCGCCGGCATCCACCTGATCATCGCGACCCAGCGCCCGTCCGTGAACGTCATCACCGGCGTGATCAAGGCCAACCTGCCCTCCCGGATCGCGTTCCAGGTCGCCTCGCAGGTCGATTCCCGCACCATCCTGGATACGAAGGGTGCCGACACCCTCATCGGCCGGGGCGACATGCTTTTCTCCCCCCCCGGCACATCCCGACTCGTGCGCGCCCAGGGGGCCTATATCTCGGACGACGAGGTCCAGCGGCTGGTGGATTTCCTCCAGGTCAACGGGCCGCCGCAATATGCCCAGTCCGTGCAGCAGCAAATCGACCGTGCCGCGCGGGAGGACGATGACGACGCGGCGAATGGCGAAGAGGGCGACGATCTCGGCGATGACGAGGAACTGTATCAACAGGCTTTGGACGTCCTGAAATCCACCAAGCGGGCGAGCACCTCGATGCTCCAGCGCCGCCTCCGCATCGGATACAATCGGGCGGCGCGGATCATGGAGATCATGGAGGAAAAGGGCATCGTCGGCCCCGAGAATGGTTCCAGCCCGCGCGAAATCCTGGTCGACCTCGATTCGCTCTGAAGGCCACCGACTCCGCTCTGCCGTGACCTGGCCCGGGCGTAACCGATCTCGGGCCGATCGCGCATTTCGTGGTGACTTCACCCGTACCAGCTTCTAACTCCATCCCATGCAGACCATCGGCGAACGGCTCGAGGAGGCACGCAAGAAGAAGGGCATCTCCATCCGGGAGGCCGCGGAAGCGACGAAGATTCGCGGTGATTACCTGCAGAAATTCGAGAGCAACCATTTCGACATCGGGCTCACCGAAATCTACACCCGCGGCTTCCTGCGCAATTACGCGAATTTCCTCAAGGTGCCCGCGGACCGGATCCTGAATGACTATTCCGCCCTGGGACGCGGCGAGCCGCGTCCCCGGCAGCCCAGCCGTGAAGTGTATGGCCGGATGGATATCTCGGTCGCGAGCGCCAGCGAGGAACCGGAACGCACCCCTGGGCCGGAAGATGGGGCCGCCGCCGCTCCGGAACGCGCGCAACCGCACTACCCCCGGAGCGGCAGCTCGCTGCCCACGGGCCCCGACCCGGCATTGATCTTCAAGTATGTGAAATGGGGCGGAATCGCCCTGATCGTCATCGTGGCGGCCTTCGTCCTCAAATCGCTGATCGGCGGCAGCGGAGGCGCGGCGCCGGGCGGAACCAATGCCACGAATGCGGCCGAAACCTTCACGCTCGTGGCCAAGGACGTGGTGTTCATCCGGGTGAACCAACTCCAGGGCAAGACGGAGGGAGCCGAACTGTTTCGCGGCACCCTGGCACGCGGCCAGACCCAGGTGCTGCCCTGGACCGGTCCCGTGCGGATCAGTGCCAGCGCCGGCGAAAATTTCGAGGTCGAGGTGCGTGGCCGCCGCTGGCCCTCGGGCTTTACGGGCAATGCCGCGGTGGATCTCGAGGGACCACACCGCTAGCTAACGCAGTCCAACCGGCGGACCCAGGACTTCCCGAAGCACCAACGCCCGTCGCAGGCTTTCCGGCTCGCTCAAATCCGCCAGGAGCCGATCGCGTGCGGATCGCCGCAATACGGTTTCCGACTGGGCGGCCGATTCCCGGGCCGCGGCAATGTTCGCCACCCGGCGCCGCGTCTGCTGCCGCAGTTCCTCCGCCGCCTGCAACTCGTCCTCGAGCTGTTGCTGCCGCTCGAGTTCCAGCCGGTTCGCCGTTGGGAGCAGGGGCGGCGGAGCTTCCATTTTCTGCTCCCATTGCTCCATCAGCCGCCGCAGCGTGCCACGGCCACCGAAGGGATCCACCGGCGGCGGTTCGGAGCCGGACTCAAATACCGGCGGCCGCTCCGGTTCCGGCGCCTCAAGGCGCCCGGGCCGTTCGCCCGGGTGGTCGCCACGCCGCTCCGCAATCTTCCGGCGAATCTCCTCCTGCACCTCGCGAATCCGCCGCTGCTGCTCCGACTCATTTCCGCCCCGCTTGCTCTCCTCCTGCATTTCCCGGGCCCGCAGGACGGCACGCACGATCGAGATCACGACGAAGATGAACGCCAGCAGCGGGATGTTCTGGAGAATCCATTCCATGGTTACAACGGGTGTCGAGCGCTTCCCCCCGCACAGCGGCGGCTACTTCTTGCCGCCTTCCGGGTGCGCAATCGAGGAACGCATCGAGGTGTCCGCCTGGACGTTCTCCATCCGGTAGTAATCCATCACGCCGAGCCGGCCGGCGCGAAACGCCTCCGCCATCGCGAGCGGCACCTGGGCCTGCGCCTCGACCACCTTCGCCTGCATCTCCTGCACCCGCGCCTTCATCTCCTGCTCGAGCGCCACCGCCGCCGCCCGCCGGATTTCCGCCTGCGCCTGCGCCATGTTCTTGTTCGCCTCCGCCTGGGCTTCCTGCAGCTTCGCGCCGACGTTCTCGCCCACGTCCACGTCCGCAATGTCAATCGAGAGGATTTCGAATGCCGTCCCCACATCGAGCCCGCGCGCCAACACGGTCTTCGAGATGCTGTCCGGCGATTCGAGCACAATCTTGTAGGTTTCCGCCGAGCCAATCGTGGTCACGATGCCCTCGCCCACCCGGGCAATGATCGTCTCCTCCTTGGCGCCGCCGACAAACCGATCCAGGTTGGTGCGGACGGTCACCCGCGCCTTCACCTTCACCTGGATGCCATCCTTCGCCACCCCATCGATGGTGGTCCGGCCGCCTTCGGGATTCGGACAGTCGATCACCTTGGGATCGACCGACGTCCGCACCGCCTCAACCACGCTCTTGCCGGATCCCTTGGTCGCCAGGTCAATCGCACAGGCGCGATCCCAGCCCAGCTCGATCCCGGCCTTTTGCGCCGCAATCAGCGCCTGGACGGTCGGGACGACGTTGCCACCGGCCTGGTAGTGCGAGGCAATCTGATCGGCATTGATGGCGATGCCCGCCCGCACCGCGGTGATGCGTGCATCCACCACCAGCCCGTAGGGTATGCTGGCGAACTTCAACGCCACCAGCTTCGACATCGGCACCGGCGCTCCATTGAACAGCGCCTTGACCCATGCGCCAATCAGGCTGAACACGATCGCCGCGACAATCAGGACAAAAATGCCAACGACGACGCCAAGGATTAGGGTGAGGCTCATTTCTTATCGTTAGTTGAAGGTTTGGAGACGATCAGGCGAAAAGTATCGACGTCCACGATTTCGAGCCGTTCGCCGCGCTGGGCCAGCCCGCTGCGCGCAAACGCTTCGTAGCGTCTTCCATCGAATTCCACGTATCCGCTCGGCGCGAGCGTTGTCGTCGCCGTAACCTGGCGGCCCAGCACCGCCGCCCGGTCGGCAATCGGCGGCTGGCTGCGTCCCGTCACCGTCTCCGTCATCGATAGTGCCTTGGCGAGCCGGCTCCTGGGCAGCAATACGAACTCGAGATAAAGCACGATGGCGCCGACCACGATCGCCGCACCGGAAGCAATGGCGCCACCCTCCAGGCCAAATCGCACAAAGGCCAAGGCCACCCCCACCAGCATCAGGATCCCTCCGACCACGCCAATGATCCCGCCGGGCACGATCACCTCCAGCGCCAGCAGAAAAATGCCGGCCACGAACAAGCCGATGATAAGGCTCATGCCGCACCCCCTTCGTCGCGTTCGACAATCAGGCCAAAATCGGTCCGGCGCCGGACGATGACCCTCGTCCCGGCGGCCGCCGAACCGACCTCGAGCCGGGCTTCATAACGGCGCCCGTCGATTTCGATCTGGCCGCTCGGGTAAAGCCCAGTCGCCGCCACCGCCGTGCGACCGACCAGCCCTGGCAGCATGGCCCCGGCCTCGGGAGCCGCTCCTGACATCTGGGCAGATCCGCTGACCGCCTCCGCCACGGCCAGCCGGCTGAAAAACCAGCCGCGCGGAATGAAACGGGCGAGCGCCAGACCCAATGCAATCGCAATTGCGATTCCCAGGCCCAGAGAACCCAACGGTCGCACAAACGCGTCCCCCGACCAGGCCACTGACAGCGGTTCGTTCGGCCAGAGATCCGCCATCGACCAGACCAGCGAGCCGAGCATCAGCAGCACCCCGGACAGCGCCAGCACCACCACTCCCGGGAAAAAGAACAATTCGAGCAGCACCAGCAGCACACCCACTGCGAAGACCATGACGGGTTCATGACCGGACAGGCCGGCAATATAGCTGCTGAGAAAAACCACTCCGAGGCAGATGATGCCGGCGATGCCGAACACGCCGAAGCCGGGGGTCTTGAACTCGATGAACAAGGCCAGCATCCCGAGCCCCATCAGGATCGGCGAAATCTTGTTCAGCCACACCGCCAATCCTTCCGACCACGTGATCTGCAGCGTCGTCACCTTCGTGGCCGCGCCGGCAAAGCGCTTTGCGAGCAAATCGTCCATATCGTTTGCCAAGCCCGCCGCCAGCAGCGGCTGCGGCGGATCACCGTAGGTTTTCACCGCCTCCGCCGCCGTGAGGGACAGGAGTTCCCCCTTGGATTTCAGGATCGTCTCGTCGATTTTCAGCTCAAAGTCCGCGTCGATCATCGCCGAGATCACCTGCCCACGATAGCCCTTCCCCTCGCTGCTCGACCGCACGCGCGCCTTGAGATAGCTCACGATCTTCTGCCGCATGGTGGCGTCGATCTCCTGGCCTCCCATCGAGACGGGAGCGGCCGCGCCAATGATCCCGTCCGGAGCGAACCAGATCTCATCGGTGCTCGCCGCGATGAACGCCCCCGCGGAAATCGCCTCGTTGTTGACGTAGGTGAGCGTGTCGCCGGGAAACTTCGCCAAGGCCTCCATGATCTCGAAGGTCGAGTCCAGCGCCCCTCCCGGCGTCTTCATGTCCAAAATCACCGCCGTGGCCTTCGTCTCGATTGCCTCTTTCACGCCTCGCCGAACGATGTAAAGAGCGGCCGACCCGATCTGGTCGCGGACCGGAATCACGTAAACGGCCACTGGGCCCGATGCCGCCGGGACGCCCGCGGTCTCCCCCGCCGCGCACCAGGCGCAGCCGAGCCACAAGCCGATCAGTCGGAGCAGCCACTTGGTCATTGGAGCCTCATGGCTAGCGTTCCCCGGATCGAAGCGCAAGCGCGGCCGGCCGTGAATTGCCCTGACCATGCCGGCGGCCGCGGGTGCCTGAACACGCAGGGGATCTGCCGCACAGGCCACGCGGCTGCACCCGCCCGCCCTCCCCTTCCGTCGCGTGGAGCCAACAAATACTCTTGGCGTCGCGGCCACATCGTGGAGATTCGCGGCATCCATGGAAAAGGTCGAATATCAAGGTCAAGTGCTCAGGCGCTGGCGGGTCGGCAACTCCACCTTCCTCGCGCTGCCGGAAAAGGGTGCTCGGCTGATGAACTGGAACATCACCCTGGGCGACGGCTCCGTCCGCGATGTCCTCTACTGGCCCGAGAATGCCGATTTCTCGGACATTGCGAAGGTTCGCGGCGGCAACCCCATCCTGTTCCCCTTCAACGGCCGCTGCTTCGATCGGGGTGAAATCTTCTTTTGGCGCGACTCGGCGGGCGTGCGCCGGCCGATGCCAATGCATGGCCTCGCGCGGCAGAGCGATTTCAAGGTCGTCCACCTCGACGCCCGCGGCTTCATCGCCCAGATGGTCCCCGGTCCCGAGGCCCGCGCGGCCTACCCCTTCGATTACGAATTCACCGTCAACTACCGCTTCGAGGCGTTCAGCCTCCAGTGCGAGTTCGCCCTGACCAACCTCGGCGCCACGCCGCTCCCCTGGAGCGCCGGCCACCACTTTTACTTCACGCTGCCCTGGAACGAGGGCACGCAACGCGGCGACTATCTCATTCGCATCCCCGCCACCAAGCGCTGGCGGCAGGATCCAACCGGCGCCCTGCTCGCCGGCCCGGCACTCAACCTCGAGGAACCCCTCGCCAATCCGCTGCTGATTGACACCCAGCACGCCGGGCTGCGCAGCAATGAAATCGTATTCGGAGAGAAAGGACGGCCCGGCGATGTCACGGTGCGGCTGGGCACCGGGAAAACCCCGCCCCCGGACGCGGTGGTCGTCACCTGGACGCTCGCGGACGAATCGCCCTTCTATTGCGTGGAGCCGTGGATGGGACCGCCCAACGCGCCGGAACACAAGGTCGGGCTGCAACAGGTGGCTCCGGGCGAAACCCAGAAGTTCGCCGTCAGCGTGAGCGTAAAGTGAACGGCGTCCGCGACGTCCCGCCGCCCACCGAATTCGCGCTACCTTTTTCCCGGAAATGGATCACATTGCAATCATGGCTCAGACACCGGCAGCACTGGCATTCATCGACGGGCTTGGCGGCCCGGAAATGGTGCTGGTTTTCGTGCTCGTCCTGATCCTTTTCGGGGGCAAGAAGCTGCCCGAATTCGCGCGCGGGCTGGGCAAGACGATGCGCGAATTCAAGAAGGCGGCGGCTGGCGTGGAGGATGAGTTCAAACGCGCCCTCGAGGAGGATGAACGGAAGCGGTTCGCACCGCCACCGCCCCTGGCGATTCAACCCGTCGCCACGTTGTCCTCTGGCGAGGCTGCCAAGGCTGCCGCCGATCAGGACTCCGCCACCGAACCGCTGGGGTCAACCAGCGATTACGGCGCGGGTCCCGACGCCACTTTCGACGAGCAAACCGGCAGTGCGTCGCCCAGCGGTGTTCCGGAAGAAACGCCCGCCGCGCCGGCGCCCGAGCCGTCATCCGCACCGGAAGACGATCTCGCCACCGAATCCGCCACGGAATTGGACCCGGACGGCAAACGGAGGTCGGGCCAATCGTCCGACACCGGCGTGCCGCCCGACTAGACTTTTCACCAGCACCCGCCCGTGAATGCAGACGAACCGGTACCATTGCCCATCACGCCGGAGCTCGATTTGCACACCTTTCGGCCGGAAGACATTGGCGATCTGATTCCCGCGTACCTCGACGCCTGCATCGCACGGGGGCTTCACGACGTGCGGATTATTCACGGCAAGGGCACGGGAACGCTGCGGACGACCGTCCATGAAATCCTGCGACGCTCAACCCGGGTCGTCTCGTTCCGGCTCGGCGATGAACGCAGCGGATCCTGGGGGGCGACGCTCGTCACCCTGAAGTCCTGAAATCGCTGCGGCGGAGCGATCCGCCGGCCGCCCAGGGTGTTACGAATGACGCAGCGGCAGGAAATCATGACATGGCTGCAACTTTCGCGGCCCCGGTCGTGTACTTGCCGCAACAACCTGAAATCCACTCCCATGAAGACCACCTCCCTCCTCTCCCGCATCGCCGCTCTCGGCGTCGTCTCGTCCGTCGCGGCAGTCATCGCCGGTGTTGCGGCGCTGCCCGTGTTCATCGCGACCGCCAGCTTCCTAGTCCTGATGATTGCCTTCACCGATTACGGCACGCGCCCCCACTTTGTCCGCACCACACCCGCGAGCATCTCCGCCCGGGTCGAAGCCATGCCGCTCGCAGCCTGACCGCACCCGCTCTTCCAAGCAGGATTGAAAGCCTGTCCCAGTTCCCCACGCTCGCCGGCATGAACAACATTCCTCCCCTGGTCGGTGGCACCCGGATGCACGAGATCGATTACAAGATCCACGGCGACGACATGCAGTTCGTCGAGGTGGAGCTGGATTCGGGCGAAGCGGTCGTGGCCGAAGCCGGCGGCATGATGTTCATGGACGATGGCATCGCGATGGAAACCGTTTTCGGCGATGGCTCGGCGCAGAGCTCCGGCTTCATGGGCGCACTGCTCGGAGCGGGCAAGCGGCTGCTGACCGGCGAGTCGCTTTTCATGACGGTATTCCTGAACCAGGCGGCGGGAAAGCGTCGCGTGGCATTCGGCGCGCCCTACCCGGGAAAAATCCTTCCCCTTCACCTCCGCGATCTTGGCGGCGAACTCATTGCCCAGAAGGATTCGTTTCTTTGCGCCGCCAAGGGCGTAAGCATCGGGATCGCCTTCCAAAAACGCATCGGCGTCGGGCTCTTCGGCGGCGAAGGCTTCATCATGCAGCGGCTGACCGGAGACGGCTGGGCATTCGTCCATGCCGGGGGCACGCTCTTCGAGCGCACCCTCGCGCCCGGCGAGACGTTGCGCGTGGACACCGGCTGCATCGTCGGCTTCCAGCCCACGATCGACTACGACATCCAGCTCGTCAGTGGCATCAAGACCGCCCTCTTCGGCGGTGAAGGCCTGTTTTTCGCCACCTTGCGCGGACCTGGAAAAATCTGGCTGCAATCGCTGCCCCTATCCCGCCTGGCCGGCCGGATCGTGGCCGCCGCCCCACAAACGGGGCGTGGCGGACGCGGCGAAGGTTCCGTCCTCGGTGGCTTGGGCCGGGTGCTCGACGGCGATAACCAATAAAAAGGGGCCCGAGTGACCGGGCCCCTGTTACAGTTTGGATGGACTTCGACGCTTAGTTCCGCGCGAAGATCCGTTTCCAATTGATGCGGTATTCGACGGTGGCCAACGCCAGCAGTACGAGAACCGTGGCATAGCCAAACATCGCTTCCGTAGATCCGGGGGAACCCAAAGAAAGCAAGAACGCGGCGGCAGCAGAAAAGCTTAGGAGGACCGCAGAGATGATGTTCTTATTCATAGGTATGTAGTTGGTGCCGGACCATTGTGGTCTGACGTCCGCAATCATAACCGGAACAATGCAATAGTTGAAATTGCTAGTTCCTATTATATCGATAGGAATAACCTATGGAAATCTACCAACTGCGCTATTTCGTGGCTGTTGCGGAAACCGAAAATTTCACCCGCGCCTCCGAGAGATCAAACGTTACTCAACCTTCTCTAAGCCAGCAGATAATAAAACTGGAACGCGAGGTTGGCCATAAGTTGTTTCACCGACTCGGGCGAAAGGCCGTCCTTACCGAGGCCGGCGCGACGTTCCTCGAGCGGGCACGCCGGATCCTCTTTGAAGTCGAAAACGCCACGCGGGAGCTCAGCGATCACCCCGGCCTCGGTCGCCGGATTACAATTGGAGCCGTCCAGACCGTGATGCCCTATCTGCTCACGCCGTTCATCGCGAAGTGCCGTGATCTGCTCCCCAATCTCACGATCGACGCACGCGAGGGATTTCGCAGCAACCTCGTGCGTGGGGTGGTCGAGGGCGATCTGGATCTGGCCGTGGTGCCGCTGCCCGTGACGGAACCGAGGGTCGCGACCGAGCTCCTCCTCACCGAACCGCTGCTGCTCGTGGTGGCGAAACAGCACCCGTTCGCCAGTCGCGACGAAATCAGCATTGAAGACCTTGCTGGGGAAAATTTCGTCACGCTGGGCGATTCGAGCACTCTGGCCGCCCAGATCGGCGGCTTCTTCGGTGACCACCATTTTTCGCCGCGGATGGGCTATCGCTGCGCACAGGTGGCGACCTTGAAGCTCTTCGTCTCGATGGGACTCGGAATTTCGATCCTCCCGGAGCTCGCGCGGCTCCCGGATGATAGCGACGCCCTCACCTATCTTCGACTCACCGGTAGTGCGCCGACCCGTGATCTGGCCGTCATCAGGCATTTGCAACGATATCAATCCCGCGGAGTTGAACAGTTTCTGACCCTGCTCCGGGAGGAAGTGGCCGGTCGCCAGCCAACTGCTCCGGCGTTGATTCACTGAGTTGCGCTTTGGGATTATCAAGCGAATCGTCCGCGGCTCATGCCGGCAGCCGAACAGTACCATTCCCTCCCGCGACGCCGCGAACTCATCACGCTGGCGACCCTCGGCGCCGTGCATTTCACCCACATCCTGGACTTCATGATCATGATGCCGCTGGGCTCGCAGCTCATGCGCGTCTTTGGCATTACGCCGATCCAGTTCACCTACCTGGTGGCGGCATATGGGTTGGCGGCAGCCGCCAGCGGGTTCATCGGCGGTTTCATCCTCGATCGATTCGATCGCAAACGGGCGCTGATCGTCCTGTATGCCGGCTTCGGGATCGCCACTCTCGCTTGTGCCCTTGCGCCTTCCCATCACGCGCTCCTGCTGGCTAGGCTTGCCGCAGGCGCGTTTGGCGGCCTGGCCGGCTCCACGGTCAGCGCGATGATCGGCGACATCATTCCTCCGAGCCGTCGCGGGCGCGCGATGGGCCTTGTGATGACAGCTTTTCCGCTCGCGTCCGTCCTGGGCGTTCCGGCCGGTCTGGTCCTCGCGGGAAAGTTCGGGTGGCATGCTCCGTTCTTCCTGCTCGCTGCTTGCGCGGCCGTGATTCTGGTGCTTGCCGGAATCGCACTTCCACCGATCCGCACTGCGGTGCACGGCCACAGGCCCTGGCCCCAGATGAGGGCCATCCTCTCGCATGGCATCCACCTCCGCGCCTTCGCCCTCGGAGCCACCCTGGTCATGGCCGGTGGGCTGATCATTCCCTTTCTCGCTCCTTCCTTCATCGCCAACGTGGGACTCAATGAGTCGATCGAACTCCCGATTGCCTACGCCGCAGGCGGGGTCGCCACGGCGGCCAGCACGCCAGTCGTTGGCTGGCTGAGCGATCGCATGGATCGTTTGAAACTGCTCGCGCTCATGTCTGCCGGTGCCGTCCTGGTCGTGCTCTTCATCACGCGCATGGGGCCCTCTACCGTCCTCACCAGTTCAATCATGATGGCACTCTTCATGATGACCATGTCCGGCCGCTTTGCCCCCGCCATGACGATGATCACGAACGCGGTGGACGCGCGTTATCGGGGCGGCTTCATGAGCGTCAATGCCGCGCTGCAGCAGGCCGCAAGCGGCGGGGCGAATATCGTCGCCGGCCTCTTCATTACCCGGGGGCCCGGCGGTCACCTCGGCGGTATGCCCACCCTCGGGTACGTGTCCGTTGGCTTCTTTGCCCTTACCGTGTTTCTCGCAGCGGGGCTGCGTGCCGCTGCTCCGCATGTGTCGGCTCCTGGGCTGCCGCAGCAACCGTTGCCCAAAGCAGCTTGAAGGACGGGCAATACTCCTCGGCCCGGCAGCCCACCCGCCGCGAAATTTCCGCCGGGGCCACCCACTCCGCATATTGGATCTCGAGTGGCTCGACCGTTATGGGACCATCATATCGCAGCCGGTAGACCCAGACGAATTCCCAACCCGTCGCCTCACACGGCTCCATTCGGAACCATCGCACCGGGGCTGCGCCACCCCTGATTCCCAGTTCCTCCGCCAGCTCCCGCACGGCGGCGGCATCGTAATTCTCACCCGCATCGAGGTGCCCCGAACACGAGGAGTCCCAAAGTCCCGGCGAAAGATCCTTCAGCATCGAGCGCTTTTGCAGCAACACCCGCCCCACGGCATCGAACACCAGCACATGGACGGCCCGATGCCACCATCCCTTCGCATGCACCTCGCGCCGCGTCGCCCGCCGCACGACTTCGTCACGCTCGTTGACAACATCAAACCACTCTTCGGCCTGCGGGCTCATCGGCCGCTCACACCAGGTCGCAGGCTTCCGCCGGCATCCAGTGGGCATCCTTCCCCTCCCACTTCACGTTGCAGCCGATCGGATTGGTCTTGGCGGTTCGCAGCGGCCGCCCGGCGAGGAGATCCTCGATTGCATCCGCCAGGTTGTTCACGGTGACACGCGAGGCATCCCGCGGGCTGTCCACGCCGCGACCCGTGTAGACCAGCCGGCGCTGCCCATCGAAAAGGTAGAAATGCGGCGTCCGCAGCGCCCCATAAGCGCGCGCGACATCCTGGCTCCGATCATGCAGGTAAACCCAGGGGAACTGGTGCTGCTTCATCCGCGCCACCATGTGCGTAAACGAATCTTCGGGATAGGTGCCCGCGCTGTTCGAATTGATCCCCACGAACCGCACGCCGCCCGGGGCAAACCGCTCCGCCGTGCGGCGCGTGATTTCGTCGGAACCGATCACATACGGGCAGTGGTTGCACGTGAAGAAGATGACGAGCGCCCGCGCGTCTTTGAAATCGCCCAGTGAATACGTCTTTCCATCCGTGGCCGGCAGCTGAAAGTCGGGCGCGGCGGCACCCAGCTCGAGCGTGAAAGTGTTCCTGGGGGACGGGCTCATGATCCCCCACGCTGCGGACGATGCCGCCCAGCGCAAGGCGTTCATGCAACCCGGAACATCGCCGCTACTATGCGCATTAAGCCCCGGTGGTAACCGATGCCCCGCGGGCCCGCCCAATCCGTCGCCGCTCGCGGAAGCCGCGCGGAAAATTCATGAAGGTGCCGCCAAGTTCGCGTGTTCTCATCCTCGAATCCGATGCTCTTCCTGATCCGCTCCAGCCTCTTCGTCCTCGCGCTCGCCGCCAGCGGCCACGCGGCCGACACCACGGGCTTCAGCGGCTCCGCCAGCTGCCGTGACTGTCACGAAAGATTCCACACGCTCTGGTCGACCTCGCATCACGGCCGGGCGATGCAGCCCTTCACCCGCGAACTCGCGCAGGCCGAACTCACCCCGCAGCCGGAACCCCTCGCCGTGGGTCCCTACCGCTTTCGGGTCGAGCCAGAGCAGGCGGTGGTCCATGAGCAGGGGCCCGACGGCGAAAAATCCTATCCCATCCTCCACGCTGTCGGCGGGAAAAACGTCTTCTATTTCCTCACCCCGCTCGAGCGCGGCCGGTTGCAGGTGCTCCCCCTCGCCTACGACGTCAATCGCAAGGAGTGGTTCGACACCGCCCAGAGCGCCATGCGCCATTTCGGCGACTCCGAGGACAGCCCGCTTCTCTGGACCGATCCCGCCTACACCTTCAACACGTCCTGCTATAGCTGCCACGTGAGTCAGTTGGCGAAAAATTACGACGCCAAGCTGGACTCGTATCAGACCAAGTGGGGCGAGCCGGGCATCAATTGCGAAACGTGCCATGGGCCCGGTGCGGAGCACGTCCGTGAGGCCCGGCTGCTGCCGCCGGGAGAGCCGATGCCGGATCCGAAGCTCATTGTCGCGCGGACACTCACGCCGCAACAGACCAACGACATGTGCGGGAGCTGCCATGCCAAGCTCACGGTCCTCACGAGCGACTTCAAGCCCGGCGACCGGCTTCATGATCATTTCGGAATGGCGACGCTGGAGGATCGTGACTTCTACCCGGACGGCCGCGACCTCGGCGAAAATTTCACGATGACGACCTGGGGCCTGAGCCCCTGCGCCCAGTCGGGACAGCTGGATTGTGTCCACTGCCACACCTCCAGCGGCCGGTACAAATTCAGGACCGGCGAACCCAACGCGGCCTGCATGCCCTGCCATGAAACCCGCGTGAAGACGGTGACCGAACACTCGCACCATCCGGCCGATAGCGCCGGCAGCAAGTGCATCTCCTGTCACATGCCGATGACGGAGTTCGCCCGCATGAGGCGCAGCGATCACTCGATGCGACCGCCCGCGCCGGCCGCGACCCTCGCCTTCAAGTCCCCCAATGCCTGCAACATCTGCCATGACCAGAAATCCGCGGAATGGGCCGACCAGCTCGTGTGGGAATGGCGGACACGCGATTATCAAGCGCCCATTCTGCAGCGCGGCGGCATGGTCGCGGCGGCGCGGAAGGGCGACTGGTCGAAGCTGCCGGAGATCATGGCGTATCTGAAAAGGACCGACCGCGAGGAGATCTGGAGTTCCTCATTGCTGCAACTCCTCCGCGGCTGTGGCGATTCAGCCAAATGGCCCGCCATCGTCGCCTGCCTCGAGGACAAGTCACCGCTCGTGCGCGCCGCGGCCGTCGATGCGATCGGCGATGATCCCCGGCCTGAATTGGTGCGCGCGTTGATCCAGGCAACGTCGGACGACTACCGGCTCGTCCGCGTCCACGCGGCTCCCGCGCTTGCTGGAGTCCCGCTCGAGAGCATGAGCGATCGTGAGCGGGCCAGCGTTCAGGCCGCGACCGCCGAGTACCTCGCATCGCTCAACGTCCGGCAGGACGATTCCAATTCCCGCTACAATCTTGGAAACTTCCACCTGAGTCGCGGCGATTTTGAAAGCGCCGTCGCGGAATTCACCGCCGCGAGCCGCCTGCAGCCGCAGAGCTTGCCGCCACTGGCCAACCGCGCCCTGGCTCATGCCGCGCTCGGCCAAAACGACCGCGCCGAAGCGAGCCTGCGCCAGGCGCTCGCGCTCGATCCGAAACATGCGGCGGTGAATCTGAACCTCGGCATGCTGCTCGCCGAAATGGGCCGGCTCAGCGAAGCCGAACAGGCGTTTCGGACCTGCTTCAAGAGCGATCCCCAGTCGGCTGCGGCCGCCTATAACCTCGGCGTCATGCTCGCGTCGGATAGTCCCGAGGAGTCGATTACCTGGTGTCGCCGGGCGGCGGATCTGCGCCCGGATGAACCACGCTATGGCTACACCCTGGGTTTCTTCCTCGCTGCCCGGGGGCAAACCGCTGAGGCGGCCCGCGTCCTGGAACAGTTGATCCTCCGTCAGCCGCCCATGGCCGATCCCTACCAGCTCCTCGGTTCGATTTATGAGCGGCTGAACCGGAAGGACGACGCCGCCCGCGTGTACCAAGCCGCTGCCGCAAATTCCTCGCTGTCGCCGAACGATCGGCTCCGGTTCCAGCTCCGCAGATAAGCCAATTCCTGCTCATATCGCCCAACGGCCGGATCATCTGGGAAGGCGAGACGGAGGACGATTTTGCCCTCGCCATGCCATTCCACGTCACCGGCGTCGAGAAGGCACCACGCCGCCGGCGGCGTCACGCAGCTTGATCCAAACTTGGCCGCCCGCTGTTCAAAGGTTTGGGGTTGGGGTCGACCCGCGAATGGCCGCCAAGGAACGCAAAGGGCCGGAGCCCCGAGCCACGAGCGGTTGGAAAAGTAATCGTCAAACCCATCAGCAAACCAATCGAGGGGCGGGTGGCATTGATCGGTCTCAGGATTGGTCCGAAGATTTCTTTTCCCAACCTCAGGCCATCCCTTTCATCCTCCGAATTCGCGGCCATTGGCATGATTCGCGGTTGAAAGCTCCGAGACGCGGCGGGGCCGCCGCATCCCGCCTTCGCGACGATTTTCGCCTTTCTCCTTCTCATTCCGCCCCATCCCTGCAATCCGTGGACGCTTCTCCTCATCATGCCGAAAATTGACGTCAGCAAGGTCGCCGAAATCCTGAAGAAGAACGAAATTTCCCCCGCGGTGCTGCGCCGCGTGATCGAGGAAATGAACCTCGCGGTCCAGCCCGACTCGGCCGAGGAGAAACCGCCGCCGCTCAAGAAGCAGTTCGTCATCCTGGTGAGCGATCCCGATGGCAAATTGCCCAAGCACGACTTCGTTGGCTGGGTGCTGCAGATTCCGGAAAACGAAAGCGTGGCGACGACGCAGGATCGCATTTTCCGGAGCAGCTATGACTTCAACATCAGCAAGAAGGGCCGGCTCATGCCGGTGAAAACTGTCGGCGAGGCGCTCGAAGCCGTGCCGGCGAAATTCTTCAAGGAAGCCGAGCTCTGGGTGAAGACCAAGACCCCTGTCCTGATGCTGAAGACCGACAACGAGATTCCCAAGGAGTGATTGGCGGCACGACGGACGGCCAGTGTGAACCGCGCTCCATCCCCTCCATGACCTCTGCGTCTCAACCCAACCCTTCGTTGCGGCGATCGTTCCGATTGAACCCCCCGCCGTGATGGTCATGCTCTTTCGCAATGACACCGCTGCGGATTGCCCCGTTTCTCCTTACCGCCGGACTCATGTTTGCTGCGCACGCGGGAGAATCCCAGGCTGCGACAGCGCCCCTCCGAGTCCTGCTTGCCGGGCTCGCCCACGGCCATGCGAGCGGATTCCTGCGCCAAGCCGATCCCGGCTTGATCGCCCTCGTCGGCGTCTGGGAACCCGTCGATTCCACCTGGGAAAAGTATCGTCAGAACCCGCGGCTCGCCGGCGTTCCGCGCCATCTGAGCCTCGATGAGGCGATCGCTCGCAGCGGTGCCGAGGCGGTGTGGGCGTTCTCGGACACCCGGGCCCATCTCGCAATCGTGCGCGCGGCCGCCCCGGCGAAGCTGCCGGTCATCGTCGAGAAGCCACTGGCCGTCTCGTGGGCCGACGCCGCCGAGATGGCGAAACTGGCGGAGCAGCATGGCTCACTCGTCCTCACCAACTACGAGACCAGTTGGTATCCGGCCTTCGAAGACGTGAAGGAGATGCTGACACCGGGCGGGCCGCTGGGGCCGTTGCGCCAGATTTATGCGCATGCCGGCCACGAGGGGCCCGTGAAGATCCGCGTCGGACCCGAGTTCCTGAAGTGGTTGCGCGATCCGGAGCTGGCCGGCGGCGGGGCCCTCTTTGATTTCGGCTGCTACGGCGCCAACCTTGCCACGTGGTGGCTGGGCAACCGCGCGCCCGTTAGCGTATCGGCCCATACCTGGCAGTTCGATCCGGTCAATTACCCGGATTGCGACGATCACGCCGTCATCGATCTGATTTACCCCGATCTTCAGGTCACCGTCATCGGCTCCTGGCACTGGCCGTTCAACCGCAAGGATGTCACCCTCTATGGCGAGCATGGGACCGTTAGCACGATCAACGATCGCGCCTACACGGTCCGCCGGGGTCGTAAACCTGCCGAATCGCGGGAATCCGCCCGCCCGCCGCGCGATCCGCTGGCGTGGCTGACCGCAACGATTCGGGCCGGCCGCGATCCCGTCGAGGATCCGAGCTCGCTCGCCAACAATCTCATCGTGATGCGCATCCTCGAGGCCGCCCGCCGCTCCGCCGCCGAAGCCCGCACCGTGCCGCTGGAGGAAATAGGCCCGCTCTAAAGCGCTCGCGCTGGAATTAGGTCCGCCGCCGGCGAGCCGCCACCACTCCGACCAGCGCCAGAACGCCCATGATGGCAGCATAGGTCGAGGGCTCGGGAATCGCGGTCCCAGTAATGCTAAGCTGACCGTCGGAATAGAGCGCGTCCGTGTTCCAGGACAAACCCGCGGTCAGCGACGGCAAGTCGAGCGAGGCGAACGTCCCCGTCAGAGAGCCGAAATTGAAAAGATCGAAAGTGACGGCAGATCCCGGGAAATACGAATTGATGAAACTGACCGACAGCGTGCCATCGACAGAAAATACGTTGGCGATGTTCAGCGCGTCGTAGTCGGAGCCGCGCCCCGTGCCGCCGAGCTCCATCTGAAGGATGCCGGTGCTGGTCATCGTCAGGCTGTCGAGGAATACCAGCGCCGCGCTGTTGCCGGGTCCGTAGGTGCCGGCCAACGCGAGATCTTGCAAGGTACCGGTTCCCCGAAGCGTCGCTCCGTCATTAACGGTTACCAGCGGACTGGTGAGCGCGTTATTGATGACCAGGGTGCCGGCCGAAACGAGGGTGTCGCCCGTGTAGGTGTTGGTGTTCGAAAGCGTCAGGGTCCCTGCGCCGGACTTGGCCAGGTCGCCGCTGCCCGTGATTACGCCGGTGAAACTCGTGCCAGCGACACTGTTTACGGTCAGGGTCTTGTTGTCGGTAAAGATGTTCACCGTGCCATTTCCGGACAGATTCTTGATCGTCTGGTCCCCGTCGAGCCGGAGGGTGGTGCCGGTGTTGACCGTGGTGGCGGAGGCGCTCGACCAAAGGTTGTCGCCGCTGATACGCAGCGTGCCGGCGCTGACCGTGGTGTTGCCGGTGAAGCTGCTGCTGCCGCCGGTGATATTGGTGGTGGCTCCGGCATTGCCATTCACGGTCACGTTGCCGGCCCCGGTGATGTTGCCGCTATAGACCATGGTCTGGGTCCCACCAGGCCGGAAAAACAATCCCGTGTTGGCCCCGGTCACCGAAATCGCCACGTCGCCACCGAACGTGGCGGATGTGAGAGCGGCATTCCCGATGGCAAGGCTGCCGGCATTGATGGTGGTACTTGCGATCTGGCCGGAATTGGCGCCCAACAGGGTCAGTTGGGCGGCACCGATCTTGATTAGGTTTGCCGCCGTCCCGGTGAATTGCCCTGAAAACGCAAGACTGCTCGTCTGGTTGATGGTCAGGTCGATTACGTTCGCAGTCAGGTTGATGTTGCCCGTCCCCGCCCCGTTGATGAAGGCACCGGCATTGGCCAGGTTTCCGATGCTCGGGTTCGCACTATCGAACGTGAGGACGGCATTGTAACCCAAATCGACAAAAAAAGTGCCCAGTCCCGTGTTATGGCTGACCGTAGTGTCAGCCAGCACATAGGTGCCGCCGGTATAGGTGTTGGCACCGCTCAAAGTCGTCGGTCCGGTGATATGGAGGCGGCCCGCACCGCTGATCACACCGCTCAGGGCGAGACTCGTCGTGCCGACAGTGTAAATGTCTTCGTCAGTGCCTCCGGTGCCAATCTGCAGGAAGTCCGCGACGGAAATGTTATTGGCCAGGCTGGCGCTTCCCATGGCGGTGCCGAGCACCGACATGTCATAGCCGCTGTTCGCCGCCACCGTCAGATCGCCTGCTGCTGTTCCAAGCGCCGTGGTGGTGGTATCGCCGACCAGGAGCTGACCACCCAGGAGCGTGGTGCCTCCGGTGTAGCTGTTGTCCGCCGCAAGGATGACGGCGCCTTCGGATCCGGCCATGCCGGCCACCAACCCGTTGGCGTGACTGAGCACCCGATTGATGATGAAGCCGCCACTTTCACCCATGTTGACCAACCGGAGCGTGCCGTCGGTGGGTGTCGTGATGACGGTCGTATTGCTGATCGTCACCCCGGTGAGCGTGCCGAGATAAACCGAGCTGAATCCGCTCAGGTCAATTGCACCGCCTGTAATGGTGTGCTGGGAGCTTCCGCTGCCGCCGTCAACATAGGCATCGAGAACATCATGTGAATCGATGCCGAGGATGGAGGTGGCGGTGACGCTCGTCACTCGGGAGGCAAAGGCCGCAAAATTCGCGAAACCCGCTGTTTCGGTGTAACCCGCATAGGCATAGTTGCCGAGGCTGATATCGGACCCGGCTGGCAGCGATCCCGCCGAATCCAGCAACAACGAGGAATACGAAACCGCAATGTCACCGGTAAAGGTGTTCGTGCCCTGCAGGGCGAGGACCATGCCGTTCTGAGGTGCGCCACCGGAGGCGCTGGGCGAAACCACGGATACTCCTGTGGTGGTGCTGTTCTGTTCGACCAAGTCGCTCTTCACCACCAGCAGGCCGTCCTGGGCTGCGAAACCGCCGAAATCATAGCTCTGGGCCACCGGAGTGATTGTACCCGTCAAGGTGGCGGAGGTGACGGAGCCGAGCCGGACATTCCCGTCGGTGAACCCGCTCAGGTCGATGTTCTCCGAATATACAGCGGGACTGTTGGAATCCTCATCGGTATCAAAGCCGATCGTGCCGTTGAACCCGGCCTGGTCCGTGATCAACCCCATCACGGCCGCAACCGTCGGCGGGGTCGGACCTCCGCCAATGGTCGCGATGCTCACGTAGCCACCGTTTGCGGCCGCGATCGCCGTGTCGGGCAGGGAATCAGCATTCGCAAAGATAATCGCCGCGTTGTCGGCGGTCATGCTGGTGACATTGGTTTGCTCGCCGCCGAGGATCGCCATCCCGGTGCCGTCGCTGTCAACCGTGAGGGCGGTGCTGCCCGCTGCGGTCAGGGCTCCGCCAAAAAAGACCTGAGCTCCGCCGGCCACGTTGACCAAGGCGGTGGGGTCGGCCATGGTGACAGTGCCAGTAAAATCGAGTCCACTTTCGCTATTGTTGAGCGACCCGCCCAAGGTAGCGCCGCTGGCCAAAGTGATGGCGTTGCTGAGTTCGAGATCGAAAAAAACGGATCCCAAGGTTCCGCCACTCCCCACGGTGATCGTGCCGGAACTGCTGTTGGCGGGGCCAAGGTAAAGCGTTCCGGCTGAAATCGTGGCGCCGCCGCTGTACGTGTTGTTTCCGCTGAGCACGAGATAACCGCTGCCCGCCTTTGTCAGCAAACCGGAGCCGGAAATGCTGCTATTGACGATGACGTTGGCACCGATCGCCGTCGTCCATGCCTGGTTCGCACCCAAGGCGACATTGACGGCCGGATTGAAAACAACTCCGCCACTGCCTGACTCGGTCGTCAGCCCACCGGCATCAACCGTGAGGATTCCACCATTGCCGTTCAGTGCAAACTGGTTCGTCGCGGTACTGGTGAAGGTCAGGCTGTTGACGCTGACCGGCAGCGAATTGAATCCGACAGTGGTGTTGATGGTTGTATTGAAAACAAGGTCGGCTGAGCCACCGTTCGGCACGCTCGCCGGGTTCCAATTGGCCGCAACATTGAACACATTACCCCCGGATCCACCTACCCATGTCGCGGTCTGCGCCTGTACTGTAATCGGGGAAAGGCAGGCGACAATAACGCATGCCCATGCACACAATCTCAACGATGATTGGGATCCTTGGACGCGAGCGGTGGATGGGTGAGCTGGCTCATGTGGGATAGACATAGTGGGGGGCAGACCACGAGCTATATTTTGCCCCGGCAGTTAACGAGTCTAATTGTCAGGCCAAGAACTGGCTATTCGAGGCCCTTATTGCAGGTGCCTCGTCGAACAGATCGGGATCCCCGAACGCGACTATGGCTTGCGATTGAGCATCCGGGTCAGGACCAGCACGGCGACCGCCACTGTCGCGATCACGATCGCCCCGGAGGAGGGCATGGCCAGCCACCTCAATGACTCCTTCGCCGCCCCCGTACCTCCCAAGCCCGGAGCCCGGAAACCAGCGAGCATCCAATACAGCGAATAACCCAGTGACCCGAGCCCAAGCCCGAGGCTGATCGCGCGGACTGAAGCTGCGGAAGCCCCCATCGCGACGATCAGCAGCGTCAGCACCAGCGCCGTGGTCCCAAGCCCGCCGGCATGAAGATGCGCCCGCTGCATGTAGTTCCAGGATTTGTCCAGCACTGCCTTGATCGCCACCTCGTTGGCCTGGTAGGTCGATTCGCGAACTGCCGCGGCGGAAGCCGCCAGCCGCGACTTGATCGCGTCCTCGTTCAGACCGAAGACGATGCCCATCCCAAATCCGAAAAGCAGCGTCAGCACGGCAGCGAGGATGCCCGGAAATGCGGGTCGCAGTGCATGGCCAGGTGCAAATGAGAAATGGGGCAAATCGGGGTTCATGGCAATGGAGTGGGTTTGATCGAACCCATTAAACGGATCGGCCGATTACGGGAAGATGATGATTGTCCACAGCTACAATGCGCGACTTCCTGCGCAGCAGCGAGAGTCTGAAGTTGTCATACGGCTGCCGCACTGTTGCCTTGGAGGCAGACTGATGAAGCAACCTGATTCTTTCCTCACCCAGACGCGGCCGGGACGAGATTGAACCCAGCGGCTGGTGCTCACGTCATACGTGCTTGCTGATGAACACTGCCTGCTCTGATCCGCTTCAGGAATCCAGCCGGATTTCCCTCATCGAATCCCTTCGGAAGCCACTCTCCCGAATTGCCGGAGTCGCCTTTCTCGTGGTCGCACTGTTCCATTTGCCAGCCGGTTTCAATTCCATTTGGTCAGAGACAGGTGAGCAGGCCGGATTTGCCCTTCTAATCCTGGCCGCACTCGGCCGCTTATGGGCCTATGCACATATCGGTGGCCGCAAGAACCGGGAGCTGTGCACCACCGGGCCGTATGCCCTTTGTCGCAATCCTCTCTATTTCTTCTCCTTTATAGGCCTCTGCGGTGCCGCCCTCGCATTGCAGGATCCCTGGCTCTGCGCCATCGCCCCTGGACTGTTTCTCGCCTACTATGCCGCGGTGATACGGGCCGAGGAAGCGCGGCTGTTGTCCCTCTTCGGATCCAACTTCTCGGCTTATTGCAGCACCGTCCCCCGTTTCTGGCCCCGCAGATTATCCCCCGGATCGAGTGGCGAGATTTTGATTTCCGACCGGCTTTTCCTGCGCACGCTCGGAGAGGTATTCTGGTTTCTCGCCGCGATTGTCGTCATCGAACTCATCGAGGTGGCGAAGCACGACGGCTGGTGGAGCTTTGTGGGCTAGCAACCCGTCGGACTTGCAGTCGGCCGCAGCAAGCCACCGTGCTCAGACTATTTCGTCGAATCGGCCGCGACCAGGCCAAACCGCCATGGCTCGAATCCGCGCGCCTTCAGCGCCTCCGCCACCGCCTTCAGGTCAATCCTGGCCCCCCGGGTGACCCCCTTCGCGCGATACCAGCCCTGGTTCATTTCCAAAGCAAACTGCAGTTCGGTATGGCGCGAGCCCACGGGCCGTTCATCGAATGGATGGAGCGGATGGACCTCCTGCAACACCCCGTTCGCATCGAAAAACCCGATATCGAGCGGCGTGGGTGTGTTGCGCATCCAGAACTGCAGCCGCTGCGGGCGGGTGTACACGAACAGCATCCCATCGTCGGGCCCGAGGTCCCGCCTCTCCATCAGTCCCCGCTGCATCTCCGCGTCGCGCACCGCCACCTGCATCCGGACAGTCCTGCCGCCGACCTGGATCGGAAAGTAGTGATTCACGGTCAGCGGCGCCGAGCCGGCGTCGGTCCCGCCGCTGCACCCGCCGAGCAACCAGGCCGCCAGCAGGATCACCGGGTGACGAGCCACGCGCTGGATCGGCTGAAACCAGGTCAAAACCAGATTTGCATTTTTCACCGGCTCGTTGGGTAATCGCGGCCCTCTTTCAGCTCAACACCTCTCTTTTGTGCCCGGCAAACCTCCTCCCCCGCTGCTTTATGCCGACACCGACCGGAGCGCGGATGCGCTCTATTTCGGCGGCGTTTCCGTCCCCGACGCGTTTGTGGCCTTCGAGTCCAGGGGCAGGAAATACGCGGTGGTCAGCGCGCTCGAGTTTGGCCGGATTCGAAAAGCATCGAAGTTCGACCGGGTGCTGCCGCTCGAGCGCTACCTGAAGCAGGCCCGCGAACGCTGGCCCGGCCGGCGGCCCGGCCCGGCCGACGTGATTCGGTTGCTCGCCCGCGAATTCCGGCAGTCCAGCTTCACCGTGCCCGAGGATTTCCCCGCGGGGCTGTACCAGCAGTTGCGCCGGCATGGCGTGCGGCTGGAAATCGCGACCGGCGCCCTCTTTCCCGCTCGCGAACTGAAGACGGCCGCCGAAGCGGCTGCCATCCGCGAGGGCAACCGCTGCAGCGCCCGGGGCTTCGCCGCCGCCGAACGGATCCTGCGGGCCAGCAAGATCAGCGGCCGCCGGCTGCTGCACCAGGGCCGTCCGCTAACCAGTGAGGCCCTGAGGTTTGCAATCGAGGTCGCCTGCCTGGAGGCGGGCGCCGTTTCCGACCACACGATCGTTGCCGGCGGCGACCAGGCCTGCGACCCGCACGAGCGCGGTTCCGGCCTGCTGCGCCCCCATGAGCTGATCATCATCGATATTTTCCCGCGCGTCACCGCGACCGGATACTACGGCGACATGACACGCACCTACCTCCGTGGCCGCGCCTCGGACTCGCAGCGCGCGCTGGTGGCAGCGGTCCGCGACGGCCAACGCGCCGCCTTGAAAATGATTCGAACCGGCGTCAACGGCCGCGACGTGCACGAGGCAGTCGTGGGGCTCTTCTCGAGTCGCGGCTATGAGACCCGACACACCTCCAAGGGCTCGGTCGGCTTTTTTCATGGTACCGGCCATGGTCTCGGGCTTGCCGTCCATGAACCGCCACGCATGGGTGGCGTCATCGACTGCATCCTGAAGCGCGACTCCGTCGTCACGGTGGAACCCGGGCTTTATTATCCCGGACTCGGCGGCTGCCGGATCGAGGATGTCGTGCAAGTGACGGATGCACGTCCCCGAATGCTCTCCCGTCATCCCTACGCCTGGGAATTCTGATGAAAGGCCTCCCGCAGCTGTTCAGGAAGATCGCGCGTTTGCGGATCCTCGTGGTCGGCGATGTCATGCTCGATCATTACATCTGGGGCGACGCGACCCGAATATCACCCGAGGCGCCCGTCCCGGTCGTCGACATCGCCCGCGACTCGTGGACGGCCGGTGGAGCGGCAAATGTCGCGCTCAACATCGCCTCATTGGGGGCCCGCTGTACTGTCGCCGGGTTCATCGGTCGCGATGCCGCGGGCGAGCAACTCACGGAGATCCTGCAGGCCAGGCGGATCGCCATGCTCCCCACGCCGGGGACGGGCGCGACCATCGTGAAGACGCGCGTGCTGGTGCAGCACCAGCAGCTCTGCCGGCTCGATCGCGAGGCGCCCCCGGATGCCTATGCCCTGGGCGGCTCCAGGATCGAATCGCTGCTCAAGCGGCCGCTCGCCGCATGCGACGCCGTCATCCTTTCCGATTACGCCAAGGGCATCCTGACCGACGACCTGATCGCGCGGGTGACGCGGATGGCGCGAGCTGCGGGCAAGTTCATCGCGCTCGATCCCAAACCGAAGCGGAACCTGAGCTTCCACGGGCTCGATCTCATCACGCCCAACAAGCGCGAATCGCTGCAGCTCGCCGGGCTCGAACCGCCGGCCCATGCACCGTATCCGGCAGCAGAGGTCTGCGCCCGGATCCACGATCGGTTCGCCCCGAAGCATCTCGTGATCACGCTCGGCGAGGAGGGCATGCTCCTCTGCACGAACGGCCGGATCGACAAGCGGATACCGACGGCCGCGCGCGAGGTCTTCGACGTCTCCGGCGCCGGCGACACCGCCCTGGCCGCCCTGGTCCTCGCCCTCGCCGCTGGTGCCGGCTTGGAGGCGGCCGCCCATTTCGCCAATGCCGCCGCCGGTGTGGTCGTGGCCAAGCTCGGCACGGCCACCGTCACCCCGCGGGAACTCGTCGGCTACCTCCGACAGAAACGATGATGCCGGGCACTTGCCGGGGAACCATTCCGACTGACGCCTCATGTCCAAAGCCCTGTTTCTCGATCGCGACGGCACGCTGATTTTCGACAAACACTTTCTCGCTGATCCCGCCGGCGTGGAACTCATTCCGGGCGTCGCCGAGGCCCTGCGCCACGCGCAATCGCTCGGCTACAGGCTCTTCCTCCACACCAACCAGTCCGGCATCGGCCGGGGCCTGCATTCGATGGACGACGTGCTCCGCTGCAACGATCGAATGGAGGAACTCCTGGGGCTGCCCCGGCCGGTCTTCACCGGCATCTGCATCGCCCCGGAAAAGCCGGACGAACCGTCGCTTTACCGGAAACCCTCACCGAAATTCATCCTCGAGAGCGTGGAAAAACACCGGCTCGACCGTGCGCGCTGCTGGATGGTAGGCGATCGCGAGGCCGATGTGCAGACCGGCCTGAATGCGGGAATTCGCTCCGCCGCGCTTTGCAGCGGCAAGAATGATGCCGCCGGCTGGGCGACACTCGCCATCCCTGGAATCCTGGTCTTCCCCAGCCTGGCGGAATTCGTGGCCACGCTCGACTCCGAAGGAGACTGAGCACTTCCTGCCTCCATGCCCGAGCTTGCCGAGGTGGAGTTCTTTCGGAAGCGCTGGCATCTCGCCGCCGCCGGGGAGCGGGTCGTTCGCGTCCTGACCCAGGATCGAGGGAAATTGCTGCGGGAACTCGACGTGCCGGCATTTCGCCGCGCCCTGCTCGGCGCACGTCTCGAATCATCCGAAGCTCGCGCCAAACAGATGCTGTTTCGTTTCAGCGGTGACGTGTGGCTCGGCCTTCACCTCGGGATGAGCGGTGAATTGACAGTCGAAAACCCGGGATACGTCCCGGGCAAACACGATCATCTGGTCATTGTGACCGGAAAGCCCGGCCGCCGCATGCAGGCCACGCATGCACTGGTCTTCCACGACCCGCGGATGTTCGGCCGAATCCGTTTTCACGTTGGCTCCGAACCGCCCGGGTGGTGGACGGGGATTGCGCCGGCCGTGCTTTCGCCCGCGTTCACCGTCCCGGCCATCGCCGCGTTCCTGGCGCGGCGGCGCCGCGCGCCGATCAAAGCGGTCCTGCTCATGCAGGAGCGCTTCCCCGGCATCGGCAACTGGATGGCAGACGAGATTCTGTGGCACGCGGCGATTCATCCGGCCCGACCCGCCGGTTCGCTCAATCCGGCGGAGGTGCGCAGACTCTGGCGCGAATGCCGCCAGGTCAGCCGCGCCGCCCTCCGCGTCATTGCCGGTCGCGGCGATCGGATTCCACCGGACCTCAATGTCGGCATTCCACGGACCTGGCTCTTCAAGCACCGCTGGCGACCCGGCGGAACATGTCCCAAGACCGGCCGTCCGCTAGCGCATGCGACCATCGCCGGGCGCACGACCTGCTGGTCTCCGGCCCGCCAGAAATCGGCTGCCCATGCCTCGCGGCGCCTTTTCCAACTCGCCGGCCGGCCCTCCACCCGCCAATGAAGAAGCTCCGGTTGGACGAACTGTTGGTGGCCCGGGGCTTCGCGGAATCACGGGCGCAGGCGAAGGCGCTGATCATGGCCGGGCGGGTGCTCCGCGGAACCGAGCGGCTCGACAAGCCCGGCAAGGAATTTCCCGCCGACACCGATATTCGGATCGAGCAGCCGCCGCGGTTTGTCAGCCGCGGAGGCGAGAAGCTTGCCGCGGCCCTCGAGCGTTTCACGTTGAATCTGAGCGGCGCACATGTCCTCGACGTTGGGGCGTCCACCGGCGGATTCACGGATTGCGCGCTGCAGGCAGGGGCCGCCGACGTGGTCTGCATCGATGTCGGCCGGGCCCAGCTTCATGCCCGGCTCCGCGCCGATTCACGCGTCACGAATCTCGAGAAGGTCAATGCCCGCTTCCTTCAGCCCGGGAGCCTGCCCCGCCGGGAATTCGATACGATCGTGATGGATCTCTCCTTCATTTCCCTGAAGACCGTGCTGCCCGCGATTTGGCCGCTCCTTCGTGCCGGCGGCGTGCTGGTGGCGCTGGTGAAGCCGCAATTTGAGGCCGGCAAGGCCGAAGTCGATAGGGGTCGCGGCGTCATCCGCGACCCAGCGGTGCACGCCGCCGTGCTGGCGGGGGTCTGCGACTTCGCCCTCCGCGAATTGCCCCGGGCCGAACTTGTGGGTACGATGGAATCTCCGCTGACCGGCGCGGACGGCAATCGCGAGTTCCTCCTCGGGCTCCGCAAGCCGACCGCCGCGCCCGGCCTGCAGCCATAATTAGGTTCAACCTGCCCGAATCCTGGTTCACGCTCCGCCCGTCCCATGAAGCCCATCCGGAAGCTCGCCTTCGTCATCAATGAGCAAAAGAATGGCGCGCCGGCCCTCGCCCGCGAACTGGTGGCCATTGCCCGGAGCGCGGGGGTGAAGCTGAAGCAGACGAAGCGGTTCCCGCTTCCCGCCGGATACTTGGAAGACTGGGACGCCTGCTGCGTGATCGGGGGCGACGGCACGCTGCTGGGCGTCGCGCGGGAGTCTGCCCGCGCTCAGGTGCCCATCATCGGGGTGAATCGCGGCAGCCTGGGTTTTCTGACCACCTTCTCCGCGGACGAGGCCCGTGGCCACTTCGCGGATCTGATCGGCGGCGCCTTCCAGATCGATTACCGGACGATGCTCGACTGCTCGACCGGGCCGGGCTCACACGATCTCGCCCTCAACGACGTGCTGCTGAAGGATGAGGTCAATTCGCGGCTGGTCCGGCTCGAGGTGTTTGCGGACGGGGAACTCGTGACGGATTATACCTGTGACGGCCTAATCTTTTCGACCCCGACCGGCTCGACCGCCTACAATCTCTCGGCCGGGGGCCCCATCCTGCATCCGAACGCCGGAGTAATCGCGATGACGCCGATTTGTCCGCATACCTTGAGCAATCGTGCGGTGATCTTCCGGGAAAACGTTCGCCTGCGCGTCTTCAATCGATCCGATTCCTCCCGGCTGCTGGTCGCAATGGATGGGCAACGCAACCTGAAGGTCAGCGCCCACCCGGTGGAAATCTCAATCGCAAAAGTCCGTCTGCCGCTGGCCCAGCGTTCCTGCTATTCGCACTTCTCCGTCGTGCGCACGAAGCTCAAATGGAGCGGCGGCTTCGTCGAGAGCAAGGAGCGCGCATGAAAAAGCCCCGGCGTTCGGCCGGGGCTCGAGGCGGCGTCAGGCGCGCGGTTCAGGGCTGCTCCTTCTTCTTTTTCGACTTGGGCGACTTCTTGGACTTCGACTTTTCCTGATCGGCCCGCATCGCCGCCCGTTCGTCGGGGTCGAGCTTGCCGTTGCCGTTCTTGTCGTACTTCTCCAGGTTCTCGTCCTCCCGCATCTGCTTCTCCGCCGCTTTGCTGGCGGCAGTGGCCGACTTGTTGGCCGACTTGCTCGTGGATTTCTCCACCCCGGTGGACGATTTCTGTGATGACGACCTCGTGCTGGACTTCTCTGCGGAGTAAACCGAGGGAACCGTGAACAGACAGGCCAACGCCAGGGCGCTGACCGCAAGGGTGAACTTCGAAGCGGGCATTTTCATGACGTGCCCCAGCATGCCACGGCCCGGACAACTGGCCAGCAGCTATAAACCCCAATTCACAGTATATCCGCAACAGCCCTGGCAACGGCGTCAATTCGCTTGTAGGCAGCCATTTTGGGAGGCATCGACTCGAGCGCCCGACGGAGCCCGGTTGCCGCCGCCGGCTCCCGTGCCACTTCGTCTAGCCGGTGCAGGGCAATGCGGATTCCAAATGCGATGCCACCTGTTTCGGGCAATGCGAGCAACGCCTG
>WYBX01000144.1 GCA_011525695.1 Verrucomicrobiia bacterium
AGCGCTGTCTTTGCGCTCAATACACTGCACCTTGGTCGGATAGCCCATGCTCGGTACTAGTCATATGACTAGACTTAGAGCAAGCTCATTCGCTGCTAACGTAACTAGTCGCAGCCAAACTTCAGGCGCCGGTCTCTGACCGGCGGGCGCCCGTCGGAGACTGGCAGCTACGGCCCGTAGCCGCGGCCAGCGCGTGAAATTGGTCCGCGCTGGCCGCTGCCAGCCGCCCGCAACTTTTGCCAGTTCCGAATGGGCCGCGTGCCGCGCGGCATTTAGCAGCCCGTCGCTTTCCGGACACGCATTCTGCTCAATCGTTATCCGGTTCTCTTTCGTCCGCGACGGGCTGCTGCTAGGGAAAATCCTTAGTGAGATCGCTCCGGGGCTCCAATTACGCCGCTGCGCGTTTCTTGCTATTCTTTGCGCGTCATGGAACTCAACGCATCCTTCCTTCCCCACAAAGGCGATACGTCCCACCGGACCCGCGAGATGGTCAGCCATCTCCAAAAATCCGAACTTTACCGCGAATATCAGGCGGCGTTCGAAGCCACCACGGGCCTGCCGCTCGAGATGCGGCCCGCCGGTGCATTTCAGGCCGCCCTCCAGAATTCCAGGCAGACCAATCCATTCTGCGCCCTGATGGCCTCGCGGAACAAGACCTGTGCCGCCTGCCTCGTCCTGCAGCAGCGGCTCGAGGAGACCGCCACCGTCGAGCCGCAGACGGTCGAATGCATCGCCGGGCTGCGCGAGTCCGCCGTCCCGGTTCGGCTGGGCGAGACCGTCGTCGCCTATCTGCATACCGGCCAGGTGCTCGCCAAGCCGCCGACCGAAAAGGGATTCAACCGGATCACCAAGGCCATCGGCGACGAGGTCACTCTGGACAAGGCCGCCCTCAAGGAGGCCTACTTCAAGACCCGCGTGCTCACGAAGAAGCATTACGACTCGATCGTCCGGCTGATTGCGATTTTTGCGCAGCACCTGTCCGCCCGCAGCAACCAGCTCGCCGTGCAGGAGGCCACGTCCGAAGTGCCGGTGATCGCCAAGGCGCGGGCCTATATCGCCAATCATCTGACCGAGGAACTTTCCCTGGTCCAGGTGGCCAAGGCCGTCAACACGAGCGAGTTTTACTTCTGCAAGCTCTTCCGGAAGTCCACCGGGCTCACCTTCACCGATTATGTCTCCCGGGTGAGGATCGAGACGGTCAAGCAGCTGTTCCTGAATCCGCACAAGCGCGTGAGCGAGGCCGCCTACGAGGCCGGTTTCCAGTCGCTCTCCCAGTTCAACCGGGTCTTCCGCCGGATCGCCGGGGAATCGCCCTCGGTCTACCGGGAGAAGCTGCACGGCAGCAACGCCGCCACGGGTTCGCTGGCCCACGCGGCCTAGCAGCGTGTCGGACTTAGCTTCCGACTGTATCGGTCGGGAGGAAAGTGGGAAGCAACACGCTGCTAGAGCCGGTGTTTGGAATCGTCAAATCGGCGATGGGCTTTCGGCAATTCCTGATGCATGGCGCCGATAAGGTGTCAATGGAGTGGTCCTTGGTGTGGCTAGCCTACAACCTGCGCCGATTGCACACCCTCCAATCGGTCGGAGAACTCGCGCCAATTGGGTAGAAAATGCTGGGGGCACCTTGCCGCCCACTCAAACCATCCGAACCATCTTCCCTAAGCCCGCGCGCACGCGCGGAAACTAGCAGCCCGTCAGCAAGGCCCACCCAGTTGCCGGAAAAATGGCATGAACGCTTGCTGCGCTCGACTGCAAGTCCGACGGGCTGCTAGCAATGGCCCTTTGCGCCGGGGGGAAAACCTGCCACGGTTTCGGCGATTGCCGCGCGGCCGCGCGGCCGCCTGAAACATGCCACAACCCATCCCACTCCCCGCCGCCGACGGCGCCATGCCGGCGGCTTCGCCGATCTTCAACTGGCTGGATCACCGGGCGGCGGGTGTGCTGGTCCATCCGACCTCCCTCCCGAGCCCCCACGGCATCGGTGTCTTCGACGCGGCGGCCGTCACCCTGCTCGACTTCCTCCAGGCAGCCGGATTCCGCTACTGGCAGCTTTGCCCCCTGGGACCCACCGGCTATGGCGATTCGCCCTACCAGTGCTTTTCGTCGTTCGCCGGCAATCCCTACCTCATCGATCCCGCGGCGCTCGTCCGGGCGGGCCTGCTGACCGAGCCGCAGCTGGCGCCGCTGCAAGGGCTCCGCACCGATCACGTCGACTTCGGCGCCCTGTACGAGCGGAAAGTGCCGCTGCTCTTCGAGGCTCACGCGGCCTGGCGGCGCACGCCGGATCGGCCGCTGCCCTATGGGGAGTTCCGGGACTTCCAGGCCCGTCATCACGAATGGCTCGACGGTTACAGCCTGTTCTCGGCGCTCAAGGATCACTTCGACGGGCGGCCGTGGTGGCACTGGCCGGCCGAAGTCCGCTCGCTTGCCGCGGCAATGAATTCCCCGCTCCGCCGCGAACTCGCCGTCCGCGCCGAAGGCTATGCCTTCATCCAATACCTCTTCTTCGGACAATGGGCGCAGCTGCGCGCCGCGGCCGCGCGGCGTGAAATCGCCATCATTGGCGACGTGCCGATCTTCACCGCTCTCGACAGTGCGGATGTCTGGGCAAACCCGCAGCTGTTCCAACTCGACCGGCGGACCCTCCGCCCCACCCGCGTCGCGGGGGTGCCACCCGACTACTTTTCGGCGGATGGGCAGCTCTGGGGCAACCCGCTCTACGACTGGCCGGCGCATCAGGCCGATGGTTACGCGTGGTGGCTGGGCCGGCTGCGGGCCACTTTCGAGCTCTATGACGCGGTGCGGATCGATCACTTCCGCGCCTTCGACTCCTATTGGTCGATTCCGGCCGAGGCCACCACGGCCCGGACGGGGCGATGGGAGCCCGGCCCGGGACGGCACTTCTTTGCCGCGGTCCATGCGGCGATGCCGGAGTCCAGGTTGATTGCCGAGGATCTGGGCGACCTCACGCCGGCCGTGCTCGCGCTGCGCGCTGCCACGGGACTGCCCGGGATGGCCGTGCTGCAGTTCGCCTTCGGTGGCGGCGCCGACAATCTCTACCTGCCGCACAACCATCGGGCGAACAGCGTCATTTATCCTGGCACGCACGACAATGACACGACGCTCGGCTGGTATGCCCAGGCCGACGAGAAATCGCGCGACCATGTGCGCCGCTACTTCCGGGTCAGCGGGGAGGAAATCGGTTGGGACTTCATCCGTGCAGCTTATGCCTCGGTCGCCCGGCTCGCGGTTGTCTCCCTGCCGGACCTGATGAGCCTCGGATCGGAAGGCCGCTTCAACACGCCGGGCCGGAGCCAGGGCAACTGGACCTGGCGCTACCGGCCGGAGCAATTGCAGGCGCTCCAAACCGGGTCTTCCGAATATTTGTACAGCCTGGCGGCCTTGTATGATCGCACGGGCCATGCGCAATTTCAGAAATCATCGGCAACGTAGGGGCGCAGACTTGCTGCGCCCTCAGAATCGTTCGATCGTTATTTAGGGCGCAGCAAGTCTGCGCCCCTACGGCTGTATGATTGAATGGAGTTCTCCAGGATGTGTGTACACATCACGAATGGGACCGAAAGATTCCCGCCAGTTCTCCGCCGTTGACGAAATTTCCAGGCTAATTGCTCGACCGTGAGTTTTCCCGGGTGGGCACTGCCGCGTTGGCCTTCTCCTCCTGCTTTTTGAGCCAGGTCTCGTAGCCCTTGGCGCGGCCGCCGAGATAGCGATAGGTGTCGAAGATCGCGCCGTTGCCCAGCGCCCGCGGGTCCCGTTCGTCCCGCAGCTGGGCAAACATCCGCTCGCGGAGCTGCGCCATCACCGGCGCGAACGCCGGATCCCCCGCCAGATTGCGCACGCCCGCGGGATCATCCGGCAGGTAGAACAGTGACTCCGCCGGTCGCTTGCCGAAGGAAAGATCATAATAATAGCCGCCGATGGCCTTGATCACCTCCTTGGTGGGGCTGCCATCCACATTGCCGAAGTCGGTCTCCGGATTCCCCGCCGGCCAGCGCTCCGGATGATAATTATAAACATAAAGGAAATCCGGTGTCCGAATCGCGCGGACCGGATAGCCCCAGTCGTGCGGCCGGCCAATGTCGTGACGTTCCTTGCCGACCAGCATCGTGTCGCGGCTGCGATCGATCCAGCCCGACTCGGCGGCACGCAGCTGCGGCATCAGGCTCCGGCCGCTCATCGCGGTCGGCACCGGCACCCCGGCGAGTTCGAGGAACGTCGGCGCGTAGTCGCGCGTATTGACGAAGTCCTCGACCACGCGACCGGCCTTGATCGTCGCGGGCCAGCGCATCAGCAGCGGCAGCCGGAAGCCGTCCTCGTGAATCTGCCCCTTGACGAAGGGGAATGGCATCCCGTGGTCCGAGGTCACGATCAGGAGCGTGTTGTCGAGTTCGCCGGTCGCCTCGAGCAGCTTGATCACGCGGCCAATCACGGCATCGGTGGCCTCGACCTCCACGGCGTAGTCGGCCAGGTCGCTCCGGACCGCCTGCAGATCGGGCAGATAGGGCGGGACCGTGACCTCGTCGAGCTTCTTGCCCAGCCGGAGCCCGGAGCGGAGTTCGTAGGCTCGATGCGGTTCGTGGAAGCCCAGCCAGAAGCAGAATGGCCGGTCCGCCGGTCGCTGCTTCAGGAATTCCTCGACGTTGCGCGCATAGTCCCGGGTGTTGATCCCGGTGGCGACGCGCTCCGTCGTCGTATATTGGTTGAACTCGGGGCCGGCCGGGTTGCGGGTCCATCCTCCCGCCCGGTAATCACCCGGTCCCCAGCCTTTTCCGGTCAGCCCAATGGCATAGCCCGCCGCTTCCAGCAAATCGGGATACACCGCAAACTTGTTGGGAAAAATTCCGTTGTGACACACCGCCTCCTCGAGCTGCCAGGAGTTCCGCCCCGTCAGGATCGTCGCGCGGCACGGGCTGCACTTGGGATTCGACGTGAACGCGTTCGCAAACCTGACTCCCTCGCGGGCCACGCGATCGATGTTCGGCGTCCTGACCCAGGTGCTGCCATAGGCCCCGGAATCCCGCCAGCCCCAGTCATCGAGAATGATGAAGAAGATGTTCGGCCGCTTCGGGGCCGGAGTGGCGGGCGCGGCGCGACCCACGACGCCGGCAAGTACCAGAAAGGACGCCAGCAGGAGCGTTGAAAGGGGGCGAAGAATTGGGTGTCGCATACAAATGAGACTGCAACGCCGCCCCGTGCACCCAGTCGAACAAAAACCGAGGGCTGAAAGCCCGTCCCATTGGGGCGGGCCTTCAGCCCGTCGCAGTCTTTGAAATCTTCAGCCTGGGGCCGCCGCCCCAGGCTGGAAGAAGCCCGCCCGTTGGCGCTGCTTACAGATGCGCCGGGTTGCTCTTTTCGGGCATCGGCAACAGCCGCGTCCGCGAGGGCATCGGCGGATACATCGGCCGTTCGAGACCGGTGACGAGCGAGTCGATCGCGACCGCCTGGTGGGTTTCGAAGCACCGGTTGGCAGCAATGCCAACGAGGCAGGACGCGGCCCCGGCGCGTTCATCGGCGGCCCGCAGATACTTGTCCTGGGGCGGCGAGGGCAGGAAGATTTCGTCCAGCATCACCTTGTCGCCGCCGCCATGGGCGCCGGCGGCACTCCACGGCTTCACGTTCCGCGCCGGCCCGCGCAGCGGCACCACCCGGATGCTGACGCCGTCATCGGCGATCCCGCCCTGCACTGTGTCGGTGCCGCTCACATAAACCTGTTCCACCATCGTGTGCTCCAGCCGGCCGAGGGTGCCGTTGAAGGCCACGTGGTACCCCTCCCAGGCGTTGAAGGCATTCAGCGAATACGACATGCTCGCGCCGCTGTCGTAGTCCACGAGCACGTTCATCGTGTCCTCGATGTTGATCGCGGGCCGCCAGACGCACTGGTCGCGGAAATAGCCGTCGTGCTTTTCCTGATCGAGATAGAGCGCCTTCAGATTCCGATCTGCCGCCAGATCGAAGTAGAATCCGCACTTGTCCTTCTCCGGACAGGTGTGGCAGCGCTCGTGCGCCCCCTGCAGCCCGAAACGCCGGGCCATCTTCTCCGTGTAGAACTCCCGCTTGCCCGAAGCGTGGACTTGCTTGGGCATCGCGCTGAGCCACCAGTTGACCAGGTCAAAATGGTGGGACGCCTTGTGCACCATCAGCCCGCCGGAGTTTTTCTTCTGGCTGTGCCAGCGACGGAAATAATCGGCGCCGTGGTGGGTGTTGAGCAGCCAGTGGAAATCGACCGAGAGTATGTCGCCGACCTCGCCGCTCATCAGGATGTCCTTCACCTGGGTGCGCGGCGGAGAATAGCGGTAGTTGAATGTGACCCGCAGGTTCCGGCCGGTCCGTTTCTTCGCATCGAGGATCCGCTGGCACTTGCCCGCCTCGGTGGTCATCGGCTTCTCCGAGATTGCATCACACCCCAGCTCAAGCGCCCGCACGATGTAGTCGTCGTGGGTCGCGTCGACGGTGGTGACGATGACGAAGTCGGGTTTCGTCTCCCGGATCATCCGCTCGAAGTCGCTCGCCGCATAGCCCGGGGGCGGCTTGGCGCCATTCTGGGTCGAACGCGTGCGCGCCAGTTCGAGCCGGCCCGGATTGGTGTCACAAAGCCCGACGAGCTCGGCATGCTCCGGATAGGTCTTTTCGATCGCATCCTGATACATGACGCGGCGTGAGCCGGTGCCCACGATCGCGTAGCGTTTGCGAGGCGATCCGGCGGCGGCAAACGAGCCGCCCATGGCGGCGAGCCCCAGGCCGGCGGCCGAGAGCGTTTTGACGAAAGTCCGGCGATCAACGGGATCAGTGATGGAGTGCGGCATAAGAAAAATGTTGGAAAAGCGCGCTCAACGGGTCGCCCGGGGCACTACGTGCGCCGGTGCCAGCCCATCGGACTGATCGTGCAATGTGACCACTCCAGCCCGGCCGGGCAAGCTTCGGAGGATGCGGGTCACGTACGACCGTTCGATCCCAGGGGTCCGCCCGTATCGCTCCGGGACAGCATCCGCACCAGCAGCCTGACGCAGCCAATGCCTGTCACTGCCGCCACGACGGTCAGGATGACGCCGCGCATGCCCTGGCCATAGAGAAAACAGCCCGTGGCAAACAGCGTCGACCAGACCGCCAGTGCGCCAAGGAGCGCGGCCAGGATTCCCATCGGCAGGCTGTCGGCGGAGGCAGGCAGGCCGGAAGCGGCGCGAATGGCACGCCAGCCGGGGCCGGCGGGCCGCACCAGCGCATAGAATTTCCGCAGGGTTTCCGGCGCGGTCGCGGGGGTGAGGAACGCCACGGCAATCCAGACCACGGTGGTCACCCCGATCGAGAAAATCAGTGCATAATGTGACGGCCAGCCGAGCCCCCGCTGTTGGGCAATGTACAGGGCGACCGCCAGCACGAACGACGCCACCATGGCCGCGATCTCCGCCCAGGCATTCACCCGCCACCAGAACCAGCGGAGCAGGTAGAGGAGCCCGGTGCCCGCACCGATCGAAAGCAGCAGGTCGAACGCGACCTTGGCCGATTCGAGCTGGAAGGTGACCCAGCCGGCGACCAGCATGAGCCCCACGGTCACGCCCCGGGCCGTCCAGATGTAATGGCGTTCCGACCTTCCGGGCCGCAGAAAACGGCGGTAGAGATCGTGCACGAGGTAGGACGTGCCCCAGTTCAGGTGGGTGATGATGGTGGAGATGTACGCGGCCGTGAGCCCGGCGATCATCAGCCCGGCAAAGCCCACCGGCAGGAAACGCAGCATCGCCGGGTAGGCCATGTCGTGGTTGATCAGCGCGGGGTTGACGCCGGGGAGCGCGGTCTTGATGTCACCGAGAGTCGGGTACAACACCATCGAGCACAGGGCCACGATCATCCAGGGCCAGGGGCGGAGCGCAAAGTGGGCGACGTTGAAGAACAGCGTGCCGCCGAGCGCATCGCGCTCCGAGCGGGCCGCGAGCATCCGCTGGGCAATGTAACTGCCGCCGCCGGGTTCCGCGCCGGGATACCAGACCGACCACCATTGCACCGCCAGCGGGATGATCATCAGCGTGACCAGCAGTTCCGTGTTCCCGAAGTCGGGCATCAGCTGCAGCACTTGCGGATCCAGCTTCTCGACGAGCCCCGCCAGCCCGCCGACCTCCGGCTGCTCGAGCGCGAAATACGCGGCGCAGAATGACCCGGCCATCGCGATGCCAAACTGGATCATGTCCACGGCCAGCACCCCCCACAGCCCCGCGGGCAGCGAAAAGACGAGGCACATCGCGCCGGCAATCAGGAGCGTCTGAATTGGCGACCAGCCCAGCAGCACATTGGCGATCTTCACCGCCGCCAGGCTGACGGCGCCCATGATCACGCAGTTGAAGATCAGCCCGAGGTAGACCGCCCGGAAAGCCCGGACTGCGCTGGCGGGCCGGCCCGAATACCGGATCTCGTAGAACTCCAGATCCGTCAGGACGCCCGAACGGCGCCAGAGCCGCGAATAGATGAACACCGTCGTCATGCCCGTCAGCAGGAAGGACCACCATACCCAGTTTCCGGCGACGCCATTGCGGCGCACGATGTCGGTGACGAGGTTGGGCGTGTCGGTGCTGAACGTGGTCGCGACCATGGAGACGCCGATCAGCCACCAGGGCGCGGACTGGCCGGAGGTGAAGTACTCCGCGGTGCTGCCCCCGCCCCGCCGCGCGAGCACGACCGCGGGCACGAGACAGAGCAACAGCGAGGCGACGACAATGAACCAGTCGAGCGGCTGGAGAAGCATGGTGCGGCCGGGTAAAACAGCTCGCAGGAACGTTGGCGACGATTTTCAGGCACCGTCGTTCAGCCGGGAGCCCGGACTTAACGGGGCATCACGCCGCCGGCAGCTCGATCCAGAAAGTGGTGCCCTCGCCCACGACCGACTCCACGCCCACCTGGCCCTTCATCCGCTGCACCGCCCGCCGGACGATGGCCAGCCCGACACCGGTGCCCTCGTAGCCCTCGCTCACGTGCAATCGCTCGAACATTTCGAAGACCCGCGGCAGGTTTTCCGGTGCAATCCCGATTCCGTTGTCGCGGACGAACAGCCGCACGTTCGTCCCGTGCCGCTCCGTCCACAACCGCACTTCCGGGAGCCGTCCCGGGGCCACGAACTTGATCGCATTGCCGAGCAGGTTGGTCAGGCACTGCGTGAGGTAGGCCGAACTGCCCACGACCGGCAGCAGCCGGCCCTCCACCTGGACCTGGGCGCGCGGCGGCTGGAATTCCGGATGTTCCCGGCCGAGGTCGGTGACGAGTGCATGCAGATCCACCGGCACCAGCTGCACCTTGGTCTTGGCCACGCGCGTATAGGCCAGCAGGTCGCTGATCAACTCGTCCAGCCGGGCTACTGCGCGCAGCACCCGCGCAAGGTGCCCGCGCTCCTCCTCGTTGAGCCGGGAGCCCGCGTCCTCGAGCGCCAGCTCCGTGAATCCCCGGATGCTCCGCAACGGCGCCCGCAGGTCGTGGGACACCGAATACGAGAAGGACTCGAGTTCCTGCACCGCCTCGTTGAGGTCGGCCGTCCGCGCCTGCACCCGGGCCTCGAGTTCCTCCTCCGTCAGCTTCCGTTCCGTGAGATCGCGCACGATCTTGGCATAACCCCGGATGCTCCCCTCCTCGTTGCGCAGCACGACGGTGTGGCCGCTGGCCCAGAAGCGGGTACCGTCCTTCCGCCCGTACCAGCGCTCGTCCGGCGCCGAGCCGGCGGCCCGGGCCGCCTCCAGTTCCCGCTCCGGGACGCGCGCCTGCTGCTCGGTCGGGCTGTAGAACCGCCCCACCGGCGTGTTGATCGCCTCCGCCTCCGTCAGCCCGAAGATTCGCTGCGCGCCCTCGTTCCACGAGGAGATCCGCCCCTCGTCGTCGAGCAGGATGATCGCATAATCGCGCGCCCCTGCCACCAGCAGCCGGAAACGCTCCTCCGTCTCGTGCATGCTTCGCTCCGCCCGGCGGCGCTCCTCCACCTCGAGCTGGGCCTCGGCGTACAGCAGCGCGTTCTCCATCGCCAGCCGCATCCGCGTCGCCAGCTCCTCGGCCAGCCCGCGGTCCTGATCGCTGAACCGCCGCCCGCTGCGGCGGGAGGTGCCGAAACTGAAGACGCCCCAGGTCTGAGTGCGCACCACCACCGGCACATGCAGGACCGAAACCAGATCGAGTTCCGCCAGCATCGCCTGCTGCCGCGGGTCCGCGGTGGCCTGTGCCAGCTGGGCCGGGCTGAAGTCCGGCACCACCACCATCAGCCCACTTCGTGCCGCCGCCGCGATGTTGTTGCTCCCGTCCAGCGGCAGTTGCACGCCGTCCAGAAAAGCCCCCAGTTTCTCCTCCATCGCCTGATCCACGTGCGCCACCGACTCCGCGTGCATCGCCCCGTTTCGGACTCGAAAGAGCACCGCCACGTCGGCCACCCTCGGCACCGCCAGGTGCACGACCCCGCGGCCGCTCGATTCATTGTCCCACGACGAAATCAGCAGCTTGCCGCAATCGGCGATGAAAGCCGCCCGCTCCTCCGCCCGCTTGTGCGAGGTCAGGTCGGACGTCAGCACGTAGCAACCGTTCAATTCGCCGTCGGGCGTCCGGTGCGGCACCAGATGGGTGGCGAGGTAGCGCGCCCCACCCTCCACTTTCACCCAGCGATCGAACGCGACACTCTCCCCCCGGATTGCCCGCTCCATCAACGGCTCCACCTTCGGGTACAAATCCGGGCCCATGATGTCCCGCACGTGCCGGCCGGCAAGCCGGGCCGGATCCAGTGAGAGCCATTCCCGGAACCGCCGGTTTGCCAGTCGCAGAATGCCGTCCCGATCCACATACGCCACCAGCGCCGGCACCGATTCGACCAGCAATGACAGTTCACTTTCGCGCTCCTTCGTCTCCCGTTCACTGCGCTCCGCCCGGCGCAGCGCGCGATGCTCCCGACCCGACAGGAAGGCGGCGCCTCCGCTGAGCAGGAAACCCACGAGGAGCGTCACCACCGGCGACATCGTCCCGGCGGTGAATCCGGTGTACACCATCGTCCAGGTCTGGTTCCCGACGTCCAGCGTCCGGACCTGCGTGACCGCGGCCCACTCCGGCCGGGGATCCCCCGCCGGGCTGCGGTAGAGCAATGATGCCTCACTGCGATCCGCGCCGTCATGGACCGCCAGATCGATGTGTTTGAGCAGGGCATCGCCGGCCGCGGCGCTGATGAAATTGCCAGCCCGGAACGGGGCATAGACAAAGCCGATGAGCCGCTCCCGGCGCTCCTCGACCGTCGCCGGCAGGCTCGTTCCCTCGTAAAACGGCAGGTAGAGAAGAAACCCAGCCTGCCGGTCAGAGTCGATTTCCTGCACGAGCACCACCTTGCGGGTCGTGGCCGGAAGTCCGGTATCCCGCGCCCGATCCATTGCGCTCCGGCGGTTCGGCTCGGTGTGCATGTCATACCCGAGCGCGGCCAGATTTCTCCGATCCTGCGGCTCGAGGTATACAATGGTGTGATATTCGGGCCGCGGGTCTGGCGGCCAAATCTTGAAGTCAATCCCGGCTTCCTTCCGCAGTTCCGCTGTAAACGCGTCGACCTCCTCCGCCGGCACCCGCGCCGAGTAGCCAATGCCCTGGATCCCCGGGTAGTTGCGCTCGAGCCGCAACTGCCCGACGTAGTCGCGAAATTCCTCCCGGGTCACCCCGCCGTTGATGGCGAAGAGCCCGGATACGCCCCGCAGGAGCGCGATATGCGAGCGGATGCCGGCATGGATTCGACCCTCGAGGTCGCTCGCCTCCCGATTCACCGCCTGGGCGGCAACGGCGCGCTGCCAGCGATGCACCAGCACCGCGGCGAGCACGCTGAGGATGCAGCCCGCCACCAACACCCTCACCGGCCTCCAGGAAACGTGACGCTTTGCCGCCATTATCGGATCGGTGGCCCGGACGAGCGTTCAGTTCCCCGCCCGCGCCCTGGCATCGGCTTCGATATGCCGGCTCAGGTTCTCCAGGGTGGCCCGCACCCGCGCCTTGACCGCCGGCAATTCCGCCGCTCCCGCCACCTTTTCCTGCGCGAAGAGGTAGAATTTCATCTTTGGTTCCGTACCGCTCCCTCGCGCCGCGAATGTGTAGCCGTTCGCGAGGGTGACCAGGTACAGATCCTGCGAGGGAATCCGCTCACCGTCGGCATCCAGGATCGTCTCTCGGCCGAAGTCCTGAAACCGCGTCACCCGTACATCACCGAACGCCTGGGGCGGCGTCGCCCGATACGTCTCGAGGATCCGCTTGATCTTCGCGCTGCCGCTCGCCCCCTCGTAATAGATGTTGATCACGCCCTCCAGGTAGAACCCGTAACGCAGGTAGATCTCGTCCAGGTACTCCGGCACCGTCATCCCGCGGCTTTTCACCGCCGCACAAAGCTCCGCAAACATCAGGCAGGACGAGTTGCCATCCTTGTCCCGGACATAGTCGTTCGGTAGATACCCGTAGCTTTCCTCGCATCCGAAGGCGTAGAAGACGCTGTGCTGCTGGAGCAACCGGGCCCGCTCCTCGAACGGCGTGGCGTCGTAATCGAAACCAGGCCCGAGTGCGGCGCGCAGCCGCTCCTCATAGCCGCGCATCTTGGCCGCGATCCACTTGAATCCGGTCAGCGTATTGATGACCTTGACCCCGTGCCCCCGGCCCACCGCGTCCTGCAGTTGGGTGGTCACGAAAGTCTTCACGATGCAGACCCGGTCGGAGCCCCCTGCGGGGACCCAGCCAAGCTCCTTGTACTTGCCCAGCCGGTATTCCGCCAGCAGGGCGCCGATCTGGTTGCCGGTCAGCAGTTCCATCCGCCCGTTGGGTCCGCGGACCGCGCAGCCCATCCGGTCCGCGTCGGGATCGGTGGCCAGCACCAGGTCGCAACCCTGCTTTTCAGCTTGGGCTATCGCCAGCGCCAAGGCCTCGGCGTTCTCCGGATTGGGCGATTTGACCGTCGGAAAACGGGGATCGAATTCGAGCTGGCCCGGGACCGGCCGGACGTCACAGCCAGCCGCCCGCAACAGCGGCAGCGAATGCACCGAGCCCGTGGCATGAAGGTTTGTGAAGACGACCTTCAAATCCGTCCGTCCGAACACCGTCGGATCGAGCAGCGCCTTTGCGGCGACGGCCCGATAGGCCTCGTCCGCTTCGGGTCCGAGCGTGGCCACCTCCTCGAGGTCCGTGTCCATGAATCCGCGAAGCTCTTCCAGCGGCACGGCATTGACTTCGGCAACGATCCCCCGGTCGTGCGGAGGCACCACCTGCGCGCCATCCTCGAAGTATGCCTTGAATCCGTTGTCATGTGGCGGGTTGTGACTGGCCGTAATCACGACCCCCGCGTCCGCCTTCAGCCAGCGGACCGCATGGCTGAGCTGGGGCGTCGGCCGGGGGCCGTCGAAGATGTAGGCCTGACCGCCCAGCTGCGTCCAGGTCGATGCCGCCAGCTCGCAGAAATGGCGCGAAAAGTGCCTCACGTCATGCGCGATCACCAGTTTGGGCTTCCCGCGGCCGCCCTGGGATTCCAGATATTTCCGGGTGTAGCGGTACAGCCCGACCGTCGCACGAACCAGCGTGAAGTCGTTCAGCATGTTGCTGCCAATGGCCGCGTGCCTCGGAGATCCGCCCGCCCCGGCCGTGCCGGTTTCCGCCTTGGTCTGAACCACCCCGATCGTCCGGCCGCGCATCCCGCCCGTTCCAAACTCCAGAAACCGGTAAAAACGGTCGTTCAACTCATTCCATGCCTCCAGTGCGACGAGTTCCTCGATGCTTTCCCCAGCCCAGCCGGGCAGTCCCGCGGCGAGGAATGCTCCCAAGTTGGCGGCAGTGGCTGGCAGGAGATGACCCGCCTTCGCGGCGGCCTGAATGCGTGCGGAAATGGTCATGAGGTTACGCGGTCGATTTCTTCACGAAGTTCAAGGCGTTCAGCCAGATTGGCAACCCTCTGACAAGGACAGTGCAGCCGCCCCATCCTTATCGGGCGGGGCCCTACACGACTTTCCGACCTGACCGGACAGACACAAACTACGCGGGCAGGATACGCTGGGCTGGTGAGCCGGCGATTGGAATGAATCTCCTGGTACTGAGATACCACCGAGCCCGGGCGGGGCGTCAGGGAAATCCCACGCGGCTGCTCAATGCCCATTTCGCCCATATCGCTTACTGCTGCGCCAACCGGATGCCAGGCGAGCCGCTCGCGCCCGGAGTGACGAATGTCTGCCTCAATTTTGACGACGGGTTTTATGACTTTTACGCGCTGGTCTATCCCCTCCTCGTAAAACACGACCTGCGCGCGCTCCTGGCGGTGGCTCCGCACTACATCCGTGATTTCGTGGACGCCCCGCCCGACGAGCGTTTGTCGCTTGATCAGGAGGCCGCCTTCGCCAGCCCGGAACGCGGCGGATTCTGCACCTGGTCCGAACTCGAGGAGATGACTGCCAGCGGACACGTCACCATCGCGGCCCACGGCAATTCCCGGCTGCGGCTCGACCACCCGGATGTCGACCTGGCAGCCGAAATCGAACGGCCGAGGATCACGCTGATGAAGCGGCTTTCGCTCCCGGTGCAGAGTTTCGTCTTTCCGGATGGCAAGTGCTCGCCCCGGACACTGCAGTTCGCGCGGCAGCACTATCGGTTCGTCTTTGGCAATGGTGGCGCTGCCAATCGCGACTGGAACCAGCCCGTGCTCTACCGGATCGACGCGGATGAGATGCCTTCGCCCACGGCGCCGTTTGCCCGGGCCCGCCGGGCCGTGTACCGGGTCCGGTTCTGGTGGCATCGTGCCGGCCGGGACTGGCCGTGGCGCGCGCCCCACTCCCTGAAACTGCGCGGGGTCAGATCCGAGACCTGACGTACTGAACTGTACGAGACTTCCGGGCGGAATGAATCGGGCTTTCAGCCCTGAGATTCTCGCGACAGAATCCTGGGCCTTTGGCCCAGGCTGAAATGAAGCGGGCCTTTGGCCCTCCGTCCCGACCGTCTTGAGATTGGCCAAACTCCAGGGTCAGGTCGGAGATCTGCCCTGCTGGCCAGGATTCCGTCGCACAAAAAAGCCCCGGCGGAAATCCGCCGGGGCTGCTGAAACCCATTAATGAATTCACGCCTCAAGGCGTGAATTCATCTTCATCAGAACTTGTACTCCATGCCTACCGTGTACTTCCGGCCGGAGTTGCTGGCATCCTCGATAAACTGCGCGTAACCCTGATAGGAGTCCAACCAGCGGTTCGTGAGGTTCGTGCCGCTCGCAAAGATGCTCAGACCCTTCCGGATTTCAAAGGTCATCTCCGCATCAACCCGCTCCTCGGCTGCGTAGTACTCGTCGCTTGCCCGGTCATTTCCAAGACCCTCGACGTAGCTGTCACGGTAACGGTAGTCGGCGCGGACAAAGAGCCGGCCGCGCGCATACTCGAGCGAGCCGGTGAACAGGTAGGGCGAGAAACCGGCCAGCGTGAGATCGCTGCGGTCGTCGCGACCGGGATAGGTGGCCTTGCTGTCCGTGAAGGTCGCGCTGGTCGCGGCAGTAAAGCTCTTGAAGAATCCGGGAAGCATCACGAGCCGCTGCCGGGCGATCAGCTCGACGCCTTTTTGCTTCGCTGTCCCGCCATTGACCTGCCGGCGGTACCTCAGTCCGCTGGTTGCACCGGGAATGATGATTGGCTCGCCATTCGCGTCGACCTGCGTGAACCGGCTGTCCTGCTGGAAGGAGAAGTCCTTCACCTCCTTGTAGAAGAAACCGACCGAGTAAAGTCCGCTGTTCGCGGTGTAGTACTCGATCTGCCAGTCATAATTGTCCGATGTGACGGGTTTCAGGTAGGGATTGCCGTCGGTGATGTTGCCATTGGTCGAAACCAGCCGGCCGAGCGTGAGCGCACTGAGCTTCGGCTTTCCATAGCTCTGGTTGAAGCTCTCCCGCATGATCAGGTTCTTCCGCAGCTCGTGCCGGAAATGGATGCCGGGCAGCCAGAAGTCGTAGGTGTTGCCGAGGTTTTCCACCGTCGGCGTCGCGACGCCGGCGACGTACGGGACCCGGGTGCGCGTGCTCTTCCACTCGTTGTCCTCATAGCGAACGCCGCCAAGGATCGTGTGGGCGCCAAAACGGTACGTCCCCATTACATACGCCGCGCTGGTCGTCTCACTCGCGTCGTAGTCCGCGAGATTGTCTCCCTCGATGTCGAGGTTGAGCTGATTGGCCAGGTCGTTGGTGAAGAGTTCCGGGTTGCTGGTCAGCAGCGGGACAACCCGGTTCGGATACACATCCCAATAACGCTTCTTCATGAACTGCCACTCGTCGGTCTGGTCCATGACCTGCTCCCAGGGGAAGGCCGTGCCGCCCACGGTCCGCCTCCGGAGCCGCTCACGGTCGAACCGCGGCTCGCTCCGGCGATACTTGGCGCCCGTCTTGAAGGTGAACTGGCCGGCGTCACGATCGAACTTGCGCTCCCAGTCGAGCCGGGCGCTGTAGATGTCCTCCTCCTTCACCGACGTGTCGAAGATGACGTTCGCGTAGTTGATCAGCGCCACATTGTACGGATCGTTTCCGCTCTCGTCGATGAACTCCACGTCACCCTTGTGGATCTGGTGGATCTTGTAATGCGTCAGATAGTAAGGGTTCGTGGGCTGCGAATACACGTCGAACTCGTTGTCGGCCTCGACCTCCAGCTTGCTGTACGAGTAGAAGAAATCGTACGTCAACAGCGACTCCGGCTTCTCGTGCCGGCCGCCGAAGTTCAGCGAATACATGTTGTTGTTCGCCACGTCGTCGGTCCCGATCCACCCGCGCGAGCCGCGGCTGCCGCTGGAGCCCGGCGTGGCTCCGCCGGCATCGTGGTCGAGAAACGCATAGGTCCGGCGTCCGCCCGGTTCCGCCTGGTAGCGAGTATCGATGTCCTGATCGACCTCGAACGTGGTTCCTTCACGATCATAGTGGCTGAAGACCGGCCGGAAATAGAACGAGTTGTGCTCGTCGATCTTGTAATCGATCGAGGCATTGAAGCCGTAGGTGTCGGTGATCCGGTTGTTGTACTCGAAATGCGACGATTCCAGGAACCACACCGGGTAGTCGCCATACCGCGCCTCGAGGTTCATCTCGGGATACAGCTCCTGATCCACGTGCTCCCAGTCGATGTCGGCATTGATCGAGTACCGGTTCGTCCGGTAGCTGCTCAGCGTCAGGCTGACGCCGAGGTTCTTTTCTCCTCCGCCGATACTGAAGATGTCGGAGTACTGCAGGCTGGCGTTGTGCCCCCATTTTTTTGGCAGGTCGCTGTAGACACCGCCCAGCTTGAGCCGGAAGGCCCGGCCGTCGCGCTGGAAGGCAGTCCGGCTGACGACATTCACGATTCCACCGATCGCGTCGCCGTCCCGGTCGGGCGTGGGCGCCTTGATGATTTCGATGTTCGTAATGCCGTCGGCGGCGAGCTGTCGGGGATCGAATCCCCGGCTGCCTCCACTCGATGAGGGCGCCCGGTTGCCGTCGATCTGGACGGAATTGTAATCGCCCTCGATGCCGCGGATGTTGATCTCATCGGGTGAACCGTCCTGGCTCTCGTTCACGCTCAATCCGGGCAGCCGCTGGATCGCCGCGCCGATGTTGCCATCGGTCATCTGGCCGAAGGTTTCCTCGGAGACGATGTTCACGATGCCGGAGGCGACCTTCTGCATGTTGATCGCGAGCGACTGGCCGCGGACCGACTCCTGCACGACGAATGAGTCGAGTTGGAGGACGGTGCTGGTCAGCCCGACGTCGAGCCGAGTCACGCCGCCTGCGACGACCGAAGCGGTCTGCGTGCCGGTGTCCAGGCCCACGTATTCGACTTCTATCCTGGCCTCGCCCGCCGGTGCGGAGAGCGAATAGTTGCCGGTTGTGGTCGTGTAATCGACGGCGTTGGTTCCGACGACCCGGACAATGGCACCTTCGAGTGATGCGCCGGTGCGCTGGTCATAGACACGACCGGTGATCGTGCCGAAGGCTTGGGCGAATGCCGCCGCGGTGAGCAGCGGAAGGACGAAGGCTCCAATGAGAAGCCGACGGAGGTTCTTACCTGGGGCAGGTTTAGACATCATGGATGTTATCGGGGGGTTCGCTGTCAGGTTTTCTGCCTCTTCGGTGATCAGCGTGGGGTGAGATCGAGCTTCCCGTGGTGAAACAGGATCGCGACTCTGAAGTTGGCGAAACTACGGTAACCACGCGCGGTGTTCTTCAATGATTGGATAGCCGAGTTGAA